>JAZKYL010000118.1:0-4402 GCA_045612105.1 Eubacteriales bacterium
GGAGAAAGGATCGTGAGGGATTTTTTTTAGCTCCGCAGGAGCGAAAAATCCTGCGCCACCCTTAGAGAACCCCCTTTTCCAGGAAAGTTTTTGCCAAGCTTTTTTCAAAAAGCTTGCCGCCGGAGGCACGCATCCCTCGCGTCCCCGCGTCCCCGACAAATCAAAATTTGAAATCGTATAAAAATAGTTAGGAGATAACTTTTTGAAAAAATTATCTCCTAGCCGTAATAAATATTATTCAAGCAACCTAAATCCCGCTGTTTCGGTGACGGGCAGGGAGAAGGTGAGGGGGTGAGTACCGTGCTCGTTGGTGTAGGAGGCGATAGCCTTCATAATATCGGTCTTTTGCTCTTTTCTGGATACGATGTAGATTATTTCCTTTTCGTCGGAGATAGCCATTCCGAAGAACATATCGTCGCTGGAGGCGGTTCCTTTCGCCTTGACGACAGTACCGCCTGCGGCACCTGCTTCTCTTGCTACCTTCATTATTTTGTCGCTGTTACCCTTTAAACAAATAGCTATTATAAGTTCCATTGAGATCTTCCTTTCATTGGTTTCGAAATTTTCGGGCATCGGAGCGTTTTGCTCTGTAAGGATGTGGTCAAGCACGCGCTTTGAGGCGATGCTGGTGAGGGGTACTGCCACTGCGATTCCCCTGTCGGGGAGGTCGAGACTCATTTCACGGGTCAGTGCCGCCTTCAGTTCATAGATCTTAGTGGTCGTTACTATCGATTGCATAACGACCTTTTCGGATTGCTCAAGACCTAAGAGCGATAGGGTCTCCGAGGTCGCCGCACCGTGACCGATGGTGCTGTATATAGGAGCGACCTTGTGCCTGAGAAAGAAATCCAGGAACTCGCGTGAGTCGCTTTTTTTGATTATGGTGATAAAAAGATAGATGTTTTGCATATATTAATCTCCATTCCGCCGCACGGGCGGCAAAAATAGTAATCGATGAATTTTGACATCGGCAAAATTCGCGCGTGAAACAGTTGATTTGCCGATCAGTGGGAAGTAACTTTCACGCTGACCTCTTATTAACCTTTAATGCTTTCCGAGGGTTCCTTCTCAGAAATATCCTCGTACTCGCAAGGGAATTCTATGATCTCGATGTCGTCGTCCTCGGGGATCTCGACAATGGTCTGCTTGGTTGCCGTTGCGTTAGCAGCCGCAGCCGCAGCCTCGGCATAATCCTCGCCGAGGCTCTCGATAATAAGAATGTCCGCATCGTCTGCAACCGCTGTCTTGCTGTGGCTGAGCTTGATCTTATAGATAAGACCGACTACCTGAATAGAGATAGTAGGAGTCATAGCAACCAGAGCGATCGTTCCGAAGGCGTCTATCATTATTATATCGGGAGTGGCGTTTCTGATAGCGCAAACGCCGATGGAGAGGGGGAGCAGGAAGGTTGCCGCCATAACACCCGAGGCAACTCCACCCGCGTCAAATGCGATGGAGGTAAACAAGCTGGGGCAGAAGTAGGAAAGCAGCACCGCCGCGATATAGCCGACTACGAGGAAAGGAAGGATCGGAATACCTGTCAGCGCGCGTGTCATTGCGATTCCCGCGGAAAGAGCCACACCGAGAGCCATTGCCATAGGGAGAACCTTGGGAGGGATAGTACCCGAGGTCGCATCCTCGACCTGCTTGTTGAGGACTCCGACGGCGGGCTCGGCGTAGGTCATACAGAAGCCGATTATCATACCCACGGGGATGACTACCCAGGCGAAATTGTCCATTCCGGCAAATACTTCGCCAAGATAACTGCCCACGGGCATAAATCCAACGTTTACACCCACAAGGAAGAGTACCATACCCACGAAGGTGTAAGCCGCGCCGATGAATATCTGTGCCAGCTCCTTTTTCTGAACCTTTACGGTAAAGAACTGATAGATCAGGAAGAATGCAAGGATCGGGAGCAGACCCATAAGCACGTCCTTAACGAGGCTCGGGATCGCCGAGAGGAAGGACAGTCCCATTTCCTGCGAATTCATAAACTCGGGCAGGGGGTGGGGGGTGTAGGAAATGTTCTTAAATCCGCCCGCAAGACCCATTATAAGGATCGAGAGGATAGGACCTATTGAACAGACCGCCATAAGACCGAAGCTTGTGTCGTCCTCGCTGTTCTGTGACGTGATCGCCGCGATACCCGCGCCGATGGACATTACGAAGGGAACCGACATAGCGCCCGTGGTAACACCGCCCGCGTCGTACGCGATGGCGAGGAAGGTGGGGTTGACTATATAGGCAACCACCGACAGCACCAAGATCGCGCCGTAGCCCACGGTAAGTATGTATTTGAATTTGATCTTGAAGATGATTCGCATGACCGCGATGACAAGAAAAACTCCAAGTCCTGCGGCAACCGCAAGGATGAAGGAGAATTTTTGATCGCCCGTATATCCCGCCAAAACGTGGAGGTCGGGCTCGGAGATCGTGATCAGCACACCCACGATCAGCGAAAGGATCGCGATTATGGGAATTTTACGGGAACGGGTCAGGTTGGCACCGATGTGTGCGCCTATTCGCTCCATTGACATCTCCGCGCCAAGGGAGAAGAGTCCCAGACCCACCACAAGCAGCAGCGTGCCTATTACGAAGGCGATAAAGATGTCGTTGGGAAGGGGACAGATGGTAAATGAAAGAAAAAGAATGATCAAAGCTATCGGCATAGCCGAGCGGAGAGCCTCTTTTATCTTTTCAAGGATGGTTTCAAGTCGTTTTTTTCTCATGTTTCCTACCTATTTCAATAATATATCATTATAATTATAGCGGATTTGAGCCCGAGTTTCATAAACCGAGTGAGAATTGGAGGTTAATATTCTGTGAATAAAGGATGTAAAATTTGATAAGGTTGACAAAGGCTCGCGGTTATGGTATAATTATGAGTAATACAGCGAGGAGGGAGACAAATGGATAAAAAGAGAGTTTTTTATGACGTTTTGGAATCGGAGCGAAATCTTGCGCTGAAAAAATCAAAAAGAACGATGATCTTAGGACTCGTTTTTATAGTTCCTTTGGCTTTTATTTTTATGTTTTTTGCTCTCTTTGCTCTTCAAGATAATATTGGAAAAAGCGTATTTTTGACCTTGTCCGTTATGTTGATCCTGTTTGCGGCTTGGATGGTGTTAGACACATTTTTCTTTGAGATCGTTATAAATGCGGAGGGCGTTTATTATAAAAACGCTTTTAAGAAAAGCTTTATTCCGTGGGATGAGATAAAAGAGATAGGACTCTGCTGCAGCAAACCAAAGATCGGTTATCAAAAGGATTATCCGCAAACCGCCATTTATTTCAGCTCCTTCGCTCTGTCGGAAAGAGACAAAAGAGAGTTTTTTGACCGTGGCATAAAAAAAGGAATTATCTGCTTTGCGGATAGAACGAGCGATGAAATGATGCAGGTCTGCGAGACGGTTGAGAGCTTTATCGGGCAGTATACAACCGTTCCCGTGGAGAAGTTTGACTGTTATTTTTTGAAATACGGAGTTGAGCTATGATTACCTTGAAAAACAACACCGAAAGGGTCGTGGTCTTATATAACGACAGCTTCAGGCGCGAGATCCCGATTGATGGTACGGTCTCATTTGAAGAAAGCGAGCTTGGTACAGATAAAACTGTGAGTGTGAGATATTTTACCGAAAATAACAGTGACGGTGGGTGGAATATTGACGTTGAACGAAAGTTTACCGGCGCAAAACGGGTGAGATTTTTTTATAAAAGAAAGATTCATCTTGTTTCAACCTTTGATCTTTCGGACAATCTGGAGTACACACTTGAAAGGAACAGCGATACTCTGCCTACCATTGTTTTATTGTTGAATAGAATGGCGGTGGAGAAGATCGGTCTTGCCGCAGACGGAAGGACGGTCAGACCAAGGGTTCTTGCGCCAAGCTCTGAAGAATGTCGCAGAAAGCTTCGCGTAATGATGCTTGCGGAATTGCTGATATTGCTTCCAATAACCGTAATTCTTTTTATCGCAACACTTCAAATGTTTTTTGACGAGAGTGAAGTTGGAGTTAAGATAATTGGCGCTTTGGTGACCTTGCTTGCTGTTTTTATCTGCTTTGACGACCTGTATTATTACAGAATTGCGAAAAAACGAGAAAAAAAGAATAGCTAAGCTTGCGGCAAAGGTGAAATTTATACCTTTGCCGCGATTTTTGTGAAATGAAGATGTAACTATTCTTCTGAAGCGGATAAATTGCAATTTATCGGGATGTTGTCCATTGAGACGGTGCATCCTCACCCACCGCGCGGCGGTCCCCCTCCCCTGCCTTGGGGAGGGCTCAGGTTTAACTGCGGCGCATCCTCAACTGTAGCTTTAAAACCCTTATCACGGCTACAAAATTGCTTCATTTTCCGCTTTGCGTAAGCCTTCCCCAAGGCAGGGGAAGGGGGACCA
>JAZKYL010000119.1:0-28192 GCA_045612105.1 Eubacteriales bacterium
CGAAGTTTCCGTAAGTAAACATTTGAGAGCACGCCATTGCAGGGCTTTTGAGTGATTTTCCACCCTTGACCATGACCGAAATTCTGCCGTGCTCTGCGGTCAGAATTTGCAGCACCTTGTCATGATCGCCCGTGTTGACCACGCGCGTAACAAGTCCGTCCACGCTCATTTGCATATGGTTGCTCTCCTTTCATACGTATTAGGGTCCGTAGGGCGATTCGTCAATCGCCCCTACGGATGATGGGTGACTTATTCAGGCTTATACCCAAAATTGGATACCGCTGCCGCGCTCTCGCGCCAGTTCTCCTTAACCTTGACCCACAGGTTGAGATATACCTTGGTGCCAAGCAGCGCCTCAAGATCCTGACGCGCATAGGTGCTGACTCTCTTGAGCTCCTCACCGTTCTTGCCGATGATAATACCCTTGTGCGAAGCCTTTTCGCAGTAAATGGTGGCGTAAATGCTGACCAGCGTGCGCGCATCCTCAAACTTGTCAATGACAACGGCAATACCGTGCGGTACTTCCTTGTTGAGCGTACGCAAAAGCTTCTCGCGTATGACCTCTGCCGCAACCTGACGCTCCGACTGATCCGTCACCATATCCTCGGGGAAGAAAAATTCCGACTCGCCAAGAAAAGGCTTGCACTCGTCAAGCACCTCGTCGACACCCTTGCCATTCTTTGCGCAGATCGGCACAACGGCATTGAAATCATGGAGCGCGGCATAAGCGGCAATAGTCTCGGCAATCTGCTCGCGGCGATAAAGATCGATCTTATTAAGCGCAAGAACCGAGGGCACCTCGTTATTCTTCACGTACTTAATTACGTTCTTCTCAATGTCACTGATCGGCTTGCCGGCATCGATCACAAGAATAACCGCGTCAGCGTCCTGCATCGATGAATTAGCCGTCTTTACCATAAAGGTTCCCAACGAGTTGCGGGGCTTAAAAATGCCGGGAGTGTCGAGGAAAACGAACTGATCGTCACCCACGGTGTGTATGCCAATAATTCTGTTTCTCGTAGTCTGAGGCTTTGACGAAACGATAGCCACCTTTTCTCCGAGAATGCTGTTAAGAAGAGTCGATTTTCCTACGTTAGGACGACCCACAATTGCAATAAATCCTGTTTTTTTCATTTTTCTATATCCTTGTCTTAATAGTCGTAGCCATATTGTGTAAGGAATTCCGAAACGCTGTCGGTACGTATATCCTCCATAACCTTACTGCCCTCGTCACGGTAAAAATAAAGCTGCGCGTAGCCGGGAGCGCCCATCAGAGAATAACCCTGTACCTTCAGCACAAGCTCCTCGCTTATAGAATACTCTCTTATGTAATACGTACTCTTTTTCTTGGTTTTCTCGTCCTTGTAATTATAACTGAGATCGGTATAATTAAAGGCATCAAGATCCGACCAACGCATATTTATTCCCTTGTCGGCAATATCGATCAAATCCTGAACCGTCATATTCTTCCTGTCGGTAACGTCCTCGCCCTCATAATCGTTTCTCTTTATAGAAACCAGCTTGTCGATACCCCAAGGACCCAATACAGTCAACACCAAAGTAAAAGTGATAATAAACGTAATAAGCCTTACGTGACTGCCAAAGAATCCCTCACGGTGATATCCGTCGCCCTTGACCTCGATCTCCTCCTCGGGAAGCTTTTGATAGGGAGCGTCAACGTTGACTCTCTCACTTTCATAAGGCTCCGACTCACCAATCTCAGTACCCTTCCGCTCTGTCTTTTTCGCCTGCTTAGCAAGCTCTCGCTCCCTCGCCTCGGCTTCCTTCTGCGCCCGCTTTTCAGCCTCAAGCGCACGTCTTTCACTCGGTTTCAATAGTTTCACCTCACTTCGTCGGTTTAATTAAGCCTAAACCGCGTCTTTTTATTTAACTTGAGCTGATGAAGAAAACCGCTTGCGGTTTTCAACCTCAACTCTTCACTATTCACTTTTCACTCTTCACTTATTTCACTTCCAAGCCCATGATCTTCATGATCTCGCTCTGCTTCGCCCTCATTTCCTTGTCCTCTTCCTCGCTTCTCTCGTGGTCGTAGCCAAGCAGATGAAGCATAGAGTGAACGCAAAGGAAAGCGACCTCACGCTCGAATGAGTGACCGTATTCCTCCGCCTGCTCGCGAGCCTTTTCAAGAGAAATTACAATATCGCCGAGATTATGGATGATCTCGTCAATGGGAGGCTCCTCGGTGTCGCCCTCAAAGTCGAAGAGTGGGAAAGAAAGCACGTCGGTGGGCTTGTCCACCTCTCTGAACTTCTTGTTCAGCTCGTGAATACCCTCGTTGTCGGTAAAGGTCACCGAAACCTCGCAGTGATTCTGAAAATCCTCAAAATCGAGAGTAGTCTCAACCGACTCTCTCACAAGCATTTTCATTTTATAGGTAATAGGAAGCTTTTCCTGGTCGTTCTCAAAATAGATCTTAAGTCCCATTTTTCTGTTCATTTGTCAATTCCTTGTAGCGCGGTAATGCTTTCCGTCGCCGTCCTTTCCGTTATTGTTTTTGTTTTGAACCTGATTATGCTTTTCGCGTCTCTCGCGGTCGTATTTTTCATAAGCCAGAATTATTTTCTGGACAAGCTTGTGTCTCACTACGTCACGCTCGGTGAAGGAGTGGATTGCGATGTCTTCGATGCCCGAAAGTATCTTCACTGCTTCACTCAGACCGCTCTTTTGCCCTACGGGTAGGTCGGTCTGTGTCAGGTCTCCCGTAACCACCGCCTTGGAGTTGAAGCCAAGACGGGTGAGAAACATCTTCATCTGCTCGGGAGTGCAGTTCTGCGCCTCGTCAAGAATGATGAACGAATCGTCAAGAGTACGGCCTCTCATATATGCCAAGGGCGCCACCTCGATAACTCCCTTTTCCACCTGCCTCTGGTAATTCTCCGCTCCCATCATCTCGTAAAGCGAATCATAAAGCGGACGAAGATAGGGATCGATCTTGCTCTGCAGGTCACCCGGCAAAAAGCCGAGCTTCTCTCCCGCCTCAATAGCGGGACGGGTCAGAATTATCCTGGACACCTGCTTGTCGCGGAGAGCTTTGACCGCCATAGCCACGGCAAGGAAGGTCTTACCCGTACCCGCAGGACCTATGCCGAGGACGATCGTATTTTTCTTTATTGCGTTTACGTACTGCTTCTGACCCACGGTCTTAGCCTTTATGGGCTTGCCCTTCATCGTCACGCAAATAGTGTCGTCGCCAAGCTCCTCAAGCTCGCCCGAGTTGCCCGACAAAACCATATCGCAAACGTAGATCACGCTCTGATCATTGATATTCTCATTGTATTTCGCCATTTTCACAAGGTAGGCGACCGCCTTCGCGCCAAAGGCTACCGTTTCGTCATTCTCTCCTGACACAACGATCACGTTCTCGCCGCTGTCGGCAATACGGTTGTGAATAGCGACGCCAAGCTTCTTCTCAATAAGCTTTACGTTTGCGTCGCAGGAGCCGAATACCGCCGAAAGCGCGTCAGGGGATTCAACTTTAATTATCTTACTGCTCATAAATTCCTTCCACACGGGAAACCGTGTTATTTTATATCGACCTCAAACTCGGAAACCTCGGCAATGTCCTCGATCACGATGACCGAGCACAAAAGCGCGAAGGACTCCTTGAAAACTATAGGCTTAACCGTCTTTTGAATCAATATGGAGTCCTTTGAAAGCTCAGCTAACCTCTCAGATAGCTCAAAATAAGCAAGCACTTCTGCTTCCTCCCTCGATCTGCGCATTTTCACGTTCTCGTATTCGAGATATTTCACCGTTGTCATACCAAAAGGTGTCTCGTCGCCATCAGGAAGACAATAGTTCTCCACTATATCTATTTTATCATAAAACTCACCCAAATTTCCACTGTTTTTTGAAATGTTAATCGAATAGTCAAAAAAATTTAAATATTTATCGTAATATTCCGCCCCCGTGTAGCGTTTTCCCTCGTATTCGTAAGGAATTTCTATGTAAAACTCCTCCGTGGTGCGCGCAAAGACCTGACCCTGGGCGCGTGTGTATCTTATCCCCACCTGTAAGCTGTCGTAAAGACCGCTGACCAAAAGGTCTCCCTTTTCCACGTATCTTCCCTGCGCCACCACCACATTGCCGCGAAAAACCCTGACCTCCTCAATAAGTCCCGACTTTGCCGCCACAAGATTTGCGGGTCGGGTAATATCCTCTTCACCCACGGGCGGCGCAAACTCGCGAATCTGTACCTCGGCAACCGTTCCGATAATGTTTATTGACATCCAGGAGATGTGATCGGTCTGCATAAGTATCCTGTTCTCGATCCTGTCCGTGTTAGCCGACGGAATAAATGACCCTACCGAAAATCCCTCCTTCTCAAGCAGCTCTCGGATCTCCGCCGTGGTTATAGACTCGTTACCCGTCACGTTGATATCCCAAATAAAGCTCTCGGAAAGAAAAATAAGTACCGCGGCAAAAATTATACCAAAAAATATCCCAAAACGGTATCTATATCTCTCAAAAAACGCGGGAAGACCGCGTTTTTTAACAATTTTGAACTCGATCCCGCGAGAGGTAGCCTCCCTCATAAGCTTTCTCATAACCGCAGGTCTGAAGGTCAGCCGGGCGCCACCCTCCACCGACTGAAAATCGGTGTAAGGAATACAGTAATACATACAGAGATTCAGTAGCGCGGTTATGTTGTCAAGGTCGGCAAAAACCGTAATGCCGCCAGAGAAAAAATAAGACATATCCACGTCACTCATCCCCCTTTTCGCCAAGAAAAACCACCCCGTCTACCACACCGTCAAGCGTGACGGTGCCGTCGTGATAGGTGGTGCAGACAAGACGTCTGCCGCGTATTGAGACCTCAAACCCCTTTGCCGCCATGATCATCTCCTCGGGCGAGTATTTCAGTATCCTACGACAGCCCTGCATAAAAAGAGTATTTCTCCCCCTGATCTCTATGCGAAAATCCCCCGTAAGAGCGTCTGCGGGGATAGAGGTCTTGAGCGCGAGAAACTCAACAAAACCGCGCTTATCTCGCATATTTTTATTATTTTCATTGCTCATATTACACCCTCGGACAAAATATATTTTATTGAAGTACAGATCCTCGGGAGAGAGAAAATATGACCGTTTTAAATCAAAATAACACACGTCACAAAAAAACAGCGGCTGTCTTCGGCATAGCGTCAGCTATAATATTCATACTCTTTCTCATTCGCTCGGATATTGCAATAGAGTATATGAAAAAAGGCTTGAAACTATGCGCCAATACCGTCATACCTTCCCTTTTTCCCTTTATGGTGATCTCCGAGCTTATAGTAAAAAGCGGGCTTGGAGCAAAAGTCGGGAAGCTGCTCTCAAAGCCCGTAAAATGGCTGTTCGGAGTAGGCGAGGGCGGTGCCTGCGCTTTTATTCTGGGAATTATCTGCGGCTTTCCCATCGGAGCTAAAACCATATCGTCAATGCTAGAGAGAGGCGAGATCGAAAAAGACGAAGCCGAGAGAGCTTTGACCTTTTGCAATACCCCCGGCTCGGCATTCGTCATAAGTGCCGTGGGGGTATCGCTCTTCGGAAGTCTGCGCCTCGGTGTGACCCTCTATGCCTGCGTAATACTTTCTGCCGTGATCGTCGGCACAGTCGGACGAATTTTTATCAGCAAAAAAACCAACTCCACACCCTCCACTTCCATAGCCTCTGCATTCCGCACTCCGCGCTCTGCACTCCCCTCCGCCTCTCCCGTCGCCATTTTTACTTCTTCAATACAAAGCTCGGCATCATCAATGCTTACCGTCTGCGCACTGGTAGCGTTTTTTTCTTCTTTCGTCGGTTGTCTCGGTGCAGTGTTGGAAAAGCTGGGCGCACCTACCACCCTGACAGCGGCGATCTTCGGCTTTTTCGAGCTTTCAAGCGGTGTTGGAATGGCGGCTGACCTCCCTCCCATGTCGGCAATATTGCTCTCATCCATAGCCCTCGGCTGGTCGGGACTCTCGGTGCATTTTCAGGTAATGACTGTCTGCTCGGGACAAAAACTATCCTTCAAGCCCTACCTGATCGCAAAATTCTGCCAAGGAATAGTCTGCTCATCCCTCACCGCACTCACCTTGAAGATCTTCCCCCTATCCCAGGATGCCTTTGCGAATATCACCGCGTCGCTCACAAAAGCTACCCCATATGCCAATGCCGCCTTCGTATGTATCGTATTCTTCGCGGCGGCAATTTGTGGTATTTTTCTTGTATTTTTTAGCAAAAATTTGACAAAATAACCAAAAATTATTTTTTTGAAATTTTTTTCAAAAAGCTATTGACAAAACTGTTTTTGTTTGGTATAATATACGAGTCGTCGAGATACGACGGCTTCGCTGGTATGGCTCAGTCGGTAGAGCACGTCATTGGTAATGACGAGGTCATCAGTTCGATTCTGATTACCAGCTCCAAAAATCCATCGCAATCGCGGTGGATTTTTTGTTTTCAAAATATACGAGTCGTCGAGATACGACGGCTTCGCCGGTAGGCTTACGTCGGTAGAGCACGTCATTGGTAATAGACGACATACGTTCGCTTCGCTCTCTGCCGCGAGTTTGCTTCGCAAACATCGGGTCATCAGTTCGATTCTGATTACCAGCTCCAAAAATCCATCGCAATCGCGTTCGGGAATTTAGTATATTCGGAGGTTTACTATGAAAAATACTTTTATCAGACTCATCACTTTTCTCACCCTTCTCTCCCTTCTCTCCCTCCTCTCTATGACCCTCATCTCCTGCGGTGTAAACCTAGACCGCGCCGAAACGAGACTCGAAAAGTTGGCAAGCGAGAGCAACGGCAAATATAATTTCGTTGCATCCGAGGGCGAAATCCTCACAAACGTTAAAACCGAGCTTCAACTTCGCATAGGCAAGAAATTCGACAGTAACGTCACCGATTGCCTCACCATCACCGATAATGAAAACGGCGACTTTTGCACTATCCTCTCCTTTGAAAAAGAATCCGATACCAAACTCCTCGAGAAAAACTGCAATGCCGCTTTTCTGGGTGCCTACATCCTCCGCAAAGGCAAAACAATTTTTGTCGGCGACAAAAAGATAGTCGACCTGGTGATTGAAAAGATATGATCGATCCTGTAATGGTTCAAATATAGCCTAACGATCTACTAACCGTGAACAAATCACTGTTCGCGGTTATTTTTTGCAAAAAACTATTGACAACCTCAAAAACCAATGGTATAATATATCGTAATATTTAAACGCTTTGACCGAGAGGAGTAAGTCCTATTCCCTTTCAGAGAGCGCGCGGGTGGTGTGAGCGCGCAAGGGTAAAGACCGAAGGTAGCTCGTGAGCGGTGTGGGTGAAGGATTTCTGCGTAACCCGCGACGGTGGCAACGTTAGAGCCTTTGAGAGGTGTTTGTAAAAAGCGGTGATTGTGTTTGATGATTTTTTTCGCAGACAAGGCGCACCGCAAACAAGCAAGACGCAGGCGTAGTTCTCTACGTCAAGTCGCTTGTGAGGAGCAACGCTGTATGCGAGAAAAACTCACAAACACAAATTAGGTGGTACCACGTGTTTATTCGCGTCCTGATGTTTTTCATCGGGACGCTTTTTATTTGTTAAAAATTAAGAAAATATATTTGAAAGGAACGAAAAAAAATGAATTCCTACAATGAACTGCCGAAAACATATTCTCCCTCGGAATTTGAGGACAGAATATATGCAGAATGGTGCGAAAAAGGATATTTCACACCCGACAAAAACAACACAAACCCCTCGTTTTCAATAGTTATTCCCCCTCCCAACGTCACAGGACAGCTCCACATGGGTCACGCTCTCGACGAGACCCTTCAAGACATTCTCGTTCGCTATAAGAGAATGCAGGGCTTCAACACCCTTTGGGTTCCCGGTACCGACCACGCGGGAATCGCGACACAGATCAAGGTTGAGGAAAGACTCCGCGTTGACGAGGGTCTTTCCCGTTACGATCTCGGTCGCGAGAAGTTCCTCGAGCGCGTTTGGGGCTGGAAGGACACCTACGAGGCTCGCATCACAAGCCAGCTCAAGAAGCTCGGCGCGTCCTGCGACTGGACAAGACAGAGATTTACCATGGACGAAGGCTGCTCCAAGGCGGTTCGCGAGGTCTTCGTAAATCTTTACAATAAGGGACTTATCTACCGCGGCTACCGTATCATCAACTGGTGCCCCCGTTGCCTCACTGCGCTTTCCGATGCTGAGGTTGAATATAAGGATCAGCCCGGTAATTTCTGGCACATCAAGTACCCCATTATCGGTGAGGAGGGCTACGTAGAGGTAGCAACCACCCGTCCCGAGACTATGTTCGGTGATACCGCCGTTGCGGTCAACCCCGAGGACGAGAACACCAAGCACCTCATCGGCAAGAAGGTACTTCTTCCTATCGTTAACCGCGAAATCCCTGTTATCGCCGACGACTACGTTGAGATCGGCTTCGGTACGGGTTGCGTTAAGATCACTCCCGCTCACGACCCCAACGACTTCATGGTCGGTCAGAGACACAACCTTGAGCAGATCAAGGTTATGAACGACGACGCTACCATGAACGCTTATGCGGGCAAGTACGAGGGCATGGACAGATACGCTTGCCGCAAGGCACTTGTTGCCGATCTTGAGGCGCAGGGTTATCTTGTTAAGGTTGAGCCTCACGACCACAACGTTGGCGTTTGCTACCGTTGCGGAACTACCGTTGAGCCTATGACCAGCGACCAGTGGTTCGTTAAGATGAAGCCCCTCGCAGAGCCAGCTATCAAGGCTGTTGAGGACGGAGATATCAACTTCGTTCCCGAGCGTTTCTCCAAGAACTACTTCAACTGGATGAACAATATTCTCGACTGGTGCATTTCCCGTCAGCTTTGGTGGGGTCACAGAATCCCTGCATTCTATTGCGACGAGTGCGGCGAGATGACCGTCTCCAAGACCGACATAGATAAGTGTCCCAAGTGCGGCGCGCCCGTTCATCAGGACGAGGACGTGCTTGACACATGGTTCTCATCCGCTCTTTGGCCCTTCTCTACTCTCGGCTGGCCCGAAGAGACCGAGGATCTCAAGAAATACTATCCTACTGACGTTCTCGTTACCGGCTACGACATCATCACCTTCTGGGTATCGCGTATGATATTCTCGGGACTTGAGCACATGGACGAGAAGCCCTTCTCTACCGTATTTATTCACGGCCTCGTTCGTGATGCCCAGGGACGCAAGATGTCCAAATCTCTCGGCAACGGAATCGATCCCCTTGAGGTTATTAAGCAGTACGGTGCCGACGCGCTCCGCTTTGCGCTCGCTACCGGTAACTCTCCCGGAAACGATATGAGATTCTCCGACGAGAAGATCGAGGCGGCAAGAAACTTTGCTAACAAGCTCTGGAACGCGTCGAGATTCGTAAGAATGAACCTCACCATCGACTCCATCAACCTCCCCGACAGTGACAAACTCGCTATCGAGGACAAGTGGATCCTTAACGAATTCAACGCTCTCTGCGAAAACGTTGTTACCAACCTCGACAACTTTGAGGTCGGAGTTGCTCTCGGAGCTATCTATGGCTTCGCTTGGGACGTATTCTGCGACTGGTATATCGAGCTTGCAAAGGCGAGACTTAACGAAAAGGACACCGAGGCAAATCTCACCTGCCAGAACGTGATCGCGTACGTTCTTCAGGGTATTTTGAAGCTCCTCCATCCCTTTATGCCCTTCATCACCGAGGAAATTTATCAGGCTCTTCCCCACGATGCGGAAAGCATTATGATTTCCGAGTATCCTAAGGCATGTGAGTGCCGCGCATTCCCCGCTGATGCCGAGAAGATGACCAAAATCATTGACGCTATCAAGGCGATCCGCGCGAGAAGAAGTGAAATGAACGTTCCTCCTTCCAAGAAGGCGAAGGTTTATCTCGCTACCAAGTACGCTGACATTTTCGCATCTGCCGAGGCATTCTTCACCCGTTTGGCATCCGCTTCCGAGCTGATCGTAGCCGAAAACTTTGCCGAGACCGAGGTAAGTGCCGACAATGCCGTTCAGATAATCACCGACTCGGCGACGATCTTCCTTCCCCTCTCCGATATCATTGATTTTGAGAAGGAAAAGGCTCGTCTTGAAGCTGAAAAGAAGAAGCTTGAAGGCGAGATCGAGAGAATCGAAAAGAAGCTCTCAAACGAAGGCTTCGTAGCCAAGGCTCCCGCCGCAGTAGTTGATGGCGAAAAGGCAAAAATGGCTAAATACCGCGAAAACCTTGACGGAATTTTAGCCGCTATTGCGAAATTAAATTAAATAATTGCAGAGGGGGAGAAAACCATTTTTTAGAAAAAATAGGTTTTCTCCCCCTCTGCACTCCCCCACTTTCCAAAAAAACTTTCAAAACGCTTCGCAGTTTATGGGTGAAGCAATACTTAAGAAATACTTTGCAATTTTATTTGCGTCTTGTCAAAATGCATGAGTTCACCACAATCACCTACGGCTACAATATAATAAGAAAACGTCTTTCATCACCGTTGCATTTCACCACAATATATTCCGACATAGCTTCCTCTGCGAACTCCTCTTCCGTATCAACAGCCGTCAACACATTCTCAAAATCGTCACTATTCAAATAATTCAACCAATCCGCATATTCCTGAGCTTTCTTCTTTGTTTTAAATAATCTCTCACCAACGAGCTTTTTATTAACTTCTTTTGTTACCTTGTTAATTCGCTGAACCTTATAATAAAACATATTTCCTCCAAATATCTTTGTTTGTTTTAATACATACCACTTTATACTACTTTATCCGATTTGTCAATACCGATTCGTATTTTAGTGTATAATTTTTTCACAAGATGATCTCGGAGGAAAAAGAAATGAGACCGTTAAAAGAAAAGATCAGTATAACCATCGATAACGATATTTTGAATAAACTGAAACTCGAAGCAGAAAAGGACGACCGTTCTTTATCTCAATTTATCAATATCATTTTAAAAGAATACCTCAAAAACAAAGAAGATTCTCAATAACCAACAAACGGCAAGGTCACCCCTTGCCGTTTGTTATCATCTTGCGGTATTCCCCCGGGGGCATACCGTTGTATTTTTTAAAGAAAGCGTTGAATCCCGATTCGTTTGGAAATCCCATACATCGGCTGATCTCACAAAGCGACAATCCTGGTAGACGAAGCAGCTCCTCAATATGTCTGATCCTCTCTCTCCGCATATATGAGGCAGGCGAGAGCCCCTCCGAGGAATAAAACAGCCTGGTCAAATGCTTTTCACTGATATAACAGTAAGCCGCAACCTCACTGACCGAAAGCGGCATCTCAATATTGTCGGAAATATACTGCTTGGCAAGCTCCACACGTCCGTCCTCGCTCCTTTCGACAATATCGGTTACAGCACCGCTTTTTTCCTTAACACCTATCGCCCTCAAGAGCAAGATCACCGATTCAAAAACGCAATTTTCCACAAAAACCGACGACGAAAATGAACTATCAGCCGAATATTCCTCCATCGCCCGAATATTTGACAAAAGCCTTTCGGGAATAGGCAAGCACATGCATTTTTCGTCTTCGACACAACTAAAAATACACTTGTCCACAGCTTCAAGCGAAAAGGTAAAAGCGTATTTTTTGATCGGATATTCCGCCGAGACAAGCCTGTGCGCCCTTCCCTTCGGAATGGCAAGAAAATAGCCGCCACCCACCGAAAAATCTCCGTCGCAGGTCTCGTAGTGCTGCTTTCCGTCAATAATTATGTGAAACTCATATCCCGTGTGAGAATGTCTCTTTTTCGTACTGCTCCCGTCAGGTGAGCTCTGCTCTATCGACTTAAAATAACAATTTTTAATACCGCAAGCAGCAAAAGGTGATAACCCTTTTAAACTCTCTTGATTTTTTTGGTTTTGACGAAACAGTATTTTCATATCTATCCTCTATTTGCGTAAATTATCCTTTTTTCTATTATATAATCATTTATACTCGCTGTCAAGTCGGTGTCCCAAATATATAAAACCTTGTCCTATATAATTATTGCAAATTTCTAAAAAATGATGTATAATCAAATTAGAAAGGCAGGTGCTTTTTATGGATATATTTACCACAATGATAACTCCCTATAAAAAAGACGGCTCCGTCGACTACGAGACCGCCGAAAAATACGTTGATTTTTACTTTAATAGCGGCATTTCGGGCATCTTCGCCGTCTGCCAATCAAGCGAAATATTCTTTCTCACACTTAAAGAACGCGAAGAGCTTAACCGCCGAGTCTATGTTCGTGCCAAAGAGCTTGAAAAGGCCCACGGCAGAAGATTTACAGTGGTATCATCGGGACATATTTCCGACAATATCGAGGATCAGGCAAAAGAGCTGAATGCCGTCTACACAAGCGGCACCGATGCACTTATACTTATTACCAACCGCCTTGATATAAACAACGAGGGCGATGACGTTTTCATCGCAAATGCCGAAAAACTGATCGCCAAGCTCCCCAAAGAAGCCAAGCTTGGATTCTATGAGTGCCCCTACCCCTATAAAAGATTGGTCACACCCAAAATTCTCGACTGGGCACTCACAACCGGAAGATTTTACTATATGAAGGACACCTGCTGCGATTCTGCAGTGATCGCCGAGCGTTGCCGTCAGCTTGAGGGCAGCCACTTCGCCTTGCTTAACGCAAACTGTCAGACCCTGCTCGCAAGTCTCAGATCGGGTGCTCAGGGCTACTGCGGAATCATGTGCAACTATCACCCCACGCTCTACGCCTGGCTCGGAGAGAATTTCGAAAAGGATCCCGAGAAGGCGGAGCTGATACAGTCCTTCATCGGCACCTTCGGATTTATCGAGGGCGGTCTTCCCTACCCCCTCACCGCAAAATATCATATGACCCTCTGCGGTATCGAGACCGAGCTGACCACAAGAAAGCCCGACGGCGGTGTTCTTGGTGATTACGCAAAGGGCTGTTTGAAGCAGATGAAGACAGCAAGTGACTTTTTGCAACAATTGATTGTAAATTAAATCTTCAGTTTATATTTTTCGACAATAGAAAACAAATTCAATCAAATTTCCACTATTTTTTAAGCAAAGAACTCAATTTTTAACAGTTTTAAAAGGAAGGAAATCTATATGAAGGGCTATAATTTATGGAGTTACACCCCCTATCGTCCCCTTTTGTGGGAGGTTGGCGACATTTACATTTGCAGACTTGCCCCCCAAAAAGACCGTATCCACATCGAATGGCTCGACGCAAATTGTGAAAATTACGACGTGTTTTGCCGAGAGCGCGGCAATGGTGAATTTACTATCCGCGGAAGTGTCAGCGGCACTCACAACGTCTCTGAAAGCCTTGAAAATAAAGACTTTTTTGAATTTGACATAACCGATCTTGAGGACGGAAAGGACTACGAAATTTTCGTCAAGTCAGGAGACAAAAAGAGCCGTGTAAGGCTTGCAAAATGCGCAGAAGCAGTAGGAACGGTGGTCAATTATCTCCACCCAGACGACAGCTGCTACTCATTCTCAGGTCGCGCGCTCTGTTCCCCTTCTCTCGTAAGGCTTCCCGACAATTCTCTCCTTGCTTCAATGGACGTTTTCAAGGGCGAGCATCCTCAAAATCTGACCCTGATTTTCCGCTCCGACGATAACGGTGAGACCTGGCATTATCAGTGTGAGCTGATGCCCTGCTTTTGGGGAAAACTCTTTGTCCATAAGGGAATTCTCTATATGCTTGCAGTCTCAACAGAGTACGGAGACCTGCTTATCGGCAAGTCGGTGGATGGCGGCAGGAGCTTTTCAGCTCCCGTGACTCTTTTGCGAGGCTCAAACGGCAAAAAGGGATATTCGGGAATTCACAAGAACCCGCAAAACGTAGTTCATTATAACGGCAGAATATACGAGACCCTTGAGTGGGGCAGCTGGCTTGACAAGGGTTATTTCCACGGCGCGATGGTTATGTCCTGCGGCGAAAATTCCGACCTTCTCGACCCCGAAAGCTGGCATTTCACCCCTCCAGTGATTCACGATCCCAACTGGGAAGGCGCTGCCCCCGACGGTCGCCACGGCAATATTGAGGGCACGTTAGTGGTTGCTCCCGACGGCAAGCTATACAACTATATGCGATATCAGACCCAAGCCGAGAAAAAGATACTCGTTTTCTCCGTCCCAGACGATCCCGACGCACCTATCGAATACTCTCACGCGGTAAATTTTGAGGGAAATCTGTCTAAATTCATGATAAAACACGATAGCGTAAGCGGCAATTATTTATCTATAATCAGCCGCCGCATTGAGTCACCGAAAACCGCGAGAAATCTGCTTTCCCTTGTTGTGTCAAGGGATCTTGAGCATTGGGAGACGGTCTGCGATCTCATTGACCGAAGATATGACGACCCCGCAAAGGTTGGTTTTCAATACGTTGATTTTGAGATCGAGGGCGACGATATCATCTATCTTTCACGCACTGCGATGAATGGCGCGGCAAACTACCACGATGCCAATTATTCTACCTTTCACAGGGTTGAAAACTTCAGGAAACTTTTATAAACACAAAAAAACTCACGTGCGCACCTGCCATATAACAGGTGCGCACGTGAGCATCTTTTTTATAGCCATAAGTGTGCATCACTCATATCGGGATAACCTCTTTTTTTAAGGCTTTCGACGTAGATCACGGCATCTTCATTGGGAAGTGTTTTTGAGGTAAATCTACCGTTCCCGTCGTAAAACGTGACGTTGGTTTCATCTTCACCCAGCTTTTGAACGGTATAGCAGAATCGCAGAGTAATATTATGATCTTCGCTATTTGGAGTCACCAAATATGCCGAGATAACTCGCTCCTCGCTGCAATCCCAGGTATCAAGAATAAATCCGTTGACGCATGCCGCAAAATGTCCTTCCATATCAAGAATATATCTGCCGCGTGGGTACATTTTGCAAAATTTCGCCGCCGTAACTCGCATAATTCCCTTTCTGTGAGCAAAATTTATCTTTTTTGCACCAAGAATCTGTTCAATATAGCCGTAAGGGTCATGCTCCCCATGATAAAGCTCTGCACCTGCCGCCTTTTTGTATCGGTTCAACTCATTCTGAACGTCCATATAGTCTATTCTCGCGGCAACACTGATGGCTCGGTTTATCGAATCATCCACCAAAAAGCCCTTCGGGTGGGCATTATAATACTTATACATAATCTCCTCCGATTTTGGGTCAGCCGAGAGCACAGCGGTAACAACAAACACAACAAGAAAACCAAAGAAAAAAGTTATAAAAGAAAGCAATAAGGAAAGAAAGGTAAAGAAAGGTAAAGGAAGGAAACAAATGAATACCGCCGCGCTCTCGGCTTATGAGTATATTATAGCGCTTGATATGTACTATAAAAAGGACAGCAATTTTGTTCTTTTGATCAAAATTAATAAGACGAAAACGCTTTTTGATATTGACAAAAATCGTCTGTCATGCTAAAATTTACTAAAAGGACGTTTTCACCTTGTTTTTACAAATATTTGGAGGACAGATTATGCCAAAAGACAATTTTTCTTTCGCGACACCTGCGGAATGCGGTGTTTCTTATGATAATATAAATGCCTTTCTCGACGAAATCGAAGAACGCGGCACGATGCTTCACGGCTTCGCATTTCTCCGCGGCGACAAGATCTTTGCCGAGGGATACTATGCGCCGATACACAAGGATTTTTTACACAGAATGTACTCTACCAGCAAGACCTACACTTCTATGGCGATAGGCGCTCTGATAGGCGAGGGCAAGATCTCGCTTGATGATCCCGTTTACAAATTCTTCCCCGACAAGCTGCCCGAAAACCTCCATCCTTATATAGCCGAGGCGACAATTCGTCATCTGCTTATGATGGCAACGCCCTTTGACCGTGAGACATACGGCAGATTTGTACCCGATTGGGAATACAGCTTCTTCAACAAGCCTCCTCAGGCTCGTCCCGGCACGAGATTTATCTACGACACCTGCGGAACCTATATGCTTGACTGCATTGTGGAGCGCGTGACGGGCAAGCCTTTTCTTGACTATCTCAAGGACGTGGCTCTCCGCGAGATAGGTTTTTCCGAGGACGCTTGGTGTATTCAATCTCCCGACAAACACTCCTGGGGCGGCTCGGGTGTAATGGCTACCCTTCGCGACACGGTCCGCTTTGCAACTCTTGTAAAAAACAAGGGCGTGGCACACGGCAAGCAGCTTCTCCCTGCGGATTATATTGAGGAAGCAACGAAATATCAGATCTCCAACAGCACGCAGTACCCCGTCAAGGGTCTTGTGGAGGGCCTTGGCTACGGATACAAGATCTGGATGGCATACGAAAACGGTTACGCCTTTCTTGGCATGGGCTGTGAATGTGCCCTCATCCTTCCTGAGAAGGATCTTGTTGCGGTATTTATCGGCGACACTCAGGGCGATGCCTACGGTGGCATGTTCGAGTCCTTCAAAAAGTATATTTCCGACAACGTGGGTGAGCCATACGAAAAGGACGAGGCGGCAGAGGCTAAGCTTGCCGAAAGACTTGCAAACCTCAAGGTCGCATCTCTCAGAGGAGAGGTGGACTCGCCCAAGGTCGGTGATATCTGCGGCAAGGAATACACTGTTTTCAACAACCCTATGCAGATCACCTCGGTGCGCTTTGAATTTGATGGCGACAGCGGTGTTATGTATTACAATACTCTGCGCGGCGAGAAAAAAATGCCTTTCGGAATGGCGAAAAATATCTTCTTCAAGTTCCCCGAAAAGCATTATTACGACTATCAGATCAATCTTCCCGCAGGTCGCGAGCTGAATGCCTTTGCGTCTGCCGTTTGGGAAAACGAGAATACTCTTCACATCCGCACCTATATCCTCGACAACAGTCTCGGAAATATGCACACCTACGTTACCTTTGAGGGCGACAAGATCGCTATCAAGATGACCAAGGTCGCCGAGTGGTTCATGGATGAATACGAGGGCGAGGCTTACGGCAAAATGATTTAAAGAATTTGGGGAGGCTCAGCCTCCCCTCTTCATATATTGAGCAACGCAGAGATAAGTGCTGAGTGCTGAATTAAGGAAGAAAACCACAAAGCGGTTTTCAATGATAAATTGCAATTTATCGACTTAATGTGACACAAAAACGGTCACCCAAGGTGGGTGACCGTTTTATTCACTAAATGTAATTATTCAACAGAAATGATATAATCGTAGAGGGGCTGACCGCCGCTGAGAAGCGCGACCTCGCATCCGCCGCCCACCTTTTCGCTGATCATATCCGCTACTGCGGTTGCGGTGTCCTCGCCGACGTCCTCGCCGTAGAACACGGTAACGTAGCTGGCTCCCGTCATTCCTCTGCAGAGCTGCTTGACGCAACCAACGCTATCGTCGGTAACACAGGCGATCTTATTCTCAACAAGTCCCAGGAACTGACCCTTGGTGATCTTGAAGCGGTCGATCTCGGTATCTCTTACCGCAAAGGTAACAGACATAGAGGTAACCATCTTCGCCGCGTCGTTCATTTCCTTCTCCACGTCCTCGACCTCTGCGTCAGGGTTGTACGCGATCATTGCCGACATACCCTGGGGCACGGTCTCCGTAGGAATTACGATTACCTTTCTCTCGGTGATGATCTCCGCAGCCTGACGAGCGACCATACAGATATTTTTATTATTGGGAAGGACGAAAACGTACTCCGAGGGGGTCTTCATGACCGCGTCGATAATATCCTGGGTACTAGGGTTCATTGTCTGACCGCCCGTGATGATATTATCAACTCCGATGTCGCAGAACATAGCCGCGATACCGTCGCCCATACATACACTAACAAATCCGTACTTCTTCTCGATGAGAACCTTCTTTTCCTCCACCTTATTGGATTCGGATTCTGCCGCCTCCTTGGTGAGGGCGGTATGCTGATTTCTCATATTCTCGATTTTGACAGTTGCAAGGCTACCAAACTGTATTGCTTTGGTCAGGACCGCGCCGGGATCGTTGGTATGTATGTGGAGCTTGATGATGCTCTCATCATCCACAAATACCGCGCTATCACCGATGCTCTTGATGAACTCGTAAAGCTCACCAGAGGTGTCCTCGCCAAGATACTGCTCGTTTTTATCAACTATACACTCGGTACAGTAACCGAAGGTTATATCCTCGGAATTGAAGTCAGCGAAATTAGCTCCTTCGGGCTCTGCGGGCGCGTCGCTCTCGCTTGCGGGTGCGTTCTGCGCCACATATGGCTTACCCTCAAGTGCCGCCATCATACCCTGAAGCACGCAACAAAAGCCTGCGCCGCCCGCGTCAACAACTCCCGTCTGCTTAAGCACGGGGAGCATTTCGGGGGTCTGCGCCAGAGCCTTCTCAGCATTTTCAAGCAGAACCGCAAATACCTTCTTTACACCGATGCGCTTATTTGCAAGGTAAGCCTTTTCTGCCTCCTCGCCCGCAACGCGCATAACCGTAAGGATAGTTCCCTCGGTAGGTTTCATAACCGCGCGGTAAGCCTCGGTTGTTCCTCTCTTGAAAGCCTCAACCAGCTCCGCAGAGTTAGCCTCCTCAACGCCTTTGAGTGCCTTTCCGATTCCTCTGAAGAAAAGAGAAAGGATCGCGCCCGAGTTTCCTCTCGCGCTTCTGAGCATAAGTCCCGCAACCTTATCCGCGCACGCGCCGATAGGCAAATCCTCCTCTGCCTTGCCGACGGTACTCATAGTGAGACTCATATTTATTCCCGTATCGCCATCGGGCACGGGGAAAACGTTGAGATTATTTATCTCTTCTTTTCTGTCGCTGAGCATAGCGGCTCCCGAAAGAACCATACTGCGATATACTTGTCCTGTAATACCCATTAAAAAATCTCCATTCCGCCGAGATACCTCGGTGTTATTTTAATTTTTCGCATCCTGCAATTCTGCATTCTGCATTTAATTCATCTCTCTGTAGCAATGAAGAACAAATGATAAGCCAATAGATTTTTTCCGAGACAAGGCGCACCGAAAAAAGCAAGGCGAAGGCGATGTTTGCCTTAGCAAACTCGCGTCAGCAAGCGAAGCTTGCGTATGCGTAGTTTCCTACGTCGAGCCGCTTTCGAGGAGCAACGCAGTATCGGGAAAAATATATGGATTATCTCTCTGTTGCCAAGAAGAATAGGGCTAAAGTTCCCGGTCCCGAGTGCGCTCCGATCACGGGTCCAACCTCGCTGATAAGAATGTCGGTAATTCCCCATTCTGCGGTAATCATATCCGCCAGCTTCTTCGCGTCGTCATAGCAGTCGCCGTGGCTGATATAGACGGTCTGTGTAGCGGGCTTGATCGCCGATGACTTCATCTTGTCAAAAAGAGCCTTCATAGACGCCTGTCTGCCGCGCGCCTTTTCAACGTTGATAAGCTTACCCGCATTGTCAACGTGCATTACGGGCTTGATCTGAAGCACAGTGCCCATAACAGCGGTAGCCGCCGAAACACGTCCGCCGCGCTTTAAGAAGAAGAGGTCCTCGACTGTGAACCAGTGAGCCAGATGCCACTTTTCTTCCTCGATATAAGCCGCAACCTCGTCGATCGATGCTCCCGAGTTCTTTTTATCTACTGCAAGCTTTACAAGAAGTCCCTGACCGAGAGAAGCGCAGAGCGAGTCGATAGCGACCAGCTTTCTGCCCTCATACTTCTCGGAAAGCTCCTCGCAAGCATTTTTTCCCGCCATATATGTTGCGGAAAGTCCAGAGGAAAATCCGATATAGAGAAGGTCCTTACCGGATGCCACGATAGGCTCGAATATTTCGGTAAATCTCTCCATATTGACAGCGGAGGTTTTTGCTCCGTGCTTATCTCTGAGATAATTGTAAAATTCCTTGATATCGATCTCGTCGTTGAGCTTAATATTGCCCTCCATATTTACCTCAAGGGGTATTACCCGGACACCCATCGCTTCGGCGACGGAGGCGGGAAGGTCGGAGGAAGAGTCGGTAATAATAACAAATTCGTTCATTTTTCTGCCTTTCCTGCGGAGCGTGGGCTACCGCACTAAAATATTTTGCATAAAAATCAACACACACATATTAATTATACAATATTATGCCCGTTTTGTCAACGGTTTCCATCAAAAATAATATAAATAAAACATTTCACACAAATTTTTCGTTTTCAAATAGGTAAAATTACACATATTTTATTGACGATTTATACTCAAGTTCAATTTTTGTTCAAAATTTGAGCCTTCGGTTGACAAAAGGGAGGGTTTATGCTAAAATATACGTGTTATTATTTTGAAAAAGGCAAGAGTTTACAATGACGGTAATTATTGCGGAAAAGCCTAGTCTGGCGAGAAACATCGTTGCGGGCATCACCGAAAATGGCGGCGCGCCTATGGCGAAAAAAAACGGATATTTTGAGGGTGGCGACTACGTGGTAACGTGGGCGTTCGGTCACCTTTTTTCTTTATGCGATATAGAGGATTACACAGGAAAAGATGCGGGCGGCAGGTGGACTCTCGACGATCTTCCCTGCTTCCCCGCCGAGTTCAAATACAAGCTTCGTATGGGTGCCGACAAAAAGGCGGATGCCGGGGTCGAGAGGCAGTTTGAGACGATAAAATACCTCTGTCTCCGCTCTGACGTGGACACTATAGTCAACGCGGGAGACTCAGACCGCGAGGGTGAGATAATAATTCGCCTTTGCGTTATGAACACGGGCGCTTTGGCTAACCCCGACAAAAAATTCAAGCGTCTCTGGCTCCCCGATCAAACCCCCGAGACAGTTGGCAAGGCACTTGCCGAGATGAAGGGCGAGGACGAGTACCAAAACCTTGCCGACGAAGGCTTTGCGCGCACTTACATCGACTGGCTCTACGGCGTGAATCTTACCCGTTATGCCACCTTGAAATGCGGTACCTTGCTCCGTGTGGGGCGCGTTATCGTACCGATCGTCAGGGCTATTTACGACAGGGATATGGCGATACGCAATTTCGTACCCGACATTTATCTTGCGGCGGTCTCCAAGGAGAAGACCAAGGGCGAGGAGATCGAGCTTGTCAGTAAGGAAAAGTTCGACAAGGACAAGAGAACTCAGGCTGAGGCACTCTGCGCGAAATACAATGCCAGCAAAGCTATCGTCATCTCAAAAAAGACAAAAAAGGAGACTGTAAACCCCGGAAAGCTCTTTTCTTTGTCTAAATTGCAGAATTTGCTGGGTAAAAAGTACAAAATGTCTATGGCTGAAAGCCTTGCCATAGTCCAGAAGCTTTACGAGGAGGGATATCTGACCTATCCCCGTACCAACTCCGAGTACCTTGCAACTAACGAAAAAGACAAGATCAAAAAGATCATTCACAACATAAAAAATCTGGGATACCCCGTTGTTTTCAAGGACAAAAAGACAATATTCGACGACTCCAAGATCGAGAGTCATTCGGCACTGACTCCCACATACAAGATCCCTAAAAAAGAGAATCTTTCCGAGAAAGAGATGCAGGTTTATCAGACAGTCTTCCGTCGGTTTGTGTCGGTTTTCTGCGAGGAGGATTGTATCGCCCAAAAGACCGAGATCGTCATCGACGTGGGCGGCTACGAGCAGTTCACTTTGAAAGGTATAATGATAGTTCAGAAAGGATTTTTGCGCTTCGACGACTCGGAGAGAAAGGACAAGATCCTGCCTCCACTTGAAAAGGGTGACGAGGTAAACATCGACTTCCATCCCGTGGAAAAGCAGACCTCTCCTCCCCGACATTATACCATCGAAACGCTGAACAATTATTTAAAAAATCCCTTCCGTGAGGACAAGGCAGCCCTTGCGGAGAAAGAGAAAGCCGCCACCGAAGCAGGAGACGGCGCGACTCTCGGCGAGGAAAACGAGAACGACGAGGAGGATTACAGAGCGATCTTTGAGGGTCTTGAGCTCGGCACCGAGGCGACAAGGACGGGCATCATAGACAACGCCAGGAAATCGGGTTACATTGAGCTAAAAAAGGACGTTTACACCATTCTCCCCGGCGGTGAATACCTTATTGAGCAGCTGTCACAGATGAATATTTCTATGGACAAATACAAGACAAGCGTGCTGGGTCAGGCTCTGAAGAAGGTCTATCGCGGAATGATAACCGTTGACGATTCGGTCAAGCAGGCGCAGGACGAGATCGCCTCGGTCTTTGACAGAACCCCAAAAGCCATTGAGCTTGACACCGACACGGGATTTTTCGGCGATCTTGTAGGAAAGTGTCCTGTATGCGGAAAGGACGTAGTTCGCGGCAGATACGGTTACGGCTGTATGGGATACAAGGAGGGATGCAAATTCCGCGTGGGAAGCTTTATTTGCAAGCGTGTTATATCCATAAATAATGCACGTCTTCTGCTAAGCGAGGGCAGGACCGCAGAGATCAGAGGCTTCACCTCAAAGAACGGGAAGCTCTTCAATGCTCGCCTCAAATTGGAGGGAGATCTCGCGGTATTTGATTTTTCTAACTGAATTGAATAGACTAAATTTGTGAACAATGACGTTTTTTTCGTCAAAAAGCACAAATCCACTACACCTCTGCATATCCGCAGAGGTGTTTTGATTGTTGACACTTTAAATAAAATATGGTATAATTATAAAGTAAAATCGTGGAATTCTTCATCCACAAAACCTATAGAAAGGAAGATCATTTATGAAGAAAACACTACTTTCAGCACTTTCTCTGTTGACGGTCCTCGTCATGCTCTTAGGAGTAATGGCGGCATGCGGACCGAATCCGGAGGAAACCACCACAAAAGAGAGCACTACGGTTACTAAAGCCGAGACGACGGAGACAGAAACCGAAACCGACTCTACGGAAAGCTCTGTAACCGATGCTCCTGGCACCCCTTCGGATACAGAAAGCACATCCGAAGAAACCGATGAAAAAGAACCGATCACTTCCTCTGAGACCACAATCGAGACCGAGTCGAAAACCGAATCCGAGACCGAGTCCGAGACTGAGTCTGAGACCGAAACCGAGTCTGAGACTCAGACCGAATCTGAGACTGAGACCGAGTCCGTGACCGAGTCTATAACCGAGACCGTGACCGAAACCGAGTCTGCGACCGAGACCGAATCCGATCCCGTGACCGTCGAGAAGATCGAAAGTCCTCACGACGCGCTTATCGGTACAGCTAACGGTCTTGCCAACGGCGTTCAGGCATATTTCCCCAGCGCAAAGCGTACCCATTACACTCTCGCAAACCAGAATATGTCTATGAACTATGCCCGCTCCAACACCGAGGATCAGCTGGTCGAGTCGATCAGAAACACCAAGGGTGTTGCTTACATTCAGAACACTATGGACGTGTTCGTAAGAATGGTTGGCGACGACCAGACCTACTACGCTTCTCAGTCCAACAAGAGTGCCGAGGCTAACCTCTACCGCTTCGGATACTACTACTACGAGGCGTTCTTTGAGTATCAGGATTTCATTCCCAAGAGCTTTGATGTGTCCGATTCCGTTGAGATCGACGTTTCCAAGCATAACAGCTCCAACGTTGGCATCAAGAAAGGTAGCGAGGACGGTAACCGCTCCTTCACAATTAATGACGATGCCGACCCTCAGATCAAATTCGAAAAGGACTTCAGCTACGCAACTGCGGATTACAACACTCTCGTTCTCAGAGCAAAGGCTCTGGGCGACACTTCCGGTATCCAGCTCTTCGTTAAGCTTGATAACGGCAGAAACTACAATCAGGGCAGAAGCACCTCCTTCTCCTTGATCAACGACGGTGAATATCACACCTATTACATTTCCCTTTATACTATACAGGATTACACAGGAATCATCGAGGGTCTCCGCCTTGACCCCAGCGGTAGTGTTGGAGGCGGTGTTGTTATCGAGAGCATGCATCTTGGTAAGGCTGAGGCCGGAAACGTTCCCACCAACCTCAGCATCAACCGTCACTTCCACGTTTATAGCGACAAGATGCACCACGCGGTGCAGTTCGCGGTAACCGAAAAGACCGAGAACATCGCCGAGATCGGTATGCAGACTAAGATCGATGCTAATACTGTTTCCAAGCTTATCGTTGTTGATAAGGACGGCAAGACCTACGATTCTCTCGACGCGGGCTTCGCTTGGGAGGACGTTGCAGCAGTAGCTTTCGACGTTACCGAGGCAGGTATCTTCGGATTCATTCTGCCCAAATACGATGATCCTACCAAGGACACCGGCGGCAAGATCAAGGTCGAGCTTATTGACGGCGTTTACGTCATCGAGCAGACCAGAGTTCCTTCTGTTGACGGAGTGGACGGAGTTATCATCCCCTCTATCGACACCGTAAACCGCGACAAGAACGGCAACCTTCAGCACGCAGAGGGTGTCAAGAACAACGGAAACGACGTTTACATCTCCCAGAGAGTCTACACCGACGAAAGCCACGATTTCGCTGAGTTCCTTAAGGAAACCGGTTACGAAAGAAACCACGAGGATATCAAGGGCAACGTCGTAACAAGTAAATCCTGCACTTCCTCCTATGCTGGCTACGACCCCATGAGAGGTATTTACATATTCAATATCGAGACCCCCGCAGGAGGCTTCTACACCCCCTACAACACCCCCAACAAGCAGTACAAGATCAACTTCCAGTTCAAGGTTAACGAGGACAGAAAGATCTACGTTATGACTGCGGGTAAGGGCGGTCTCCTTGAGTGCGCGACCCTTATGGACGAGAATATGATGCTCCTTCCCATACCGATCGAGGTCATCAAGAACTTCTCCGAGGCTACAGGTGAGCGTAACCTTTACAACATCAGTGACCCCACCTTCTCCGAGGCTATCTTCTGTCTCGACCTTAAGAAGGACGGCGGTAAGCAGGAATACAACATCATCAACCTCTATCAGAACTGGGGTAAGTATCCCTTAAAGCAGCTTTCCCAGATCCCCTTCCACTGTCCTTACTACCATCTTTCCACCGGTGTTACCGAGACCAACTGTATTCTTCCTTGGTTCGGCACCGCTAACGTTGGTAAGGGCTTCACAAGCAGCACCCTCCCCGACTTCCGTTCTATGTCTGCTCCCTACTGGGCAGGCCAGCCTCAGCACAACAGCTGCGGAAGCCACAGCTGGCTGGTCTACACCGATTCCGAGGGCGGCACCTACGCGGTCGAGGCAACAAATCAGAACATCACATCCTACGGCCCCACCTATGCAGAGATAGTTTGGGAGAACATCTCCGACGACGGCAAGATCAAGGTAACCTACACCCATATGGAGATGCCTCAGGTTGACGAGAACCGCTCCTACTACACTATGGAATATGAGTTCCTTGACACTCTTACCATCAACAACTTCAAGGACAACTTCCGTTTCTACAACGTCACCGACAACAACGCAACCGGTACCTACAAGAAGCTGGGTTATCTCAACGAGAAGAACGAGTGCGTAGTCGTTGACTCCAACCAGGACGATAAGGCTGTTCCCGAGTACGTGCTTGGAGACAACTGTCCTTACTTTTCCTTCTTCATGATGCCTGATTGGAACAGAGAAAGTGAGAGCGCAGAGGGCTACGCTAACGTTGCGCTCCTCATCTACAACTCCGAGTTCATGATCGGCGGTGCTGAGAAGGATTACAACTTCCTTATCAAGAACCCCAAGGACAACGTAACTCTTACTCTTAACACAAGCGAAAGCATCACCTTCCAGGCAGGCGACAAGATCACCATCAATGCCATCCTTCTTCCCTGGGGATCTCAGGAGCTTGAGGACGATCCCGCTAACAGACTCAATGAGTCTCATGCTACGGGCTATACCGAGTATACTTACAGCACGGTACTTGAAGACGGTACTCCTTACATGGACAAGAACGTCCGTGACGTAAGAGAAAACACCCTTCTCAATCCTCTTACCGTTACAAGTGAGACCGATGAAATCATCGATAGCGTATACCTTCCCAAGGTAAAGAGCTCTGACGGCAAGACCGCTGAGTTCACTCTTTCGGGCGGCGAAAACAACGTGACCGTCCGCGTTTACGGCTTTGCAAGGCTTACCGCTCCCAAGGTTGAGGAATTCGTTGACGGCGAATGGGTCGAATACGTGCTCAGCTCCAAGGAGGAGGAAGCAAACAACAGCTATTACCACTATTACGACGGATACATGGTATTCTACGATGAGGACGGAACATATTCTTACTCTTTCGTTACTACTATGCACGACGGCGCGCCCAGAAAGTTCAGAATCTCTGCTGACGAAGAATTCGTTGAATGGCCTCGCGAGAAAGATCCTCCCGAAAAGCCCAATCTTCTCAACGTCTACACCGACCACGAGGAGCTTCACAAGCTGCTCGAGCAGGCGGCTCAGATGTACGGCACTCCCGCTATCAACGAGGAGGACGGAAATGTCTTCACAAGCGTTTACGTCAAGCTTGAAAACTCCCAAAAGGAATCCTACACCACCTTCCTTATGCAGGAACAGGGCGGAGCTGCAACGGGTCAGTATCTCGTAATCAAGTACAGAGTTCCCAAGACCAATAAGGAAGATATCGGAAACTTCCAGATCTGGGCAAGCACCGAGACCACCAGTGCTGTCGACGCCGGCTCGTTCTACTATACTCCTATAGCTGACGGAGCATGGCACGTTGACGTTATCGATCTTTCCAAGAGCGCTCTCAAGAGCTTCAAGGCAAACGATAGCGACGAATACTCGGCTACGCTCCTCAGAATCGATATCTACAACAAGGAATTCACCAATGCAGATACTCACATTGATATCGCATACATCGGTATCGACTCCGATCTTTTGAAGATCTGTGAGCTTGAGCAGGAAAAAATCAAGACTGTCACTTTAGTTGAAGGCAACAAAAAATCTGAGATCGATACCACCACAGGCGGAGTATTCGTTAAGACCTACATCGATCCCTCTTCCGGATACACAGAATCCACTCTCCCCTTCCGTACTCTCGTTGACAGCATCAACGGTGCTGCGGTTAAGTTGAACACCTCCAGCTCACAAGGCAATGTCAAGACCTATTCTATGGCTACCGTAACCAAGGATATGAAGATCACTATTGCAGGATGGGCTTGCGTTGAAAGCGGCGTAAACAAATACGTCTGGTCTGCTGACGGCGGCAAGACCTGGATCGATTTTCCGAACCAGGATAAGCTTGGCGACGCTACAGACGCAATGATCGAAAACGCCAATGAATCAAAAATCACGTTTACCGATAACACTGCCGCTAAAAAGAACGGAAGCTTCAAGACGTCTACCACTCCTCTTATGCTTGATCTTTCTGCTTACGAGGGTCAGATAGTTGACGTAACCATCGCCGCAGTTCCCGAGGCAGACACAAAAACTCTTGTGCTTCTCTATCATTTTGAAAAGATAGACTGCTCTTATGAATCCATCTTTGCCGACGAATCCATATACACAGAAGCAAACGTGCTTTTCGCATCCCAGATTGACACTGTAAACGGTGTTGTAAGTAATAAGCAAGCCAGCAATCTGACAGGATTCGGCACTTACACCGATATTACTGTAAGAGACGACAACACTATTCTCCTTAAGGGTTGGGCGGCAGTTGACGGCGGTGTTAACAAATACGTCTGGACCGCCGACAACGGCGCTACCTGGAACGATTGCGGTGGAAAGAGCTATGCGCCCGCAAACGGTTCTGACGGAACCTGTGCAATAATTACCGTTGGTCAGGGCAGAACAGACGGCACCTTCGCAGACCCCGAGGCGACCAAGAAGAACGCAGGCTTCCAGGGCGACGGAATTACCATTGATCTTTCCGCTTACGCAGGAACAACCGAGCCTCTTGACATTTATATCTGCGCTGTTACCGAATCTAACCAAGGTAAAGTAGTTATTCTCTACTTCTTCAAGGGTGTTGTTCCCCCTGCAGCACAGTAATACCTGAATTAACAAAAATATCCTCCTCGCCACGGCGAGGAGGAGTTTTTGTAGATGGAGAATTGCAATTTATCGGGGAGGACGCGATGCCTCCGGCGGCACACTTTTTTGAAAAAAAGTGTGTCAAAAAACTTCCCTGAAAAAAGGTTCAAATTACACCAATGTTGTCCTTTGAACCCGTATTGATTTGAATCAAAGTTCATCTTCTATCAGTGTTGTTACTTCGGGCACAAGTGCCCTCGTTGGTGTATAGGAAACTCTTTTGATTAAAGAGTTTCCTATTAAACTTGCAACACGATAGCAGTAAGGCTTAGATTAAAATCTTCACGGTTTTATAAAACGAAATGGCTACATTTTAATCCTTTTTGCGGGGAAGTTTTTTGGCTCCACCTTTTTTTCAAAAAAGGTGGAA
>JAZKYL010000120.1:0-8639 GCA_045612105.1 Eubacteriales bacterium
TTTGAAGAGCTCGAGAAACTTTTTTCAAAAAATTTCTCGAACGCGCCTCTCCCGCGTCCCCAACAAATCAAAATTTGAAAAGCAGGGGTTGCCCCCTGCCGATCAAAAAATCGAATCGATAATGAGTTTTTTCGAAGACAAGGCGTACCGGAGCAAGCAAGGCGCAGGCATAGTTACCTATGTCAAGCCGCTTGCGAGGAACAACGCAGTATTCGGAAAAAATCGTGTCGATTTAGCAATTTCCTTCGCACTTGAAGGTGGCGCAGACAGTATCAGCGCTCTTCTCCGCGTGAGTAGGACCTACGTGAATGTTTTCCGCGGTGCAGTAGCACTCGCCGTCGTGATAAACACAGTTCTTAACAGAGCAGTTGATGCCCTTGATGTGCTTTTCGCAACTTCCCTTTTCGTTCATCATAATTTTACCTTCCGCAATTTCAAATTTGATGATAAAAACCGCATAACGCTTTTCATCCTCAAATTTTCATTATTCATTATTCATTTTCCAAATTCCCTTCCCGTCGCGATTGCGGCGAGCGGGCGATACTCGGCTTTTTGATGCCGACAACAGTATTATCCCCACAAATCACAAAAAAATTCTTCGTTTCGAGGTAAACTAATGGCAATCTTCATCCTTTCCGATCTGCATCTGTCGACCGACTCCAGGACTAATAAGTCTATGGAGGTTTTTGGCGCGCGTTGGAAGGATTATATTGACAAGATAGAGAAAAATTGGAACGCGGTTGTGGGTGAGAATGACACCGTCGTCGTTCCCGGGGACATTTCCTGGGCAACCAGACTTGAGGACTCGGAATCCGATCTTCGTTTTCTTGATTCGCTGAACGGTAAAAAGCTCATTGGCAAAGGAAATCACGACTTTTGGTGGACAACTGCCACAAAAATGAAGGCTTTTTTCGAAGAAAAAGGCTTTTCCACTATTTCTATTCTTTACAATAACGCATATATTGTTGAGGATAGGATAATTTGCGGTACCCGCGGCTGGTTCCCCGACGAAAGCAGACAGGTAACCGTCGGCGAGGTGGATCATGCCAAGATCGTAAACCGTGAGGTCACACGTCTGAGGCTCAGTCTTGATGCGGCACGTAAGCTTCAAAGCGAGCACGAGGCAGAAACCGGTGAAAATTTGCCCATAGCCGTTTTTCTCCATTTCCCACCTATATGGATGGACTTCACTATGCGTGAGTTTATCGATATTTTCCACGATTACGGCGTAAAGGAGTGCTATTTCGGTCACATACATTCGGCATATAATCAGCCCGGAAAATTCGAATTTGAAAACATCAGATTCACTCTTGCATCATCGGATTTTTTGAATTTTCACCCAATAATTCTTTAGTCTCATCAAATTTATCGCAAAAATGCGATTTTTTTGCCTTTTTGAGCGTTAAAAATGCAAAAAACTCTTGACAAATGCTCCAAAAAAAGGTAAAATAATATGATGTGTCCGTGATTTTTGTTTTAATCGCAAAACAAAGTCGCGAGGACAGAAAAATATGTTAAAAATATATTAGATAAAATCTTCGGAGGTTTTAAAAATGAAACTTTTAAAGCAAGAAGTCGGCGAGAAGAGCACCGTTAAGATCGAGTTCTCCGTTGACAAGGAAGTATTTGACAAGGCAGTTGACAAGGTTTACCGCAAGCAGGTAAAGAAGATCAACGTTCCCGGATTCAGAGCAGGTAAGGCTCCCCGCGCTATCATCGAGAAGATGTACGGTTCGGGCGTATTCTACGAGGACGCTATCAACGATCTTATTCCCGAGAACTACACCGCCGCTTGCAAAGAGGCAGGTCTCGAGCCTGTTGGTCAGCCCGAAATCGATATTGTTTCCATCGATGAGAACGGTCTCGTTCTCTCCGCGATCGTTCCCGTAAAGCCTGAGTGCACTCTCGAGGGCTACAAGGGTCTTGAGATCGCAAAGACTGTTGATCCCGTTACCGACGAGGAGCTTGAGAAGGAGATCAACACTATCCGCGAGAGACAGTCCCGCGAGATCGAGGTTGAGGACGAAACTCCCGCCGAGATGGGCGACGTTGCTAAGATCGACTTCGACGGTTACATCGACGGCACAGCATTCGAGGGCGGTAAGGGCGAGAACTACTCCCTCAAGCTCGGTTCCGGTTCCTTTATCCCCGGATTTGAGGAGCAGGTTGCAGGTCACAAGATCGGCGACGAGTTCGACGTAAACGTTCCTTTCCCCGCTGACTACCACGCAGAGGAGCTTGCAGGCAAGGAAGCTTGCTTCAAGTGCCGTATCAACGCTATCACCAAGATCGAGCTTCCCGAGCTTGACGACGATTTCGCAAAGGACGTTTCCGAATTCGATACTCTTGATGAATATAAGGCTGATCTTAAGGCAAAAATCGAAAAGAGACACGAGAACGCGGCTGAGGCTGAGTTTGAGGAGAAGCTTATCGACGCTCTTATCGAGAAGCTTGAGGGTGAGATCCCCGAGGCTATGTTTGAGGCTGAGACCGAGAACTTCGTCAGAGATTACGACAACCGTCTCCGCCAGAGCGGACTTGACCTCAAGACCTACTTCCAGTACACAGGCCTTGACCTCGACAAGCTCCGCGAGCAGATGAGACCTCAGGCTGAAAAGCAGGTAAAGGCTCGTCTCGCTCTTGAGACCATTGCTAAGGCAGAGGCAGTTGAGGTTACCGAGGATGAGCTTAACGCTGAGTACGAGCTTATCGCTACTACCTATCAGATCGACAAGGAGCAGGTCAAGAATATGGTTGACGAGGCTATGGTAAAGGCTGACGTTAGCGTAAGAAAGGCTATGCAGGTTGTCAAGGACAACGTTAAGGCTCCCAAAAAGGCTTCCAAGCCCAGAAAAAAGAAGGCTGCTGAGCCTGTAGCTGAAGAGGCTGCTGCTGAAGCTCCCGCTGAGGCTACTGAAGAAGCAAAAACTGAAGAATAATTATTAAAAGTGCGGCGCCGTGGACAATAATAGTTACACGGCGCTGACTTGATTTTTGTACTACATATAAATACGCGAAAGTGAGGACAAAAATATGAACGATATTATGAGAAATGCACTCGTACCTATGGTTGTCGAGCAGACCGGCAGAGGCGAGCGCTCTTACGACATCTTTTCCCGTCTGCTTAACGACAGAATAATCTTCCTCTCCGACGAGGTCAACGATGCGACGGCTTCTCTGGTCGTAGCACAGATGCTCTTCCTTGAGGCTCAGGATCCTACAAAGGACATTTCCTTCTACATCAACTCCCCCGGTGGCTCCGTTACCGCAGGTATGGCGATCTACGATACAATGCAGTATATCAAGTGCGACGTTTCCACTATCTGCATCGGTATGGCGGCAAGCATGGGCGCGTTTCTTCTCTCCGCTGGAACCAAGGGTAAGAGAATCGCTCTTCCCCACAGCGAGATCATGATCCATCAGCCCTTGGGCGGCGCGCAGGGTCAGGCAAGCGACATAAAGATCCGCGCAGAGCTTATTCTCCGCACTCGCGATATGCTCAACAAGATCCTTTCCGAAAACACCGGCAAGCCTATTGAGCAGATCGAAAAGGACACCGACAGAGACAACTTTATGACAGCCGAGCAGGCGCGTGAATACGGTATTATCGACCGTATCATTACCAAGCACGAATAATTTCGAGGTACAATATGGCATCTAACAATCACACTCCGCACAAGGACACCCCCACCTTGCGTTATTGCTCCTTTTGCGGACGAAACGAGGATCAGGTAAATTTCCTCATCCCTTCTCCCGCAGGTGTCTATATCTGCGATTATTGCGTTGAGGAATGTGCCGATCTGATATACGAGAACTCTCACGTTTCTTTAGGAAACGAAGAGCTTTCTCTCTCCACCCTGCCCAAGCCCCGCGAGATCAAGGAATCTCTTGACGAGCACGTTATCGGTCAGGATGAGGCGAAGATCGCGTTGTCTGTGGCGGTCTATAATCATTACAAGCGTATCCTTTCCAAGGAGCAGACTTCTCGCGGCAGACGCGCCAAAAAGACGGCTGACGAGAACGACGGTGTTGAGATTCAGAAGAGCAACGTACTCTTACTCGGTCCTACCGGAGTCGGTAAGACCTATCTGGCGCAAACTCTCGCAAAGACACTCAAAGTTCCCTTCGCTATTGCCGACGCGACAACTTTGACCGAGGCAGGCTACGTTGGCGAGGACGTTGAAAACATTCTGCTCCGTCTCATTCAGGCGGCTGACTTCGACGTTGAGCTTGCCGAGAGAGGAATCATCTACATCGATGAGGTCGACAAGATCTCGAGAAAGAGCGAGAACCGCTCAATAACCCGCGACGTTTCGGGTGAAGGTGTTCAGCAGGCACTACTCAAAATTCTTGAAGGCACCGTGGCAAACGTTCCTCCTCAGGGCGGACGCAAGCACCCCAATCAGGAATTTATAAAGATCAACACCGAAAACATTCTCTTTATCTGCGGCGGCGCATTCGACGGACTTGACAAGGTCATCGAACAGCGCAAAGGCAAAAGACTCATCGGCTTTTCCGGCGAAAGCGATAAGACAGAGATTGCTTCAAACGGTGTATTCGGTGACGTGACCGCTCACGATATTGTAAAATTCGGTCTTATCCCCGAGCTTGTAGGCAGACTTCCCGTTATCGTATCTCTCACCGAGCTTGATAACGACGCGCTTATCCGCATTCTCTCCGAGCCCAAAAACGCTATAATAAAGCAGTATAAAAAGCTCTTTGAGATCGACGGTGTAAAGCTCTCATTCGACGACGACGCGCTTCATAGCATCGCCGAGCTTGCTATTGACAGAAAAACAGGTGCTCGCGGACTTCGTTCAATAATCGAAGGTGTTATGACTAAAATAATGTATGACGTTCCCTCTCGCGATGACGTTGATGAGGTCATCATAACACGCGAATGCGTTCTGAATAAGGCAGAGCCCAAATTTATTATGAAGGCTCCCGCCCTTGCGGCTCCCGTGGAAGAAATCGATCTTTCAAACATCCTGCCCGAAGGTAAGAAGGCGGAATAACTTAAAAAATGCTCCCGAATTAGGGAGCATTTTTCTATAACGAATTGCATATCTGCTCAAGCGAATCCGAAAGCTGAGCGTTGCATACGTCCACGGTTACGTCGGCATATTTTTCGTAAAGCGGAGCGCGCTCGGCATACATATCCTCAAGGCTGTTTCCATGGCGCATAATTACGCCTCTGTGAGAAAAGTCCCCAAGTCGGCGGCACATTTCGTCAAAGGGTATTCTCAAATAAACCACCTTACCGAGAGTTTTCAGGTGTGCCATAGCCTTATCACAATAGACCGCGCTACCACCCGTGGCGATTATTGCGTTTTTCTCTTCAATCGCTGAATTAACCTCGTTTTCAATCGCGAGAAAGCCCTCGTTTCCCTCCTCCGCGATTATCTCGTGAAGCAATCTTCCTTCTCTTTCCTGAATCAGCAGATCGGAATCAACAAATCTGCATCCAAGCTTTTTCGCAAGCAATACTCCAAGTGTGCTTTTGCCGCAGGACGGCATTCCTATTAAAATAATTGACATAATCTTTTTTCTCCTTTATTTGCGGCAACATCATTGCAACGCAAAGCGTTGCTTATACTGTCCGGGGGATATCCCCTTATACTTCTTGAATATCTTCGAAAAATAACTGAGCTCATTGAATCCACACTCATAAGCCGCATCCGTGACGGTCATTTTGTTCACCGTCATCTCAAAGCAAGCTCGGTCGACCCGCAGACGGTTGATATAATCAATAGGCGTCTGCCCCGTAAAGCTCTTGAAAAATCTGCAAAGGTATTTTTCATTCATTCCCGCTATCTCTGCAAGGTCTGAGAGAGTTATCTTTGCCGTATATTCACGCTCTATCTTATCGATAAGCAGAGTCATCAGCGCGCGACGGTGGGCAATTCGCTTGTCTTGAGCTTGGCACTGCTTCACCGCCCCCGAGGAATAGAGCAAATAGACCAACTCAGACACAAGAGAAGCGGCTTTCAGCTCGAAATATGGCTGAGCTTCCGCAACCGTATCAAGCAAAGCAACAGCACACTTCTCGGTTGCGTGGCAGATGTGATCGACCTCGGCATCTGATGAAATAATCGGACTTATAAGCTCTGAAATTTTCGTTGCGTTATATCCCGAAGCAATTTTTAGGTCAAATACGGCGCAATCATAGGCACAATCTACGGGTTCACCTCTGTGGAGAGTGCCCGACGGGATAAATATCACATCACCCGCACGCAGATCATAGACCTCGTTATTGAGATAAAGAGCAAATCTTCCGCGAAGGACACGCAGCACCTCAAATTCGCTATGCCAATGAAGCGGCATAACGTACTGTGGATGCTTTTCGTCCACAAAATAATATTCAAGGGGAAAAGACTGCGTTCCGTGAGTCTTATTCTCTCTGTACTCGCTGAATTTCATAAAATTTCGCTCTCCTTCGGAAAAAGTAACTATTCTCCAATAAAATTTGCGCTTTATACAAGTATTTTAGCATATTTTGTACTATAATTCAAGTAGTAATACAAAAATCTTTCCTTTTGGAGGCAAAAAATATGGCAGAAAACAGACTTATCGGTGAGTATCCCGTTATCGGTATCCGTCCTACGATAGACGGCCGTCGCGGAGCTCTTCAGGTTCGCGAATCCCTTGAGGAACAGACTATGAATATGGCGAAGAGCGCGGCGCGTCTCTTTGAAGAAAATCTGAAATATTCCAACGGCGAGCCTGTGAAGGTGGTCATCGCCGACACAACGATCGGCCGCGCCCCGGAGGCGGCGGCTTGCGCCGACAAATTCCGCCGCGAGGGCGTTCAGATTACTCTCACAGTAACTCCCTGCTGGTGCTACGGTGCCGAGACTATGGATATGGAGAAGGACACCATCAAGGCGGTCTGGGGCTTTAACGGCACCGAGCGTCCCGGTGCGGTCTATCTTGCGTCGGTTCTGGCAACTCACGCGCAAAAGGGTCTCCCCGCATTCGGCATTTACGGTCACGACGTGCAGAATTGCGACGACACCACTATCCCCGCAGACGTCGAGGAAAAGCTTCTCCGCTTTGGTCGTGCGGCTGTTGCGGCGGCAACTATGCGCGGAAAGTCGTACTTGCAGATCGGTTCTATCTGTATGGGTATCGGCGGATCGATCATCGATCCCGACTTTATCGAGGATTATCTCGGAATGAGAGTTGAATCGGTTGACGAGGTAGAGATCATAAGGCGTATGACCGAGGGAATCTACGATCATGCCGAATACGAAAAGGCACTTGCCTGGGTCAAGGAAAAGTGCATCGAGGGCTTTGACAAGAACCCCGAAGAGCTTCAGAGGAGCCGTGAACAGAAGGATTCCGATTGGGAATTTGTAGTCAAGATGATGATAATCATCAAGGATCTTATGTCGGGCAACAAAAATCTCCTCGCGGGCTGCGAGGAGGAGATGGTTGGTCACAACGCTATCGCGGCAGGTTTTCAGGGTCAGAGACAGTGGACAGATTTCTACCCCAACTGCGACTTCCCCGAGGCTCTGCTTAACACCTCCTTTGACTGGAACGGCGCGAGAGAGCCCTACATTCTCGCCACCGAGAACGACGTTCTCAACGGCATCGGTATGCTATTTATGAAGCTGCTTACAAACCGCGCGCAGATGTTTGCCGACGTCCGTACCTACTGGTCAGGCGACGCTATTGAAAAATGCACGAGTTATTTCATCGACGGCAAGGCTAAGGAGAGCGACGGTATTATCCACCTTATCAACTCGGGTGCTTGCTGTCTCGACGCTTGCGGTAACGTAAAGGACGAAAACGGAAATGCCGTTATGAAGCAATGGTTTGAGATGACAGACGCAGATTGCGACACGGTTATGGCGAACACCACCTGGAACTATGCCGACCTCGGTTATTTCCGTGGCGGCGGCTACTCTTCAAGATTTGAAACCAAGGCAGAGATGCCCGTTACGATGATAAGACTTAACCTCGTCAAGGGTCTCGGTCCCGTGCTTCAGATAGCCGAGGGGTGGACTATTGCTCTTCCCGAAAAGGTCAGCGACACGCTTTGGAAGCGCACCGACTACACCTGGCCCTGTACCTGGTTCGCTCCCCGTTGCAGCGGCGAGGGCGCATTCAAGACCGCATACGACGTTATGAACAACTGGGGCGCAAACCACGGAGCTATCTCCTACGGTCACATCGGAGCAGACCTTATCACCCTCTGCTCCATGCTCCGCATTCCCGTTTCGATGCACAACGTTCCCGAGGACAAGATCTTCCGTCCCGCCGCTTGGAACGCGTTTGGAATGGACAAGGAGGGCGCAGACTACCGCGCTTGCCAGACATACGGTGCTTGTTTTAAAAAGTAAACTGCTTTCAAATTTTGATTTGTCGGCCGACGGGGACGCGTGCCTCCGGCGGGGATGCGGGTCGCTTTCTTGAAAGAAAGCTTGGCAAAGAACTTGCCCGCATTTTGGGCGCTCTAGTAGTGGCGCAGGATTTTTCGCTCCTGCGGAGCTAAAAAAATCCCTCACGATCCTTTCTCCCCCTAAGGGTGTTAAACCCAACCAAAATGTTTATTTTAAAGCAAAATTTGACTAAGTTGAAGCAAGAATTTACCTCAAATTCGTCGGCAAAGCCGACAGAGGGGGTGTTTCCAA
>JAZKYL010000121.1:0-6913 GCA_045612105.1 Eubacteriales bacterium
ATCTTTTTTGAAAAAAAGGTGGAGCCAAAAAACTTCCCGAAAAAGGGATAATATGAACCCCGTTCATATATTTGGAATGGGCTTGATTTAAAGCGAAGCATATCTGCTATCGTGTTGCAAGTCGAATTTAAAACTTAAAAAGCTTGGACTAACCCGTAAGTTAGTCCAAGCAATTTTTTATTTAAATTCAAAAGAATATATCTTCGCGTGTCCCTTGGTCTTAAAGACCAGATTTGTCTGAAAGACGGGCTTATCGATAGCCGAAATATCGATCTCGTGGATTCTTCTTACTCCGTCGCCACACACCTTGAAGGGTACCTCGACCCAAGAACAAGTCGTGCCCTTGCGGTCGGGGGTTGTAGTTTCGGCATAGGTGCGGAAGCCTGCAACGCCCTCGATCTCGCCGCCCTCAAATGCCGCATCAAGCAAGATCTTCTTACATTCGCCGCGAGAGATGAAAATAAAGGATGAGCGCAGCCAGACGTCGTTGTCGAAGTCGAAATCGAGGCAATCCTGATTGCCGAATCCCTTGTCGGTAGTGTTATGATAATAGAAATTCTGCCTATCACACTTGAAATCAAACCTCCTATGATCCACCTTCGAATCAAGGTCAAGGGCAGCTTCACGAATAGAATCAAGGTCTCCGACGATCAGCGAGAAATTAAAGGTATAGACGATATTATGGTCGAGAATAACGCTTGTGGTAGGGCTTACGGTGCCGGTCTGTCCGTCCTTGGCTCCTCCTATACCCATACGTTCTACACCGCCTGCAAATCCGCCCACCGCGCCGCAGGTGTGTGGGTTATAAACACCGAGTCCGTAATCGTTATCGTCAACCAATGCCACCCAGTTCTCGGGATAAACCATAAACTCGCTTGGCCAATGTCTGTCTCCGGTGTTCTTGCTGACGATCTCGGTCAGCTTTCCTCCGGTCTTGGGTTCTTCTCCAACGTAAGAAACGATACGGTAGAACTCACCGTTGGTATAGACCGCGGGCAATTCCTGACCGCAAGCGCGGTACTGAGTCTTATCGGACCTGTGATTATTGATTCTTGCCGTAGCATTGACCGTCTTACCATCGAGAGTGTACCAAAGCTCAAACTCGCACTCACCGGGCACGTTATTGAGTGCCCACTGCATGGGAATACACTTGACGTAAAGTGTGTTGCCCTCGATCTTATGCTCGAGGATCTTTGCGCGATTGAAGAAGCAATCTCCCGTCTGAATGGGGTTCCAGCCGGTATGTGTCCAATTCACCCCCATTTCCGTGCCTTCGGGATGGAAGGGTACGGGGCCGGAATAGAAGGATAACTGTACCTGTCTTCCCCAGTCCCAGCTATTGATGAGATTTTTGTTTCCGTGCTCGGCAAGATAGGTGACGGCTCCGCCGAGAGCGACGTTTATGCCGAGCTTGATGTGCTCGTTTTCGATGCAGACCACGTTTTCATCAAGTATTTTGTAGTCTTCTTCAAGTGCCAAATAATGAGGATCGGTTGCCATATTTACCTCCAAATGATCATTTAATATTGATAGAATAAATGCTGATATGTCCCGAATCGGCAAATCTTACGGAAAATCCCAAGAAGCAATCGGGGGCGGCGCTGATGTCGATAGCGCACCTTGCTCTTTCGCCATTTCCTTTGATCGAAAAAGGAATACCGTGATCGGAGAGCTTTAAGTTGTTCTTTTCGTCAAGCCCTTCGTAAAGGTGGAAGATTACGTCTCCCGAAATCTCTCCTTCAAAGGTCGCGTCAATCTCGATTTTTTTGCATTCATCCTTGCCGAAGAATACGGGAGGGCTCTTCAGCTCCGAGCCGCAGCAAAAATCAAAATCAAGGCAACCGCCCGTGGGATAACCCTTATCGGTAATGTCCTTATAATAGAAATGATTTCTGTCGTGCTCAAAGCTAAAATGACGGCGGTCGGCATTCTTATCCAGATCATAAGCCGTGCGACGAATGAAATCAAGCTGACCCACGATCAAGCTGTAATCGTAGCTATAAGAAATATTGTGGTCAAGTATTTCGCAGCCGAGGGGGGCAATATATCCGGTCTGACTGTCTCTCGGTCCTCCGTATCCTTTTTCTCCGAAAAATCCGATCTTCGAGAGGTTGGTTGAACCGATATATATACCGAGACCGTAATTGTTATCATCTACAAGAGCAGACCAGTTCTCGGTAGGCGCAAAATTCAGCCAAGGCCAGCCAAGACCGTTCTCCTTGGTCACAAGCTCGGTGAGCTTGTCGCCCGTGAAGGGCTTTTTGCCCACGTAAGCAACACCCTTATACCACTCGCCGTTGGTGTAAACCGCAGGCTGCTCCTGGTGTCTTGCGGGGTACTGCGTCTTATCGGGGCGATCCATATTTATTTTTGAGGTTACGTTTACGCAATATCCGTCAAGACGGTACCATACCTCAAAGGTGCATTCGCCCGGGTGGTTATTAAGCGGCCAATGCATAGGGATGCACTTGACGTAAATTTCGTTATTTTCGCATCTGTACTCAAGGACTCGGGAGCGGTTTCTGTAATAATCTCCTGACTGTATGGGATTCCAACCGATAAATTTCCAGCACTCCGCCATCTCCACGCCCTCGGGCTGATAAGGCGCGGGCGGAGCGTAAAATGACATCTGCACCTGTCTGCCCCAGTCGTGGCTGTTGATAAGATTCTTCTTGCCCTTCTCCGCAAGATAGGTAAGCGCGCCTCCAAGCGAAATGTTCGCGCCGATTTTAATATATTCGTTTTCAATGAAGATCAGATTGTCATCGGTCAAATATTCCTCAAAGTTCTTTTTGTCTGCCATCATTTTCATCCTTTCAAATTTTGATAGAATAAATCTTTATGTGTCCTTGGTTTTTGAATCTGAGTGAAAAACCGATAAACGAATCGGGCGCCGAGCTTACGTCAAGATAATGCATTGTTCTTTTGCCATCGCCTATAATCTGAAACGGAATCATAAAGTCGCGCGTTTTGCCCCAATGTCTCTCGTCAAGCCCCTCGTAAAGGTGACAAATGACTTCTCCTGTCATCTCGCCTTCAAAGGCGGCATCAAGCTCTATTCTCTTGCACTCAACGTTGGATATAAACAGCGGTGGACTTTTCAATTCGCTATCGGCGATAAAATCAAAATCAAGGCAACCGAGAGTGGGAAAGCCGCTGTCGGTAATATTCTTGTAGTAAAAATGATCTCTGTCGTGCTCAAATGAGAAGACACGGCGGCTCGCGGTCTTATTGAACTCATACGCCTTACAGCGAATGAAGTCAAGCTGACCGACTATAAGAGAATAATCGTAGGTGTAGACTATATTGTGATCAAGCACCTCGGGAGCAAACGGCGCCACGTAGCCCGTCTGACGGTCACGGACCTCGCCGAAGCCCTTTCTGTCCTCAAGCCAGAAGCCAATCTTGGAGAAGCTTGTGGTGGGAATATAAATTCCGAGACCGTAATTGTCATCATTGACCAGCGCAGACCAGTTTTCTGTGGGATAAAACTGCAGCCAAGGATAACCGAGACCGTCGTTTTTGGTCACTAATTCGGTAAGAGCGTCATCGGTAAAAGGCTTTTTGCCCACGTAAGAAACACCCTTATACCATTCTCCGTTGGTGTAGACGGCGGGAAGCTCCTGCCATCTTGCCTCATGCTGTGTCTTATCCGGGCGGTTATTATTAAGCCGCGAGGTCACGTTGACGCAATATCCGTCAAGGCGGTACCACACCTCAAAGGTGCACTCGCCCGGATAATTATTCAGCGGCCAGTGCATCGGGATGCACTTGACGTAGATCTCGTTTTCGTCGGATCTGTATTCCAACACCTTGGAGCGGTTTTTGTAAACGTCGCCCGACTGAATTGGGTTCCAACCGATATGCTTCCATCTCTCCGCCATATCGTATCCCTCGGGAGTAAAGGGAACGGGGTGATCGTAAAATGACATCTGCACCTGCCTGCCCCAGTCGTAGCTGTTTATGAGGTTTTTCTTTCCCTTTTCGGCAAGATACGTGAGCGCACCGCCGAGCGAGATGTTTGCGCCGATGCGAATATATTCGTTTTCAATAAATATCAGATTATCATCGGTAAGATAACTGTCAAAAGGCTTTTCGTCAGACATAAAGATATTCCTCCTCATTTCAAGGCTTTAGTTGATTATAACATTCTCAAAAACAGTTGTCAATAAAAAATGTCGTTTTTTCATATAAAATTACTATAAAAAATTGTCTTGATCTGAATTCTTTACACTATCGTTCACAAAAAAGTAGCATTTATATGGTATCATATCCACAAACAGTAAAAATCCACCGAAAGGCGGCTAAAAAATGGAAAAATACGAAGTATTACACGATGTTTCGGCAGTAAAATGCGCAAGCTATGATGAAAACGAGATAAAAAAGGCTCTCGAAGCGGTTTTGGCTCCCATCGGAGGGCTTGATTGGGTAGAAGATGGTATGAAGATCGCCATCAAGGCAAATCTTGTCACTTTTGCGAAGCCCGAGGAGGCGGTAACTACACATCCCGTGCTTATCTGTGAGCTCATAAAAATGCTGAGGGCACGCGGTGCGTCTGTCGTAGTCGGAGACAGCCCAGGAGGACTTTATAACGCGGCGTTTTTAAATAAGGTTTACAGCGTCTGCGGTCTTCACGCGGTTGAGGAGGCGGGCGGCGAGCTGAATCACGATTTCGGTCAGACCGACACAAAATTTTCCGAAGCCAAGGTGCTCCACAGCTTCACATACACAAGCTATCTTGATTCTTGCGACGCTATAATCAACTTCTGCAAGCTGAAGACCCACGGAATGATGGGAATGTCAGCCGCTGCAAAAAATATGTTCGGAGTGATCCCCGGCACTATGAAGCCCGAATATCATTTCAGATTCCCAAGTCACGAGGATTTCGCGCGGATGATAGTTGATATCGACGATTATTTCGTCCCCAAGATGAAGCTTTGCATAGCCGATGCAATTCTCGGCATGGAGGGAAACGGACCCACCGCGGGCACTCCACGTCAGATAGGTTGCCTTGTCGCATCGGAAAGCCCTCACAAGCTTGATATGGTCTGCGCTAAAATAATCGGTCTTTCCGAGAGCGAGATACCTACCCTTATGGCGGCTCGCGAGCGCGGTCTTATTCCCGCATCCCTTGACGGATTAAAGGTTTTCGGCGACGTCGACTCTATGGTGATACCCGACTACAAAAACGTTGCCGTTAAGCGCAGTCTGCTTTTCGACAACAAGTCAAAGCTCTTCGGCAAGATCGCAAAAACCGCCCTTGAAGCCAAGCCCGTTGTCAAAAATAAGCTCTGCAAGGGCTGCCAAAAGTGCAAGCAGATCTGCCCTGCTCAGGCAATAAAAATGGTCGATAACAAGCCCGTCATCGACCGAAAAAAGTGTATAAAATGCTTCTGTTGTCAGGAATTCTGCCCCTTCGCCGCTATGGTGGTACACAGACCCCTTTTGGCGAAGATTTTGACTTGATTAGGATTTGTGGGGAGGAGAAAAACTTCTTGAAAGAAGTTTTTCTCCTCCCCACACCCCTCCTCTTTTCAAGAACTTTCTTGAAAAAGAGGGGTGGACTTAATTTAAAGCATATTTTCACAAAGTGAGATGATTTAAAATCAAGCTTATTCAGCTCGTCAAATTGGAATTTGACTATCTTTTCTTATAAATCACGAGTTCGGGATTCTCACCGTTTTCCTCATATGTGCATACGAGAAGGAAATCCATATTGGCGACAATTCCGTAGCATTTTGTTTCTCCCTCGAGCTGACTACCGAGGTAGGTTTGCTTATCGTCGAGGAATTTTACTTTTTCCCCATTTGGGAGCGTGTATTCCATATTGACAAATTCACCGGGCAGCACGTTTAAATTCTCTACCTTGGGCAATCCTTCGATATGCAAAAGTGTGTTAAATTCGTTTATCAGTTGTTGTTTGAATTCTTCGAGTTTTTCTTTACCACCGATTTCGGCATATCGCTTCCAAATATCAAGGGTGTATTCACCGCCCGAATAGCACCATTTGCAGTATTCCTCATTGAAATTGCCATCGGTTTCACGACTTGTGGTGCAGTCCTCAAGAGGCATACCGCAGCACCCACAAATAAGTTCTCTCGGAGAACCGAGGAGCGTATTGATCGACACGTCAAACAATTTGGAAAGGAGTTTGAGCGTATCTATGTTCGGTATAGTTTCTCCCGTTTCCCAGCGTGAAACAGCTTGTCTTGTTACGAATAACTTTTCCGCAAGTTCCTCTTGTGAGAGCCCTTTTTTCGTTCTTAATTCGTAGATTATATCTTTCGTTTCCACAAAATCACCACCTTCGTTAGTTGTGATTATATTATACCACGGGCTGTCAGCATTGACAAGCAACTTGCTGTTGCTATCTCCCTGACACATTGGAATTTGTTTGGCGGTTCTTAGTTGCTATGTCACTGATAGCATAATACATCAACACAATCGCTGTGCTAAACAATGCACCGCCAATAATATCGGTGATCCAATGTACACCCGCCACAAGTCTGCCTATAACCATAAAGGCAATAAACATGGCAACCACAAGCATTACACATCGTCTGAATAAGTCGTTTTTAATACGGGTGCGAAGCTGCATCATTGCCGTAGGCATCACACACATCACAAGCATAGTTGTTGATGACGGATATGAAGCTTCTAAATATCCGTTGATGAGTGTCGGTCTGTAATTGATAACAACTATTTCAAAGAGGATATATACCGTCATTACGACGATGTAAAATCCGCCGAGCGCGAGAATACTGTAATCTACCTTCCATAAGCTTTTGCGCTTAATTAACTGCACAAGTCCGTAAACGGCAAATCCAAGTGCAACGCCAATCGGCACAAGTCCCAACCAATCGGTTACGGTGTAAAGAAACCAATTCACACCCGTAAGCTCGTGTATAAATTT
>JAZKYL010000122.1:0-28256 GCA_045612105.1 Eubacteriales bacterium
TTTCGATTAAAAATCAAACAGATTTTGAATGGCAAAATGGGAGCAATTATTTCCTTTTTTCAGGGAAGTTCTTTTGGTTACTTTTCTTTCAAGAAAAGTAACACGCGTCTCCCCCGCATCCCCGCTAAATCGCAATTTATCCCTCCGCGCAGAATTTCACTGCAATCTCCGCCGCAGTAGCCGCATCATCAGAGTAAGCATCCGCCCCGATCTCACGGCAAAACGCTTCAGTAACCGGAGCTCCGCCAACCATAATTTTCACCTTATCGCGAATACCCGCCTCCTCAACCGCCTTGACCACCTCAGCCATAACCGGCATAGTGGTAGTAAGCAGAGCCGAACAGCAAATGATCTTGCAATCCTGCTCTATCGCCGTAGAAATAAATTTTTCGGGAGCTACGTCGGTACCAAGATCAATGACCTCAAGTCCGCGACTCTCCATCATTATCTTAACAAGATTTTTTCCGATGTCGTGCAGGTCTCCGCGCACGGTACCGAGACAAACTCTGCCCTTTTCGGTCAAAGCACCGCTCTCAAGCATGGGCTTGAGCGCATCAATACCCATGTTCATCGCCCTCGCCGCAACAAGCACCTCGGGAACGAACACCTCGTTTCTCTTGAACCTCTCGCCAATAACTGCCATACCGCCGATAAGACCCTCGCTCAGTATCACCTCAGCCGAAAGTCCTTCTCCGATAGCCTGCTCAACAAGAGACCGAACCACCTTTGCTCTGCCCTTCTGTATCGCCTCGGAAATCTCAATTACAGTAACCATTTTTTCTTCTCCTATATTTGTATTCTTTTCATTTTTATACAATTCTCTGTATTTTTTCGGTGTCATTCCAATACTATTTTTAAATGACGCGTAAAAGGTGGGCAGATCGCGAAGCCCACAGCCACGCGCGATCTCCTCGTTGGTCATCTCGCTTCTTTCAAGCAGAGCGCAAGCCGCCCTAATCCTGACCGAGCGCAGATAATCGGGAAAGCTCTCACCCGTAGCCTTCACAAAGGCGCGGCTCAGCCCCGAGCGGCTGACGAAAAGGCTTTCCGCCACAGTCCCGAGAGTAAGCTCCGCCTCCCAATACCTCTTCATAACCTCGCTCATAGCGGCAAGCACCAAGGGCCATTCCTTGGGTCGCTCGCGCTCCAATGTGTCCGCAAGCCCAAGATATCTTTCAAGATTTATCAGCAAAAGCAAAAGATAAGAGCGCGCCGCCCTCTCAAAATCAAGCTTTTTGTCGTCGAGCTCGCGGCGGATAAGACCGATAAGTCGGCAGATCTCACCCATCGCCGCAGAGTTTAAAACCGAGCAGGAATAAGGCATTCCGTCCTTGAATACTCTCGCTAAAGCCTCTCTACCCTCGCTTCCCTCGTCAAAGATCTCTGCCGCAAAGGCAACGGTGAGAAGTCTTGGCAACCTCTTCTCGTCGTCGGCAAAAAATCCGTGGGGAATACCCTTGTCAAAAAGGAAAAGATCGCCCTCGCGGTATTCGATCGACTCACCGAGTATACGGCACACACCCACGCCGCCAATAACCACGCAGATCTCAACTCTGTGGCTTGTGTCAAGCATCGATGCCACGACAGAGTTGGGATTTTTCTCCTTCACCGTCACGCTGTCGCAAAGGATACCGCAATTTTCTTGTATTTTCATGTCTCTTCCCCTTCCGACAGATCTTTCATTATAATCATTTTACCATATTATTTCGACACTGTAAATAGGATATTTTTGCTATTTGGAGATTTTTTGCACAAAAACCGTATAAATTTAATTTTAAAGCCCAATAGAATGCATCGATAATAAGAAAACCTGCTTGGTACATTTCTCATTGACAAATATAAGTAATAATGTTATAATCTATTTATATGTACAACAGGATAAAATTAAGTTTGCTTAACTCTATTTGCGGTTTTGTAATTTAGTTAAGCTTTCTTAACCAAAATTAACCGTAACGTTTTCAAAAAAAACAGCATCTATATACGACCATATATTTTAACCGAACGGCTCTAGAATCAAAAAGCAAAGGAAGAAAAAATGATTACACTCCGTCAAGCAACGAAAAATGACGGCGAAGCCCTCGCCGCCATATACAAGCATTACGTTGAAAATACAGCTATAACCTTTGAATATATCGCCCCCACGGGCGAGGAATTTGCCGAGCGAATCGCTCACAAGACCGAAAAATACCCCTTTATCGTGGCTGAGGAGGACGGCAGACCTATCGGCTACGCCTACGCCTCGGAATACCGCGAGCGAGCGGCATATTCCTGGGACGTGGAGACCTCGGTATATCTTGATATTGAGCATCAGGGTCGCGGCATCGGCAAACGGCTGTATTCTGCTCTTGAAGAAATTCTGAAATTGCAAAACACGGTCAACCTCTATGCCTGCATCACCTACCCTAACGATCGCAGTATCGCGATGCACGAATCCATGGGCTACAAATTCATAGGCAGATTTCACGCGGCAGGCTTCAAAATGAGAGAGTGGCACGACGTCTGCTGGCTCGAAAAGCAGATCTCTTTCCCCGAAAAGCCTATGCCCGTAATTACATACCCACAGCTTGACAAAAATAAAATTGATGCTATATTGACGGCTAACTGATTCCGAATAAAAACGGAGAGGAAACTTAAATGTGCCTCTCCGTTTTTGATTTTTGTTACTTAGTCATCTTCTCCTGCTTGACCTTATGGTCGATAACGTGGCGAGACGCCAGCTCGCGCTTGATGTCGTCGATGGAAATACCCATCTGAACCATCAGAACAAGCACGTGGTAGACAAGGTCGCTGATCTCGTAGACCGTCTCTGCCTTGTCGTCAGCCTTGCCCGCGATAATGACCTCGGTGCATTCCTCGCCCACCTTTTTGAGGATCTTGTCAATTCCCTTTTCAAAGAGGTAAGTGGTGTAGGAGCCTTCTTTTTTTTCGGTCTTTCTGCCCTCGATCAGCTTCATAAGGGAGTCGAGAGAAAATCCGCTCTCTGCCATCTCGGGATTCTCCCAAAGGGGATTTTCAAAGCAAGAAAAGCTTCCCGTGTGGCAAGCGGGGCCGTCGGGCTCGACTATAATTTCAAGCGCGTCCTTGTCGCAATCGGCAGTAATCGAAACTATGTGCTGAAAATTGCCGCTGGTCTCACCCTTGAGCCAAAGCTCCTGACGTGAGCGACTGAAAAAGCAGGTCAGACCCTTTTCAATGGATATTTCAAGACTCTCGCGGCTCATATATGCCAGAGTCAGAAGTCTTTTGGTCTTGTTATCAATAACGACGGCAGGGATCAGCCCCTTTTCGTCAAATTTAAGCTCGTCAATGTTTATCATTTCAGTTTTTACCTTTCTTATAATCTAACGGAAATACCGTTGTCTGCAAGCTCGCGCTTGAGGTTGGAAATTTCAACCTCTCCAAAATGGAAGATCGAAGCCGCAAGACCCGCCGAGCAAGTGGGTATCTTCTTAAAGAGTCGCACAAAATCCTCGGCACAGCCCGCGCCGCCCGAAGCGATAACGGGAACCTTAACAGCGTCGCAGACCTCTTTTAGCATTTCAAGGTCAAAGCCTGCCTTGACTCCGTCGGTGTCGATGGAATTAAGCACCACCTCGCCGGCACCTCGCTCGACGCACTCCTTGATCCAGGAGATCGCCTCCTTGCCCGTGTTCTCTCTGCCGCCCTTGGCGTAAACGCGGAAGACCTTATCCACGCGTTTGACGTCGGCAGAAATAACCACGCACTGATCACCGTACCGCTTCGCCGCCTCATCAATGAGGTTTGGATTTCGGATAGCACCCGAATTGACGCTGACCTTGTCTGCTCCGCACTTCAGCACTCTGTCAAAATCCTCGAGAGTGTTGATTCCGCCGCCCACGGTCAGGGGAATGAAGATCTTGCTCGCCACCTCGCAAAGAATATCGGTAAAGAGCTGTCTGCCCTCCGCCGAGGCGGTTATATCGTAGAAGACCAACTCGTCAGCTCCATTGTCGCTGTAATATTTAGCCAACTCCACGGGAGACGACACGTCGGCAAGTCCTCTGAAATTGACTCCCTTCACTACCCTGCCGTCTCTCACGTCAAGGCAAGGGATAATTCTTTTCGTAATCATATTCGCACCTCATTATTATATCTGCTCCAAAAGCATTACGCTGTACGGTGAAAGGAAAAATGAAAGCTTTCCGCTCTCACTGGGGGATACCTGCGAGTGCTTTTCATAGGTTATGTTCTCGTCGGTAACGTAAAGAATGAATTCGGTCTTTTCGTCCACCCCTTCAAGATCAAGAAGAATATGCTGCTCCTTATCGCTGTAATTAGCAAGAAGTATCGCCTTTCCCTCGCCGTCGGTCGCCGCCATTGCACTTACCTGCTCGTCGGCAAATACCTTCGTTCCCACACATCCGCCAAGGCGATAAAGACGGTTGAACGCGTAGAAGGAATAGTATGTCTTCGTAGGTCTGTAACCGGGGAAGGTATAAAGACCGCAGTAGCGGCGCGCGGGATAAGCGTCGTAATACATTGCCTTATCAAGAGAGCTTTCCTGCATTATAGCGAAGGACTGAGCGCAGAAGGATGCGCCCCTGTGGTCTCTCATTTCTTCATAGTTTTCAGGGGTGTCACCCGTCATTCTGTTCCACTCGTTAAGCATCTGCTCGGTCTCGGAAAAGCCTTTTTCGTCAAGCTTTTCACGTACGTATTTAGCATGAGCCGCTATTACGTTTGGGTCAGCAATATAGATGTGCCACGAGAAGAAATCGAGAGGAGCTTTCGTCTCCGCCGCGCTGACGTAATCAAGAAATTCATCAAAAAAGGTAACGAAGCTCTTGTAAAAATTCGACTTCTGATGCCCCGTAACGTAAGCAAATCCACAACCCGCGTAGCCGCCAACCTTGATGCTCGGGAAACACGTCTTTAAGTGATTCGCCGCCACACTGTAGAATTCGTAAAACTGCTCACGCGTTCCCCTCCACATAGGGGGATTTTCGGGCTCGTTCCAGATCTCCCAATATTCAATATTATGATTGAATCCGTCAGCCCAACCCTCGTTATAGTGACGGATTATATGCTCACATATCCTCGCCCACTTGTGAAAATCCTTTGGGGGATAAATGTTGTATGCCTTGATATCCCAGCTGTTCTCAATGGTAACTCCAAGACGGTAAAAGATCTTTGTTCCCGACTTGATGATGTTACCTATATAAGCGTCAGTAAAGGCAAAATCATAAGACTCGGGATCGTTCTCGTCAGCGTCAAAATCTCTGAAAATATTGGGAACGTCAATAAAATGCGCGCCACCGAATGCGCCCATGGTATCGTGAGTTCTCATATAAGGAATGCCCGCGTCGGTAAAGCTCTGTACCGGCTTACGAAGTGCCCCGGGCGAGTTATTCACACCGTGAAGAGGCTTTATTTTTGAAGTCACCTTGTTAAAATCAAAAGATACGTTCAAGCTCATAATAATGTCCTCCAAAAGTCTTATTTTGATGCCTCGATCGCCTCTTTGAGGTCAATAGCACCCGTGTAGTATGCCTTGCCGATGATCGCGCCGTAAATGTCAAGAGAAGCAAGCGCATTTACGTCCTCCATAGACGAAACACCGCCCGAAGCCACGATCTGCATATCAAATTTTTCGGAGAGTGCTCGATACAAAGCGTGATTTGCGCCTTTCATGGCACCGTCCTTGGAAATGTCGGTGCAGATGATAGTTTTAACACCTATTTTCTGCATTTTTTCGCAGAAATCGAAAGCCTCAAGCTCGCTTTTTTCTATCCAACCCTTGATGGCAACCATGCCGTCCTTAATATCCACGCCAACGGCAATCTTCTCACCGTATTTCTCGACCGCCGCGCAAAGAAACGCTTCGTCGGTCACCGCCGCAGTGCCGAGAATGACACGGGAAACACCTGCATCAAAATACCTTTCCACGGTCTCCATATTGCGGATTCCGCCGCCGATCTCGCACGAGAGCGCGGTGTTTTTCGCAATGGACTCCACCACACCGATGTTTGGCGTGGTTCCCTCCTTCGCGCCCTCAAGATCAACTAAATGAACCCATTCAGCGCCCTTTTTTTCAAAATCGCGAGCGACCTCAAGAGGGTTATCGTTATATATCGTCATTTGGTTGTAATCGCCCTTATATAAACGGACAGCCTTGCCGCCGAAAAGGTCGATTGCAGGAAATATTAACATTTTTTCTACCTTTCGTTTTGTAGTACAAGCTAACTAATTAAAATAACCTTAAAAGACCGAGAAGAATTTTCGAAGACAAGGCGCACCGGAGAAAGCAAAGCGCAGGCGTAGTTCCCTACGTCAAGCTGCTGCCCCGGAGCAACGAAGTATTCGGAAATTATTCGATGGTCTACATTTCGCAAAAAGCCTTCAAAATTGAAAGCCCAACCTTGCCACTCTTCTCGGGATGAAACTGACATCCGCAAACGTTATCTTTAGCCACCGCTGCGGTCAAATATGCGCCGTACTCGGTGTCGGCAATAACGCTCTCGTCACAGTTCGCTCCGTAGTAGGAATGAACGAAATAAACGCAGTCACCGTCCTCAATATACTTGAAGATCGGGTGCTTTTCGCCCTTTATCCTCAAGGCATTCCAGCCTATCTGCGGAATCGGAAGCTCTTCGGGGATGACGTCAGAAATAGGTCTTATCTCACCGGGTATAAGTCCCAAGCCCTTATGCTCACCGTATTCAAAGCTCTTATCAAGAAGCATCTGCATACCAAGACAAATACCCATAAGAGGCTTACCCTTCGCTACCTCTTCAAGCAAAACAGAATCAAGTCCGCTCTCGCGGAGCTTTTTTGCCGCGTCGCCGAATGCTCCCACACCGGGAAGAATAAGACGGTCGGCGGCTCTCAAAACCTCGGGGTCTGCGCTCACAACGGCATCATAGCCGATAGAAGCAAAGGAGCTTTTGAGGGAAAAGAGATTTCCCACACCGTAATCAATTATGGCAACCATCAAAGTACCCCTTTCGTGGACGGAATCTCGCCCGCTCTCTCGGGGTCGATCTTGACTGCGGTCTTGAACGCTCTCGCCGCCGCCTTGAATATTCCCTCGATTATGTGGTGCGAATTCTTGCCTGCAAGCTTCTTGAAATGGAGCGTGCAATTTGCCTGACGGGTGAACGCCAGCCAGAATTCTTCAACAAGCTCACAGTCAAAGTCGCCGACCTTAACTGTGGGTATCTCAACGTCAAAATTCAGATAGTCTCTGCCCGAAAAATCAACGGCGCAAAGGATAAGAGCCTCATCCATGGGGAGGATCATCGAGCCGTAACGCTCGATTCCCTTCTTGTCGCCAAGAGCTTCAGAAAATGCCTTGCCGAGACAGATGCCGATGTCCTCAACAGTGTGATGATAGTCCACCTGAACGTCTCCCACGCACTTCACCGAGAGATCAAAACGACCGTGTGAAGCAAAAAGGGTCAACATATGGTCGAGAAAGCCACAGCCGGTGTCGATGGCACTTTTGCCGCAACCGTCAAGATTCAAGCTCAAAATAATATCTGTCTCCGCAGTTTTGCGATTGATTTCATAAGTTCTCATATTTTAAATTCCTTTCAGAATATCCGAAATTGCCGAAATAAGCTCCTCCATCTGCGCCTTGGAGCCGACTGTTATACGGTTGTATTGCGCGATCTTGTCCTTGGTAAAGTGTCTCACAAGGATTCCGCGCTCACGAAGCTTCGCGTAAAGCTCGCCACCGTCAAAATTCGGATGCTTAGCAAAAATGAAGTTCGCCATAGAGTCGGTCATCTCAAAGCCCAGTTTTTTCAGCTCCGAGACAGTCCATTCTCTGTTTTCAATAACCGTCTTGCAGTTAGAAAGTGTGTATTCCTCGTCACAAAGCACACCGATTCCCGCCGCCATGGTCATAGAGTTGACGTTATACGGGTTTGTGGAATACTTGATCGTATTCAGGTCGGTAATAAGCGAGGGACAAGCTACGCCAAAGCCAAGTCTTGCGCCAGCCATGGACCGCGACTTTGAAAATGTCTGCGTGACCAACAAATTATCATATTTTTTCGTCAACTGAACCGCACTCTCGCCGCCGAAATCAATATATGCCTCGTCGATGACCACCACCTGATCGGGGTTCGATTTGACTATCTTTTCTATCTCGTCGAGAGTCAAGAGAATACCTGTAGGCGCGTTGGGATTGGCAATAAAGACGGTACCGCAGTTGCCACAATAGTCGTCGATATCGATAGTGAAATCGTCGCGAAGCGGCTTTATGACGTAAGGAACTCTGTTAAGCTCGGCAAAAACACTGTAAAATCCGTAGGTAATGTCGGCAAAGATCGCGGGATGCTTATCATCACAAAACGCCATAAAGGCAAAATTCAATATCTCGTCCGAGCCGTTGGTGGGCAGAACGCAATCGACACCCACACCAAGCACCTCGGAGAGCTTCTCGCAAAGCTTCTTTGCCTCGGGGTCGGAATAGAGCTGAAGCGATTTCGCCGCTTCACTCGCCGCCGCTATCGCACGAGAAGACGGTGGAAAGGGCGACTCGTTAGTATTTAATTTGTTGTATTTTCTCTCTTTCGGCTGCTCCCCCGGTGTGTACGGAGTAAGAGCCGCGTATTTTTCACTTAAAAATTTACTCATATGAGGATCGCGGGGGAAGAAACTTTTCTGAGAAAAGCTTTCTTCCCCCGCACCCCTATCTTCAAAAGCTTTTCAAAAATATTTACTTTAAATCAAAATCTTGCTCTTCTATGAACGAATAAATTAAACTGTCAGCACGATAGCAGATAAGCTTTGCAAATACCGCCACCATCTTAAAACGCAAAACGTCTTATAAATATCTGTCCTTATTTAAAGTTTTTGGAATTCATAAAACCTTTTTCCAAAAAGGTTTTATGAGGGTCAAGGGCAGAGCCCTTGCGCGTCTCCCTCGTCCTCAAATCTCACCGTCGCGCTCTTTGCGTGGGCTCCGAGACCCTCTTTATTTGCAAAGAAGGCAACGTCGTCGGCAACCTTTTTGAGCGCGTCACGGGTGTAATAGGTGTACTGCGTCTTTTTCACAAAATCGTCCACCGACAAGGGGCTTGAGAACTTCGCCGTGCCGCTTGTGGGCAGAGTGTGATTTGGTCCCGCAAAATAGTCGCCCAAAGCCTCGGGGCAATATCTTCCCATAAATATCGAGCCCGCGTGGCGAATTTTATCAAGGTAATCAAAGGGATTGTCCACGCAAAGCTCAAGATGCTCGGGGGCGATCTCGTTGGCGATGTCAATGGCGCACATCAAGTCGGGTGCTACGATTATCTTGCCGTTTTTGTCGACAGATTCTCTCGCGATCTCGGCTCTCTGAAGCATAGGTATCTGCTTCTCCAATTCAGTAGAAACCGCCTCCGCGAAATCCGCGCTATCGGTAACAAGCACCGCGCTCGCCATTCTGTCATGCTCCGCCTGAGAAAGCAGATCAGCAGCCACAAATTTGGGATCACTCTTGCCGTCAGCCACCACAAGGATCTCGCTGGGTCCCGCGATCATATCGATAGACACCACACCGAAAACCTGTTTTTTTGCCTCGGCAACGTAAGCGTTACCCGGGCCGACTATCTTATCGACCTTTGGAACGCTTTCGGTTCCGTAAGCCAGTGCCGCAATAGCCTGCGCGCCGCCCACCTTGAATATCTTGTCGATGCCCGCAACCTTAGCCGCCGCCAAAATTACGGGATTGACCTTTCCGTCCTTACTTGGAGGTGTCACCATAACAACCTCGCGGACACCGGCAATTTTCGCAGGAATAGAATCCATTAAAACCGTCGAAGGATAAGCCGCCGTACCGCCCGGAACGTAAAGTCCCGCTCTGTCCACAGGGATTACCTTCTGACCGATAACGATTCCATCTTCATCATTAATAATAAAGCTGTTTCTGACCTGTCTCTCGTGGAATTTGCGGATATTTGCCGCCGCCTTTTCGATTATCTCAAGAAATTCGGGCTCAACGAGAGTCATTGCCTCGTCGATCTCACTTTCGCTGACCAAAAGGCAGTCAAGCTTCGCCTTGTCGAATTTTTCGCAGTATTCAAACAACGCCTTATCGCCATTCTCTTTAACGTTCTTAATAATATCCGCCACCACGTCCTCGACGCTTACCGTGGGCTCAAACCTGGCAAAGATCTCATCGTTTGAAACCTCGCCGTATTTAAAAATCTTAATCATATCAGTACCTGTTTCTTATTTTACTTGCTCTCCGAGAGAGAGCGCGATCCTCTCGATCATTTCGCCCTTGAACTTGGTGCTCGCCTTATTTGCGATAAGGCGCGCGCTGATGGGAACTATCTCCTCGTAGACCTCAAGACCGTTCTCAACCAATGTCTTTCCTGTCTCAACTATGTCCACAATAACGTCGGAAAGCCCCAGAATCGGTGCTAACTCGATAGATCCGTTGAGATGGATAATATCGATCTCTCTGCCACATGACGCGTAATGATCGTTGGCAATATTGGCAAATTTTGTAGCAACCTTGAGAGGTCTCGCCGTGTTGTCTCTGAAATTTTTGGGAGCAGCCACCGCCATACGGCACTTGCCGATATTAAGATCAAGCAACTCGTATATCTCGGGCTCGTATTCAAGCAAAATGTCCTTGCCCGCAACGCCGATGTCCGCCGCGCCGCGCTCAACGTAGATAGCCACGTCGGAGGGCTTGACCCAGAAGTATCTGATTCCCTTTTCGGCATTCTCAAAGGTCAGCTTGCGGTTTGCCTCCCTGATGCTGGGGCACTCAAAGCCCGCCGCCTCAAACATATCGTAAACCTTCTCGCCAAGGCGACCCTTGGGGAGCGCAATATTAAGCATTTCCATTATTTTCGCCTCCCGTCAAGTCGATTACTTCCTTGTATTTCAGCCTCTCGGGCAACTCGCGCTTGACCATAACCGTCTTACCCTCGCCCGTCAGCTTACCCGTCAGTGCAACAAGCTCTGCCACGGGAGTTTTGTCGCTATAAAGCACCAGAACGTCGGCATCATATTCATTGACCGCACCGTCAAGCTCGCCCAAAAGATCAAGGTAGACCGCAAAGCCGATAGCACCCGACTCTTTACCCATCTTCTTCATAAGATTGTCGTATCTGCCACCCGACAGCACACTTGTGGGAATACCCTTGATAAAGCCCTTGAAAACGATTCCGCTGTAATAGCTCATATCGTCGGTGACCGAAAAATCAACTCTTATTCTGCCGCCTACCGCTTGCATGATCTCGGCAAGCTCAAGAGCCTCGGAGAAGCATGACGAATCCTTCAGGATCTCAAGCATCTCACTCGCGTCGCCCTTCAAGGTGATAAGCCTTTTAAGAGTCTCGGCGCACGAAGCATCCTTGCCCTCGGTGAGGCAAAGCGAGTCGATCCCGTGAAGATTCTTTTCCCCGATGCAAGAAAGCAAAGCCTCTCTGCCCCTCGCGGAAAAGCCAATTTCATCAACCAGAGCCGAAAGAATCCCCATGTGCGACACGTCAAGGACGTAGTCCTGCGAAACACACTCAAGACTCTTGACAGCCAGGGTCAGAACCTCAGCAACAGAATATTTGTCGATCTCACCGATGCACTCAAGACCCGCCTGCATGATCTCCTTGAAGGTAAGCGCGCCCTTGGGAACACGGTAAACGTTCTCGTTGTAATATACCTTGCGAACACCCGACTGCTTCTCGGGACTGTTCTTGACGATAGACAAGGTCACGTCGGGCTTCAGTGCCATAAGCGAGCCGCCAACGTCGGTAAAGGTGATTATGTGATCGGATACGAGAAAGCTTTTGTTTCTTACGTAAAGCTCGTATTCCTCAAATTTGCTCATTTTATATAACGAATAGCCGTAGCCCTCGTAAAGCCTCTTCAGGGCAAAGACCGCTCCGCCCCGCGAGACGTATTCATTGATATTCATAAAGGAAGTTCCTTTCAATAGCTAAAAACTGTTTTACTGCGACTTACTTCGCCGCCTTCATTTTGTCAAGCACCGTACGATAACCGCCCGAGCCGTAGTTTAAGCACTTGTTGACGCGGCTGATGGTGGCAGTACTGGCACCGGTTTTCTCCTCGATAGTTTGGTATTTTTCACCGTCGTTGAGCATCTCGGCAACTGCCAGCCTCTGGGAGATATCCTGTATCTCCTTAATAGTGCAAACGTCTTCTAAAAACGCCGCACACTCCTCCTCGCTCTCAAGGGAAAGTATAGCTTTGAAAAATCTGCGATTCTCTTCTGTGATATGGGGATTCATCTAAAAATTCTCCTTCAAATTGAACTTACGGACGACCTCCGGATAAAAGACTTCATTATTTTACCACGTTAAAGCGTGAAAGTCAATAGCTTTTGGAAAATAATTCAAATATTTTCGATAATTTTAATTTATAAAATATAAATTGCAATTTATCTGTGTGTTTATTTTTTGTTCATTTCTTGCCCGCGTCGGCAAGAAACGAACCAAAGAATCGCCGCTTAAGAGGACGAGGGTTTCGATTTCAAAAAAGCGACGAGTCGCTTTTTGAAATCTTCAACATCCTCTCCCTCTTAAGAATCACCCTCACCTGTCGGCAAAGCCGACGGATTTTGAGCGTTTGCTTACTTCAACTTAGTTGAATTTTGCTTTAAAATAAACACTTTGGCTGGGTTTAACACCCTTAGGGGGGGAAAGGATCGTGAGGGATTTTTTTAGCTCCGCAGGAGCGAAAAATCCTGCGCCACTACTAGAGTGCCCAAAATGCGGGCAAGTTCTTTGCCAAGCTTTCTTTCAAGAAAGCGACCCGCATCCCCGTCGGCCGACAAATCAAAATTTGAAATCTCAAACCAACAAAAACCGAATAATAGCTCAACAAGAAATATAATCTCAAAAAAACGTCAAAAATCCTTCAAATCCCTTGACAAAGCTTCATTATTATGATATACTGAAAAACGATAGAGGCGCACCTCAATAAGAGTATACTCCGTGTAAGCCTGCGCAGGTGTTGCGGAGAGGAAAGGATTGGGTGCCGAAGAGTGCGTTTGCGCGGCGTAGCTCTGGCAACTCGGACAATATCCGTTTTGCTGTCGACCGAAAGGTCGGAGTGCTATCTCATCTGTTCATCCCTAAAAGGTGATTATTTACCGAAGCGGGAGCCTCAGGCGGCGGAGATGCACTTCTCTGCCATATTTTTATTTCGGTATTATTTTTGGAGGACATAACAACAATGAAGAAAACCATTTTTACCGGCGCGGCGACCGCCATTATCACCCCTATGAAGGACGGCGGCATCGACTACGAAAGCTTTGAAAAACTTATAAATTGGCAGATAGACGAGGGCATCGACGCTATCGTCGTCTGCGGAACTACGGGCGAGGCAAGCACCCTCTCCGACGACGAGCATAAGGACGCAATCAAGTTCTGCGTTGACACGGTAGCAGGCAGAGTCCCCGTCATCGCGGGTACAGGCTCCAACGACACCGCCTACGCTATCTGGCTCACCCAGCACGCAGCTGAGGCAGGAGCTGATGCCGCTCTCGTTGTTACCCCCTACTATAACAAGGCGACTCAGAACGGTCTTATCAAGATGTTCACCTCTATCGCAGACGCGTCCGCGATCCCGATCATTCTCTACAACGTTCCCTCGAGAACCGGATGTAATATCCTCCCCGCTACCGCGGCAGTCCTTGCAGATCATCCCAATATCGTGGGCATCAAGGAGGCAAGCGGCAATATCTCCCAGATCGCGGAGCTTGCGCACCTGGTAGGCGACAGAATGGATATTTATTCGGGTAACGACGACCAGATCACTCCTATCCTCTCTCTGGGCGGTAAGGGCGTTATCTCGGTGCTTTCCAACCCCATGCCCCGCGCTACAAGTAAGATCTGCCACGACTTTTTCGAGGGCAGACATCAGGATGCAGTAAAGGCTCAGCTCTCTCTGCTTCCCTTCATCAACGCACTCTTCTCCGAGGTCAACCCCATCCCCGTAAAGGCGGCTATGAAGCACATGGGCTTCTGCGGTCCCGAAATCCGTCTCCCCCTCACCGAAATGGAAACTGACCACGAAGAAAAGCTGGTCTCTATTATGAAGGATCTCAACCTGATCTGATAATCCCCTCAAATTTTCATTATAGGAGATTAGCGTGAAAGTTACCTTCTACTGGTAGTGAAATAAACTTTTTCACGCGCGAATTTTGCCTGATGGCAAAATTCATCGATTGCTATTTGTGCCGCCGCGTGCGGCGGAATGGAGATTAAAATGCCAATCAAAATACCTAACGATCTGCCCGCAGTGCAGACCTTAGCCGACGAAAATATATTCGTAATGACCGAAACGAGAGCGATAACACAGGACATCCGTCCTCTGAAAATTCTGCTTCTCAACCTTATGCCCAAAAAGATCGAGACCGAGACCCAGATCTCGCGAATCCTCGGAAATACACCGCTCCAGATCGAGCTGACCTTGATCCGCACCAAGTCTTATCAGTCCACCAATACAACGCAAGAGCATCTGCTTGCATTCTATAAGACCTTCGACGACGTGAAGGATCAGAAATTCGACGGAATGATCATCACGGGAGCTCCCGTTGAGATGATGGAATTCGAGGAGGTCGACTATTGGAGCGAGCTTTGCGAAATAATGGAATGGACGAAAACCAACGTCCACTCAACCATGCACATCTGCTGGGGAGCTCAGGCAGGACTTTATTACCACTACGGAATTAAAAAGCATATAATGCCCGAAAAGCTTTTCGGTGTCTTTGCTCATCAGGCAGACCATAAAAAGAGTATGCTGCTCCGCGGATTTGATGAGGAATTTTTCGTTCCTCATTCCCGCCACACCACGGTCTTTCGCGAGGATATTGAGGCTGTGCCCGAGCTCCGCGTACTTGCTTCAAGCGACGACGTGGGAGTCCATATCGTCTCACGTAACGGCGGCAGACAGTTCTTTATAATGGGACACAGCGAGTATGATCCCCTCACCCTCGATGCCGAATACCGCAGAGACCTGGCGGCAGGACTTCCCATCAAGCCCCCCGTCAACTACTACCGCGATAACGACCCCGAAAAGGGTCCCGTCGTCCGCTGGAGAGCACACGGAAGCCTGCTCTTCATCAACTGGCTGAACTACTTCGTATACCAGTCCACCCCATACGACCTGAAGACACTTTAATTGATAGGATATGCAGGGGGAAAGGAAGAAACTTTTTGACAAAAGATTTCCTCCTTTCCCCCTGCACCCCCTATCCACCTTCAAAAACTTTCAAGCAGGAGGAAAAATGAAAAAAGCTACAATAATTATCAGTGTTTTCTGTATCATTTGCCTCCTTTTTTCTTTCGGAGGCTGCGAGATCAAGTCAATGCCCCACGAAAAAACACTTTCCAACTATTTCGATACGGTATCAACCATATATAGCTATGCCGGCGACACCGAAGCCAAATTTTCCGAAAACTGCCGCGAGATAGAGACAATCCTCGCAAATTATCATAAGCTTTTCGACATCTATAAAGAGTACGACGGCATAAACAACCTCTGTACCGTCAACAAAAACGCAGGCTGCGAATGGACGGCAGTTGACCGCGAGCTTATAGACTTTCTCCTTTACGCAAAAGGGCTTTACTATACCACAAAGGGCGAAATGAATATAATGATGGGCTCGGTGCTCTCACTTTGGCACACCGCAAGGGAGAACAATGCGCTTCCCGACGAGGCATCCCTCGTCACCGCTTCGGAATTCACCTCCATTGATCTCCTTGAGATCGATGAAGAGAACAACAGAGTCCGTATCGCTCACCCCGAAGCATCTGTGGACGTGGGAGCTGTCGGCAAGGGCTACGCTACCGAAAAGGCGGCGCAATACCTCAAAAATAAAGGCATAAACGCCTACGTCCTCGATATAGGCGGCAATATCCGTATAGTCGGAAATAAACCCGACGGCAGCGGCTGGATCACGGGCATCAAAGACCCGCACGACACGTCAAAATTCGCCGAAAAGCTGATTGTTGCCAACACGTCTTGCGTTACCTCGGGCGACTACGAACGCTACGTTGAAAAAGACGGTGTTCGCTACCACCACATAATCGATAAAGATACCCTCTATCCCGCCGCCCACTTCTCCTCGGTAACGGTTATTTGCGAGGATAGCGGACTTGCCGATGCCCTCTCCACCGCCCTCTTCTGTATGTCTCTCGATGAAGGACAAGCCTTGATCGATTCACTCGGGAAAGTCGAGGCAATTTGGGTAACGAAGTCAGGCGAAAAACATGCCACTGACGGAATCGACGAAATGAGGGCTGAATAATGAAAAAAAGAGATTTTATTTTCATCGGCACGCTCCTTGCCGTCGCCCTGATCATTTTAGCTATACTTGCCTTCACACAAGAGGACGGAGCCTACGTCATAGTCCGCGTGGATGGAAAAGAAACCGCTCGCTACAACCTCCTGAAGGACGGTGAATATATCCTAAACAACGGCACTAATATTCTGAAGATCGAAAACGGCGAAGCCTGGATGATCAACGCCAACTGCCCACAGATAAGCGGCAAAAAATGCACCGCCCAAGGCAAAATAAGCAAAGAAAGACAGACAATAACCTGCCTGCCCAATAAGCTTACCGTCACGGTCCACGGAAAAGACAGCGACGTGGATATCATTGTAGATTAACAAAAAAGCGAAAGGAGAGCGACAATGAAAGTAAAAAAAATCGCCTATCTTGGAATATCTGTCGCCCTCGCGCTGATATTGTCCTTCGTGGAGGCAAGACTCGCCTTCTTTATCCCGATCTACGGTTCCTACGGAATAAAAGTCGGACTTGCAAACCTTGTAATCGTCTTTCTTCTCTATAAAACGAGTATAGGTGAAGCCGCCGCCGTCAGCATGATCCGTGTAACTCTCGCCTCTCTGCTCTTCGGCAATATTCAGATCTTCATTTTCAGTTTAGCGGGCGCAGTTCTCAGTCTCACAGGTATGTGGCTGATGAAAAGGTTTGCGGGATTTCACTATATTACCGTCAGTATCACGGGTGGAGTCCTCCACAATCTCGGACAGATCGCCGTCGCTATCCTCTGGACGCAAACCAAGGAAATAATACTCTACTTCCCTATTTTGCTCATCACAGGAACTGCCGCAGGCGTGGTCATAGGTCTTGTTTCAGGAATGCTTTTGAAAAGACTTGAAAGAATGAAAATGTAGTCAAGCTAAACAAATAGCCTTTCCAAATATTAACCCATAAAAAATTCCCTCAGGCACCGCCGAGGGAATTTTTTATTAATATAAATTGCAATTTAGCGGGGAGGCGGGGGACGCGTGCCTCCGGCGGCGAGCTTTTTGAAAAAAGCTCGGCAAAAACTTCCCCCCAAAAAAGGGAAAGATTTCACCAATGATGTCATTTGAAATCATATTGATTTGAACTGAAGTTTATCTTCTATCGTGTTGCAAGTTTATATGAAACCTTTTAAACAAAAGAGTTTGCAAAAAACTCGAAACACGATAGCAGTGGAGCTTTGATCAAAATCCTCACTGTTTCACAAGATGAAATGGCTACATTTTAATCCTTTTTGCGGGGAAGTTTTTTGGTTCCACCTTTTTTTCAAAAAAGGTGGAACGCGTCTCCCCCGCGACCCCGACAAATCAAAATTTGAACTTTATTTTCTCTTATCCGACAAAGAAACAAGCCTCGGCATAAGCCCCTTTTCGTGATCCTTGATCTCAAATATTTCATCGTCATCCGCTTTTTTAGGGTTGATATTGTAAAAATCAAGAATAGGAATGATAATAAGTGCCGCAAGACCCGCATTGAATCCGCCGTTGTAAAGCACGAAACCGCCGTGCATCGCCGTGGTAGAGGTACAGATTATTGCACTGACAAACCCTGCAATAACGCCGTATTTGAAGCCGTAGCTTCCCGCAATGGGACAAAGTCCCGTAGCAAAGGCAAGACCGTTGATATATGCCTGCGTCGAAAGCGTCCAAGGAATCTCTGCCCCCGCCAAAGAGCAAAAAGCGCAAACAATAGCAAAAAGAATAGTGTAACCCAGGGCAATAGGAGCTACGTTCTTCGGGTGCTGACCGTCTGCCGAAAAGGTCAGAGCCGCAAAAACAACTCCTGCCGTCGGACCTGTAAATCCAACCCCCTCGGGCAAAAACGGCAGAATCATAGGCAAAGCAAAAATAATATTCAGATAGATCAGTATGCAAAAGCCGTAAATTCCGAAATTGATAAGACAAATCGGCATTCCGAATTTGTCTGCGTAGTCAAGACCGTAGCCCGAACAGGAAAGCAGCTTTTTGTAATTTCTAAAGCTTCTGCCGTTAAGAAAGAATCCCAGAATCAGGGCAGTAGCAAATATCACCGCAAAAAACAGGTTCATAAAAATGTAGTAAACGTGCCCGAAGGTCTCCTGATACGCATTCGTATTGATCCCCGCAGTGTGAGGCTCAATACCAAAGGTCTTGTAAAGGAAGCAGTAGACGAAAATACCAAGCATACCGAGTGCCAAGCCCGCTTTGTACATATTGAATCCACGGTGCATCTTTGTAGTTCCCGGCAAAAGCGCGGGAACAAGAAATCCCGCAGCCACACCGAAAATCAGTGATAAAATAATACCTATAACGCTGAATTTACCAATCAAAAGTGCCCTTCCGGGAGGATAGTAAAAAAGGAAATCACTGATAAAGGGCGAGAGAGCCGTGGAAAACATCGCAATATGAAGATGATCACGCTTAGCCTTCTTCATAACAAGGCAGTAGACTAAAACACCGATAAAGGGCGGCCACATATTGATAAAATTAAGTCCGTAAAAGCAGTGGGCAATAACCAGAAGATATGCCGCAAAGGTGGTGCTATTTGCGTGCGCCTTGCTGAACAAAATTATCAGCGTGCAGGCAAGACCGCAGATTCCGGCATTGAGAAGTGTGCTAGCAAGACCACCGAGAGAAAAATAGTCTGTAACCAACTTTGAAGGACCGCAAAACAGCTCCAGGAGATTATCTATCAGCATTTTTCCGTCGGTATTCGTCACCGCCATCGCAATGGGAATCGCCACGAAAAACGAAATATTCAGAATAAAAATAAAAAGCTTGAAGGCAATACTGTTCTCCTTCATTCTCCGCTCCATCAAAACGTCTCGTGTAACCGTCATAAACATCTCCTTTCATCAAGTAAAGATATTTTACCACATTTCGGTGAATAATGCAATAACTTTTGTAATTTTCCTGAAAATTGACAAAGGGGCGGTAAATTTTGATTTGTCGGTGTGTTTAACGGTGCAGATTTACGCGGCGAGGCTCCCTCCGGGTGGGCGCGACGCGTTAAGAAAATATGCCTGTGGCATATTTTTAGCCAAAGCGGGAAGCAAGCTATGCTTGCGACCTGGGCCGAAGGCTGGCGCGTTAGCGACTGAGGGAGAACGCGTTGCGGTGAAACGATTTTTGCCTCACCGCCCCGCAGGCTCCTTCCACCACTTCGTGGTCCCCGGCAAATTGTCAAGCAAGTGCAACACTAAAAAACGCTTCAAATGGCGAAAGCCACCCCAAACATTTTTTAGGTCTTAAGTTAATAGATAAAACAATATTTTGCAAAGTTTCATTATCCAAAGAATGAAAATTGTAGCCTTTAGGGAAGAAAAACCTTAAAATATCGTTGGTATTTTCATTGGTACCACGTTGCCAAGGTTTATGCGGTTCTGCGAAATACACCTCGGTATTCAGCGCTTTTTCCAACTCTCTAAATTCGGAGAACTCCGAACCATTATCTAAAGAAATACTTTTTACAAGTTTACCTTTAAGTAATGCTTCAATCATTTCTCTTGTTTCCGTGGCAGAACGGCTATGAATAATTCCGGCGCAAAGGAAACGTGTTTTCCTATCTACTAATGTTACCAACAGCCCTTTTCCAACACCACCGTATACGGTATCACCTTCCCAATCACCGATTCTGGCGCGTTGTTTGATCACATCAAGCCATTCCGGAATAATACGATCGGGATGAATAGTATTGTAGTTGGAATTTTGATGGCATCTATGCTTATCTCTTCTTCGTAGATTTTCTTTAGCTGTAATTTTAGGAAATCTCTTAGCTTTAATTGCCCTGTAAATAGTGGCAACACAAAGTTTTTTTCGGTTTGGATAACGCAGCTCCCAGCGTCCGCATATTTGTTCAGGCGTCCAATATTGAGCTAAATGACTTACAATAAAATCCCATTCAGGAGTGTTTGGCTGTAAAACAAAGCGATTCTGCTCACGTCTGCGACGAATATACAAGTTTTGAGCGCGCCAATAGTTATACCAATATTTGTTGTCGGGTTTGCTGTGGGGTTTGTATTTTGCCTTGTTTCTATTGACCTCACGACTGATCGAGGAGGGACTTCTTTCAAGAAGATCCGCGATTTTTCGAAAACTTAAGCCATCTTTTAAAAATTGTTGTAGACATTTTCGTTCTTCTGTGGTAAAATGTTTGTAGGGCTTCATGCTGACCTCCGTATAGATGTTTTGTTGTGGTGACTACATTCTACACCTTGGACGGCATGAAGTCTATACTTTTGCCCAAATTTGTATTTTTTCGTTCAAGGCTACGCCTTTCTCTCAAAAATACAAATCCATTATTTTATTGTTTTATCTTTATTATGAGAGTGTTGCACTTCGTATTATAACATACCCCCCTCCCTCTCGGAGGGAGGCTTTCGTTAGCAATCGCCTCACCCATAAATTGCAATTTATCGCAAAAAAGAACGCCTTGCGGCGTTCTTTTTGATTGGTTAAATCTCATCCAATTTATTCATTTCATCGGCAAATCTGATATCCACAAACTTAGAATACCCTTCCGCTTCAAGCTTCTGCTTCTGGAAGCCCACGTTCTTATTCATCTTCTGAACGAGAACGACCTTGCCCGCTTTTCTGATCTCCATAGCCTTCTTCTGCATCAGAGCCACGTCGCTTTCACCCATTCTCTTATCGTAGAGAACGGCAATCTTCTCTGCCGCGCCCTCGGGACGGAAGTTCTTATCCATAAGCGCGCCGACCATTCTCTCAAAACCGATTGAGAAGCCGCAAGCAGGAGTCTTCTGACCCGTAAAATTGCCGATCATATTATCGTAGCGTCCGCCGCCGGCGATACTGGAGCCCTTAAAATCGGTGCTCTTGATTTCGAAAATAGTACCTGTGTAGTAACCCATTCCGCGCACCAAGGTAACGTCAAAATCAAGGTCAAATCTGCCGTCGGAGATGATGGCAACGCTCTCAACGATCGCCTTGAGGTTAGCAAGCACGCCTTCCTCAATAGCGTCGCCCAAAGCGGTCTCAAGGTAAGCAAATCTGTCCTCTGCCGCCATAGCTCCGTGGAATATCTCCATATATTTTGCAACCGCGCCCTCGTCATAGCCCTCGGCTAAAAGCTCCTTCTCAATTCCCGCTTCACCGATCTTGTCGTATTTATCAAGAATGATGAACACGGTCGAGAACTGCTCCTCAGCAAATCCGCTGGCTCTCGCCATAGCCGACAAAATGCGGCGGTCGTTGATCATAACGGTGCATCCCTTAACGCCCGCCTCCTCAAGGAAGGTGGAGGTTGCGGTGATCAGCTCGATCTCGGCGGAATTGGTGGGGTCGCCGAAAATGTCGATATCACACTGATGGAACTGACGGAATCTGCCCTTCTGAGGTCTGTCCGCGCGCCATACGGGGCCGATCTGCATTGCCTTAAAGGGCAGGGGCAGAGTTGCCGCGTTGTTGGAATAATATCTCGACAGCGGCACGGTCAGGTCGTAGCGAAGTCCCGAATCTGCAAGAGAGTCGATGTCAAGACCCTCTGCGGCATCCTGGAGCTTCTCTCCTCTCTTCATTATCTTGAATATCAGCTTTTCGTTCTCGCCGCCCTGCTTGCTGGTCAGGTTTTCAATGTGCTCAACGGCAGGGGTCTCGATCAGCGAAAATCCAAAAGAAGCATATGTCTTCTTCAGCTTCGCAAGCAGATATTCTCTTACCTCCATCTCTGCGGGAAGTATGTCTCTCATTCCTTTTGTTGGTTCTTTTACAAACATTTTATTGTCCTTTCTGTCTCCGACGGCTCGCTTTTTTGGAAAAAAAGCGAGGCAAAAAACTTCCAATAAGGCTAGTCTTTTTTTATAGCCGTTTTATCCTTGGAGATGATATTGTTTATTAATTGATTAACCTCTGCAAAAAAGTTCCACACCTCCAAAAACTTCCGAAAAGCTGTCGCGCTTTCTACGGTTTAGTTTTGGAGATGATGTTGTTCAAAATTAGTAGTTTCGAGTCAAATGTTAATATATACGATTTTAATAATGACCGAGAAGTTTGTTCGAAGACAAGGCGCACCGGAGCAAGCAAAGCGCAGGCGTAGTTACCTACGTCAAGCTGCTTGTGAGGACGAAGTTTGCTGCTTGCGGCAAACTCGCATAGCAAACCGAAGGTTTGCGTAGGGCAACGCAGTATTCGGGCAAAATTCGAAGGTCACCTGTAATAAACGTAGTGTACGATCACCGTACGCTCTTTCCCGCCATGCTCCAAATCCGGTGCGGTGATAACCACTCCGTCCTTGCTCAGCAGCTCCCAAGCCTGCATTTCCTCGATCTTGCAGCGCATAAGCACGTCAGCGGAGGCAAAAACAAGCAGCTCGTCGTCCTTTATGTTAAGTCCGCCCGAGCGTCCGATGACCTCGTGAGTGCCGTTTATCTCCTCGGTCACGTACTTGACGTGATGACCGCAGATCTGTTTCGCCATATCCCACTTAAACCTTTTGCTGTCGGGATTTTTGCTTTTGGTCGCCTTTTCGATTATTTTTTTGAAAAGTCCCATATCAAAAGACCTCCCATCTGTTTTTTTCAAGCCCTGTCAAGAATGTGTAGGCTCTGCGATACTCCTCGATAGCTCGCCTTGCCTTTTCGCCGTTTTTGTCGAAATTCGGCTTACGAATACCGCGGAGCATAATATTCTTGGGTGTTTCCTCGGGGTCGATCAGCTCAAGGGCGGCGCAATCATAGCCGTTTGCCTCCATCAGCTTTAGTCGTAGGGCATCTGTCGCCGCGTCCGAAAGCTTCTGACGAAGCATCGAGTAGTCGGAAATAAATGACAAAGCCTCACAATCGAGCAGTCTGTTCATTTCGTGGTGACAGCAAGGCGTGGACAAGATAACGTCCGCCTGCCATTCGATCGCCTTATCAATTACTATATCGGTAGCTATGTCGCAAGCGTGGAGCGACACCACCATATTGACCTTATCGTCGGTGTCGTAAAGATTTACGTCGCCGCAAAGAAATTCAAGACCCGAAAATCCAAGCTTGTCGGCAACGCTCTGACAATACTCGATAACGTCGGCTTTCAGGTCAACGCCCGTCATCTTCACGTCTCTTCCCTTGATCACGGCAAAATAGTGATAGACCGCAAAGGAAAGATAGCTCTTTCCGCAACATAGATCGCAGATGCGAAGGACACCTTCCGAGGGGAGATTGCCCTCAACGTCGCGCACAAGCTCCAAAAAGCGGTTGATCTGGCGGAATTTCGCCTGCTTTTTGTCATAAACTCTGCCGTTTTTGTCGCTGACCTCAAGCAGCCTCAGAAATGGCTCGTCGCCCTTCAAAATGTAGTTTTTATTTTTGTTATTTGACGCAGGAGTAACCCTTGCAAACACTCTCGGTGCGCCGTTTCCGTCACCGAAAAGCGCCCTTTCCAGCTTATCGGCGCGCAAAAGTGTGGTTTTGCCATTTTTTGAGCGTTTCATCTCGCAATCCCCCGCCGTTGTGATCAGATTTATCTGCGAAAATCCCTCTATAAGCTCCGAGATAGCCTGATCATCTCCGATTTTTATGTTTTTATGCTTCGCCTTATTGTCCGAATGAAAGCTTTCGATCTGCAAGACGGTCTCGCCCGAGATCGTTTTGAGCGTTATCACCGCTTTGGTAACTTCGCCCGCACAAGGCTTTGAAAACACCGCTTTTTTCAGCGTTTCGGTCTGCGCGCTCTTCCCTATCAGACGCAAAAGGTCGATTGCGTTTTTATCAGTCAATTCTATCATTTTTTATTCTTCTTTTTGCCGTTGTCGGCTTCTATAGGTGCATAATACGGATTCTTTTTGCCGCAATAAACGCACTCCTTACGGGATTTCGGAATTATTCTGCCGCAAGCGCATTTGACGAAATCGTCGTCGCTGTACTGCTTTTCCTCAACCGCGGGAGCATCCGCAGCCGCGCCGTTATGCTCCTCCGCCTTGTGCTTATCGGTCTTTTTGAAGGAGAATTTGGACTCCTTACCCGCAAGCAGACGCTTGATATTCTCGCGGTGCATAAAGACGACCATACCGCCCGTAAAGAATGCCGAAAGGGTTATAAAGCCTTCCTCGGGGTAGAAAACGTAATTCAAAAACGGGAAAAGCATAGCGCAGATGATCGAGCCCAGGGACACGAATCTGGTCAGAGCCGCGATCAATAAAAATACCGCGAGAAGTATTGGGAAGGATGCGGGAGAAAGGATCAGAATACACATCGCCGTGCAGGCAACTCCCTTACCGCCCTTGAACTTGTAATATATGGGAAACATATGACCGAGAACCACGAAAAGTGCGGCGATAGCACCGCCTATGCTTCGGGTAAGAATAATACTTCCCACCGCGATTCCAAGTGCCGCCTTAAATAGATCAAGAACAAAGATCAGCACCGCCATTTTCGTGCCGTATGTGCGGAGGGTGTTTGTGGTGCCCGCGTTTCCGCTACCGTAGGAACGGATGTCCTCGTGATACACGGTATTCGAAAAAATGATCGCGGGATTTATGCTTCCGATAAGATACGGAATTATTATGCAAAGAGCCACCGCGCCAAGCATCAAAAGCGCGCTTTGGCTATCTTTGACACCAAGAGCTTGGCACAAATAGGAATAGAGATTCCAAGCCAGCTTCTGTGCCGCATCCTCTTCGGGTATGGTGAGCATTAAAATATTCATAGAAAAATGTCCTTTCGGGCGAATTTTATGAGTTGTGTCGGTTTGCCAGCCGGTGAAGTCTGTCGCGGTTTGCTTTCAGTCTGCGGTCACGCTCCTCGGGCATAGGAACTATTTCGGAGAGCATCTCACCGTCAAGCTCTGCCGAGAAAATATCGTGAACCTTCAAGTCTCCAAGTGTGGACACGGGAACGTCGATCTGAATATCATCATCAGAAATACAGACGGCAATATTCCCTTCGATTCTGTCTATAGAAAATATCTTCTTCATATCAGAACAGCTCGATAAGCTCCTTGGGGCTCCGGGTGAAGTCGTAGGTGGAGCCGTCGTCGGGCATAATAGCGATCATATCCTCGATACGGCAGCCGTAGAGTCCCTCAATGTAGATACCGGGCTCGTCGGTTACCACGTGACCTCTTGCAAGCACGAGATCCTCGGGAGCTCTCTGCGAAAGTGTAGGAGCCTCGTGGATATACATACCCACACCGTGACCGAGAGAGTGACCGAATCTGCCCTTATATCCCGCGTTGTCGATGATATCGCGTGCAATCTTGTCGCAATCGCGGCAGAGGTTACCCTCCTTGATGTGCTCAAGTGCCGCCTTCTGGGCGGTCAGAACGGTGTTATACAGCTTCTTCATATCGGCGTCAGCCTTACCAAGTACCACGGTTCTGGTCATATCGGAGCAGTAGCCGTCAACCTTTGCGCCGTAGTCCATGGTGAAAAATCCCTTTTCAAGCTTGACGTTACGGGGCACTCCGTGAGGAAGTGACGAAGCCGAGCCCGACACCGCGATAGTCTCAAAGGCAACGCCCTCGCTACCCATTTTTCTCATAAAGAATTCAAGCTCAAGAGCGACCTCTATCTCGGTCATATTGGGGGTAATGAACTTTACAATGTGCGCGAAAGCCGCGTCGGTGATAGACTGCGCCTTCTTCATCTTCTCGATCTCGTCAAGGTCCTTGTAGAGACGGAGACCGTCAGCGATCGCCGACGCGCCGGGAACAAGCTCCATTCCTATAAGAGCCTTCTTGAATCTCTCCATTGTAGCGTAGGAAAGGGTCGCGTCCTCAAATGCAACGGTCTTGCAGCCGTTCTCCTCCAAAAAACCGCACATAGCGATTCCCATGCCGTTTTCGGGGGTAACGATCTCAAATTCGGTCTGGTCCACAGCCGCGCGCGCCGCCTCAATGTAGCGGAAGTCGGTGAGAACGTAACTTTTGCCCTTGGTTACGAGAACAAATCCGTCCTGATAGTCAAAATTTGTGATATAGCGAATGTTTACGTATGACGAAAGAATCGCGGCATCAAAGCCCTGCTCTGCCATCTTCGCCTTAAATTTCTGAAGCTTACTCATAATTATTTACCTCTCTTTATTTAACTAATTGCTTTTCGACCAAAGGAAGAAAAGCTACCTTAATTCTTCACTTTTCACTTTTCACTCTTCACTTTTCACTCTTCACTTATAAAAAAATGCTCATAGCATTTTTTCATAGCCAATGCGTCCTCGGGCTGTGTGCCGTCGGATTCACAGATGATTCGGGGAGCCCAGCCGTCACGGGCGATTGCCTCCATCAGCGGCTCAAAGTCGGGTCCGTAAACGCTGTCGGCGAAGGTCAAGTGCTTCTTCTCGCCGGCACCCGTGTATTCGATCTTTGAGAAATGACAGTGGAGATCCATAGCGTACTTTTCGCCAAGACCCTCGGCAATTCTGTCAAATATCCGTCTGTAATCGTCGGCGGTTTTGAAAAGTCCCTGCTCGCGCGCGTTCATATGACCGAAATCCACCACGGGAGCGTATCTTGGGTCTACTTTACACTGCTCTATGACCTCATCAAGTGTGCCAAGCTGATTGACCTTGCCCATAGTCTCGATTCCAAGCTTGATCTCGGTGTCTCCAACCGCCTCGATGACCTTCTCAAGGGTGTCGCAGGAGAGCTTCATAGCCTCCTCTCGGGAAATCTTCGCCGCGCTGCCGCTGTGGATGACTATCGTGTCGGCTCCAAGCAGCTCTGCCGCCCAAAGGGATTTTTGAATGTAATCGATGCTTTTCAGTCGCTTTTCGGGGTCAATGCCCGAAAGAGAAATGAAATACGGAGTGTGAAGCGACATCAGAATGCCGTATTTTCTCGCCTCATCGCCGATTTTGCGGAGGGTTGCTTCGCCTGCCGTCAGACCGTTGCCCGCCTCGAATTCGTAGGCGTCAAGACCGTATTCCTTGACCCATTTTGGGGCTTGAACCGTTCCCTTTCCACCCTGAGCGTAGAAAAGGTCGCCGTTGCCGCCCGGGCCAAACGTTGCTTTTGCCATATATTTTCCTCTTTTTGTGTTTTCAAATTTTGATTTGTCGGTGAGTTGGGCGGTGCAGATTTACTCGGCGAGGCTCCCTCCGGGAGGGAGCTCCCGACGTAGTCGGGTGAGGGAGAACGCGTTGCGGTGAAACGATTTTTGCCTCACCGCCCCGCAGGCTCCTTCCACCACTCCGTGGTCCCCCTCCCTCTCGGAGGGAGGCTTTCGTTAGCAATCGCCTCACCCATAAATTGCAATTTATCTTTTCTTTTTATATTTCTTCTCAATCCAGAAGGAGCAGACCGCCGCCGAGTCGCCGCCGTGGAGCTTGACGTATTTCTTGATATGCTTAACCTCCATAGCACGCTTGCTTCTGAAAAACGCGTTGTTTTTGTCGCGAATGGGCGGCACGATTATGGTGCGCAGACCTATGTGCTTGCCTGCCGCCGCGTCGGTGAGAAGCTGATCGCCAAGCATCGCGGTATCAGTCTTGTCCGTACCCATCGCCAACATAGCTTTTTTCAGATTTTTGGCAAAGGGCTTGCCGCTTTTGTAGTATGCGGGCAGACCCAAGGTGGCATTGAAAAGCTCTACCCTTTCGCGGTCGTTGTTGGAAACCAAAGTCGCCTGAATAGAATTCTCCGCCAAGACCTTGAACCAATTTCTGATATTGTCATCGGGCTCGGGCATCTCATAAGGTGCTAAAGTGTTATCAATATCGATAAGAAGCGCCCTGACTCCGATGCTCTTCAAAAATTCGGGTGTGACGTGACTGTAGGTTGCAAATATGTAGTCGGGCAAAAGCCAGCTTGACATAAACGCTCCTTTCCGCCATACGGCAAATCAACATAATTCTCCATTATAACTCTAATTATATATTATACTATAAAATTATATAACTATCAAGAGTTTTTGCGAAAATTTTATAAAATTTCGTGTTTTTCACGCTTTTAAATGTTCGCTTAATTTTTGGATTATAATAAACCTTCAAATTTGGATTTGTCGGTGAGTTTGAAATTGTCACGAGACGACTCAGCCACCGTCTGCGGCGGTGGATGAGGAGTCTACAAGCGGGGTAATATTT
>JAZKYL010000123.1:0-10024 GCA_045612105.1 Eubacteriales bacterium
GCTTAGATTAAAATCCTCACGGTTTTATAAAACGAAATGGCTACATTTTAATCCTTTTTGCGGGGAAGTTTTTTGGCTCCACCTTTTTTTCAAAAAAGGTGGAAACCGCATCCCCGTCGGCCGACAAATCAAAATTTGAAAAACAAAAAACAATTATGAACAACAAAATTTACGACACAACCGAATTCACCTCCGCCGATTTCAAGGCGGCAAGAGACAGTTGGAGATACGACCTTTGCGGAGACAAAAATAACAATTCCACATCGGTAAAAGGAATGGATGAATTGCTCCGTATGCGCGACGAGGACAGTGAAAGTCTGCGCCGCGAAATGAACCGAGGTAACAACATTCCCATTCTGTTCGGAGACAAAGCACCTATCGCATCGGGTGAATTAAAGCTTCAATACGACCGTGTTTTGCGCATGACTCTGCCATATGGCACTGTCGGTTGCCGCGGTTACAGGTCTGCGGAATTATTGAACGATATTCTCTTCGCTCTCGATTGGCTTTATAACAATATGTACGGCGAAAAGATCGTCACCGACTCCCTCTTCCGTTCTTGGAAGGACTACGACTGGTGGGATTGGTACGTCGGCGCGGCTTGTCCGATTATGGACATTCTTATAATAATTGAGAATTCAATTTCTCCTGATCTTACCGCAAAATATATCACTCCTGTTGCCTTTCTCAGCGACAAGATGAGAACCGCGCCCACCGCCGCAGAAGCGATGTCAAGGATAGTCACTCTGACTCCCCTTGCACTCATAACCGAGGACAGAGACCTGCTCGGAAAGCTTTTCGAGGAATGTGAAATGCTGCTTGAAGCCCACGACTCGGGCGACAATATGCGGCGCGATTTTTGCTGCATGACCCACGGCTTACCGTATAACGTTGCCTACGGACTCATAAACCTTTCCCGCATTGGAAAGGTAGCGCAGATACTCTCCCGTTCCCCTCTCGCTTACCCACTGAAAAATCTGGACAATCTTAAAGGGATGCTCCGCTACACCTTTGCTCCCGTAATGTACCGCGGCAGAACACTTGCCCCCATGAACGGCAGAGCGATGCAATACGACAACTGTGCCGCAAGCATTCTCCGTGAGGTCCACTATCTGTACGGTCTTTTCAGCGAGGACTTTGACCGCGAGATCAGCGAGCTGATACGACGAAACGACTCACCCGAGGTTCGCGAGCAGTTGATCTCATCATACGATAGCGGTACTACCCTTGAAAAATACCGCAAAATCAATTCTATTCCCGACACTCGCGCGGCAGAATGTCCCAAGACCAATATCTGCGCTTACGCTAAATTCTACGACGCTTTGAACAACGAAAAATATGCCGTAAACTCCCCCGACTACGCTTATATGTGGTACTCGGGAGACATCTGCGTTCAGCACCGACATAACTCGATGATCGGTCTCCGTATGCCCTCGCGCCGCAGTATCGCCTACGAATGTATGAACGGCGACAACGGTGACGGATGGTACACGGGCGACGGCGCGCTCTACCTCTACACCCCCACAGGCTTTGACGAATTTTCGCCGAAATGGTGGCAGGGCGCCGACAAGACTATGATCCCGGGCACCACCGTCGAAGACCGCGAGCGCGAGATAATGTTCTTCAACTGCGGTTGGAGACCCAACCGAGATTTCGTCGGCGGTGTTTGTCTTGATGGCAAATATCTCGCCGCAAGTATGGACTACGAGTCCTTCCACAACGAGCGCGACGAGGGCAGACCCGACACGGGTGCGGGCAGAAGCCTCCCCGTATATCACTGTACCCTCACCGCAAACAAAAGCTGGTTCTTCTTCGACCGCGCAATTCTCTGCCTCGGCTCGGACATAACAGCAAACGACGGATATACCGTCCGCACCATAATCGAAAACCGCGCCCTTTCAGGCGACGAATTTATCATTGCAGACGGAAAGCGCATTGATTTTGCCGACGGTGAAATATCCCTTACGGCGCAAAGGATATTTATCCCCCACACGGGCGGCTTTATCTTCCCGGACAGCGACAGTATCAAGGTGAAATTTTACGAAAACAGCGGCAGACGCTACGTTTCGCTCTACCTCGACCACGGCAAACACCCTGAGGGCGAAAAATACTCTTATATTCTGCTCCCAAATGCCACCGAAAATGAAACCCTCAGTTACTACTCCAACGATATTGAAATTCTGCAAAACGACGGCAAAAAACAAGCCGCCAAAGAAAAATCAAGCGGTCTTTGCGGTATTGTTTTCCGTGAAGCGGGTGAGCTTTGCGATATTATCGCCGATCAAGGCATGATAGCAATGTTTAAGAAAAACAATGACGGTACGATCTCCGATCTCACTGTTTGCGATCCTACACAGCGGCTCCAAAGCTTCTCCTTCAAGGTAAAAAACAGATTTTCTCTGACCTCTGCAGATCCCTCCGTGGCTACGATGCAAAACGGCAATACCACCGAAGTTACGGTTAACTGCGACTCCGCCCGCGGCCGCACCTTCACACTAAAAACAGAATAATTCCTTAAACACAAAACCGGCGTTGCTCCACAACACCGGTTTTGTTGTTCATTATTATAAATTGCAATTTATCACCGTCAAATCACCAAAACGTCGCCGTCGGTGGGGGTCAACACCTCAAAAGTATACTTCCCTTTTATAGCCTCGATGTCTTTATACTTATCAAGGGGATAAACGTGAGAAAAGATGACCTTTTTCGAGCGGCAATCATCAAGAAAAGGAGCAAGCTCAACCATACCGAAATGCGCCATTTCACAGACAAATCCATCGATCTCCTCGTTGATCACCTTCGGAATATCCGCTTTTCTGAGCCAATGTGAAAAGTCTCCGCCGAAGAGCACACGCTTCTCGCCCTCGGTGATCAGAACGGAATATGAGTTTGGTATATGCTCGACGGGAATATATTCCGCCTTGATATTTTCGTCCTCGTAGACGACTCCAGCCGTAGGAACTCTCAAATGAAGTCTGTCACTTTCCAAAACACCGCTTCCCGAGGTCTCAAGCCACCTCTTCGTCGAGTCGATATGGGCCTGCTCGGCAATAAAAAAGTCACCTGAGCTTTCTTTATAGTACCAATTCATCAAGCTTATAAGATGAATCATTCCTACCGTGTGATCCGCGTGCACGTGAGTCGTGAACAGCGCGCGAAAGTCGTTTACTTCCTTACCGTAGCGCAGAATCATCTCCGCGGCGGGGGCACCGGCATCGATTAAGTAGATTTTTCCATTTGACTCAATCATATAGCAGCTGCAAAATCTGTCAGCCGCAGGTACACCGTGGGACGTGCCAACAAAAGTTATCTTCATATAAAAATCCTTTCTCCGGTAAAAGTTTAGTACTGCCAACGATAAAATTCTACCACTAACAATTAAATTTGTCAATGCTTTTTTTGTTGACAGTATGAAAGGCTCGCAATACAACAAATTTCCAATGATAAATTTCGGACAAGGTGATTGACAAATTATTCAATAGATGCTACAATATATCAACAGCAAAAAACATACGGAGGTGATGAGATGAAAAACGCAGGAATCGATGCTATAAATAAGGTAACCATACCCGAGCAAGATATGTTTGCGGGATCTCCTCGTATTCTTTGGATGAACGCCGCCTGCAGTGAGAATAAATACACCTTGAATCTCAAGCCTCACAACCACGCATTTTTCGAAATGCACATTATCATAAGCGGAAGCATAGTTTATCGTTTCAATGATCGCGATGTCACTGTTGTAGGCGGTCAGCTCATGTTCATTCCCCCACACGTAATTCATTGCATTCCTTATCAGAGCGAAGATTTTGAAAAAATGACGGTAGCATTTGAAGCTGCCGGTGAGCTTCAGTCAATTCTTTATGACAAAAGAAAAAGAGCCATCGATGCCAGTGATGATGCAAAAGAATCCTTGAATTTCATATTCAGACGCGCAAAAAACAAGACTCTTTGCTCCGAGCTGTTGATAAAAAACAGACTTTGCGAGATAATTTATACTGTGGCAGAAACCGCTGTCACCAAACCCATATCTCCGGCAGTTGCTTATGACACAAGGATCGTCAAAGCAAAGAAATACATTGAAGACAACTCCCACATCTTTTTAAGCTGTGACGAAGTGGCAAGATATTGTAACCTCAGTGCCAAGCAATTAGGCAGGCTTTTTATTCAGTATGAAGGTGTTTCACTTCTCGCCTTTATACACGGTCAAAAGATCGAGGATGCAAAAAAAATGATCCGCGACACTGACGAGCTTTTTGAAACAATAAGCGAAAAGCTTGGTTTTTCAAGCGTTAACTACTTTGGTAAATTTTTCACCAAGCACATGGGCATCACCCCGGGTGACTACCGTAAAGGAATCGAAAAAGATTAATAAACCGATTGGGATATTTTGAGAAGATCGACAAGAGTTCGGTCTTCTCTTTATTTTAATTTCTGCATTTTATCATTTTAAGTCCAATTAGCGAAAAAAAGACTATCGATCGGACTTTTTTTTATATATTTTGGACAATCCCTTGCAAATACTAACCCTTTATGATACAATTAATTTAACGTATTGATCATGTTAAATCACTGTTTTCTATACTTAACAGCGCAACGAGATTACTAACGTTGAGTTTGGTTGCAAACGTCGTAGCAAAAGGTCAAAATACAATTGTGAAAGGAAAAATTATATGAACGGCAAGAAAATTCGTATATTATCCATTATACTGACAGCCGCAATGGTCGTCGGTATTTTCGCATCCTGTGGCGGCAAGCCTGAGGAAACCACAACAAAATATTCAGAAACAACCGATGCTATCGAGTCCTCTGATTCCTCCAAAGAGACCACTTCCGTTGAAACTCCTTCCGTATCTCTTACAGAGAGTGAAATCACCGAAAGCGAAGGCAAATCTGAAAGTGACGTCAAGATCGAGACCGAAAGCGAAACTTTCGGCAGTACTGAAAGCTGTACAGAGAGCACGTCTGAGTCTGATATTGTAACCGAATCTGATACCAAAACCGAGTCAGAAACCTCATGCAAAGTCTCCGAGGACACTATAGGCGTTGTTACAGAAGACTCAAGCAGTGCGGCTACCGAATCGGTTACTGAAACCACAGAGGCAGATACCGAAAGTACAACCGTCAGCGAGACAGAGGTTCCTTCTGTAACGGAAGAGACCTATCCTTCCCTTCTTGAGGGTGAGAATGCCGCGCTTATCGAGTACGCTGACCGCATTGCAAACGGTGTTAATGCTTATTTCACCGACACCAAAAGAACGGGTTATCATTTTTATAATCAGAACACCTCGGTTACCTGCGATCTTCAAAACACAAAGGTAGTTACGGCAATATCTAACAAAGCAGGGCAAAATTATATTGAGAATACGATGGACGTATTCGTTCGTATGAAGGACGGTACCGAGTACTACGCTTCGAATTCTACCAATAACGCTATTGCCAACATTTTCCGTCTCGGTTATTATTACTACGAGAACCGCATTGAGGGTCAGACCTTTATGGATCCCTATACCTTCGAGGATCCGGAAGGCAAGAAAATTAACCACACCAACATCAACCGTTTCAATATGTGCGAAGGCGCTACTGAAGACGGTGTGCTGAAGGTAACGGTCACCAACAATCAGGACCCTTGGTTCTCATTTGACAAAATTAATTACAAGGCTTCAGATTATAACATTATCTCGCTCACAATGAAGGTGGATTCTCAGTTCTCCACCAACTTCGCTGTATATATGAACGCGGGCGGCAGATCGGGTGCAGACTCGACCTCATTCTCCAGCTCACAGAGTCTGGGATTCGACATTACCGCCGACGGCGAATACCATACCTATTACATTCCGATTTATCGTATCGCTGACTATACGGGCAAGGTCACGGGGCTCCGCTTCGACTTTATGCCCGCTCAGGGCGCGATGGATGCCAAGATCGAAATCAGCGATCTCCGCCTCCTGGATGCTACCATCAACGAAGGTCCCACAGAGGTTTACCTCAACCGTATGTTCAACACCTACTCCGACAAGCTCCATCAGACCATTCAGATAACAACCCTGCGAGAGATTGAGGACGTTTTGGCAGCGGGTATTGTCACCGAGATCCCCGAGGAAAAGGTAGCGAAGATAGTTATCAAGGACCGCGGTGGCCTCCATTACTCTCTTGACAAGATCGCTTGGAACCACGTTAGCTACGTGGGCTTTGACGTCAAGGACGTGGGAATCATCGGATTTATTCTCCCCTATGACGGCTCCGGCGGCAAGATAACAGTTACTCTCGAAGACGGAATTTACAAAATCGAGCAGATCAAGATTCCTACCAATTACACCCTTACCCCCTCCCCTTCGGGAACGAGAAACGGAAGTGACCTCTATTTCGGTCACCGTATCTACACCGATATCTACCACACCTTTGACAGATTTATCGCTGAGGCTGAGCTCGAAATTAATCCCCTTACCGAGGAAAATTTCGTGATCGATGCAAAGGCTTCCACCTTCGGTCAGTTCATCGGATACGACGCTCTTCGCGGCTGCTACACCATCAATATGGACGGCGAAGCAGGATTTGGACCTGCCTACAAGCTTCACCAGAACCGTCAGTACAACGTCACCTTCAATCTTAAGGGCGACGGAGTGAACGACAGAAAGATCTACGTTCTCGCCCAGGTTTTGAACGGCGGCTCTCTTGAGTGCGCTGCTCTTCTTGACGGCAAGCAGATGATGCTTCCCGTACCGCTTGAGGTCGGCAAGAACTTCGGAGAGGGCGGTGACTCGCCTATATTCTGCAAGGACGACGCAAGATACAGCGAAACTATTCTGCCGATGATTGCAGGAGCTGACACCGACAGCACTTATTCCATAGTCAATCTCTATTACAATTGGGGCAAATACCCCCTCAAGCAGATATCCTTTATCCAGTATTATTCCCCCTACTATCACCTTTCCACAGGCGTTCACGAATCCAACTGTATCATTCCCTATTATTTCACACAGTGGGCTGACACTTTGAATATGCTTCCCGACCACCGTCCTATGTCGGGTCCCGTATGGGAGGGAGACCCCCAGAGAACCTATTGCGGTGTTCACTCCTTCCTTCAGTACACCGACGCTGACGGCAACTACTACGCAAGTGAAAATATCAAAGACGTAATCGGCTCTTACGGTCCGATCTATGCCGACGTTTCCCTGGACTTTATGTCGGACGACGGCAAGATAAAGGTAAGCTACAACCATATGGAATTCCCCCAGACCGACGAGAACCGCGCGTTCTACGAAATGAAGTATGAGATTCTTGAGGACGTAAGCTTCACTGATTTCTCAAAGGACTTCTCCTTCTATTCGGTCACGTCTCTTGACCCCAAGGGTCATTACACCAAGGTGGGCTATCTTGACGAGAACAATCAGTCGCAGGTCAAGACGGCGGCAGTTAAGGGCGAGAGCTTCTCCTACGTTCTCGGTGACAATTGCCCCTACTTCTCCTTCTTTGATATGCCCGACTGCGGAGACAAGGAAAGAGGATACAACAACCTTTCCTTCCTTATCTACAAATCAGACTTTACCATCGGCGGAAAGACCGCTACCCCTAAGTTTGTCGTTAACAACACTTATCCCCAGCTCTCTCTCTCCCTCGACCTCGCTGAGGTCAATCTTAAGGCAGGCGACAGCTTTACGATCTACGCGATCATCATGCCTTGGCAGTATTACGACGTTTACGACGAGGTCGAGCCCGACAAGAATGTTCGCAGAGTCAGAGAAAACACTCTTCTTAACCCCTTGACCGTCACCGCGGACAAGGATTGCGAGAAGATCGAGAGCGTATTCCTGCCCAAGGTCAAGACAACTAACGGCAAGAGCGCTGAATTTACCCTTTCGGGCGGTCATAACAACGTTCCCGTGAGAATTTACGGCTTCGAGAAGCTGACTGCTCCCGTGATCGAAGAATTCGTGGACGGAGAATGGCAGATAGTTGATATTTCTTCCTTCTCCACCCCCGACCCCTTCGGCTACGGCTACTACTACGACGGCTACGGCGTTTACTACGACGGTGACGGAACCTACTCTTATGCATTCGTTACAACAATGAACAACGGCGCGCCCAGAAAGTTCAGAGTTACCGCTGCCGATGATTTCGCAGGCTGGCCCGAGATCCCCGAGGTTGAGGATCCCATGAATTTCTGGCTCGATCCCCAGGATCTTAACGCTGCATTTATTACCGCAGCAAACCGTTTTGGCGAGATCTCAATGTTAAGTGAGAACGGAGTCAACTTCCTACGCGTAAACCGAAACGGAACCGCAAGCGAGGCTACTCTTCCCCTCTTTGAGAGTGCTGAGGGTGCACTGGCGGGCAGATATCTGGTTTACAAGGTCAGAGTTCCTCAGGGTGCCAACGCTAAGCTTTACACCTGGCAGTTCTACACCTCAACCGAGCACACTATGTATGATGAGGACAAAAATATTCTTATCGTTGGCGAGGACTACAACGCATCCTGCCCCAATCTCTCGGACGGAAAGTGGCACGTAATCGTCATTGACCTGGAGGCTTACGGCAAGACCGAAAGCTTCAAGAAGGCAGAAGACGGAAATTACTACGTTCAGTACCTCCGCTACGACACCTTTAATCCCGAGTACGCTACCGATGCTATCGTTGATATTGCTTACATCGCTTTCCATGATTCTCTTGACGAGATCCTTGAGTACAACAAGCGCGATATGGCAACCGTGGCACTTTTCGAAAACGCTTCTTACTACGAGCTTGTCAGCACCAAGAATAACGAGGCGCTGAACCTCCACATTGACGCGGCTGAGCTTGACGCGATGGTAGATCGCTTCAAAGGAAGATTCCACTCCGTAACCCTCTCCGAGAATCGCGATTATATCACATTTGCGGGCTCTGTTGGTTCCGAGGCAATAGTTGAGCTCTTTAAGGGTAATACCAAGGAGACCGGACAGTATCTCGTTCTGAAATACCGAATTCCAAAAGCAGATCAAGCCCCCTTCGGTTACTGGCAGTTCTACGTCAATACCGACGGCGGCGCGGCAGGCAGTGCAAACGGTTATTCCTGCGAGGGTCTCGGTACTATGGTAGTTTCCGATGGTGAGTGGCAAGTACTTATAATTGACCTTGAGGCGAGAGGTCTTGATACTTATGCCAAGAATGACGACGGCAAGTACGTGGCAAACTATTTGCGCTTTGACTTCTTCAACTCACAGTTTGGAGCTGAAGTGTCTTACGATATTGAGTATATCGCGTTCTCCAACAATCTCGCTGATATTCTCAGTTACGAATCCGATATGGATTACGTTACACTCAACACCGCGCAGAAGGAATGTACAAAGCTTGATCCTAAAACGGGCAACACAATAACCGAATAACTTCCCCTTCCCCTCGAGGTTCGCTTCGAGGGGATATTTTTGCAAAAAATCGCAAACTTTTTTCGAAAACCTATTGACAAATTTTGTTTTTTGTAGTATAATATCAAGGTCGTCGCAAGACGGCATATGTGGATCAGCAATAAGCCCACCTCGGAGACCTCACTCCGTGTAAAAATTAAAGGAAAATACGCGGGTATGTGCGGATTAATTCCGCCTCACCCACTCATTTCATTCGCGGGTATGGCGGAATTGCGATGGTGCGTAGCACCTCGATAAGTAAGGCGAAGCCTTACGAAAGCAGACTGCGCTAGATTCAGGTTCTAGGCGGGGCAAATCTCTTCTCGCACAAAACAATTTAATACGCGGGTATGGCGGAATTGGCAGACGCGCTAGATTCAGGTTCTAGTCGGGTTTCCTCGGTGCAGGTTCAAGTCCTGTTACCCGCACCAATGTATTAAAATCCGAACTTAATTGTTAAAGTTAAGTTTCGGATTTTTTTATAATTTAAAACAGAAGCAGGGATATAATATGGTGGGAATAATTGATATAGGCGGAGGCCTCAGAGGAATTTACACAAGCGGAATTTACGATTATCTTTTAGATAATGACATTAAGATTGATTATTGCCTCGGTGTTTCTTCGGGTAGTGCGAATCTTATCAATTA
>JAZKYL010000124.1:0-8425 GCA_045612105.1 Eubacteriales bacterium
TACAAGATGAAATGGCTACATTTTCATCTTTTTTGCGAGGAAGGTTTTTGCCGAGCCGAGGTTCGCGGAGCGAACCCGCAACAGCAGATTGCTTGCAATCTGCGTAGGTTTTTAGCCTAAAAAGCTCGCCGCCGGAGGCACCCGTCCTCCCCGACAAATCAAAATTTGAACATTTACAACCGAAATCATGCCCCAAAATTCTTTTCTCGGTCTTAAAATCCTTGTCACTCTCATATATTTACACAAGGACAACTTATAAGGGAGTGATAAAAATAGTAACAAGCAGAGAAAGAGTGCGCGAGGAGAAAAGGCTGGGGCTTGACGCGGCGGAGGTTTTGGAATCGCGGAAAAATTACGGCGACAACAGGCTGACACGGGCGAAAAGAAAGAGCTTTTTCCGTCAGTTTCTCGGAAATCTCGGCGATCCCATTATAAAAATACTGATCGCCGCGCTGGTGATAAATCTCATATTTACCTTCCGAAATGCCGATTGGGTGGAGACGGTGGGAATTGCCGTGTCCATACTTTTGGCGACCTTTATTTCAACCTTGTCGGAATACGGGGCGGGGACGGCGTTTGAGAAACTTGAGGCACAAGTCGGCAGACAGAAATGCCGCGTCTTGCGAAGCGGCGGAGTGTGTGAGGTTGATATTGAAGAAATTGTGGTAGGCGATCTTGTCTATATCGGCTCGGGGGAGCAGATCCCTGCAGACGGTGTGCTGATCGAGGGCGAGATCGCCTGCGATCAGTCGGCAATGACGGGTGAGAGCCGCGAGATTTACAAAAGAGCCGCCCGCGACGGAGAACGAATCGAAAGCACACCCGAGTCGTCCTCCTATTGCCTTCGCGGTTGCACTGTTCTCTCGGGCGAGGGTCTGATGCGAGTGGAGAGCGTGGGAGACCGTACCTTTATCGGCGGCATCTCAAGAGAGATACAGACCGATACACGCGAAAGCCCTTTGAAAATAAGGCTTTCCAAGCTTGCAAAGCAGATAAGCATCGTCGGCTACGTGGCGGCGGCACTGATTGTCCTTGTCTATCTTTTTAACGTATTTGCCGTGGATAGCGCATTTGACGTGGATATTGTAAAATACAAGCTGACAGATCTGCAATTCTTGTTTTCTCACCTGATTCACGCGCTGACGATGGGACTTACAGTCGTGGTGGTTGCCGTCCCTGAAGGACTTCCACTTATGGTTGCGGTGGTCTTGTCGTCAAATATAAAAAAGATGGTAAGGGATCAGGTGTTGGTGCGCAAGCCTGTAGGCATTGAGTCGGCGGGGAGTATGAATATTCTGTTCACCGACAAGACGGGAACTCTGACCGAGGGAAAAATGAGCGTAAGCCAAATATATCTTGGTGACGGCATAGGTTTTGGCGGTGTTGCCGCACTCTCAAAAACCGCGGTTTTTGAAGAGTATCTTCTGTCAGCTCTCGGCAACACCACCTCAAAGCTTTCGGGAAAGCGTGCCGTTGGCGGCAACTCGACCGACAAGGCTATACTTGACTCTGTTATTGGTAATAACGAGGTCAAAAGGAGCTTTTCTGTGATAAAAAATATCCCCTTTGACAGTGAAAAGAAATTTTCAGCCGCACTTATAGAGGTGGATAAGTGCCGCCGTCTCTTTATCAAGGGGGCTCCCGAGAAGCTTTTGCCATGGGTTAAGCGATATTTTGACCGCGACGGACGGCTCGTTCCATTTTCCTCCTCTGTTGCCGAGGGTATCTGCAAAGCTTTGACCGAAAATGGAAAAAGAGTGCTCCTTATAGCCGAGTCAAAGGAGAATTTTATAAATTCGAGGCTTCAAGACGGCGATTTCGGTGAGCTGACGATGATCTGCCTTGCGGTGCTTGAGGACAAAATCAGAACGACCGCTAAGGGCTCGGTTGGCAGACTTCGGGGGGCGGGAGTGCAGGTGGTTATGATAACCGGTGACAACAAGGAGACCGCAAGACATATTGCGGCGAGGTGCGGTATACTTGGCGGTGGTGTGGATACGGTGCTGACGGGGGGCGAGCTTGCTCATCTTTCGGATTCACAGCTAAAGGAAATCTTGCCTCGCCTTGGCGTAGTGGCGCGCGCGCTTCCTGCCGACAAAAGCCGACTTGTACGCATATCCCAGGAGCTTGATCTCGTGGTGGGAATGACAGGAGACGGAGTCAACGATGCTCCTGCCTTGAAACGTGCCGACGTGGGCTTCGCCATGGGAGGCGGCACTCAGGTGGCGAAGGAGGCGGGAGATATAATTATCCTTGACAACGACCTTTCAAGTATAGTCAAGGCGGTTCTTTACGGAAGAAACATCTTCAAAAGCATCAGAAAATTCATCTCTCTTCAGCTAATGATGAATTTTTGCGCTGTTGGGGTGTCGATGATAGGTCCTTTTCTTGGCTATGACGCGCCTGTTACGGTAGTACAGATGCTTTGGATCAACATAATTATGGACACCTTGGGCGGTCTTGCCTTCGCGGGGGAGTTTGCTCACGAGAGCTGTATGGCAGAGAAGCCCAAACGACGCGACGAGCCGATCTTAAATGGTTATATGGTCTATGAGATCATTTTCGGGGGTGGATTTACGGTGATTTTATGTTTGGCATTTTTGAAAATTCCCCAAATAACCTCTCGCTTCCGTTTTGATGACGACAATATTTATCTTTTGACGGCATTTTTTGCTTTGTTTATTTTTGCTTCGGTATTCAACTGCTTTTGCGCCCGAACCGACCGTCTCAGTTTATTTGCCAATATAACGAAAAACAAGGCGTTTATTTTTATAATGGCGGCGATACTTATTATTCAGATAGTTTTCGTATATCTTGGCGGCACGGTTTTGCGTACCGCTCCCTTGACGGTAAAAGAATTGGGATTTACGGCACTTTTGGCACTGACTGTCTTTCCCGCCGATCTTCTGCGTAAGCTTTTATGGAGGCTGTTGGTGGGAAAACACGGTTATTAAGCAGCTATTGTTGTCTTTTTAGCCCCTTGGTACTTGACAAAGTCTTATAGTTTTGTTAAAATAATAATATATATTTAAATTAGAGAAAGTGAAACCAAATGACTAACAGAGAAAGATTTATCGAAATATACAAAGAGAAGATCAAGAGGGACGGTGCCGACAAGCTGCTTCAGTTCCTTTGCTCCGAGCAGAGCGACTTTTTTGAAGCACCCGCAAGTACAAGATTTCACGGAAACTATGAGGGAGGCTTGCTTGAGCACTCGCTGAACGTTTACGATTGTCTTTGCGATATTCTCAGCCGTCCCCGCATCAAGGAGCAGTACGGTATTGAGTATAGTGAGGAGAGCATTGCTATCGCGGCTCTGCTTCATGATCTTTGCAAGGTGAATTTTTACAAGGTCAGTTTCAGAAATCAGAAGAATCCCGAGGGAAGATGGGAGAGCGTGCCTTACTATACCATCGAAGATAATCTGCCCTACGGTCACGGCGAAAAGAGCGTCTATATTGTTTCGGGATATATGAGACTTACCCGTGATGAGGCATTCGCTATTCGTTATCATATGGGATTTTCGGGTACAGAGGATCCCGGCAACGTAGGAAAGGCTATGGAGATGTTCCCCTTAGCATTTTTCCTCAACTGTGCCGATACCGAGGCGGCTTATTTTGTTGAGGGCTCGAATAAATAATTGACTAAATTGCCCGACATCTGTGAAATCGGTGTCGGGCGTTGGATTTTGGAGACGGTAGGATGAAACTTGAAGCGTTAGATAAGAAAATGCTTATTGATAGGGCTTTGGATGCGCGCGAAAGAGCTTATTCGCCATATTCGAATTTTTGCGTTGGCGCAGCGCTCCTTTGCTCCGATGGCGAGATATTTACGGGTGTTAATGTTGAGAATGGCTCTTACGGAGCGACGATATGCGCAGAGCGGTCGGCTTTTTGCTCGGCTTTAAGTGCCGGAAAGCGCGATTTTTTCGCTATTGCCATAGTTGGGGCGGAGAGGGAAAAGGCACCGGATAAAATTTGTCCTCCTTGCGGAATCTGCCGTCAGTTTATGGCGGAATTTTGCGGACAGGACTTTATCATTCTTTTGTTTGACGGACAAGCAGTGGTAAGTAAGACGTTGGGTGAGCTTTTACCCGAGGCATTCAAGCTTTGAAAGGATAGAATATGGCGGAAGAGAAAAAAGCTCCCGTGGGTAGTTGCGAGAGCTGCGAATTTTACGATTATGATGAGGAATGGGACGAATACGTCTGTATGATCTCACTTGACGAAGACGAGATGATAGATTTTCTCGGCAGAAATACGGGAAGATGTCCGTATTACAGATATTACGACGAGTATAAGAGTGTCAGAAAACAGAATTAAGCGAAAGTAAAGGATTTGAAAAATGGCAGAAAACAAAATTAGAAAGTTTGATTGGTTGAGAGCTATATCTACGGCATTATTGGTTTGCGCGATCGTGTTCGGATTGTTTTATATTCACTCCGGAAAGGTGGCAGATGTGATTGCTTTTCTTGAGGCAGAGCTAAACACAGATAAAGCGACCAAGTATCCAAATACTATCTGGCTCATTGAGTTTGTGTCTGCGGCAGTGCCGATATTTGCGGCTGTGATAGTAATGAATATTATGTACTGTGACAAAAAAAGCTACGTGCCCGTATATACCCAGAGAGAAAAATTGGTCGTGTCTGTAACCTTAGCTGTGTTTATTTTCGGTGCATTGTTGGCATATGTTTTTTACCAGAGTCGCAGCGGTGAGATCACCGATCCCGAGACGGGTGAAGTAATAAAGACTCTTTGGGATAGGACGTATATGTGGTTCTTTGCCCAGATATTGCCTATGATCATGCTGATTTCGTATCATTCTGTAAGAATAGGCACCGAGAAGCGTGAGCTGCTTGAGACAGAGAGTGCCGTTGTCACCGATGAACAGGGCGATGCGCTGAACGAGACCGATGAAAAGATCGCGGACGTTGATGCGGAGGATGCGGAATGAGACGTATAGTCAAGAGGGGTTTATGTCTTCTTTCGGTGATTTTGCTTCTGCTTTTTTCCGCTTGTGTTCAAAAGCCTCAAGCTGAGGAGACCACGGAGTGGGAGGGTAAGGAAGAGTTCGAGCTGCGGGGTGACCAGCTTGATAAGGAAACCGCAGCCCTCGCCGCAAGATATGAAGAGTTTAAAATGCTGGCACCCTTGGCATTCAGTCAGTCGAACGTATCCGCAGAGACCGATTTTACGGTTTCGATATCCGAGGGCAAAGCTACTGTTACCGAATATGTTGGCAAATCTGACATTGTGGTTATCCCCGAAACCATTGGTGGCGCGGAAGTGACTTGTGTTGGTAAAAACGCTTTTTCTGGCAAAAACGTAAGAGCACTGTATATTCCTGATAGCGTTGTCAGTATCGAAAAAAGTGCCCTTGAGGGCATTCCGGGACTTGCAACGCTTCGCCTTCCCGTCCTTGGCGACGGTGAAAATGCCTATTTTGGCTATCTTTTCGGCGCGGATTCTTATGAAAAGAATGCCGTGAAGGTGCCCGCGACGATTGAATTGGTAATGCTTGGTGACAAGATAACCGAGATATCAGATAATGCCTTTGCGGGTTGTAAAGGAATAGGTGCCGTGATTTTTTCGGACAGCATTGAAAGGATCGGCAAATTTTCCTTTTATGAATGCCAGGATCTGGTTTATACCAATCTTGGCAGAGTCAAAAGTATAGGAGACTATGCTTTTGGATACTGCACTTCACTATTTAAGATCGACATTTTTGCAGAGGAATCTGTGGGACTCGGCGCGCTTTATGAATGCAGTGCGTTGCGTTATCTTGGACTTGAAGTGATTGGAAAGAGCAATACCGAGAATAGATATATCGGACATATTTTTGGAGCGGAGAGCGCGGATCATAACGACGAGTTCGTTCCCAAAAGCCTTTATGGGGTTGGAATTTTGAATTGTAAGGAGATCCCTGACAGAGCTTTTGCGGGTTGCTCGTATATCGGTATGATCGAGATCAGGGACGTAGAAAGCATTGGAGTGAGAGCCTTTTATTCTTGCCGTTCGCTGGCGAAGCTTTCTTTGCCCGATAGCGTTAAGACTATTTGTGACGATGCGTTTTTCGGCTGTGACAATCTTGAATCGGTCGAGCTTGGCGCAGGTGTTGAGAGCATTGGAATGCAGGCATTTTACGGTTGCAGATCTCTTAAAACAATTGAAATGCCCGAGAAGATCACCGAGATAAAGCCTTCTGTTTTCGCGCTTTGCTCCTCACTTGAAACGGTGAAGCTGAACAACGTAAAAAAGGTTGGAAAGGATGCCTTTTGGGGGTGCAAAGCTCTTAAGGCGGTTGACTGTAACGGAATTGAAGTTGCGGAAGGAAATACCGATCTGACGACCGATTAAATTAAAGAAAATGAAAAGCAAGATCAAAATAATACTACCTATTGCACTGGTTCTTGCGCTGTTTTTAGCATTCAGTCTTTTGATACATCTCAATTCACACGTGTTTTTCGTTTGGTTTGAGAAATCGGGGATCTTTCTTGACCCTGTTGACGTGTCTGAGGTTGATGGGGGAGAGAGTTTCAAGAAATATAATATTTCCGAGCTTAAAGAGGACGAGCGCTTCACTTTTGACCAGAGTATGATGCTGGTGAATACAGAGCATATGTTGAGCGAGGGCTTTGTACCCGACGTTTTGGAGTACAAGGATACCGACGTTTTTATGAGTAAATGCATGCTTGAAGCATATGCCTGTCTTTCCGCCGATATACTTGAAAAATTTGATAAAAAGCTATACGTTTCAAGTGATTTTCGTTCGGCAGAGGAGCAGGAGCAGTTGTATCTTGACGATCCTTTGACCGCAACGAAGGTTGGTGCTAGCGAGCATCAGACAGGACTTGCCCTCGACGTTTACGTGGCTTATTATGCGGGAGACGGATTTATAAAATCCCCCGTGGGTAGATTTGTTAACTCCGAATGCCACAAATACGGTTTTATTATTCGTTATCCTTCCTTTGGCGAGGACGTGACGGGAATCAGGTTCGAGCCTTGGCATATCCGCTACGTAGGACTGCCTCACGCAAATATTATTTATAATAACCACCTGACTCTTGAAGAATATGTTCTTTCGTTGGAGATAGGGCAGTGGTACGAGGTTGACGGATATTTGTATTGCCGTCAAGCTGCAGTTGATGGGGAGTTGACACTTCCCGAGAGCTTTGAGAGCTGTACGGTATCACCCGATAATACGGGATATTACATAGTTACTATTGAAAAATAACAAAAATGCCGCATTTCTGCGGCATTTTTATTATTCGGAAAAGCGGTCGATCATTGAAAGCTTATTGTCGGAAAGGTTGTAATCTATGCAGATAAGCGCATTGTCCGACTGTTCATCTCCCGACAATATGACTAGGTTTATGGCTGAAAGGCAGATGCTTGAAAGATTTATTAGGTCGGCAATATTGAAACAAATGACTTTTGCAGCCAAAAATACCGTTAATTGCTGACTCTCCTCGGTTACGTCGATGGATATTTCGGTACGTGCGGATTTTGCGAGATATATGCAAGAGGATATAAATTTTATGAGCTCGGGTACTCTTTTTTGATGTTTGCTCATAATATATTGGTCGTCAGTAATAATATGGCAGTATTCTTTTTCTATTTCAAAAATGTTGGGAACAGCTATATCGGCGGAAGAATAATCCGCTTCGAATATTACTCTGTGTTTTGTTTTACTCAATGTTATATCCTCGCAAAAAATAAAAAGGTGCGCAACCGAAGCTACGCACCGAAAAATGCATGCTTCATTGCTGCGACACAAATGAATTTTATATTCTTATCACGCGGAAAGTATACAAAATTGAGCATACATTTTTACCAAAAGTAAAAATGTATACTTCCCGCGTATAAACGTAAATATTCATTTGTGTCGCAGGTTTATTATATCATAAATAAAATGCTTTGTAAAGTGCTTTTTTGAAAGTTTGAAAAAATGCTGATTGAATATATGATAAATTGCGATTTATAGGGAAGTAGTCCATTGAAAAGGTGCATCCTCATCCACCGCATCGCGCGAACCCCCAAAGCTCGTACACTCGCTTCGGGGAACCCCGCCGCGGTCCCCCTTCCCCTACCTTGGGGAAGGCTTTGGTTTAACTGCGGCGCATCCTTATCTGTAGCCGAAAACCCTTATCACGGCTACAAAATCGCTTTACTTTCCGCTTTGCGTTAGCCCTCCCCAAGGCAGGGGAGGGGGGACGGCGAAGCGGTGGGTGAGGATGCCCCATTTAGTTTTACAACAGACCGACAAATCAAAATTTGAAAATATCGACTATTTATCAAATACAAAATACGTCTAACCTTTAAGGTTTAAAAGGTTAAACGTTTTTTATTGATCATTTCTTCAAATTTCTCATCGAATTAAGAATTGCGATTACCGCCACGCCAACGTCGGCGAAAACGGCGGCATT
>JAZKYL010000125.1:0-4390 GCA_045612105.1 Eubacteriales bacterium
TTCCCTGAAAAATGGTTAAAAGTGTAGCCGTGTCATCTTGTGAAACCGTGGGAATTTTGATCAAAGCTCCACTGCTATCGTGTTGCGAGTTGGATTGAAGCATTTTCATACTATAACTTAGTTGAATTTTGCTTTAAGATAAACGCTTTGGCTGGGTTTAACACCCTTAGGGGGGAAAACGATCGTGAGGGATTTTTTTAGCTCCGCAGGAGCGAAAAATCCTGCGTCACCACTAGAGCACCCAACAATTCGGGAAAGCTCTTTGCGGAGCAGAGTTTGCTTGCAAACTCGTGCAAATCTCGCTTGCGAGTTTGCTGTTTTCATTTCGAGAAAGCGACCCGCGTCTCCGCCGGAGGCACCGCGTCCCCCGCTAAATCGCAATTTACAAAAACAGGCTTGATCAAAGCTTTTTGAAAAGCGATTTGATCAAGCCTATTTTTATTGTGTTTTATGAATTATTTTGCCTTTATGCCGCCGCCGATGAGGTCGCCGAAGAAGTCGTCCTTTGCGTCGTCCTTCTTGTCGAAGCCGGTAGCGATAATGGTGATCTGCATTTCATCCTCAAGATCCTCGTCAAATCCAACACCCCAGATGATGTTCGCGTCGGGATGAGCCTCGTTCTGGATAAGAGTAGCAGCAAGCTCTGCGTCCTCAAGTCCAACGTCGGGAGAAACGACAAATCTGATAAGGATACCGTGAGAACCTCTGATGGAGGATTCGAGAAGGGGAGAGGAGATAGCTGCCTTTGCCGCAACCTCTGCCTTATCCTTACCGGTAGCGGAGCCTGTACCCATGTGAGCATAGCCTGCGTCTCTCATAATGGTGGAAACGTCAGCAAAGTCGAGACCGATGAACGCTTCGCCGTTTACAAGGTCGGAAATGCTCTTAACACCGGTGTAAAGTACGCTGTCTGCAACCTCAAATGCGTTCTTAAGGGTAATTCTCTGGTCGCTTGCTTCCTTGAGCTTATCGTTGGGGATGATGATGAGCGCGTCGACGAACTTGGAGAGCTCAGCGATACCGTCCTCTGCGTTCTTTGCTCTTACCTTACCCTCGAAGGAGAAGGGACGGGTAACGATACCGATGGTAAGTATGCCCATTTCCTTTGCGATACGTGCAACTACGGGCGCTGCTCCTGTTCCGGTTCCGCCGCCCATACCTGCGGTTACGAAGACCATATCGGTCTCGCCGAGGAGAGCCTTGATCTCATCAAGCGATTCTTCTGCCGCGCGTTTACCGATCTCGGGGCGCGCGCCTGCGCCTCTACCGCCGGTCAGCTTTTCGCCGATAACGAGCTGAGAGGGAGCATTGGAGCGGTTGAGTGCCATACGGTCGGTGTTGACGGTAATGAACTCTACGCCGCGAAGATTGGAGAAGATCATTCTGTTTACTGCGTTGTTTCCGCCGCCGCCTACGCCTACTACCTTTATGTTGGCGCCGACATCGATGGTTTCGTCGTGTTCAAAAATTCCCATTTGTAAATCCTCCGATTTATATATTCCTGATTTTATTTTTATATCTACATATTGTGCTTTTTCGATAAACACTACACAACATATATTATAATAATACATTTATTATGAAATTGCAATAGTTTTTTTGATTTTTTGTTTTAATTTTTAATAATTAATTTTTGTACCGTCGAGTTTTTGCGGTGCTTTTATCGAGTTTTGTAAAAACGTGTAAAGAAGTCGTCGCCGAAGGCTTGTGTTCCCAGAGTGCTTGCGGGGGTTCCTGAACGCAGGTGCATTGAGGGAGCATATCCTGCTTGGCTCACGACTACGTGCTCGATGAGCGGTATGCCGACGGCTGATAGGGTAGCTTCCACAAGATTGGTCAGATTTCGGTCCGCGTGGGAGATAAGGGGAGAATCCCCAAGGTGATTATGGGCGATTATTACTCCTGAGGCATCTTTGAGTATTGCTTCTCTTGCGATTCTTGAAGGGGTGACCGCGGCTTCCGAAGCACTTCCTTCCGAAAGCACTACAACGTCTATCAGCTCCATTGAAGAGTTGAAATAGAGGGCAGAAAAGTATTCCTTTCTTGCACCGGAATAGTGGGAAACGAGAAATTCGCCAACGTCTGTTAGGGTACGGTATTTCTTTTTCTTATTAAGCGGTTTTTTATCTATTCTACTGTAAATATCGCCGATTAGCGAGATAAGTAACGCGGAACTCTCTCCTACTCCGTCGACGGTGCGAAGCATTTCGACGTCGGAGAACATAACGTTTTCGAGCGAGCCCAATTTTTCTATAAGCTCATGGGCGGTAGCGTTTGTATCGATTCTTGGAATCGAGTGAAACAAAAGTATTTCAAGTAGCTCGTGATCTGAAAATACGTCGGAGCCGAATCTCAAATACTTTTCTTTCATTCTTGATCTGTGTCCGCTATGTAGGTTGTTTTCTGAAGCCATAATTTTACTTAAATGAATATTAATTATAATATGCGAAATATTCCTGTTTGAAATTTTTAAAGTTGTATAAAATTATTGAATCATATAGCATTTTGACTTAAGTGTTATAAGATTAAAAATGAATATTAATTGCTGATTATGATCAATTTTGTCTCAATTTAGCTAAAAAAACAGTGATTTAATCATAAAATGATCTGATGCGACAGCTTTTGCGAAATCTTAATAAAAACCGAGGCGTTATTTGTGCTAAAATGTAAAGACCTGAAGAAAGAGAGGCAAAGCTATGACTTGCACGAAGATGGCCGCTGAAATTGAGGCATATGACAATGGGTTTTACGGTATTTTGATCCGTTTTTCGAGTGGACATGAGAGAAAATACGAAGATGTTACAACCGATCTTGCTCTTTTGGAGAAGCTCGTCGGACTCATAAACGAAGGACAGGTTTCCGCACTTCACGTTGATGAGCTGATCGAAGATATTATTGGGTAAAGTTTACTTTATATCTGATTTGAAAGCGATAGCCCTGCCGATGATGTGGATCTTTTCAAGCTCTTCGCCCTCGTAGACCAAGGGTTCGTAGTTATTATTCTCGGGAATGAGCATCAGTTTTTCGCTTTCGGGGTAGTAATAGACTCGCTTCAGAGTTGCTTCGTCGTTAATGACGACTGCCGCGATCTCGCCGTTTGCCACTACGTCGGTTTTTTTGATGAACACCGTATCGCCGTTGCAGATACGGGCATCCTTCATGCTGTCGCCTTTTGCGATAAGGCAAAAATCCGCGTCGGTATCTATGTCTGTGATCACCATACCGTCGTCCTCTTCGTTTGCGAAAACGGGAGCGCCACAGGCGATCTCGCCGACCACGGGGAGCGCTTTGAATTTTGCGGAAGCGGATCTGTCGGGAAGGGTAGAATCGCTGGTTCCGAGGAGATACCCCTCGTTGATGCCAAGCGCCTGAGCCATGGCGCAGATCGCATCGGCTTTAGGAATATAAACGCCGCTGAGGTACTGACTAAGACGCGGCTTGGATATACCCGTACGTCTTGAGAGCTCAGCAGCTCTCATATTTTTTTCTGCCATGACTTGCGTCAGGCGTGATTTGAAATCCGTCATAAATACCTCACGTGCCGTTTCCGAAACCGTGTCGGAAGCTCAAAACTTTCTTTGAAATACTGCTTTGAAAGCGGTATGATTTATTATAACAGAAAGTTAAGCAAATGTCAACAGTTTTTTTGAAAAAAGTTAAATAAATTTAATGAAAGTTTTGGATTTTTCCAAAATTCAACATAAAATTAAATATATAATTGAAAAATCAACAATGTCGTTATAAGTGCGACATTTTTTGTTGAGACGAGGTTAAGGTTACTTAATTGGGAAAGAGGACGAAATGAGTGTTGTTCTTGGGAGATTTGGTTACTGATGAGCGTAGAGATAAAGTGTAGAATGCAGAGTGCGGAGTTGAGGAAGAAAAACGCTAAGTCGCTTTTCGATGATAAATTGCGATTTAGCGGTGAGTTATTTTTTGTTCATTTCTTTCCACCAGCGGAAAGAAACGAACCAAAGAAACGCCGCATAGGGAATAGAGGGTCTTGAAAAACCAAACACAGCAAGCCGTGTTTGATTTTTCTGCGACATCCTCTCTCCCCTATGGACCCCACTCACCTGTCGGCAAAGCCGACGGATTTTGAGCGTTTGCTTACTTCAACTTAGTTAAATTTTCGATGATAAATTGCGATTTATAGGTGTGTTGTCCTTGGAAATGGTGCACCCTCACCCACCGCATCGCGCGAACCCCCAAAGCTCGCACACTCGCTTCGGGGAACCCCGCCGCGGTCCCCCCTCCCCTGCCTTGGGGAGGGCTCAGGTTTAACTGCGGCGCATCCTCAACTGTAGCTTTAAAACCCTTATCACGGCTACAAAATTGCTTCATTTTCCGCTTTGCGTAAGCCTTCCCCAAGGCAGGGGAAGGGGGACCA
>JAZKYL010000126.1:0-5222 GCA_045612105.1 Eubacteriales bacterium
AACTTGCAACACGATAGAAGATATACTTTGATTCAAATCAATATGGTTTTAAAGGACGGCATTGGTGCAATATTAACCTTTTTTGGGGGAAGCTTTTTGGCGCAACCTTTTTCTCGAAAAAGGTTGCAAACGCATCCCCCCCGCGTCCCCGCTAAATCGCAATTTACCAACTCAAAAAGGACGGGCGCCCGTCCTTTTTTGATATTATTCACTCTTTTCCTCAGCCTTAAACACGCTCTGGACCTTGGTCACGCTCTCGACCTCGATGCAAGCGTAGGTGATATTATCCTCAACGTAGGTCGTAAGCTTGCCGATGACCTCCACGGGATTCACCGTAGTGCCCTCAGCCTTGGGGAAAGTCAGCTTGCCTGTGGGATCATAAAGCTCGATATCCCAGGTGTACTTGCCCTCGCTGTCAAGTCCCAAAAGAAAAGTGTAGCCCTCTCGCGCGTCGCAGTGACCGTAAATGCGAATTTTTTTGCCGAAATACTCGCTGTTTGCGTACTCCTTGCGGTAGCTTGTAATAAAGGTCTCAAGCTCCTCCGCGCTCATGTCTGTCGCCTCGACACCAAACTTTCTCTTGTCTATCTTCGCTCCGCTAAAGCGGTCAACCTCGATGTAGCCGCCGTCGCGGAATGTGCCGATAACAGTCGCCGTCGCGCCGATAACGGGGTATTTGCCGTCATTCTTGCGCACTTCATAAAGTGCCTGCTTCTCGCCCTTCTGATCCCAGGTCATCATCGAGTGACGAACGATTTTGTTCTCGCTGAAGTTGTAGACAGCAGTGTGAATGGCGGTGAAAGCGATTGTCTTGCCCTCGTACGTGTCCTGGTTGCCTATGTAGGTGGCAAGATCGTTGTAAATGTTTCCGCTGTTTCTCAGATCGATGTCGACCTGCGCGCAGGAGCAGAGTCCGAGAACAAAGAGAGAGGAGAGAAAAATAAGCAATATTTTTTTCATAATGTGGTAATTTTTGCGGTCAAGACCGCGCCTTTCAAAATTTTTAGTTTTGTAAATTAAGCCGATTTTTAACGAATTTCAAGCAATTTCGAGCGAATTTATAGTGATTTCAAGCAAATTCAACGCTTTTGGCGAATTATACCTAATGCAAGGCAGATCAAAAATGCAATGAGGTCGGCAACTACAACGGTAGGTCCGATAGCTGTGGCGGCGGCGAGAGAGATAAGGATACCGACAGTGCCGCAGATCACGGAAATCGTTACGGCACAAAGGGTTACGCCCTTAAAGCTCTTGAATAGTCGCATAGCCGACAGCGCGGGGAAGACCACCAAAGCCGACGCTAAAAGCGCGCCAAGCATATTCATAGCCACAACTACGGTAACGGCGCAAATGACCGCGATAATTGTATTGTAAACACCGGCTTTTTGCCCCGTTGCGGTAGCAAAATCCTCGTCAAAGGTGACCGAAAAAACCTTATTGTAAAAGAGAATGAAGAACAAAAGGACTATTGACGAAAGGATCGTGCAGACGATAACGTCGCCTATGTCTATGCCCATAATTCCCGAGCCGAAAAGGGTCGCGCAGGCATCCGCGCCCGCGTTTGCCGAGTCACCTGCGAAAAGATTGAGCAAGAGATAACCGAAAGCCAGGGCTCCCGAGGAGATCATCGCGATCGCGGAGTCGCCCTTAGCACCCGAATTCGTGCGTAATCGGAGCAGCAAAATTGCGGCTAAAACCGTTATGGGTAAAGCGATGTAGATAGGTGTGGTGAGACCTGAAACGGTAGCGATGGCAAAAGCTCCGAAGCTGACGTGGGAAAGTCCGTCGCCGATCATTGAATAGCGTTTCAGCACAAGGCAGATTCCCAAAAGCGCGGCGCATACCGAGATCAGAATTATTGCGATTGCGGCATATCTGACCGTAGGGTAGGCTGAAAAGTAGGTGAAAATTCTTTCCATTACGCTTCGCCTCCCGTGGTGTCAGACCTCTTGGAATTCCTTGTGATATAAGGCTTTACGGCTGTGTCAGAACTCTCGGGATCCCTTGTGATATAAGGCTTTACGGCTGTGTCAGAGCTCCCGGAATCTCTTGTGATATTAGGCTTTGACGCTATGTCGGGAACTCGGCTTTTGGATTTTTTCCAAAGGTCGGTTTCGAGATAATCCTCAACCGTGCCGAAGAATTTGGGGCGAGCGGCTATATGCAGCACGTGGGTGGCATATTTTACCGCGGTGGCGGCATCGTGGGAGACCATTATGACAGAAATCCCGCTTTTATAAAGGTCGTTTATTGCAAGGTACATTTCCTCTGCGGCATCGGGGTCAAGAGCCGCCGTCGGCTCATCTAAAACGATGAGTTTCTTTGACGCGCAAAGGGCTCTCGCCAAAAGAACTCTCTGCTGTTGACCGCCCGAAAGCTCTCTGAAGCAACGCTTTTCAAGATCTGAAATTCCAAGGATCGACATGCTTTCCAGCGCGGCTTGCTTTTGCTTTTTTGTGTATATCGGAAGAAAAAACGTGTTTCCGAGAGTGCCCGAAAGGACTATTTCAAAAGCCGTTGCGGGGAAGTCCTTTTGCGCGGGAGTCTGCTGCGGAAGATAGCCGATCCCTCCTTTTTTTAGTCCCTCTCCGTAGTTGATCTTGCCTGAAAGGGGCTTTTTCAAACGAAGAATTGTCTTCATCAAAGTGCTTTTTCCCGATCCGTTTTCGCCCAAAATGCACAAAAAATTTTTCTCTTCTAAACTAAAAGTTAAATTCTCAACAACTTGTTTGTTTTTGTAACCTATCGAGAGGTTTTCGCAACTTATTAGTTTCACGGATATGCCTCCTTCAAGGTTTCGATGTTTTTTTGCATTACGTCGAGGTAAGTTGTTCCCGAAATTATGTCGGTTCTCTTGACCGACTGCATCGAGTCGAGGGTAAAAATTTTGCATCCCGTCTCTGTGGAGATCGCGTCGGCGAGATCCTTGCTACCGCCCTCAATAATGAAGATGCAGGAGAGCTTATTTTCTTTGACCGATTCTATGAGCTTTATCTGGGTCTCGAATCCTGCGTTGACCTCGGTGGAGCATCCGCCAAAAGCCGCTTTGTAGGGAATGTGGTAGTCGTGAAGCAGGTAGACGAAGGGGAAACGGTCGGCGAAGAGAAGAGAGGGGATTTTGTTTGCGATTTCTTCGAGACTTTCATCGAGTTCGTTAAGCTTTGATAAATAAGCTGCGGCATTTGTTTCGTATATTTTTGCTCCCTCGGGGTCGGTGGCTGACAATAGGTCTTTTATTGCCGCGGTCATCAGCTTGGCATTTTTTACCGACGTCCAGATATGCTCGTCGGCTCCGTGGTCGTGACCCGAATGGTCGTGAGAATGGCTGTGTTCGCCGTCGTGATCGGAGGCGGCATGACCGTCATTATCCGTATGGTCGTTTGCGTGGTCGTGGTCCTTGCCGTTCCAGTCGTTTTCAAGCTCTGCATAGATGGGAGATATTGCATCCATCAGGCAGAGGGTTATGAGGTCTGTATTGCCCGAAGCGCGGATGGCATCATGTATCCAGTTTTCGTCGGAGGTTCCGCCGATATAGACGAAAACGTCGGCTTTGGCGATAGCGTCAAGGGTGGCGGCGGTAGGGGTATAGTTATGGAGGTCGGCACCGCTGTCCTGCAGGATCGATACCTTGACGCGATCACCGCCCACTTCTCTTACGAAGTCAAAGGGTGCAAAGCTCGTGCAAAGCACGTGAAGCTCTCCGTCGCCCTCACAGTATATTTCTTCGCCGGAGCAAGCGGTAAAGACTGTGCAAAACAGTGTTACGCAGATAAAAAGGGCGAGAAATAGTTGGAATTTTCTTTTCATATTATATAATTTCTTTCATTTTTCTGAAGATTTCCGATTTTTTGCGCATAATATCACATTATAAATTAATTGTAGCAGAAAAAAGTGGATTTGTAAACAGATTTATGTTAATTTTCTTATCCTGAGACGGAATTACTGCCGTTTACCGCCGAAATTTGACCACTTGGCAAAAAACTATTGACTTTTTTCTCGGTTTGCAATAAAATTTATACGTAGGGTATCCTACGTCATCGGTGAAATTTTTGCCGTTACTTACGGTGGAATGGAGTTTTTATGAAATACAGTATTTTTATTGATCCCGCGCGGGATGAGGAGGTTTTGATCTACGCGCACGAAAAAAACGAGCTTGTGGGTCGGTTGGAAAGGCTTTTGAGCGAGCATGATATTGAGCTTTTGGGGTATCTTGGAGATGAGATAGTCAAGCTGGAGGCGAGAGAGGTTGAGTGCTTTTTCTCTGAGGACGGAAGAGTATTTGCCGACTTTTGCGGTAAAAAATATCTTGTAAAGGAAAGGCTTTATCAGCTGGAGGAGCGTCTTGGCAGCGAATTTTTGAAGATAAATCAGTCCTGTGTCGTAAACGTTTCAAGGATCGAGCGGTTTGAAACGTCGATTGGCGGTTCTCTTATGATAAGGCTTAAGGGCGGCTATCGCGATTACGTATCTCGCAGGCAGTTGAAGATTGTTAAAGAAAGGATAGGTTTTTGATTAATATGAATAAATATTTGAAAGAATTTTTACACAGAGGTTTGATGTTCGGTGGGTTCGGTCCCATTATTGTGGGCATTGTGTTTTTGATCTTAGAATTTACTCTTGAGGAGTTTTCGCTTTCGGGCAGTGAGGTTTTATTGGCTGTCGTTTCGACGTATATTTTGGCATTTATTCAGGCGGGAGCGAGTGTTTTCAATCAGATAGAGCATTGGCCGTTGGCGAAATCTCTGCTCTTTCACTTCTTGTCGATATATCTGGCTTACTCGCTCTGCTATATTGTCAATTCTTGGATACCCTTTGAGGTGATGGTTTTGGTTATATTTACCTTGATCTTTGCCGCCTCGTATTTTGTTATTTGGTTATCCGTATTTTTGGCGGTCAAGGCGGCGGAGAAGAGGTTGAATAGGAATTTGAAGTTTTGATCAAAAGATCCCTTCTGCATTTTAAGCGGAAGGGATTTTTGTAAATTGCGATTTATCGGGATGCTGTCTATTTAAAAGATGCATCCTCACCCACCGCATCGCGCGAACCCCCAAAGCTCGTACACTCGCTTCGGGGAACCCCGCCGTGGTCCCCCCTCCCCTGCCTTGGGGAGGGCTCAGGTTTAACTTCAGCGCATCCTCAACTGTAGCCTAAAAACCATTGTCACGGCTACAAAATCGCATCAAATTACGCTTTGCGTAAGCCCTCCCCAAGGCAGGGGAGGG
>JAZKYL010000127.1:0-3086 GCA_045612105.1 Eubacteriales bacterium
GGAACGGTTCTCTTCTCCGTTGCTGCCGGGCTTGGCGAAGTATTGATCAGCCCTACCGTTGCGGCACTACCCTCCGAAACGCCCGACAAGGATATGAGTATTCTTCATTCTCTTTATGGGTACGGTCTGGTGGGTGTTGTACTGATCAGCACCTTGTTTCTTAAATTTCTTGGAAATCAGTATTGGATGTATCTGACGTTTTTCTGGGCGGCTCTCCCTGTCATTGCTTCTATTCTGCTGTTCACCTCAAAACTGCCGGATATGAACGTTGACCACAACGAAGAAAAAGCTATTAAATCCACATACAGAACCAAGGGGATCTTCCTCTGCATGGCGTGCATTTTTCTTGGTGCCTGCGCCGAGAACACGATGTCAAACTGGATTTCCGTTTATACGGAAAATGTGCTCTACATTCCTAAAATGTGGGGTGATCTTTTCGGTATGTGCTTATTCGCAGTGCTTCTTGCTCTTACACGAAGCGCTTATGCAAAGTTTGGTAAAAACATCTCCCGCGTCCTGATGATGAGTATGCTCGGTGCTATTGCCTGCTATGTTTTGGTTGGATTCTCATCCAATGCAGTTCTTTCTCTCGTCGGCTGTGTTTTGACCGGTATTTGCACATCCATGCTGTGGCCGGGAACTTTGATTCTTATGGAAGAAAAAATTCCCGCTGTCGGTGTATCTGCTTATGCTTTGATGGCGGCAGGCGGCGACTTCGGCGCTTCATTTGCACCCCAGACAATGGGAATCATCGTTGATAAAATTTCCGCTACTGAATGGGCACAGACTCTTGGAAGCAGTTTATCCTTGTCTCCGGAGCAGGTAGGATTTAAGGTCGGTATGCTGATCGCAGCTATTTTCCCGATTTTAGGTGTACTTCTTTTGTTGTACATGAAGAAGTTTTTTAAGAGTAATATAAAATAAGTTAGCTGGTTCAGTTAAAAGAAACACAAATATTATTTACGGTTAAACGAAGCGGCAAAGAGGTTGATAATTCTTTGCCGCTTTTTCAAAAAACTTGAAATATTGGAGTAATTAGTGTATAATATCCTTGTCAGTGTGGCAACACCATGGCAACAAAAAATCCGATAGCCTAAATCTACCGGATAATGTATGCACCACAGATATCTCGAGCGAAGAGGCTTAAGCAAATTTGTTTAGTCTTCATTTGCAGGAACCGAGTGGGAATAATTGCAAATTGATTCTAAGTGGTCTGAAATTGCTTGATTTCAGACCACTTATTCGTTTTGGTATATAGTCTTCTTATCAGCGGTGATAAGAATCTGATAAGCGTTTTTCGACAACTAAAATTCCGATAGGCAAAAAACATCGAGAGATTCTTTCTAAAAAACAGTAAAATGAATCTGCAAGCGTAAAGAGGTGAACAGCGTGAAGGAACAGATTTTAGCGGTACAGAGAATGCAGGACTACATCGAAACGCATTTGGATGAGAAAATCGGATTGTCGGAGCTTTCGCAGGTGTCTTTATTTTCCCCTTGGTATTCCTATCGAATCTTTCAGGAATACACGGGCATGACTCCGGCACACTATATCCGCCGCTTCCGATTGACAAAGGCAGCTCTGCGGCTCAAAAAGGAGAATGATCGTATTATTGATACAGCGTTTGATTTGGGCTTTGGCAGTGTGGATGGTTTTACTCGTGCGTTTAATCGTGAGTTTGGAATGTGTCCCAGCGACTATTCCGCCAATCCTGCCCCGATCACGTTATTTGTTCCTTATGGTGTAAAATTCAGGGAACTCAGAAAGGATCAGAACGATATGAAGAAGACAAACAACATTTTTATCCAGGTCATTCGCAAACCTGAACGCAAGGTTATTTGTAAGCGTGGCATCAGCGCTGAGGATTACTTTCCTTACTGCGAGGAAGTGGGCTGTGATGTATGGGGGATGCTTATGAGTATGGATTCCCTTTGCGGTGAGCCGGTTTGTCTGTGGCTGCCCGAACAGTATAAGAAGCCGAATACTTCCACCTATGTGCAGGGTGTTGAAGTGGCTGCTGATTATTGCGGATCTGTACCGGAAGGCTTTGACACGTTCCTTCTTCCCGCAGCAGACTACCTCATGTTCCAGGGCGACCCCTTTGCCGAGGAGGATTACTGCGATGCCATTGCTTCTGTACAGCAGGCTATGGACAGTTATGACCCTGCGGTGATTGGATATGCTTGGGATGACAGCAATCCCCGCATTCAGCTGGAACCTCGTGGGAAACGTGGTTATATTGAAATGCGAGCGATCAAACAGAAATAATCACCGTTGTAAAACTGTAAAAAGTGTTTAGTAACGGAAAACGGAACGCACGAATTAATTCGGATGTCCTCTGGTAAATTGCATCGCATTATGCTATAATACAAACAAACCATACGCAACAAATTGCTTTGTACTCCCGTGGTGATTTATCACCACTGATAAGTTTTTGATAAGCATCCATCGTACAGCTAAGACAATATGGGCAATCAAAATAATCAGAATAGCAGATGCAATATCTTCTAAACAAAATTGTTTAAGATGCAAGTCCCTGCAACGAGTGGGAATAATCGATTTTTTCAAAGAACAATTAAGTTTACTCTAAAAAGAACAAAAATTGCCTTTTGCATTGATTTGCAGAAGGCATTTTTATTTGATGTTATTATTAAATCAAGGCGGAATATATCACGGAAAAGTCCTGAATCAGCCGCTATAATCACTATGTTTTAGCGGAAAATCGGTATATTATTCGGAAATTACAAAATAGTACTTGCTTTTTCTCCGACTTTTAATATAATGAATAAGGTTATTAAAAAAGAAAAGGATATTGTCATGAAAAAAGTTATTTGCAATGTCGAATACGACACAAACAATGCTGAAATCGTTGCTAAGTTTACCTGCGGCGAAATCGGCGATCCCAAGGGATATGAAGAAACCCTTTATATTACCGCAAACGGCAAGTTTTTCGTTTATGAAAACGGCGGCGAAGAATCCATCCATTCCAAAGAAAACATCAAGCGCCTTGGTGCAAACAAGGTTGACGAATGGAAGAGCGAGCGCGGTCTTTAATTTCTAAAGACGATTTTGTTTTTACAGCCCCT
>JAZKYL010000128.1:0-5430 GCA_045612105.1 Eubacteriales bacterium
GCCGTAGACCTCAATCATTCCAAGCGCCTGTGCCATATCAGCGACCTCTTATCACTCATTGATATAGCAGATCTTGATACCCTTCTGCGCTACGTTTGTTTCCATAGCCTCGTTCATCTTGTCGAGAGGGAAGGAGTGAGTAATAAGATCCTCAATCGGAATGTTCATCTCGCGGCACTGCTTAAGGAATGCCACGGTCTTGGGATAATCCTCAGCGGAGTAGTCCCAGGAGCCGACGATGTCGATCTCCTTGTTGCACATAGCAAGGTGGGGGTTGATCTGGTATTCGCCGTTGTTTACGAAGAAGCCCATCTCACACATACCCCCGCCGCGGCGGATGTAGCTGTAGATGTCAGCTGCCGCTACGGGCGCGCCTGTGCACTGATATGCGAAGTCAACGCCAACGTTATTTGCGATAGCCTTGACCTTAGCAACTCTCTTGTCAAGAGTGTCCTCATCGGGACGGCGGAAGCAGATGGTGGTCTTAGCACCCATCTTTTCTGCAACCTTAAGTCTGTCCTCGTTACCGTCAACCGCGATGATGTGGTTGATACCTGCAGCGCGGAGAACCGTGATCATTACGAGACCAACGGGGCCGCAACCCTGAACGAGAACCTTGGAGCCGAAGTTAAGAAGACCGGTCTTCTGACCTCTCTCAAGAGCGTGTACGCAAACGCATGCAAGCTCGAGGATCATTCTCTGCTTGAGGTCAAGCTCGTTGACCTGGAAGTAGGTAACTCCGTATCCGCCCTTGATTACCATGTAATCAGCGAACCAACCGTTTACTCTGTTGCCTTCAGCACTACCTCTCTTGTCACCGATCAGACCGAAAACGCCCTGATTGTCACAAAGATTGGTTCTGCCGGGAACCATGCGGCAAGCGTAGCAGTCGCCGCAGCTGAGAACGGAGGTAACTATCTTGTCGCCAACGCCGAGAGGCTTGCCCGCGGTGTCGGTCTTTACGTTTTTACCGACCGCAACGACCTCGCCCGTGCCCTCGTGACCGAGAATTACGGGAATGAGACCGAAGGGGTCCATTTTCCACTCGTGTACGTCGGTTCCGCAGATACCTGCGCCTTCAACTCTGACGAGAATATCGTCGTCGCCAAGTGCGGGGATCGGGATCTCCTGTACTTCGATTTTCTTAGGACCGGTAAGCATTGCAACGTGAGCTGTGGTGGGGATGGGACCTGCCGCCTTTGCGGTAGCACCCTGACCCATGGAGCTTATCACGGAGCGAACGATGCTTTCGATCTGAGAAGCTGTGATATCCATTCTATGTATATCCTTTCGTAGATTCTTTAGATAATTCTGAAGCTGTCAACCATTACGCAACGGCGCTTTCTTGTGAAGCTTCTTGCGCTGGTAATACCCTCGCCGGTAGGACCCGCGATGGTAAAGGTGGTGTGACCCTCGCCGCCAAATCCGATTCCCGCGTAAGAGGGAGCGTTCTTGACGAAGATGGTGGTCTCGACAGCTCTTGCAAATGCGGTAAGATTGTCGATGTTCTTGGAGTGCATGTGAGCGGGGTGGCGGTTGCCGTGCTCAGCCTTGACCGCAAGGTCAATAGCCTCGTCGATGTTCTTGACGCGAACGATTCCGAGGATAGGCATCATAAGCTCTTCCTGAATGAAATCGTGCTCGAAGGGAACCTCGGCGATAGCGCAACGGATCTCGGGACCGACCTTGATGCCGATCTTTTCGAGGATCACGCGGCAGTCACGACCGACGCAATCACGGTTAACGATCTTCTTGACCTTACCGTCTTTGCCTGCCTTCTCAACGAGAACGACCTTGGCAAGCTCGTCTGCCTGAGCCTTGGTGAGAAGGATACAGCCGTTCTTCTGCATTCCCGCGATAAGTCTGTCGGCAACGTTCTCAAATACGAATACCTCTTTCTCTGCGATGCAGGGGAGGTTGTTGTCGAAGGTACATCCGTCAATGATGTCCTTTGCAGCCTTATCGATGTCGGCAGTGTCGTCAACGATAACGGGGGGATTGCCCGCACCCGCACCGATAGCCTTCTTTCCGGAAGAAAGAACCGCCTTAACAACTCCGGGACCTCCCGTACAAACGAGAAGCTTGATGGAGGGGTGCTTATACATTACGTTTGCGGTATCAAGGGTGGGCTTGACAACGCTGGCAACAAGTACCTTGGGACCTCCTGCGCTGTATACCGCTCTGTTGACAAGGTCAACGGCGTAGTTGGAAGTCGCGATAGCACCGGGATGGGGGTTGAATACAACACCGTTGCCTGCAGCTATCATACCGATACTGTTGCAAATTACGGTCTCGGAGGGGTTGGTGGAGGGAGTTATTGCTCCGACGACTCCGAAGGGAGCCATTTCGGTCAAGGTAAGACCGCTGTCGCCTGTTTTTGCTTCCTCAATAATGTCCTCTGTACCGGGGGTCTTGTCAGCCACGAGATTGTGCTTTGCGGTCTTGTGGTCAACTCTACCCATTTTGGTCTCGGCAACACCGATCTCCGCCATAATGGGAGCTTCAGCTCTTGTCAGATTTCTGATTGCCGTGATTATTTTCTCTCTGTCTGCCACGCTCATGGAACGAACAGCCTTGTATCCCGCGTTTGCTACCTCGATAGCTTCTTCCATCGTTTCGTAAACACCGATAAGCTTGCGTCCCTTATACTGGGTGGCATCCCAGTCCTTCGTTGCGGCGGGTGCCTTAGGCGCGGACTTGAACTCGGACACAACTCTTGAAACTATTTCATTGATTTGTGCCTCTGTGAGATTGTAAGCCATTTTGATTTTTCTCCTTTCGTCAGATTTTGTGAGATCTCTTATTAATTAATGAAGAAAAATCTCGAATTATCTGCCGAGAGCTGCGAGAACCTTCTTGGTGATCTCAGCAACGAGAGCGTCGCCCTCGTTTGCGGGAGCGTGGTTGCCGCAAGAGCAGCTGCCGCCGTTATCCTTGCACTTGCAGTTTGCGGTGCCGTTGTTAGGACAGCTCTTGCATCCGGGATGCTTGCCGGGGAGGTTGAACTTCTTGCGGAGCTCCATAAGTCTCTCAAGCTCGTAGCAAGAGATCTCCTCGATGTGAGCGTCCTTACCTACGCCGATCTGACGAGCGTAAAGGTTGATCTTTGCGTTGAACTCAACCTCTTCCATAGTGAAGCAAGCTCTCTGAAGAGTGTTACCAACGGTAAGAGCACCGTGGTTCTTGAGAAGGAATGCGTCGTGCTTCTGGATGTAGGGCATAAGGGACTCGGGGATCTCCATGGTGGAGGGCATACCGTAGTCACAGGTAGGAACGTGACCGATGGTAAGAATTGCCTCGGGGAGGATGTACTGGTCGAGCTCTACGCCTGCAACGGTGAAAGCGGTTGCAACGGGGGGATGAGCGTGAACGACAGCGTTAGCGTCGGGACGCTCCTGATAAACTCTCATGTGCATCTTGATCTCGGAGGAGGGGTTGAGCTTACCGTCAACCTTGTTACCCTGACCGGCGATCTTGATGAACATGTCGGGGGTCATGAAGCCCTTGGATACGCCGGTAGGAGTGCAGTAGTATTCGTTGGGGCCTACTTTAACGGAGATGTTACCGTCGTTTGCTGCTACGAAACCGAAGTCGTAAATTCTTTTACCGATGTCGCAGATTTCCTTTTTGATTTCGAAAGAAGATTGTGCCATTTTTTTGTATTCCTTTCACAAATTTATTTCAATTTAATTGTTTACTTATTTAACCAGCTCGTAGGTGTCGGAAGCGATCATAAATTCCTCGTCGGTGGGAATTACGACTACCTTAACCTTGGAGTCGGGAGTGCTGATCACAGCGTTTTCACCGTGAACTGCGAAGTTTGCGTCTCTGTCCATCTTGATGCCGAAGAACTCCATGTTGTCACCGATAAGCTGACGGCTTCTTGCATCGTTCTCGCCGAGACCTGCGGTGAAGATGAGAACGTCAATGCCGTTCATCTCAGCGGTATAAGAACCGATGATCTTCTTTGCCTGACGGACGAGAAGCTCCATAGCGAGAGCCGCTCTTTCGTTACCCTCGTTAGCCGCTGCCCAAACGTATCTCGCGTCGTTAGAAACGCCGGAAACACCGAGAAGACCGGACTTCTTGTTGAGCGCGTCGTTCACCTCGGAAACGGTCATACCGCTCTGCTTGCAAACGTACTCAATGATAGAGGGGTCGATGGTACCGCATCTTGTACCCATAGGAAGACCTTCCTGAGGAGTGAAGCCCATAGATGTGTCAACTGCCTTGCCGCAGTCAACTGCGGTGATAGAGGAGCCGGAGCCGATATGGCAGGAAACGATCTTTGTCTTGTTATAATCAAGTCCGAGAAATTCACATGCCTTTGCGGAAACGTAGCGGTGGGAAGTTCCGTGGAAGCCGTAACGTCGAACACCGTACTTCTCGTACCACTCGTAGGGGAGAGGATAGATATAAGCCTTGGGCTCGAACTCGGAATAGAAGGAGGTGTCGAATACACCAACGTGAGGGATCTTGTCCATCAGTGCCTTACAAGCGGCAACGCCCTTGAGCGCGGGGGGACCGTGGAGGGGATTGATGGGGATGATAGACTCGATGTACTTGATCTCTTCCTCGCCGAGGATGCAAGACTTAGAGAGCTTGCCACCGTGAGCGAATCTGTGACCTACTGCGCTGATCTCGTCGACGCTTTCGATAACGCCGAGCTCGGGATCGGTGAGAAGCTTAAGCACGAGCGCGATAGCTTCATTGTGGGTGGGCATGGGGTAGTCTGTCTCGTAGTTTTCCTTGCCGGGACGCTTGTGAGTGATAGCACCGGTAAGTCCGATCTTTTCGCACAGACCCTTAGCCAAAACCTTGCCGCTCTCCATATCGAAAAGCTGATACTTGAGAGAGCTGCTTCCGGCATTGATTACCAGAATTTTCATAGTTAAGACCGTTCCTTTCTTTGCGTGAGCCTACCTTGCGGAAAGCAGACGCATATATTGAGATAAAATTGATTTTTTTGTGGATTTTGCCGACAATTTGACAAAAACGGCAAAAATCGCTCTACACAATATATTATAACAGATTTATTACTTATTTGCAAGGGGTTTCAATAATTTCGGGGTGAAATAGTGTACGAAATTGAAGACCGTTTTTTTTGCAAAATTTATAAAAAAATGCCACTGACAAAAAATTAACACTATTCTGTGATATTTAATTAACAATGTCACCCTAAAATTATCCAATATTTCCAATATTTTCAATTTATGTAAATGTTCCACATTGGCAAAAAAATAACGATTTTTTGCCCCGAAAACCCTTCTTTCGGCACATAAAAATTTCAAAAAAATTGCCCAAAGCTCTTGTAAAACGCAAAAAAATTTGATATAATAATATAATAGTAAAAATTTCGGAGGGGAGAGGGCTCAGATGAAGGTTCTTTATAAAAACGCGTATATTTATTCGGGATTGAACACCGGTGAG
>JAZKYL010000129.1:0-20343 GCA_045612105.1 Eubacteriales bacterium
GAGTACGATTTCCCGGGCGACGATACTCCTATCGTTCGTGGTTCCGCTCGTGAAGCTCTGCTTTCCGAGAACACCGATACTTCCGCTCCTGAATACGCTTCCATCATCGAACTGATGAACACCGTTGACGAGTACATTCCTACTCCTGAGCGTCAGGCTGACCTCGACTTCCTTATGCCCGTAGAGGACGTATTCTCCATCTCCGGCCGTGGTACTGTTGCTACCGGTAGAGTTGAGAGAGGTACCATCAAGGTTTCCGACGTTGTTGAGATCGTAGGTCTTAAGGACGAGAAGACTCAGACTACCGTTACCGGTGTCGAGATGTTCCACAAGCTCCTTCCCCAGGCAGAGGCTGGTGACAACATCGGTGCACTTCTCCGTGGTGTAGCTAAGGACGAGATCGAAAGAGGTCAGGTTCTTTGTAAGCCCGGCTCCATCAACCCCCACACCAAGTTCGTAGGTCAGGTTTACGTTCTTACCGAAAAAGAGGGTGGCCGTTCTAAGCCCTTCTTCGCAGGTTACAGACCTCAGTTCTACTTCAGAACAACCGACGTTACCGGTGTTATCGAGCTTCCTGAGGGCGTTGAAATGTGCCGTCCCGGCGATAACGTTGATATGACTGTTGAGCTCATCAAGCCCATCGCTTGTGAGAAGGGTCTTCGTTTCGCTATCCGTGAGGGTGGTAGAACCGTTGGTTCCGGCGTCGTATCCGAGATTCTCGGTTAATTTATCTTAGATAAATTTCGTAACTCTTGGTTGCTCCTCAAAAGCGACTTGATTTACAAAATTTTTCGTAGATAGTCAACATTATAAATATAGTAATATAATTATAATGAGCCCTTCGGCGGCATAGCCGCCGAAGGGCTTTAAAATAAATACAATATATCTTTGTGGGATCGGTGAAATTCCGTACCGGCAGTAATTTTTGCTTATTTGGAGATCTGAGTTTATAAGCATCTTGTCGTTATGCTTGACGAAATGTCAGCTCAGTTCTTAGCGCAAAATAAGTCTGCGAACGCCGTTTTGTTCGGCGCCGACAGGGTGAGACTCCTTGACCGACAGTAAAGTCTGGATGAAAGAAGATGAATATCCGTGCGTTATATTACGGCGCACCTTTCTGATTTTTCTCTCCCCCCACAAGAAAGGGGATTTTTTTATGTCCAATTTAGTTTCTCGGCAGAATTCTGCCATAAAGATCAAAAAATTAGTCATGGCGGCTATGTTTGCCGCATTGGCTTACGTCGCTATGTTCGTCACCTCCTGGATAAAGGTCGGATTTCTGACCTTTGATGCCAAGGATACTATAATAACCCTCGCTGGACTTCTTTTCGGTCCCATCTATTCGCTCGTAATATCCCTCCTGGTGGCTCTTTTGGAGCTGATAACCGTTGGAGACACGGGATTTTACGGATTCTTTATGAATTTTCTGTCGTCGGCGGTCTTTTCCACCGTCTGCGCGTTGATATACAAATATAAGAAGAGCATAAAGGGTGCGGTTATCGGTCTTGTTGCTTCGATATTGTCGGTAACAGCAACGATGATACTTTTCAACCTGTTTATTACGCCTCTGTATCTGCACGTAGAGCAAATAGTTGTGGCGCAAATGGTGCCCACCCTCTTCTTGCCCTTCAATCTTACTAAAGCAACACTGAACGCATCCTTGGTCCTCGTGCTTTATAAACCGGTATCTACTGCCCTCAAAGCCGCAAGGGTACTGCCAACGGGTAGTCTCGGCAGTGAAGATCAGAATGAGATCGACGTTAAACAAAGAAAAAAGCGAAACCTTGTGTTTAGCCTTGTAATAACCGCTGTGGGACTTGCGGTTGCGGCACTGTGCTTCATAGTATTCTTCGTTGTTCTTGGCGGAGAGTTTGTGCCTATCGGAAAATAAATTTATGTCGGGTAGCAGAGTAGCTGCCCGATATTTTTCACACGGTAGTTTTTCGTTAAAACATATTGATTTTTATTGTAATAAGGTGTATAATAAAAATATAAAACAAAAAAGGACTGAAATTTATGAAAAACAATAAAAACTTTGCCCTCCAGGCAATTCTTTGGGTAATACAAGGCTTTATAGTCGGTATCGGCGCGATTTTGCCCGGTGTCAGCGGAGGAACCTTGTGCTATGCCTTTGGAATCTACGACCAAATACTTGAAGTGCTTTCCAATCCTATAAAGGGACTTAAAAAACACTGGAAAATGATGATATTCGTCATTCTGGGCGGCGGTCTCGGCTTCGTAGGCTTCGCGGGAATTACCAACTGGCTGCTTCAGCTTAACGAAGCCGTCGTGCTCTGCGTTTTCGTCGGACTCATAGTCGGAACACTGCCCGATATCTGGAAGGACGCGGGTAAAGAGGGAAGAGGCAAGGGCTCATATATCGGTCTTGTTCTCAGCTTTGTCGCCATCGCCGCCGTATTCTACGTATTTAAGAATATTTGGCAGCTGACCATCTCTCCCAACACCGTGGGCTGGCTGCTCTGCGGACTTTTGTGGGGACTTAGCTTCATTATCCCCGGATTCAGCTCCTCAACTCTGCTTTTGTTCTTTGGAATCTACGAAAAGATGTCCGAAGGCATCTCCACTCTCGATTTCGGAGTGCTTATCCCCCTGGGACTTGCAATGCTTGCAACACTTTTGCTCTTCTCAAGACTTATGAAGCTGATATTTGACAAATTCTACGCTGTGGTATCCCATTGTGTCCTTGGATTTGTCATCGCAACAACACTTATGATCCTGCCGTCTTTTGCTACCGAGTGGTACAATATTCTCATCTATATCGGCTGCATAATCGCGGGCGGTGTGGCTTCCTTCTTCTTCTCAAAGTTATGCAATAAAATCAAACCCGAATAAATTTTACGCCTTGTACCGCTCAAACGGCTGCAAGGCGTATTTTTAAATACGAGGTAGAACGGACTTTGCGATCTGCTCTCCGTACTAAAAATGCAAATTTTTCACTTCTAAGAATTGACGTTCTCATAAAGGCTCAAAAAACATTTGCACGGCATTATAGCAACGCTTTTTCCTTGACAGTGGGATTTTACGTTTTTTTCACAAACTCTATATTAGCCCTTGACAAAATTCGATTTATATGCTACAATATATGTTGAACCAAATATCTTATCAAGAGTGGTGGAGAGACAGGCTCTATGAAACCACGGCAACCTACCCATGGGAAAGGTGCCAATTCCAAGCAGATAAGACCTTTTCAGAGTGTATAACTCTGCTTGTCTGTCTGCAAGCAGAGTTTTTTGATGTTTAAAAATAAAAGATATATAAATTGAGGTAAAAAAGATGAAAAAAGTATTATTTACGTCCGAGTCGGTAACCGAAGGACATCCCGACAAAATTTCCGATGCCATCCTTGACGAAATGCTCCGTCAGGACCCTAACTCCCGCGTTGCTTGCGAGACCTTCTGCACAACGGGTCTTGTCAGTGTAATGGGTGAGATCACTACCGAGGCATACGTTGACATTCAGACCATCGTAAGAGAGACTATCCGCGAGATCGGATACACCAGAGCAAAGTTCGGATTTGACTGCGACTCTTGCGCTGTTATCAGCTCTATTCACGAGCAGTCTCCCGATATCGCTATGGGTGTTGACAAATCCTTCGAGGCAAAAGAAGGAACCGACACCGACGGTCTCGATACGGGTGCCGGCGACCAGGGTCTTATGTTCGGCTACGCTTGCGACGAGACCCCCGAGCTTATGCCCCTGCCTATCTCTCTCGCTCACAAGCTTGCCCGTCAGCTTACCGACGTCAGAAAGAACGGCACTCTTGATTATCTCCGTCCCGATGGAAAAACTCAGGTAACCGTTGAGTATCACGACGACGTACCCGTAAGAGTAGACACCGTAGTTATCTCCTCACAGCACAGCGATACTGTAACTCTCGAGCAGATCAGAGCAGATATTATTAAGAACGTTATAGAACCCATAGTTCCCGCAAGCCTTATGGATGGCGAGACCAAGATCTACGTTAACCCCACCGGCAGATTCGTTATCGGCGGCCCCGCAGGTGACACAGGTCTGACCGGAAGAAAGATCATCGTCGATACCTACGGCGGATACGCTCGTCACGGTGGCGGCGCGTTCTCGGGCAAGGACCCCACAAAGGTTGACAGAAGTGCTTGCTATGCCGCTCGTTATATCGCAAAGAACGTAGTTGCGGCAGGACTTGCAAAGAAGTGCGAGGTTCAGGTAGCCTATGCTATCGGCGTTGCGCGCCCCGTATCCGTAATGATCGACACATTCGGTACAGCAGTTGTTGACGAGGCAAAGATCAGCGCGGCAGTTACTGAGCTTGTTGACCTCCGTCCCGCGGCAATCATCCGTGATTTTGATCTCCGCAAGCCTATCTATTGCGACCTGGCGGCTTACGGTCACATGGGAAGAGAAGATCTCGACGTGGCTTGGGAAAGACGCGACCTGGCTGAGAAGCTTAAAGAGAAGTGCCTGTAAAGAGACGCGTTCGAGAACCTTTCTTTAGAGAAAGGTTCTCGAGCTCTCCAAAGAACTTCCTGAAGGATAGTTATAATTACAGACGGTTTGGGTTTTAAAATAGGAGCGTTATCTGCATCGTTCCTCTGCTATCGTGTTGCAAGACCAATAAAAAACGCACACAAAAAAGCACTAAACTGCATAACCTTTATAAAAAACATTATAAAGGAGCCATTATGCATATTTCACTTCAAATTATCATAGCGACGCTATCGATTATGGGCTTCTATTTCTGCCTAAAAACCATAGCATCGCTGATATTCGCAAACAAGCACATAGCCGCAGCGGTAATGATCAACGACAAAAAACAACTCCGTGAGCTCGATCTTCTGCTTGACGACGCGTCGACAGCTTTATTTGCCACACGTCACCGCAGACTTGCGGTATTTGTGCCAAGTGATATATGGGCAGCTTGCGACGGGCAAGACCAAAAGCTTGCGCACGCTCTCGCCGATGAATTCGGCGCGGAATTTTATATTATTTAATAACACGAAATTTAAAGAAAAGGAGGCAGTCATGGGCGAGGAAAGCAGAAATCTGTTCGGCGACATCGTTCCCGAAGAAAACGAAAAGCTGATAAAGCTTACGGGCAGTGTGGAGCAAGTCATTTACGCAAACGAAGAAAACGGCTATCTGGTCTGCGACCTCGGCACCGATGACGACGACCTCATAACCATAACCGGAATTATGCCCTACGTAAACGAAGGCGACTCACTGATCGTTTACGGCGAATGGAAGCATAATCCCAAATACGGCAGACAGTTCGTAGTAAGTCAGTACGAAAGATATATGCCTGCCAACGCAAGCGCGATTTTGCGCTATCTTTCTTCGGGTGCTATCAAGGGAATAGGGAAAAAGACCGCACTAAAAATAGTCGAGGAGTTCGGAGACAACACCCTGGAGGTCCTTGAAAACCATCCCGATTGGCTCTCCGACATTCCCGGAATCAGCCTGAAAAAGGCAAAGCAGATCTGCGAGGATTTCAAGGCAAAGGCGGGAATCCGTACCGCAATGCTCTTTTTCAGAGACTATTTCGGTGCCACCACCACCGTTAAAATTTATAAAAAATGGGGATCTGCTTGCATCGATATAGCCAAAAACAACCCCTATCGCCTCTGCGAGGAGATCGACGGCATCGGATTTGAGAGAGCAGACTCAATGGCAATGAAGCTAGGTCTTGAAAAAGATTCTTATGCCCGTCTTGTCAGCGGTGTTGCTCACGTGCTTCGCTATAATGCGGCGCAGAACGGTCACGTCTGTTTGCCACGGGAAAAGCTGGTTCAGGCATCCGCTCATCTGCTTGGTGCAGATGCCGCAAGAGTAGACGAAGTCATAGACGATATGATACAGATGGGAAAGCTGAAATATTCGCTTTTCAACGAAACCGTTTATCTGTATGACAAATTCGCCTATGAATGTGAGACCTATATCGCCGAAAAGCTTGATCTTCTTGACAAGGTCTGCCCCGCGGTAGACGTAAGTGACGCTAACTTCTTTATCGAAAAGGAAGAGAAGAAGAACGGCTTCACATACGCTTTGATGCAGAAAAAAGCCATAATCGGCGCACTTGAAAGCGGCGTTATGCTGCTGACGGGTGGTCCCGGTACAGGTAAGACTACTATCGTTAAGGCACTTTTGGATATTTTCAACAGTATGGATATGAAGGTTGCCTTGGCGGCTCCTACGGGACGCGCGGCGAAAAGGCTTTCCGAGTCCACCTCCGAGGAAGCCAAGACTATTCACCGTCTGCTTGAGTTCGAATACTCCACCGAGGACTCCGACCATCCCGGATTCCGAAAAAACGAAAACGATCTGCTTGAGGAGAACGTAATTATAATCGACGAGTCCTCTATGATCGATAATATACTTATGGCATCCTTGCTCCGCGCGGTCAAGCCGGGAGCGAGAGTCATACTTATCGGCGACGCAGATCAGCTCCCAAGCGTTGGCGCGGGCAACGTGCTTCACGACCTGCTCGAATGCGGCAGGTTTACCACAATTCGTCTCGACGAGATATTCCGTCAGGCGCAGGAATCCTTGATAATCACAAACGCCCACGCTATAAATCGCGGCGAGATGCCAAGGCTTGACGTAAAGAATAACGACTTTTTCTTTCTCAACAGAAACACCGACGAGGAGATAGCATATACCGTTACCGACCTTTATAAAAACCGTCTCCCGAGAACCTACGGACCCGAGACTGTGGCAAATATTCAGGTCATTTCTCCCTCAAGAAAGGGAGACGCAGGCACCGAAAACCTTAATATAATGATACAGTCTGCTCTGAATCCGCCCTCTACCAAGAAGAAAGAGCATAAACACAGAGAAAGAGTTTTTCGTGAGGGCGACAAGGTCATGCAGATCAAAAATGACTACGAGATCGAGTGGTGCCGCGAGGACGACCAGACCGGAACGGGAATATTCAACGGTGACATCGGCACGATTTTGCGGATAGATGCTCTTAATGAGTGCATGGAGATCGTCTTTGACGATAAACACGTCACATATGATTTCACTTCTCTCGACGAGCTTGAGCATGCATACGCTATCACTGTACATAAGAGTCAGGGCTGCGAATATCCAATCGTCATATTGCCGCTTTATAGCGCACCCAGTATGCTGCTGACGAAAAATCTCTTCTATACCGCTGTCACAAGAGCCCAGAGAATGGTTGTCCTTGTCGGTAGAGCAGAGATCGCCAAAACTATGGTCTCAAATGCACATACCAGTATGCGTTATACTTGTTTGAAGCAAAGATTGTTGTAATAATTGAAAAAATGGAGAGAATTTTTCTCTCCATTTTTTTATAAATTGCAATTTATCGTTCAGATGAGCCGTGTAGGGGAGGGGTTTCCCCTCCCGCCATTTCGTCGGTCTAAATCGTTTATTTTGCGGGAGGGGAGACCCCTCCCCTACACTTAAGCGCGAAATACATCTCCCCGACAAATCAAAATTTCTGTAATTCAACCCACTACTTTTTTGGTAAAATCCATAGTATTTTGATGTTTCGACCAATATCACGGACAATATTGATCATAATAATACTATAAAATATTATTAATTGATACCGATATTGGTCAAAACGGAGGGCAATTATGGAACAAAAACTCAGACGAGACAGACGCATAGGTGATAATCTGCGTACTCTGCGCGATAAGCACGATATTTCTCAGGAAAAACTCTGCGCAGAGCTTCAAAGACGCGGCTGTGATATTGCAAGAAGCGCATACGCAAAATACGAATCGGGTGAGCTCAACGTCCGTATAAGTGTGCTGATAGAGTTGAAAAAAATATACAATTGCTCCTTCGACGATTTTTTTGAGGGACTTGACGTCTCAGATAATTCGAATAAAAAATGAACAAAATAATTGAATACAAAATCGGGCAGAATATTCGTATTCTTCGCGAAAAATCAAGAATGACACAAGAAACATTAGCCACCAAGCTTCAACTTGAGGGATGTGACATAACCCGAAGCGCGGTTGCAAAGATCGAAGTAGGGCAGAGGCATCTCTATCCGGACGAGATCATTCTGATCAAAAAATTCTGAACGTTAGCTACGACGACATATTCAAAACCGAATAAACAGGAGAAAAATGGGATACAGAACTAAAAAACTATTTTCCATCACCAAAAACTTAATATTCGTGCCAAAATGCGCCTCATGCGATGAGAGACTGTCTCCCATTCCCGAAAAAGGAAACCTGACCTACGATAAGCTTTGCTTCTGCAAAGGCTGTAATGAAAAATGGGAACGAGCCAAAGCGCAAATGTGCCCAAAATGCGGAAATATTTCCGAGGATTGCACCTGCGCGCAAAAAATCTTTTTCGACCGTCAGCCAAACATTCCGTCACTTTGTTTTTATCACCCCGACTCCGATGATACGCAGAGCAAAATGATAATCACGCTGAAAAGAAAGAACGACAACGAGCTTTTCGAGTTTTTAGCTATAGAATTATACCCCAAGCTAAAAAAGACGTTGGAGTCTATTGGTATCGATGGAAAAGAATGTGTTTTTACCTGGGTCCCGAGGACAGGCGCGGCTGCCTCCAAAAGCGGATTTGATCAAGGCAGAAAGCTGGCGGCCGAAGTATCAAAGCTTTTTGGCGCAAAGGCATACCCTCTGTTCTTGCGAGTTGGCGGAAAAGAACAGAAAAAGCTTAATAAACAAAACCGAAAAAAGAATGCTCAAAGGTCGATAAAGCTGAATACGTCAATGCATAAATTCCCGCTTGGACAAAGGGAACAAAATCTCGGAGAATTTGTTGGAGGTAAAAATATCATAATAATAGACGACGTTCTTACCTCGGGTGCCACTCTCCGCCAGGCTATAGAACTTTTAGATCAGCTTAAACCGGCACACTCAATAGTTGCCTGCATTGCCAAAACAGCTTCTACATAAAATGACTGCATATGAAATTATTCGATCTTTTGTTTTCTGTAAGTTAATGATATATTTATAAAAAATATTTGACTTTTGGTAGTATTTTGTTGTATAATTAAAATGAGAAATTGTATCAAGACTCGTTACGGAGGACTTTTCTGTGTTTAAGAACGTAATTCTCAGCAGAGATATAGGAATAGATCTGGGCACCGCCACGGTGCAGGTATTCGTGCAGGGCAAGGGAATCGCTATGCGCGAGCCCAGCGTGGTCGCCATTGACAAAACAACGGATAGAGTCATAAAGGTCGGTAAGGAAGCCCAGGAAATGTTGGGCAGAACTCCCGACTCTATTTCCGCGCTCCGCCCCCTGAAGGACGGCATTATAAACGAATACGACGTAACGTTGAAAATGCTCCAGTATTTCATCCGACGTGCCTGCGGAAAAACTCTTTTCCCACCGCGAATTATGATCGGCATTCCCTCGGGAATGACCGAAGTTGAAGAGAGAGCAATACTTGACGCGGCAAGAGAAGCGGGAGCGAGAAGAACCTATCTTTTGGAAAATCCTATCGCAGCGGCGCTTGGCGCGGGACTAAATATAAACACTGCCATTGGAAATATGACGGTAGATATTGGCGGTGGCATCACGGAGATCGCTGTTATCTCCCTTGGCGGCATTGTCGTTTCCAAAACGCTCAAAATGGGCGGCGACAGCTTTGACACGGCAATCGTCAACTATGTGAAAAACAACTATAACGTTATTATTGGTGAGCGAACCGCAGAGGCTATTAAGATAAGGATCGGTGAGGTCTATGAGCACGGTGAGGCGAGACGGTTCGAAGTTAAGGGAAGAGATCTTTCCAGCGGAATGCCCAAAACCGTCATTCTTTCGTCAAAAGAAATGATAGGCGCGATGTACGAGCCTATGACCACCCTTATTGACGGCATTTGCGAGATCATCGAGCTGACTCCTCCCGAGCTTGTTGGCGACATTCTACATAACGGCATTATTTTGGTAGGCGGAGGCGCAATGCTTAGCGGTCTTGATAAGCTGATACGCAGAGTTACGGGAATTAAGACTCTGGTTGCCGAGAATCCCGAAGCCTGCGTGGCTCTCGGAATGGGCAAAAAGATGGAGACCTTGAATAAATATTCCTTCGACGACGACAACACCTCGCCATACGGCAAACGCAAATAATCGTTTGAGAGGCATCAGCGTGAAAGTTACTTACTTTTTATAGTGAACCGATCTTTTTCACGCACGAATTTCGCCTTACGGCAAAATTCACCGATAATTTTTTTCCGCCTTCGGCGGTAGAATGGAGATCAATATGAATTACGTAATACAAGGCTACGAGCCCCACGCGGTTTTTGAGATATTCGAAGATCTTTGCGCTATTCCCCACGGCTCGGGCAACGAAAAGGGAATTGCAGACTATATAGAGGCATACGCTAATAAGAGAGGGCTTTTTGTCCTTCGCGACGAGACCGGCAACGTTTTCGTTCGCAAAAATGCAACCGAAGGCTACGAAAATACCCCCGCAATACTTTTGCAGGGGCATATGGATATGGTCTGTGAGAAAAATTCCGACTCTAATCACGATTTTCTCAAGGACGGTCTTAAGCTTTCGGTCAAGGACGGTCAGCTTTGGGCAGACGGCACCACTCTCGGAGCGGATAACGGTATAGCAGTCGCTATGATGCTGGCACTTCTTGATACCGAAAACCACCCCACGATAGAGTGCCTTTTCACCGTAGAAGAGGAAACAGGACTTGCGGGAGCGCAGGGCTTTGACTGCTCGGTAGTTACCGCAAAAAGAATGATAAACCTCGATAGCGAGGAGGATCATCAGATAACCGCGGGCTGTGCCGGTGGAAAGAGAACAGAATATACATTCTATTACAAAAAAACACCCACAAACAGCGACGACGTTATCCTGGAAATATCCGTAACCGGTCTTTCCGGCGGTCACTCGGGTGCCGAGATACACTGCGGCAAGACCAACGCAATCGTTCTTATGGGCAGATTGCTTTCCGCGGCTTATTCGGTTGGAAAGTTCAATCTCGTCAAAATAAATGGCGGCGGCAAGGACAACGCAATTGCAAGAGAGTGCTTTGCAACTCTTCGTTTTGAGGATGAAAATACCGCAAATGCAGCCAAAAAGGCAATTATCGGCGAATCTCTTAAGGTTAGAAAAGAGATAAATAAAGACGACAAGGCTCTTTCGGTTGGTATAGGTAAATCTGATGCAGATTACTATATGGATGCGGACTTGACCGAGAATATTATCGCGTTTCTCACCGTTCTCCGCACAGGAGTTTTGAAGATGAGCAACCAGATAGAAGGACTCGTTGAGTTCTCGCGAAATCTCGGAATCGCGGCAACAGAAGAAGACAAGATTCGCTTTACGCTCTCCACCCGTTCGTCTATTGAGGCTCAGCTTGATCTCTCGATCCGCGAGCTTGACTCACTTGCAATGCTTGTTGGTGCAAACTGCCGTCACTACGCTCGTTACCCCGGTTGGGAATTCGAGCCTGCATCACTCCTTCGTGAGCAATACATCGAAAAATTCAAATTCCTTTTCGGAAAGGAACCCACTGTCGGTGTTATCCACGCAGGACTTGAATGCGGAATTCTTTCCTCAAAAATGCCCGGAATGGATATCATCTCCATCGGTCCCAATATGTACGATATCCACTCGCCTAACGAACACCTTGACTTAGCCTCTACCGAGCGCGTATTCAAGGCAGTTCTGGCGGTTGTCAGTGATAAATAAATTGCAATTTATCTGTCAGTTTGTTTTTTTGTTCATTTTCTTTCCGCGTCGAAAGAAAACGAACCAAAAGAACGCCGCATAGGGAAAAGAGGGTCTTGAAAAATCAAACGCAGCAAGCCGCGTTTGATTTTACTTCGACATCCTCTCTCCCCTATGGACCCCTCTCACCTGTCGGCAAAGCCGACGAAGCGAGGTGTATCTTACTTCAACTTAGTTGAATTTTTCTTTTAGATAAACGCTTTGGCTGGGTTTAACACCATTTCAACCAAGATACGAGCGTGAGGGATTTTTTTAGCTCCGCAGGAGCGAAAAATCCTGCTTCACTACTAGAGCGCCCAAAAATTCAGGAAAGCTCTTTGCGGAGCTTTCTCTCGAGAAAGCGACCCGCATCCCCGCCGGAGGCACGCATCCCCCCGACAAATCAAAATTTTAAAAAGGAAGCTTCCGAGGAAGCTTCCTTTTAATATTTTATTACATATTAGTTCTCAGGCTCAATAAGACCGTAGTTTCCGTCTTTTCTCTTATAAACTACACAAGTTTTTTCGGTAGCCGAATCGTTAAAGACGAAGAAGGTGTGGCCGAGCAGATTCATCTGCATAATAGCCTCTTCTGGCGACATAGGAGTATACTCAAATTTCTTTGTACGAATAATGATGTCACTCTCCTCCGGCTCGTCGCCTGCAACAGCTGCCGCCGCGATCTCAGCATCGGGAACAATACCCTCACGAAGCTTTTTGCGGAGCTTCGTTTTATTTTTTCTGATCTGGCGCTCGATATTGTCAATTGATTTATCCAGGGCATCTCTGAAGGAGTCTGCGTCGACCTCGCTTCTGAAAAGGGTGTTTGAGGCCTTGATCGTAACTTCCAGTGTCGAAAGATTGCGTTTGTGAGTCAATGTGACCGTGGCACTTGCTTCTTCGCCGAAATACTTGTCAAGCTTGGTAAGCTTTTCCGAGATCATAGCCTTAGTGTCTTCGTACACGTTCAACTGTCTGCCGATAATGTTGATCCTCATAAGATACCTCCTGTTTACTTGCCATCCATGTGGCATATTTGCTGAAAGACTGTCCCTGTGACAGCCCTTTTCAAGACACTTCCGCATCTTGTAGTTTAATTATAGCAAACTTTCATTTTTAATTAGTGACTAAAAAATTAACATTGTGCAAATTTTATGAAAATTGGTTTATATTTATAAAATTTATTGTATAAAATGTAAATTGTTCAAAAAATATCGCAAAAGATAAAAACTTTGTAAAAAACACGACCAAAAAAGTATATTTTCGGTTAGCGTACGCTAACCGAAAAGCCTTGAAAATAAAGGATTTTCAGCCATTAAAATATTGATAGATATTTGTCAAAATATCGCAAAACCACTTGACATAAATTCTGAAATTTGATATAATTATTAGGAATGGATAGTTGTTATAATTTGGTTTTCTGCGAAAATACTCAGATAGAAGACCAAAACAACGATCATTTACCGAAAAGGAGTGATACAGATGGGCCATTTAACAGGCAAAACACTTTTGGTTACGGGCGGCGGACGAGCTGTGCTTTCCAACGGAAAGGCTGGCTCTATCGGCTACGGTATCGCAACCGCTTACGCGAAAGAGGGAGCGAATATAGTCATTACCGGACGTAATATGCAGAAATTGCTTGATGCAAAGGAAGAGCTTGAGAGACTTTACGGTGTCAAGGTCCTTCCCGTTCAGGCGGATATCGCCGCAGGACAGGATAACGCGAAGATCGCAAAGGAAGTAGTAGAAAAGGCAATTGCTGAATTTGGTCGCATCGACGTGCTGATCAATAACGCGCAGGCTTCTGCTTCGGGTGTTACTATCGCAGACCATACCACCGAGCAGTTTGATCTTGCTATGTATTCGGGTCTTTACGCTACTTTCCATTATATGCAGGCTTGCTACCCTTACTTGAAAGAAACAAAGGGAAGCGTAATTAACTTCGCATCGGGCGCAGGGCTCTTTGGAAACTTTGGACAGTGCTCCTACGCGGCGGCTAAAGAGGGAATCAGAGGTCTTACGAGAGTTGCGGCAACAGAGTGGAGTAAGGACGGTATCAACGTCAATATTATCTGTCCTCTTGCTTGGACCGCTCAGCTTGAAAACTTCCAGAAGGCATACCCCGAGGCATTTGAAAAGAACGTTCACACACCTCCCGCAGGATACTTCGGCGACCCCGAAGAGGATATCGGACGAGTCTGCGTTCAGCTTGCTCACCCCGATTTCAAATATCTCACAGGCGAAACACTTACCCTTGAGGGCGGACTTGGACTTCGTCCCTGATCAAATCGCGTGAAATTCCGATACGGAGAAATGTTTATCGGAATTGCATATAAATTAACTTTTGTATTAAAATATTTAAGGAGGGCTAAAAAATGGCTCATTTAAGTGATGCTTCTGTTGCTCAGATCACAGCGATCTGCGACAGATACGCAAACGAGAAAACACCTCTTATGATGATCCTCAGCGACATCCAGAAGGAATACGGCTATATTCCGCTGGAGGTTCAGGAGCTGGTCAGCAAGAAGACCGGAATCAGTGTTTCCGAGATCTACGGTGTTGTTACGTTCTATTCTTTCTTCTCCCTCAAGCCCAAGGGCAAGTACGTTGTAGGCGTATGCCTCGGTACCGCTTGCTACGTTAAGGGCGCACAGCAGGTTATCGACAAGTTCTCCGAGCTTCTCGGAGTAGCTCCCGGTGAGACCACTGATGACGGTATGTTCACACTCGACGCACTTCGTTGCATCGGTGCGTGCGGTATCGCTCCCGCAGTTTCCATCAACGGTAAGGTTTACCCCAAGGTTGAGGTTTCCGGAATTGCAAAGATCATCGAAGATCTTCGCAACCAGGCTTAATGAAGGAGGACAGAACTGATGATTAAGAATTTTGAAGAGCTTGCACAGCTTCAGGCTACTTGCACCGCTACTCTTAGCGACAAGTTCAGCGGCAAGGGTGAAAAGAGAGCTATCGTTCTTTGCGGCGGTACAGGATGCCTTTCCTCCAATTCCGCAGAGATCAAAGAAAAGATCGACGCACTTCTCGAGGAGAAGGGTCTTACAGAGAGAGTTTCCTGCAACCTCGTTGGATGCTTCGGCTTCTGCTCTCAGGGTCCCTTCGTAAAGATCTACCCCGAGGACACTCTTTACCGTCTCGTTCAGATCGAGGACGTTGAGGAGATCATTGAAAAGGACATTATCGGCGGCGAAGTAGTAGAGAGACTGCTCTACGTTGATCCCGCAACCAAGGAAAAGGTCGCACGTCAGGACGATATCAACTTCTACAAGAAGCAGAAGAGAATCGCGCTTCACGGCTGTGGCGTTATCAATCCCGAGGACATCAACGAGGCTCTTGGAGCCGGCGCATTTGCAGGTCTTGCAAAGGCACTTAAGATGGACAGAGCTGACGTTATCAAGGAAGTTCTCGATTCCGGTCTTAGAGGCCGCGGCGGCGGCGGATTCCCCACAGGTAGAAAGTGGCAGTTCGCATTCGCTCAGCCCGACGGCGAAAAGTACGTAGTATGTAACGGTGACGAGGGCGACCCCGGTGCGTTCATGGACCGTTCCATTCTCGAGGGTAACCCCTTGGCAGTTATCGAGGGTATGGCTATCGCAGGCTATGCAATCGGTGCTCAGAACGGTTACTTCTACGTTCGCGCAGAGTATCCTATCGCAGTTGCTCGTCTCCAGAAGGCGATCGACCAGGCTACAGAGATGGGACTTCTCGGCGATAACATTCTCGGAACAAACTTCAGCTTCCGTGCACATATCCGTCTTGGTGCGGGTGCGTTCGTATGTGGTGAGGAGACCGCGCTTCTGAACTCCATCGAGGGTCAGAGAGGTATGCCTCGTCCTCGTCCTCCTTTCCCTGCAGTTAAGGGTCTTTGGGGATGCCCCACTATCGTTAACAACGTTGAGTCGCTGGCTTGCGTTCCTTACATACTCCGCAACGGTGCTGAGAGCATTTCCTCTATGGGTACCGAGAAGAGCAAGGGTACCAAGGTATTCGCACTCGGCGGTAAGGTAAATAACGTTGGTCTCGTTGAGGTTCCTATGGGAACTACTCTCCGTGAGCTTATCTATGACATCGGCGGCGGAATCCCCGGTGGCAAGAAGTTCAAGGCTATCCAGGCCGGTGGTCCTTCCGGCGGATGCTTGGCCGAAAAGGATCTTGATACTCCCATCGACTTCGATAACCTCGTTGCTAAGGGCTCCATGATGGGCTCCGGCGGTGCGGTCGTAATGGACGAGGACAACTGTATGGTCGACGTTGCTAAGTTCTATATGGAATTTACCTGCGACGAGTCCTGCGGTAAGTGCACTCCCTGCCGTATCGGTACCAAGAGACTTCACGAGTACCTCGTAAAGATCTGCGACGGTAAGGCTACTATGCAGGATCTTGAAGATATGGAGGCTCTTGCTCAGTCTATCCAGGCAGGTTCTCTCTGCGCACTCGGTCAGACTGCGGCTAACCCCATCCTCTCCACTCTCAAGTCCTTCAGAGACGAGTATGTTGCTCACGTAGTTGACAAGAAGTGTCCCGCAAAGGTATGTAAGAACCTTATGTCTTACGTTATCGAGAAGGACAACTGTTGGGGCTGCGGACTCTGCGCAAGACAGTGTCCCGTTGACGCTATCACCGTCACCGATTATACCGCTCCCGGTAAGAAGAAGCCCGCATACACTATCGACGCAGGAAAGTGCGTAAAGTGCGGTCTCTGTATGTCTTCTTGTAAGTTCAAGGCAATCGTAAAGAAGTAAGGGGGATTTTGAAAAATGGCATTAATTAATATTAAAATCGAAGGCGTTCCCTATCAGGTTGAAGAGGGATTGACCATACTTGAAGCTGCAAAGGCTTGCGGATACGAGATCCCCACTCTTTGCGCATTCAACCACGGAGAGTGCAACAGAGGTTCTTGCCGCGTATGTCTCGTTGAGGCAACCGGCGCACGCGGACTCGTTGCATCCTGCGTATACCCTGTAAACGAGGGTATGGAGATCACCATCTCCTCTCCCAAGGCAGTAGCGGCAAGAAGAGCATCTGTTGAGCTTCTTCTTTCCAACCACTCCATGCTCTGCCAGACCTGCGACAAGAACGAGAAGTGCGAGCTTCTCCACGTTGCTCGTCTCACCGGTGCTCGCGACAATATGTTCAAGGGCACCAGAACCGAGGTTACTGTTGACGAGATCAGCCCCTCTATCGTAAGAGACACCTCCAAGTGCGTTCTCTGCGGACGTTGCGTAGCTCGTTGCTCCAACGCTCACGGAAACGGCGTTATCGGCTTCCAGAACAGAGGCTTTAAGACCATCATCGGCCCTGCAGAGAACAGAAGCTTCACCGAGTCTCCCTGTATCCTCTGCGGACAGTGTGTAAACGTATGTCCTACCGGCGCTCTTATGGAAAAGAGCGAGATCGCAAAGGTAGACGCTGCTATGAAGGCAGGCAAGTACGTAGTTGTTCAGACCGCTCCCGCAGTAAGAGCTGCTCTTGGCGAGGAATTCGGTATGAAGATCGGTACTCCTGTTACCGGCAAGATGGTTGCCGCTCTCAAGCGTCTCGGCTTCAAGAAGGTATTCGATACCAACTATGCGGCTGACCTTACCATTATGGAGGAGGCTACCGAGCTTCTTGGCAGAATCAAGAACGGCGGCGCACTTCCTATGATCACCTCCTGCTCTCCCGGATGGGTCAACTACGCAGAGCTTTACTACGGCGACTGCCTCGACCACATCTCTTCCTGCAAGTCTCCTCACGAGATGATGGGTGCTATTCTCAAGCACTACTATGCAGCTAAGATCGGTGTTGCAGCTGAGGATATGTACGTTGTATCTATCATGCCTTGTACCGCTAAGAAGTACGAGAAGGAAAGAGACGCTCTCAAGACCGAGGGTCTTGCAGACGTTGATGCAGTTCTCACCACTCGCGAGCTTGGTAAGCTTATCAAGAGAAGCGGTATCAACTTCACAAAGCTTCCCGACGAAGAGTTCGATAACGACATTATCGGTGAGTACACCGGTGCAGGCGTTATCTTCGGTGTTACCGGCGGCGTTATGGAGGCGGCTGTCAGAACCGCTAACTTCGTTCTTACCGGCAAGGAGATCGAAGGTGTTAAGTTCGAGGCTGCACGTGGATTTGACGGCATCAAGGAAGCAAGCCTTGACCTTAACGGTATGCAGGTTAACATCGCTATCGCTCACGGCATGAAGAACGCAAAGGTTCTTCTCGATCAGATCCGCGCAGGCGAGAGCAAATATCACTTCATCGAGATCATGGGATGCCCCGGCGGTTGTATCAACGGCGGCGGTCAGCCCTACGTTCGTGAGTGCTTCCTTCCTAACGAGGACGCAGACATCATGGACACCTACAAGGAAAAGAGAGCACAGGCACTCTATACCGAGGACGAGAGACAGGTTCTCCGCCAGTCTCACAACAATCCTCAGATCAAGGCACTCTACGATGAGTTCCTTGGCGAGCCCAACTCTCATAAGGCTCACGAGCTCCTCCACACCCACTACGGCGCTCGTACCCCTTTCCCTGAGAAGTAATTACTGATTGAATATATGCAGGGGGAGAGGAAACCTTTTTGGAAAAAGGTTTTCCTCTCCCCCTGCACCCCCTCACCTTCCAAAAACTACTGAAAAAATGGGATATATAAAGGTGAAGTTTAACTTCTCCCCATGAAGAAGTATTAACTTTAACGCGATAATCAGTTGTCGATAAATGGTCGACAACTGATTTTTCTTTTTATGTCAAGAATTTATACTTGAATAAAGTGCCCCAATATGATATAATTATTACAGAAAACAAAAATCGAGGTTTAATATATGGCATTACACGTAATGGACGAGGCGAACCGTTGTCTGCAGTGCAAAAATCCGCAATGTGTTAAGGGTTGCCCAATAAAAACACCTATACCCGAAGTAATAAGACTTTTAAAGGAAAACAAGCTTGACGAGGCAGGCTGGATGCTTTTTGAGAACAATCCGCTGACCACCGTCTGCTCGCTGATATGCAATCACGAAAAACAGTGCGAGGGGCATTGCGTTCTCGGCAAAAAGGGAGTTCCCGTCCACTTTTCAACTATTGAACAGTACATTTCCCGCACCTACGCGCCCAAAATGACCAAAGGACCTCAGCCTTGGAACGGAAAAAGGGTGGCTATCGTCGGATCGGGTCCCGCGGGCATCACTATTGCCATAATTTTGGCGCGATACGGTTATCAGGTCACGATTTTTGAGAATAAGAGCGAGATCGGCGGAGTTTTGCGCTACGGAATCCCCGAATTCCGTCTGCCCAAGACGGTTCTCGACGACATTCAGTACCGTCATATAGAAATGAAGGGAATCAAGATCCGACCCAACACCCACATCGGCGGCTCTATCGGCATCGACGACCTTTTCCGCGACGGTTACAAGGCGATATTCGTTGGAACGGGAGTCTGGAAGCCAAACGCGCTCCACATCAAGGGAGAGACATTAGGCCACGTTCATTTCGGTATCAATTATCTCAACTCTCCCGACTCCTTTAAGTTAGGACAGAGAGTCATCGTCATCGGCGCGGGCAATGCAGCTATGGACGTAGCAAGAACAGCGATCCGCCACGGCGTAGAATACCTGACCTGCTTCTCCATCACCAAAAAGGTTGCCGCAAGCGACTACGAATACAGCTACGCAAAGCTTGAGGGAACCATGTTTGAGTACAACAAGCGCCCCGTTGAGATCGTTGACGAGGGAGTTATCTTCTGCGACGTTATCGAAAACGAGGACGGCAGCTTTACCGATATAGAAGGAAGTGAAAAGCTCTATGAAGCCGACAGCGTCATAGTATCTATCAGTCAAGGACCGCAGAACGTCATAGTCAATACCACCAAGGGACTTGACACCAGCTCACGGGGTCTGCTTATAGCCGACGAATACGGCAACACCACCCGCCCGGGTATCTTCGCCAGCGGTGACGTCGTTCTTGGCGCGCGCACAGTTGTCGAAGCCGTGGCACATTCAAAGATAGTGGCAGAAACGATGCATAAATATATGCAATCTTTGGATGATTAAATTAAAAGACTATCTAAACGTGCGAAAGTACTTGCCACGTAATAATTCTCTTGACCCTTGCGATGTACCAAAAAAAGAGGATGGAATATATCCATCCTCTTTTTTTGGCACGGCGTAAGGGATTCGAACCCCCGACCTTTTGGTTCGTAGCCAAACACTCTATCCAGCTGAGCTAACGCCGCATATTTTGATGTACTTCTAATGTCGTACCCATATATTATAGCACAAAATTTGTATTTGTCAAGGGTTTTTGTAAAAAAAATCAAAAATTTTTTAGATTTTTTAGAAAAAAACTATTGACAAGCCAATTATGTTGTGATATAATGGTTCTACCTCTGCAAAAGGGCTTTTTTGTTGTGTCTTCTGCGCAAAAGGACAAACACCCTTTCAGAGGGAGGTACACAGACCGCAAAGCGGTCAAATAAAATTCAAATGGGAGGTGCCGAAATCATGGCTAATGATGCAAGAGTCAAAATTACTCTCGTATGCACAGAGTGCAAGCAGAGAAATTACGACACAAAGAAAAACAAGAAGAATGATCCGGACAGGCTTGAGCTTAAGAAATTCTGTAAGTTCTGCCGCAAGCACACTCTTCACAAAGAGTCTAAGTGAT
>JAZKYL010000130.1:0-2265 GCA_045612105.1 Eubacteriales bacterium
GGAAACTCTTTTGATTAAAGAGTTTCCAACTAAACTTGCAACACGATAGCAGAAAGGCTTAGATTAAAATCCTCACGGTTTTATAAAACGAAATGGCTACATTTTAATCCTTTTTGCGGGGAAGTTTTTGAAGAGCTCGAGAAACTTTTTTCAAAAAGTTTCTCGAACGCGTCCTCCCCAGCGTCCCCGACAAATCAAAATTTGAAGTTCAAATAAAACAAAAAGTCCCTCGACAGAAAACTGTCGGGGACGAATTTTAAAACAAAAATCCGCGGTACCACCCACGATTCAAGGCATAATTGCCTCCTCTTACAGCTATAACGGAGTCTACCGTCGCCCATACTGACCTCACTTGGTGTTCTGTTTGCCCTCAAAAGTCCATTCGGTCAACTTTATTCGCCGCAATCTCACCACCCGCGGCTCTCTGTAGAAAAGGGAATTGACTTACTACTCTTTTTCGTAGGTTTTTTATAGTATATCATTAATTTTACCGTTTGTCAAGAGAATTAAGATAATTTGTTGTTTCATAACATTTTTGTTGACTTTTTTCTCGGTTTATGCTACAATTAAAATGTAATATTATGCTCATGGAGAGAAAAATGAAAACCAACAAATTAAGATACGTCACAGACGTACTTCTCGTGATCGTTGCGGCGATCCTTTCTGCCGTCGGACTTTACACCTTCGTCAATCCCGCAAACTTCGCGCCCAGCGGTGTTGACGGCATCTCAATGATGGTGCAGAAGCTGACAGGACTGAATATGGGTTACGTCTCGCTTGCCATCAATATCCCTCTGCTTATCGTAGCGTGGTTTTTCATCAGTAAAAAATACGTTGTTTATACCTCGCTCTTTACCGTGGTCTCGTCGGTTGCAATGATCGTTATGGAAAAGATCAATATGTACGAATATATCACCGAAAACCACGTCTGGATCGCGGTCTTTGCCTCGGGAATTATGCTTGGTGTCAGAACGGCGATCATGATACGAATCGGTGGCAGCACGGGCGGAGTTGATATAATTGCCTGCATCGTGCAGAAGAAAAAGCCTTATATGAATATCGAAACTCTGATCTCGATATTCTGTTACGTCACCATAGGCATCTCCTTCTTCGTCTATCAGAACATAGAGAGTATAATTATGTCGGTGGTGCAGACGCTGATATTCAATCTAGCCATGAACTCAGTGCTCAAGCCCACGAGAAACGCGGTCGAGGTCAGAATTATTACTAACAATCCCCAGCAGTTCAAGGATGACATTCTGCTGAATCTCAAGCACGGCGCGACCGTTATTGATTGCCACGGAATGTACACGGGCGAAGAGAAAGCGATGATAATTACCATTATCAACATCCACCAGATGGATGAGCTTATCAAGCTGTCGAGAAAATACGATAGCTCCTTCGTCTATTTCAGCGACGTCAGCGGTGTCTGGGGTAACTTCAGATGGAATAAATCGGATATAGTAAAATAATTAAAGGAAAAATTATGTCAAAAATTAAATGGCGCGGCGGCGCGCTTATCGCCCCCCTGCCTCCCGTGATGGTCTCATCGGGAGATATGGACAATTCGAATATTATGACCGTGGCGTGGACGGGAATTATCAACACCATCCCCGCAAAGACCTATATTTCGGTCAGACAGAAGCGACATTCCTACAATATTATTAAAGAGAGCGGCGAGTTTGTCATTAACCTCACCCCTGCAAGCCTCATCAAGGCGGCGGACTACTGCGGTATTTACACGGGCGCTAAAGTCGATAAGTTTGCCAAGTGTAACCTGACGAAAGAGGAAGCCACCGAGGTAAAATGCCCCCTTATAGCCGAAAGCCCCCTCTCACTTGAATGTAAGGTTACCGAGATCATCCCCTTGGGTTCTCACGATATGTTTTTGGCAGATATTGTGGCGGTGGACGTGGACGAAAGCCTGCTTGATAAGGAAGGTAAGCTCCACCTGGACCGCGCCGGACTTGCGGCATTTGCACACGGCGAGTATTTCGAGCTTGGTAAAAAGATCGGCAAATTCGGTTTCTCCGCAACTAAAAAGAAAAAGAACGTAAAAGGGAATAATAAAAGATAAATTTTGATTTGTAGAACTGTTTGGCGTTGTCTGCTTGAAAGTTTTTGCGTCGCTTTTCTTAAAAAGCGCCCGCCGATCCAACGCGCGGAGCGTTGGTCGCCTCCGCAGAGGCGAAATCTCCTGCACGCGCTTTTCTTTTTGCTAAGCTTTTTCTTTTGCGCTTCTTCTGCCAAAAGAAAAAGCGGATA
>JAZKYL010000131.1:0-2520 GCA_045612105.1 Eubacteriales bacterium
GATAGCACGATCGCAAGTGCCGTGAATAAATAACTCAATTTTTCCATACAATCACACTCATTTGTCAAATTGGAATTTGTTATTCAATAATAAACTCCGCCCACACAATGCAATGTTCACTTTCGCCATCGTTTACCTGCACATAGCATTCAGAACGAATTCTGTATTTGCCTGATGTTGATATGTCGAAATACTTTCCAAAAGTATATGTTTTGTGCATTGTACCAGGTTTCAGAATATAACCCATCTCCGAAAAATTCACATCTGCAATAGCACAACTATGCCATTCATCATCAATCTCGCGTTCAATGGTGTACCAATTTCCATAAGATACATCGTATGGAGTATCATTTTGCCATTTTACGCTCACACTGGCGTTGTCTTTTGATATATCAAGATTTTCTATCTCAATGCTAATACCTGTATAGTCCGAATAAACATAGCCAATTACTCCCGATTTTTCTTTACCACACCCAACCAAGCCAAGCACACAGACCAATGCTAAAACTAATGCTATCAACTTTTTCATACAATCACACCCCTCGTCAAATTCAAGTTTATCGATTAGTTAGATTATACCATAAAAACGGCAAAAAGTAAATAGGACGGCGGGGGTCTTTACAAATTCAACCGCCCTCGTAGGGCGGGGGCTTGTGTCAAGAGTAACATTGTAAACAATTTGTGTAAGGACATCGTATACACATTTTGAATTACAGTTGAATGCTTTGGAAAGCCGAACGGAGCGTAGCGGAGAGAGGCTTTCCAAAGCGGCGCGCGACTTAAAGCCGCCAAATTTTTCGATGTAAAAGTTTGCCCGTATGTACGTCAAATTCTGCGATGGCAAAATTTCTATAACAAGCAATGAACGTATCTCCGTTTGGATTCGGTCTGAACTCGATATATTCGTTTGCCATTGTTTCACTCAAATAGACCTGCCAACCGCCAAATCTTACGTAACCCCAGCTATTACCTTTGATTACATGATATTTGCCGCTGTATTCGTATTTGTTTACTATGTCACGGTATATCCTTTCGCTCGGTACGTAGATATCCGAAGGACATTTCATTCCTAACGCCTCATGTGGTCTTTCATTGTTATAGCAATTGCGCCAATCGTGAAAAACTCGTTCCGCATCAGCAATATCCTTAGGTGTATAATGCTTCAAAAGCTCTTGATTCATAGCCCTATGAAAGCGCTCGATCTTTCCTTGTGTTTGTGGGTGTTTGATACGTCCATGAATTGGTAACACGTCGTGATCCATAAGCCATTTTTCGAACTGTGTATATCCTTGACGAAATCCTGCAAATTGCGCTCCGTTATCCGAAAGAACAGAATCAGGCATTCCGTATTCATAGAAAGCTTCTTTAAAGGTTGGTAATACAAGATTTGACGTACTTTCGGAAGGCTTTATACGAATAACAAATCTGCTATGATCATCGAATATATCTAACGGAAAACAATATTTTCCATTCTGCATTCTGAACTCACCCTTAAAATCTGTTTGCCACATTTCATTACACCGTTCTTTTTCAAATCGTGTAAATGACTTGTGCTTTAAGGATTCTTCTTTTGAGATACAACCATAGCGGTTTAAGATATTGTTAACTGTCTTGATGCACGGCATTTCAATGCCCTTGTTTTCAAGCGACACCTTGATCTTTTTAGCTCCCCAGCCGGGGTGAACGGTACGAGCTTCTATAATTTGCGTTTCAATGGATCTCGGAGTCTTATTCGCAGTAACATTGGGGCGTTTGCTTCGATTAGACAGAGATTCATTGTTTTCGTATCGTGCTAACCATTTGTATCCAGTAGCTCGGGTAATTCCAAATTCACGACATAGTGAACTGAAGTTAGAACAGCTTGTAGCTGCCTCTACAAATTCTTTTCTTAATTCTTCCACAGTTTTATCCTTCCAAGGCATCTTTGCTTCTCCTTTGGATCTTTTTGATGCCTTTATTATACCATAAAACTGTATACTATGTCCTTGCACTACTTGTATACTATGTTACTACACTATACAGCTTGCTCCCGCCGAAAAAATCCTCAATGTAAAACGGCGGCACCAAGGCACCGCCCTACAACACAAAAAGCTCTGCGTGATACAGAGCTTTTTGTATATCGAAATAATCCCAAATGGGTAATTATCTCTTTGAGTTTTGAAAGTAGCGTTTGATATCGTGAATATCGTGAGTATCGCCCAATAAAGTGTTGCACCAAATTTGCACCAAAATCACTGGGGCCTTCAACGCTAATATTCAATCATCCAAAGTCTTAAATAACGCCTTTTTGTTTCTCAAAAGGTTTACCCCAAGCAGAAACACAATTACGCATACGGCAGAGCCGAGGGTAGCGTTCATAATTACAATTTCTACTTCGGTCATTCCCTCGAATGAAACAAGCATTGAGCGTTGCAATGCGAATATCGATACGAAAGCATCCGCAAATGATATCTTTCGGAGTGTGATGAGTGTTGCAGACTTACTGCGACGAGCTTTTATAAGCTTTATTGTCGCAAGCGT
>JAZKYL010000132.1:0-9962 GCA_045612105.1 Eubacteriales bacterium
GGGAGAGGGGAGAGGGGAGAGGGCGGAGGGGGAGAAAAAAACGGATACCCGCGGCGCCACGCTTTGGCTATCCGTGAGGATTTGCTATTAGTTATTCTTCTGTGGGAACGTAGTTGTAAACTATGTTAGCGTCCGTGAGATATTCATTGTTTGAACTAATAATAATCTTGGACCATTCTTCTTCAGCTCCAGTGTAATATACAGTTTTAAGGTTTGAGCAACCGGAGAACGCAGAATTACCAATGCTTGTAACACTATCGGGAATTTCTATGCTCGTGAGGCTTGAGCAATCTTTGAACGCAGAATTACCAATGCTTGTGACACTGTTACCGATAGTAACGCTCGTAAGGCTTGAGCAATACGAGAACGCCCAATCACCAATGCTTGTGACAGTATCCGGGATAACAATAGTTCTAAGCTTGGTGCTATCATAAAATGTATGATCAGCGATACCTCTTATGCCCTCACGTAGGGTTGCTGTAGTATAGGAATTGTCAAAGTTGATTGCCCAATCATCTACGTAGGAAACACCGTTCTCTGTTTGAATGAGGCTTGAGCAACCGCTGAACGCAGAAGAACCAATGCTGGTGACACTGTCTGGGATAGCTATGCTCGTAAGACTTGAGCAATTGAGGAACGCATTATCACCAATGCTTGTGACACTGTCGGGTAAGTTCACGCTCGTAAGGCTTGAGCAATCGTAGAACGCATAATAACCAATGCTTGTGACACTGTTGCCGATAGTTATACTTTCAAGGCTTGAGCAATGCGAGAACGCAGACTCACCAATGCTTGTGACACCGTTGCCGAAGGTTGCGCTAGTAAGGCTTTCGCAACCGTAGAACGCCCGCTCACCAATGCTTGTGACACCGTTGCCGATAGTAACGCTCGTAAGGCTTGTGCAACCGGAGAACGCCCACCTGCCAATGCTTGTGACACTGTCGGGGATGGTTATACTCGTAAGGCTTGAGCAATCTTCGAACGCATTATCACCAATGCTTGTGACACTATCGGGGATAGTTATGCTCGTAAGGCTTGAGCAGCCCGAGAACACGCCATCACCAATGCTTGTGACACTATCGGGGATAGTTATGCTCGTAAGGCTTGAGCAGCCCGAGAACACGCCATCACCAATGCTTGTAACACTGCCGGGGATAGTTATGCTCGTAAGGCTTGTGCAACTTGAGAACGCAGACTCACCAATGCTTGTGACAGTATTCGGGATAACAATAGTTCGAAGCTTGGTGCTATCATAAAATGTAGTATCAGCGATACCTCTTATGCCCTCGCGTAGGGTTGCTGTAGAATGGGAATCGTCAAAGTAGATTGCCCAATCATCTACGTAGGAAACACCGTTCTCTGTTTGAATGAGGCTTGAGCAACCCCAGAACGCACTATGACCAATGCTTGTGACACTGTCGGGTAAGTTCACGCTCGTAAGGCTTGAGCAATCGTAGAACGCATAATAACCAATGCTTGTGACACTGTCGGGGATAGTTATGTTTGTAAAGCTTGTGCAACCTCTGAATGCTAAATCACCAATGCTTGTGACAATATCTCCTTCGGGGGAAGTGGGAGGGATAACGACAGCTGTATCGGCGCAGGTTCCGATGCCCGAAACGGAGCAAGTACCGTCGCCATTGGAGGTGAAGGCGAGACCTTCACTGGGTGTAGGATAGGTTTCGGTCTCTGTTTCGGCAGTGGTTACCTCGGTTGTTTCTGTAGTAGCTGTCTCTGTCTCGGTAGTAACAACTTCGGTTGTTTCTGTCTCGGTAGTTATTGTTTCCTTAGTTGTAGTATCGGAAGTGACAGTTTCGGTCTCGGTGTCGTATTCACCGGTTACAAGATATTTTCTCAAGAGAACAATATCTTTTAAACGTATCAAGCCGTCGCCGTTCATATCGGCGTTGGTATTTATCTCGACAGAGGAGCTTCCGGTGTCGTAGTTCATATGTGCGAGATATTGTCGCATTAAGATAAGGTCTTTAGTGTCTACGGATCCGTCGCCGTTTACGTCACCTTTTGCCGTCTCCACATTTTCCGCCATGATGCCGATGGTAAAAGTCGACAAAATGAGGGAGAGGGCGAGCAAGAGGGCTAAAATTTTGGTGGTTTTCATTTTTTCCTCCTTATAATGAAAAATAAAAAGTGCGCAGCCGAAGCCACGCACAAAAAATACGTGTCTCCAATTGCTGCGACACAATTCCGTAAACCTAATTTATCAAGTATGCGAAAAAGGAGTACGTATTTTTATCAAAAAATAAAAATACCTACTTGATAAATCAGGCATATTTAATTGTGTCGCAGGTTCATTATAGCATTGTTTTAGTGTTTTGTCAATGATTTTGACAAAAAAAGGAGAGAAGTGGGGAGAGAAAAAGGGGGTCTATCTATAAAATGGAGTGAGGAAAGCAGGGGACTATCCCCTCTTGGATTATGGAAAACTCGGCGCAAGCTTGAGTTTACCACAATCCAATTCACCCCGCACCCACAGGGGTCAGTCTTGCGAGGAGCGAAGAAATTATAAAGGTTAACAGAGGAGAAGTGCGAAGGGGGGGCGGAGGAGTGAAGAGTGAAGAGTGAAGAGTGAAGAGTGAAGAGTGAAGAGTGAAGAGGGCGGTGGGCGGTGGGCGGTGAAAAGAAAAAAGGGAGAACCTCTGCGTACCTGCTTTATGGCAGGTGCGCAGAGGTTCTCATTAAGGTTTATTCTTTTCCTAAAATGTAACCGCCTGAACGACCGAACAGCTCGTTGTCTCCGGGGACAACGCCGTTCTGGTTCAGAGCATTTATGACATTGAGGAGGGTTTCGTCGCCGTAGATGTAATACGCCATAAGATAGAGCGTATAGCTGCTTTCCTGATGCAGAGAGTTGCCCGTATAGTAGCCGCCGTTAACCGACGCGTCATTGGCGATAAGATACGGAGAATATGTCTTGTAGGGCAAAAGCAGATTTTCACCGTTGGTACCTACGTAGCTGAACAGATCCAAGCCGTTATTCTGCATAACGAATGCGGAATAGGTCAGGAACTTCAAGTGATACATCGCATATCCGAAGCCGTTGGGGGTAGTATCCACGACTCTGTAGCGGTCATATATCTCGCCATCGGTAAAGGTGCTCTGGGGGTCGCGGTGGAAGACGGTATCGCCCTCCATAAGTATAGCGCGGTCGAGCATTTCAACAAGGTCGCTGTCGTTCTGCATGCTGTTAATCGCGTATGTCAAAAGCGCATCGTCTTCAAGAACGTAAGCGGCGCAGATCATACCCATAAGGTGGGAGGTTATATGATTGTTGCCAATCTGATTCCAATAATAATCGTTATCTATCCAATACTGATGTCCCTTTTTGACGAGACTCACCTCTTCTTCGATCCAGCTTTCAAACAAAGCCTTGTCCGAATCGTTCATATAAGGGTAGATCAGGGAATACGCGTCGCAAGCGGTGGTAAGCGGTACGGCGATATTAAGTCCGATATCCGGCTGACCGTCGGCGACTCCCACTCCACTATAATCGAGGTGATCGTCGGTTCCGGGTCTTACCGCGGGGGATGCATATGCCATAAGGTAATCTACCGCGCGGTTAAGATACTTCTCGTCGCCCGTGTTGCGATAAGCGAGGGCGAGAGAGCGCGCGCTGATGAAATCCTCGCAGGCGGCAAGTCTGTACTCGGTGGAGCTTTTTCCTGTGTAGGGCGCGGGGTCAGCGGTAAGCGCAGCATTTGCCTTCTTGAGAACGTTCTGCCATGAGGTGAGCCAGGGCTCAAGACGAAGCCTTGCCTGCTCCTTGGAGGCGGCAAGCATTTCGTCGGTCTCGAATAGCACGGGGCGGTTGCCCGTCATCTTTGCGCTGTATGTCGTACCGATGGAGAACATATTATTGATTTTCTTTGCAAATTCATCGTAAAGAGAGTTTGCTCCGAGCTTCCATTGGATGCTTGTGACTATGGCATAGCTTTCGTCGGACAGGCAATATACCGGTTTGCCTATAAGAGAGAATGCGGTAGCTGAGACGTATCTTACACCGTCCTTTACGGTGGTATTGCTCGCATTGACGTTGCCTAAACCGTTTTCTTCAACAAAGTCGGCGGGGAAGTATGCGCCTCTGTTAAAATAGGGAGCGTGCTCTCCCATTTCTACTTTCGCGCCGTTAATAAGCGCGTAGGCAGAGCCGAATTTGAATATCATCGATCCTTGAAGAAGAGTGTCGATATCGGCGCTGTTGGTGACGGTGAACACTTGATCCTGTTCGGGGTCTGCGTCAACGATAAATTCGCGGAGCAGGACTACATCCTTTAGGTTGATCGAGCCGTTGCCGTCCATATCCGCGTTAGAACTGATTTTCACTGTGGAGGAACCCGTGTTGTAGTTGTAATTTGCGATATATTGACGCAGTAAAATTATGTCCTGAGAATTTACCTCTCCGTCACTGTTTGCGTCTCCTGAAATTTTGCCGATCGTTGCCGCAAAGCTACCGAAGGTGAATACCGATGCTGCCAGACAAAGCGAAAGCAAAAGTGAAATGAGCCTGATTTTTTTCATTTTTTTCTCCAAATATTTATTCGATACGTAAGACATATTTTGCTATTTTTAGTATAGCATATAAAAATAACATTGTCAAGACAAAAGTAAAAGGACACCCGAGATTTCGAGTGTCCTTAAGTCTTATTTATCATAAATTACGGCAAAACTACGGTAAATTTCGAGCCTTTTTCGGGTTCGCTTTCGACTTTTACCGAGCCGCCCGCAAGGGTGACGATGCGTTGGACGACGTTAAGTCCGATTCCGTTGCCCGTGGTGGCATGGGAGGCATCGCCTTGATAGAATTTTTCGAAAATTCTAGACTTGACCTCCTCGCTCATTCCTTTTCCGCTGTCCTCGATCTCGAAGACCACGTTCCCGTCGATTTCTTTCAGTGAGCAACTGATTTTGCCGCCCTCGGGGGTGAATTTTATTGCGTTTGAGATCAGATTTATCCAGACGTGGGAGAGCATTTCCTCGTTGAAGGTATATTTGATCTCGTCGAGATCAAGATCAAGGTCGATGTTTTTTTCGTTCCAGGATTTTTCAAGGAGCAGTATGCAATTTCTGATCTGCTCGTCGAGGTAAAATTCGCTTTTTTCGGTGACGATACTCTGGTTTTCCAGCTTTGTCAGAAGCAGGACATTTTGAGACATGGTAGCAAGGCGCTCCGATTCGGCAACGATGATGCCGATATAGTCTTTTTGCTGTTCCTCGGTCAGGTTGCCGCTCTGAAGCTGTCTTGCAAAGCCGCGGATAGAGACGATAGGGGTCTTAAACTCGTGGGAGAAGTTGTTGATGAAGTCGTTTCGGAACATCTCGATACCTTCAAGGTCGCTCGCCATCTGGTTAAAGGTCTTTTCAAGGTCGCCGAGCTCGGTTATTGCTTCCTTTTTGTCGTTTTCGAGGACACGAGCCGTGAAATCGCCTTTAGCGATGCGGCGAAGTCCCTCGGTGATCCTTGTTACTCTGCCGAACCATATTCTCAGGGTCGCGCCGGTTATCATTATACCGATTAGGACAAAGGTAAGTGCCATAGTGGCGACGAGAACTCTTCCGTCGTTGAAAACCTTATCGTAGAAGGAAAAGAGCTGAAGAATATAGAAGATCAGCGCGGTCAGGCAGCCTGCGGCGCCAAAGAGCAAAAGGACGATAAGACCGAAGCGCGAGCGTATGGTGTGGACCTTTTTGATTCGCGTTCCCGATTGCGATACTACCGCGTGACGCTTGGAATACCGTTGTTTTTTCTCTTTTTTGGGGATCTCTTTGACGGTTACGTCGCAAAAGTTTTGATTTTTGCTCATTTCAGGTGTACCGCCTTATAGCCGAGACCGCGCACTGTGATGATCTCAAAATCGGGGCAGTTTCTGTATCTGTCGCGCAGACGGCTGACGTGGACGTCGACAGTCCTCTCGTCGCTCTCGCTATCCATATCCCAGATCTCGTCCATAAGCTGACGGCGGGTGAATATCTTGCCGGGGTAGGAAAGGAGCTTGAAGAGCAGCAAGAATTCCTTTTGGGGATGCTCGTTTGTCGTGTCGCCCGAGACTACGGTGAAGGAGTCGTAATAAAGGGTAGTGTTGCCGACGGTCAGCTTCTTTTCGCTGACTATTTTGGAGCGGCGGAGAAGCGCGCCCACGCGGAGGACCATTTCTTCCTCGTCCACGGGCTTTGTCATATAGTCGTCGGTGCCGATGATGAAGCCCTTGCGCTTATCCACGGGGGATTGCTTTGCGGTGACCATAAGAATGGGGAGATTACAGCCCGACTGACGGAGAGTTTCGGTCAGCTCAAAGCCGTCCATTCGTGGCATCATTATATCGAGAATTATCAGGTCTACGTGCTTTTTGTCAAGCTGGTCGAGGGCATCGATGCCGTCGGTTGCCTGAATTACGTTGTAGCCGTACTGCTCGAGAACTGCGCTCATCAGCTTTCTTTGATTGGCGTCGTCCTCGACTATCATTATGTTGAACATAGCTCCTCCAAAATTGCAAAATTTTGTTTACGAGACTATTTTAACACGGAATTGTTAACTAAAGATAAAGGAAGTGGGGAAATGGGATTATAAATTTTGGGAGATTTCAAATTTTGATTTGTCGGGGACGCGGGGGAGGCGCGTTCCACCTTTTTCGAGAAAAAGGTGGAGCCAAAAAGCTTCCCAGCAAAAAGGATTAAAATGTAGCCATTTTATTTTGCTAAACCGTGAGGATTTTAGGCAGAGCCTTACTGCTATCGTGTTGCGAGTATGTTTCAAATCGCTTGTAAATAAAGAGTTTGTGATACACTCGAATACGATAGAAGATATACTTTGGTTCAAATAAATACGGTTTTAAAGGACAACATTAGTGTAATTTAAACCATTTTTCAGGGAAGTTTTTTGACACACTTTTTTTCAAAAAAGTGTGCCGCCGGAGGCACGCATCTCCCCGCTAAATTGCAATTTATTATCTACTTTTAATAAAGTTCAAACACAATAGTTATAAAGCACAGAATGGGGGCGGTATATGGCGATTATTTTGTCGAAAAGTGATATTGAAAAGTCGGATATAAAGTAGTATAATATTTCCATACCGTTGAAGCCCTCGGAACGCGCAGAACCGATGGCGGAGGAGCTCTGGAGAATCTCGCTAAGACGAGTGCCGAAGGTGCAAGGACGCAAAGCGTCCGAATCTCTCAGGCAAAAGGACAGAGCAGGCATATAATAAAAATGTGTCTGTTTAAGTTTATTCCGGAGCCGCTGTTTTTCAGCGACTTTTTCTTTTTTATCCGTTTCGGAAAACGGAAAACACACATTTAAAGGAGCACTTATGGACGCATTTTTTGACACACTTTTGAAGATAGTACAGACTATCAACGCTTATCTTTCGGACTACATTCTGATATTTTTGCTTGTAGGCGTCGGCATTTTTTACACGGTTAAGACGAGATTCGTGCAGATACGTTGCTTCGGCGAGGGATTCCGTCGAGTATTCGGCAACTTCACAATGAAGGGCGGCAAGCAAAAGGGCGGAATTTCATCGTTCCAGGCATTGGCGACAGCTATTGCCGCGCAGGTCGGCACGGGTAACGTGGTCGGTGCGTGCGGCGCGATACTTTTGGGCGGTCCCGGTGCGATCTTCTGGATGTGGGTGATCGCATTCTTCGGTATGGCGACCAACTATTCCGAGGCGGTGCTTGCACAAAAGACGAAGATTGTGGGCGAGGACGGCAGTGTTGCGGGCGGTCCTGTTTATTACATCAAAAAGGCATTCAACAACAAATTCGGAAGCTTTCTCGTAGGCTTTTTTGCCGTAGCGGCGACCCTTGCCCTTGGATTTATGGGTAGTATGGTGCAGTCAAATTCTATTGCCGAGAATTTCACGGGGGCGTTGTCAACTTCCTTCGGTTTAGATATTCCCGGTTGGGTGATCGGTATCATTCTCGCGGTGGTATCAAGCTTTATTTTCCTTGGCGGTATTCAGAGAATTGCCTCTGTTACCGAGAAGATCGTTCCCGTAATGGCTACTCTTTATATCGTGGGCGGTCTGCTGGTGCTTGGTATCAATTTCAAGTCTGTTCCCGAGGCGTTCTCTCTTATATTCAAGTATGCTTTCGTTCCCAACGCGATCATTGGCGGCTCTATCGGTTATGCTTTGAAGATGGCGATCAGCCAGGGAGCTAAGCGCGGTCTTTTCTCCAACGAGGCGGGAATGGGCTCTACTCCCCACGCTCACGCTATGGCGAACGTTGAAGATCCTCACGACCAGGGCGTTGCCGCCATCGTTGCGGTATTTATCGACACCTTTGTGGTGCTGACTATGACCGCGCTGGTGGTCATTTCCACCCTTTATACAAAGGGCGGCGTGCTTGAAAGCGGCGTAGCCCCCGCCGGCGTGGATAAGACAAATATGGTGCAGTTGGCATTCTCGCAGACCTTTGCCAAGCTCTTCGGCGAGAGCGCGGGACAGATAATAGGAAGTCTTTTTGTGGCAGTTTGTCTTTTCTTCTTTGCGTTTTCTACGATTATAAGCTGGAATTTCTTCGGAAAGATCAACGCGAATTATCTTTTCGGCAAGAAGAGCACTTTGATCTATTCTATAATTTCGCTTGTGTTTATCTTCCTTGGAACCTGCCTTTCCAACGACCTTGTCTGGGAGCTGACCGATATGTTCAATAACCTTATGGTCATTCCTAACGTTATTGCGATGTTTGCTTTGTCGTCGCTGGTGGTGTCGTCGGTGAAATTCAAAAAGAAAAAGGGAATTGACGCGACGAAAGAGTAAGTTGCAAATTAAAAAAATATACCGCTCGAATTGATTCGGGCGGTGTTTTTTTTTGTTGAGAGCAGGGAATAAGGAACCCCCACTTCACGGGGAAGTGGGGGGATATCAAGTGCGTTTTATTTCGTCGTCGGTTAAGATACTCTTTTTTAGCTTCTTTTGAAGTTTTGAAATCCTTCTTTGATTATCATCTGTCTGTGTATTTTTGCATAAAGGACAAATGAAAAATACAAACAAATCTTTTCTTTGAGACATACCGATAGTAGACTTTCCTGCTAGCCTATTGCTGAACCCAAATTCACCCTTTTGGGTCGTTATTGAGGATTTGCTTTTGTTCATTTTTGCACCGCATTTGTGGCAATACATTTTTTTGAAAAATATATCCAGCGGTATATCAATTTCATAGCCTGTCCATCCCATAACGTTAGTTGCCTTTCGCTGAAAGAAATCATTTACAGTATTATTATAACAAGTTTTAGTAATTTTGTCAAGAAGTCGTATAGAAAAGCTTTATTATTAGCAGAAAATCAAAAAAGTAAAAAAACAAAAGCCTTCCTTTTGGGAAAGCTTTTGATAGAGGGGTGCGGGGAGAAAACTTTTCTCGAAAAGTTTTCTCCCCGCATATCTTATAGGGAATTATTACTTCTTAAGAGCTGCCTGAGCTGCTGCAAGACGTGCGATCGGTACTCTGAAGGGAGAGCAGGATACGTAGTCAAGGCCGATCTGGTGGCAGAACTCAACGGATGTGGGGTCACCACCGTGCTCACCGCAGATACCAACGTGGAGGTTAGTGTTAGCGGGTCTACCGAGGGTTACTGCCATATTCATGAGCTTACCAACACCGGTGGTGTCGAGCTTAGCGAAGGGATCGTTCTCGAAGATCTTAGCGTCGTAGTAAGCGCCGAGGAACTTGCCTGCGTCGTCTCTGGAGAAGCCGTAGGTCATCTGAGTAAGGTCGTTAGTACCGAAGCAGAAGAAGTCTGCGTTCTTAGCGATCTCATCAGCGGTGAGACAAGCTCTGGGGATCTCGATCATGGTACCAACCTCATACTTGAGGGTAGCGCCTGCTGCTGCGATCTCAGCGTCAGCGGTAGCAACAACTACTGCCTTAACGTACTTAAGCTCCTTAACGTCGCCAACGAGAGGAATCATGATCTCGGGAACCATGTTCCAATCGGGATGAGCCTT
>JAZKYL010000133.1:0-16314 GCA_045612105.1 Eubacteriales bacterium
ATATTTCGATTAAAATCAAACAGATTTTGAATGGCAAAATGGGAGCAATTATTTCCTTTTTTCAGGGAAGTTCTTTTGGTTACTTTTCTTTCAAGAAAAGTAACACGCGTCTCCCCCGCGTCCCCGATAAATTGCAATTTATTAACAAAAAGGAGTTATATTTATGAAAGCATTAGTTTGGACCGAAAAAGAAAGAGTTGTTATAGAAGACCGCCCCATGCCCGATTATGAGGGCAAGCTGCTTATCAAGGTAGCATACGCAGGCATCTGCGGCTCCGACGTAGGCATCTACTGCGGCAAGCACCCCCGCGCTAAAATTCCCCTTATTATGGGACACGAATTTACGGGTACGGTCGAGGCGATAGGAGAGGGTGCCGATACCGATCTTCGGGTCGGCGACAAGGTGGTCATTAACCCCCTTTACTACTGCGGAAAGTGCCGCGCTTGCCTTGCGGGCAACACCCACGTTTGCAAGACCCTCCGCTTCTACGGCATTGACGTTGACGGCGGTATGGCAGAATATGCCGCTATCCCCGACAAGTGCCTTCTGAAGCTTCCCGAAGAGCTTGATTTCAAGCTTGCCACCATTATCGAGCCCGCGGCGGTTGTGGTTCACGGTCTCCGTATGATCAAGAAGATGTTCCACGGCTCTGCGGCGGTTGTCGGACTTGGCCCTATGGGACTTCTCAGCGCGCTTATGCTCAAGGACAGCGGTGTCAGCAGACTCTTCTGCGTTGAGACTCAGCCCGCGCGCATCGAAATGGCGAAGAGCCTCGGTCTTGACGTTGTAAATCCTAAGGAATGTGACGTTAAGGAATACATTTACGCAAATAATGACGACGAGGGTGTTGACGTTCTCGTTGAAGCCAGCGGACATCCCTCTGCGGCAAAGATGATGACCGAGCTTGCGGGAGTGCGCGGTGAGATCTTGCTTCTCAGCGTATTCAAGGAGCCTACGGCACTTGATCTCCGTACCGTCAATTTTGCAGAGCAGCAGATCATCGGAACACGAGTTTATACCGCCCTTGACTACAAGGATGCTATCGACTATCTGAAACAGTACGGCGAGAAGCTTGAGCCCGTAATTTCTCACGTGAAGCCCCTCGAAGAAGGTCAGGAGGTCTTTCAGGAGATCATCAGCGGAAAGACCAATACTATGAAGGTGCTGTTTAAGGTTTCGGAGTAATAAATTGCGATTTATATGTGAGGCGACAACAAGAATAGGCTCCCTCCGGGTGGGCGCGACGCGTTAAGAAAATATGCCTGTGGCATATTTTTAGCCAAAGCGGGAAGCAAGCTATGCTTGCGACCTGGGCCGAAGGCTGGCGCCGTTAGGCGACTGAGGGAGAACGCGTTGCGGTGAAACGATTTTTGCCTCACCGCCCCGCAGGCTCCTTCCACCACTTCGTGGTCCCCCTCCCTCTCGGAGGGAGGCTTTCGCAAAATGCACCCACCGATAAATCAAAATTTGATGTCAAATAATGATAAAAACGAGACATTGTCTTGATTTTATTGATACAAAAAGGTATAATAGTAGCGTAAAACTAAAATCTCGGAGGCATTATGATCAACAACGACTCAAGATACATAAATAACGGCATCGAGATCCCCACGGCAGGGGGATACGCCGACCAACCCAGCCTTGTGGTCCTGTCCGACGGCACCTTTGTTTGCGCCACCACCACCGGCTCGGGCGAGGAGGGAGCTGCGGGAGAATACGTTTCTGTAATGCGTTCAAACGACGGCGGCAAGACCTGGAGCGAGGGAACCCTTGTGGAGGATCTTGAATGGGAATCCGCTTATGCGGTGCTTGTAGCCGACCGCTTTGACAGAATATACTGTCTCTACAATTATAATCTCGACCACTACAAAAAGAGCGAATTTGAATCCCACAGATTCGATATGGGCGGCACTTACTGTCTCAAATACAGCGACGACAAGGGGCTTTCCTGGTCGGAGAGGATCATTGTGGACGTCGGTATCACCGATCTTGACACAAGATACCCGTTCTATCCCAAGGCGGGCGGCGGCAAGCAGTACCGCTTTATGTGGAACGTTGCGCGTCCCTTTATCGACGGCGACGACCTCTATATAATGGTGGGCAAGCCCTTCCTTGGAGTAAAAGGACAGTATAATTTCGAGACCTCCCGCGGAGTTTTGCTTGTAGCGAGAGGCATCGTTCAAAATCCCCACACCCCCTTCATCACCCTTCCCGAGGGAGCGAAGGAGCTTTTGCCGCGCCCCGGTGACAGAATTACCGAGGAGCATTGTTGCGTAAAGCTGTCTGACGGCACGCTTTTCTGCACGTCGAGAACCGAAAAGGGCTACCCTCTGGTATTTGTCAGCCACGACGACGGAAAGAGCTTCACCGACGGCTTTATCCCGAAGCACGTGGGAGGCTTGCCCGTAAAACAACCCCGCGCGGCGAATTTTCTTTGGAAGCTGAAGAATGGCAAGTATCTCTATTGGTTCCACAACGTGGGCAATATGGGATATGATTTCCGTGACCCTGCTTGGTGCGCCCCCGCCTTTGAGGTGGACACCGAAAACGGTAAGGAGCTCATTTACGGTCAGCCCGAGATACTTTTCTATCATTTCGGCGACCGCCTTTCCATAAGCTACCCCGATCTTGTTGAGTATGAAGGCAAGCTGATGATTACCGAAACTCAAAAGTTTATTGCGAGAATTCACACGGTGGATGAGAGACTTCAAAACGCGCTTTTGAATCAGGATACGGTCTGCGCGCGCCTTGAGGGCATCTCTATGGAGACCTTAAAGAGCGAGGGAATGCCCAAACAGACCTACTCCAAGGTCAACCATAACGACAGAGTAGAGTGGAAGGAGATTCTTGAAAACTCGGGCACTACTTGGCTTGTTGAGGGAACCTTTAATCCCGGCGACAAGGTGCTTTCCGCATATACGAGACAGAGAGGCGGCTATAAGGTCGAGGTAAACGACGACGGAACTCTTCACTGCTTCGGCGCGGGTGAGAATGCGAATTTCACGCTTGACAGCTCGATAAACGTTTGCGACGGTAAAAAGCATCATATTGCTTGGATAACCGACACGGCGGCTTGCATCAGTTACCTCGTTATCGACGGTATTTTCGACAACGGTGGCAATCTTTCCGAGTGCGGATGGTGCCACGTACCCCGTCAGTTGAGCTTTATCAATGCCGTAAATAAGGTCAGCTTTGGCGAGAATATAAGCGACGTCAGATTGATTCCGAATACAATCCTTACGGCAGACGCTATCGGAGATTATCGAGCCGGTTTATAATTAATCATATTTGATTTTGGTTTATACATCGGATATATGGGAAAAGAGAACGAAACAGATTCGCTGTCAAGTTCTCTTTTTCTTATCGCAAAAAGCATAGTTGTTGACATTGTTGTCATATTGTGGTATAATTATTGCGTAAAACCTTGTTTAGGGGGATCATATGAAATTTTGCAGATCGGTATTTTTTATTGTTTTAATAATGATTTCTTTGGCTTCTTGCCAGCTTCTCGGCGGTTTGGACGGAGGCACGGAGAGTGAGTCATCTGCCGTTATGTCGGAAAGTCAAAGTGAGAATGGCAAAGAAGAGATGGGTTCTGATGAGACTGTCGAGGCGACCGGGGAGAGCCGGGTTGACGAGAGCGTTTGCGGCGATGCGGAAGACAGTGAGAAGACAGAGGAAAGTGCGATCGTTACAAGCGAAAAGTTGACCGAGATCGAAACCAATGCCTTTACTGAGGCTGTAACGGAAACAGAAACTTTGAGCGAAACAGTAACCGAGACCGAAACAGAAACGGCAACAGAGACAGAGACAGAGACGGAGACAGAATGTGCGCACCAACGCTTTGAAGAGGTACAGTTTATTGCTCCAACTTGCCAAAACGGCGGTATTCTTCACGTTGTATGCTCTGATTGCGGAGAATTATTGATGGTTGGAGAAGATGAGCCGCTGTCTCACACCGAAGGTGATTGGATAATTGATAAGGCTGCCGGATACGGTGTTGAGGGCAAGCGACACACCAACTGCACGGTCTGCGGCGAGAGGATAGACGGTGTTATTGAAGCGAAGCCTTATTCGGAGGGCTTGGTATTCGTCAGCAACGGAGACGGCACCTGCACTCTTGTAAGCGGAGCAGATTGCACCGATGAGGACGTTAAGCTCCCCGCGGTCTCCCCCGACGGAGATATTGTCACTGCTATCGGTGACGGAGCGTTCGCGTCAAATACCGTTATGAAGAAGGTCAATATACCCTCCAATATCGTTTCTATCGGTGCCCGCGCCTTTGAGGGGTGCACGCTGATACAAAGAATATGGCTGCCTGCCACCACCGAAAGCATTGGAGAATATGCTTTCAGCGGTTGCTCCTCTTTGACCAAGGTGTCTATGGCATCCAAGGTCGCTTTGCCTGATGCTCTCAAGGAGATCGGGAGCTATGCGTTTAGTGGCTGCGCTCTTGTAAACGTCAGACTTTCCGCGTCACTTGAGTCGCTTGCCGAAGGAGTATTTTTTGATTGCGCGTCACTTGAGTCGGTGGTCTTTAATGAAAAATGTACGTCTATCGGTAACGACGCTTTTTCGGGATGCAGCTCACTTTACGACGTTATACTTCCCGAAGGTATTATAAGTATCGGTGACCGCGCGTTTATGGGTTGTTCGAGTCTTGAGATGATCGATATTCCTGCCGCTACTCAGTCGATGGGAAATAGCGTTTTCGCTTATTGCGAGTCCTTGATATCTATTTCTGTTAACGGCGGTAACGCAAGCTACTATTCAAGCAACAATTGCATTATAGATAAAGCAACCTTGACTCTTATTGCGGGATGCAACAGCAGTTCTATCCCTTCAGAGGTGCTTGTTATCGGTGAGGCTGCTTTCGCGGGTGCGAAGGGGCTTAAAAAGGTCGTTATTCCTTCGGGTGTGATTCATATTTCTCAAGACGTTTTTAACGGATGCTCGGCTCTTGAAAGTTTAGTGATATCCGGCGGTATCGAGGGCATTGGTATCAACGCTTTTCTGGGTTGTGATGCTCTTAACAGCATCAAGTATTACGGCGACGAAGAATCGTGGGCAGGGATATTGATCGCTGAAGGTAACGATGCGTTGCTTGGCGCGGATATAGATTTCGTTGAAGGCGTTGCTCCCGAGACTGTTCGCGGTTACGGAAGGACGACTATTTCGGGTAACGCGGCATACGTTTACGACATACTGGAGGCATCAATGCTGAAGGAGATACCGGATAGTACAATCAATCTTGACAAAAACAGAGAGGTATCTTTGGACGATTTCTCTGTGGCGAGAATGATATTCCTCAGCGATCACCCCGAGTGCTTCTGGTGGGGAGGAACCGCGGTGTATTCCATAAATGAAGACGGGTATATATATTATATAACTCCCAGTTACTTATACCAAGGCGAAACGCTGAAGACTATGCGTGCGCGGCTTGATGCGGTGGTTGAGGAGATAGTTGCGGGTGTTCCCGAGGGTACGGTCTTTGAAAAGGCTCTTTATCTCCATGACAAGGTTGCGGAGATAGTGACCTACAAGTTTACAGACAACGATCAGACTCCTTACGGCGCGTTAGTAGAGGGCGAGGCGGTCTGCAACGGCTACGCTACCTCTTATCAGCTGCTTCTTATGGAGTGCGGTATCAGGGCGTGGACTGTGAACGGCACTTCCAAAGGCATCGGTCACGCGTGGAACGTGGTTTGGCTTGATGACGAGACCTGCGTTTACACCGACGTGACCTGGGATGACCAAGAGAGCGTGACTTTGCGCTACTATTTCAATATGAGTCTTGACGAGATCGACGATGATCACACGATCAGCGAGTTCTTTACTCTGCCCGAGTGCAACCATACGAATGAAGGTTATTACGAAGTTGCCTCAGGATATAATTCTTTAAGCGCTTTGCAGGGAGCTGACGTTATTGTTAGCTTCCTTGAAGAGCGTGAGGATGGAGTAAGAGTTGCGCATTTCTATTATTCCGGCTCTGATTTCAAAGCTTGGCTTGAGCAGCACAGCAGCGATCTTTATAAAAAGGTAGGCGGCGGCTCTATCTCTTATTCTGTATTTGGAAAAGAAGTAGTTTTGTATGTGAAATAATTGATAACCCCCGAACACGTTTGATTTGTACGTGTTCGGGGGTTATTTTGGTATGGTTTATTAGGTTGTAAAGTAAAAGATAAACTTGCAACATGATAGCAGTAAAACTTAGACTAAGTTATTCACGGTTTTGTAAGACTTAACTGCTATAAATACAAACTATTTGCGGGGAAGTTCTTTTGCCTACAGAGTTTGCTTGCAAACTCGTGCAAATCCCGCTTGCGGGTTTGCTGTTTTCATTTCAAGAAAAGTAGGTCGCGTCCTCCCTCCGCGTCCTATTATCAAAGCTCGCTATAGAGCTTATAGAGCTCGCTATAGATACCGCCTTTGGAGATAAGCTCCTGGTGGGTGCCCGATTCCTCAATGCCGTTTTCGGTGAGGACCAGGATTCGGTCGGCATTTTTGATCGTGGTAAGTCGGTGGGCGATAGTAAAGGTAGTTCTGCCGCGAGCCAGCTTTTCGAGAGAGTCCTGAACCAGCTTTTCGCTTTCGTTATCAAGGGCACTGGTGGCTTCGTCGAGAATAAGGATGGGGGGATTTTTAAGGAAGAGACGTGCGATTGAAATTCTTTGCTTCTGTCCGCCCGAGAGCTTGACTCCGCGTTCGCCAACGTAGGTGTCGTAGCCGTCGGGAAGAGAGCTTATGAATTCGTGCGCGCCTGCAAGACGTGCCGCTTCGATTATCTCTTCATCGGTGGCATCGACTTTACCGTAGGCGATATTCTCACGGACGCTTCCCGAGAAGAGATATACGTCCTGCTGAACCACACCGATATTGTCGCGCAGGGAATTTACGGTCACTTTTTTGATATCGTTTCCGTCAACCAAAATACTACCCGAGCTTACCTCGTAAAATCTTGGGATAAGAGAGCAGAGAGTGGTTTTACCTCCGCCCGAGGGACCGACAAGAGCGACGCTTTCGCCCGCCTTGACCTTGAGACTCAAGTGGGTCAGCACGTTGGGATTCTCGCTTTCATAATGGAAGGAAACGTCGCAGAATTCCACCTCGCCCGAAACGTTTTTAAGCTCGATAGCGTCCTTTGCGTCAACTATCTCGGGCTCGGTCTCCATAATTTCATTGAATCGCTCGATTCCGCTCATGCCCTGCTGGAACTGCTCGGCAAACTCAACTATGCGTCGAATTGAGGTGAGAAGAGTGGTAACGAACATAAGATAAGCCACGTAATCGGCGGGAGAAATGCTAGCGGGATCGCTTTCGGGGAGCATCATAAAGAGCGCGCCGACAACAACTACGACGATGTACATAATGCCGTCGAAAAGTCTTGTTGAAGAGGTAAATCCGCCCATTATGTGGTATCTTTCGGATTTAAGCTTCAAGAATTTCTTGTTGCCCTTGTCGAATTTCTCCTGCTCAAGGTCTTCTCTGGCAAAGGATTTGACCACGCGGATGCCGAGAAGGCTGTCCTCGATCTGCGAGTTCAACTCGCCGATATGCTTTCTCGACTCGGCGAAGTTTTTCTTCATTCTGAATCTGAAATAGATCAGCACCGCGATCATAATGGGAATAACGGAGAAGATGATAAGGGTCAGCGGTACGCTCATGGTGCAGAGAATGATGAAGGAACAGACTATTTTAATGCCCGCGATGAAAAATTCCTCGGGGCAATGGTGAGCAAATTCGGTGACGTCGAAAAGGTCGGTGGTGATACGCGACATAAGCGTTCCTATTTTGGTGTTGTCGTAATAAGAGAAGGAAAGCTTTTGAAGATGTGCGAAAAGGTCGCGGCGCATATCGGTCTCGATCTTGGTTCCCATTATGTGACCCACGGTGGTCATATAATAGTTTGCGGCGGTGTCGATTATTCTCAAACCTATATAGATGATGCCGCATTTAAGTATCAGGTCGGTGGTAAGGGCGGCTATATTTTCGGTTGCCGCGCCGGTTATCTCGCGGACGATCATCGGGAGCACAAGCTCGCAGATAGTCGTAAGTCCCGCGCAGAGAAGGTCGCTTATCATTACCGGCAGATGTCTGCGGTAATAGGGGAGAAACCTTCGAAGGAGGTTTTTTTGTTTTTTTCTTTTGGTTTTCATTTGTAATCATCTCCGTTTTTTACATTACTGAAATTTTATCACATTTTGTAGTAAAAGTCAAGCGAAATAAGAGCTTTTTTTAGCGTCGAGTCCTCTTTTTGCATTCTGTTTCATATAATTAAGTATTGATTTTTGAAGGAGTCCGTCGCGTCTATGCTTTTTGGAAAGATCATAACGAAAAAGAGAATCGTTGCCGTGTTTCTGTCGCTTTGCGCTCTTTTGCAGAGCTTTGTTTTTACTGCTTGGGCGGAAGAGGGGAAGGAGAGTGTAAGCGAGGTCATAAGCCGTGGATTTTACGATTTTTCGGAGTCCATCGATATAAGTATCTATGAGATCAGTCCCGAGGAGCTGACTATGTTGGTTTCGTCGATCATAAAGGATGATCCTTATCTCTTTTTCGTTAACGGTCATCTTTCATATTCCTACAAATCGGGCGGTTTTGTGTTGTCCTTGAAGCCGACCTATAATATGACGAGAGAAGAAGTGTTTGACGCTTGGGAGAGGTGCAGAGGCAGGGCGAGGGAGATCGCCGCGCTTGCCGAGGTGTACGATGATCAAGCCCGGAGGGCACTTTTTGTCCACGACTATATTTGCGAAAACTATGAATACGACGATACTATGGAATGCGACGATCTCTCAGACTTTTTTGATATGGGAAAGGGAACTTGTCAAGGATATGCGGCGGCATATACGGCGGTTTTACGAGAGCTTGGGATTCCTTGCCACTTTGTCGCCAGCGATACAATTTCGCACATTTGGAATCTTGTGGAGATAGACGGCAAGTGGTACCACGTTGATCTGACCTGGGATGACTCTGTGGGGGTGAGATCAAGGCGGCATTTTTTGCTTTCGGACGCGGTTGCGGCAGAAAGAGGACATAAAGATTGGTATTCTACGGAAGAGTTTGTTTGTGATTCGGAAAAATACGCAGACGATGTATTTGACGATTGGTTCAAGGACGTTCATTTTTCGGGAGACGGGGATCATAGCGGTGAGGTCGATCTTGCTGATCTGCTATATCTGCGCAGGTTGGTTTCATCGGGGGAAGTGGCTGAGCTTTGCGAGAATTGTGCGGATATAAATGTCGACGGTGTGCTTGACACATCGGATATAGCGTATTTCAGAAAAAAACTGCTGGCGGTGGATTGACTTTTTTCGCGAAATCGTTTATACTTATTATATAATACATATAAAGGATAAGTATTAAATGAAAGATAATGTAAAAAGAGCCGTTTTGGCGGTTGAAATATTGAAAATAGTATATCCCGATGCCGCCTGTGCCCTCGAATGGGGCGGTGAGGACGGCTGGAAGCTGCTGATAATGGGCAGACTGTCTGCTCAATGCACCGACGCGAGAGTGAATATCGTCTGCCGCGAGTTGTTCTCGGCTTTTCCGACTCTTGAAAGTGTTGCCGACGCGCCCATCGAGGAGATAGAACGGATAGTTCATCCCTGCGGTCTTTACAGGATGAAGGCGAAGGATATAAAGAACTCTTGCCGTATGCTGATCGATGATTTCGACGGTGTGATCCCCGATAATATGGATGATCTTCTGAAGCTGCCGGGAGTTGGCAGAAAGATCGCCAATCTTTTGCTTGGAGATCTTTATAAAAAGCCCGCGGTGGTTGCCGATACCCATTGTATCCGTATCTGCGGTCGCCTTGGCTTTTACCCGGAGGAGCTGAAGGATCCCGTCAAGGTTGAAAAAATAATGTCGGGATTTCTTGCCCCCGAGGAACAGAGCGATTTCTGTCACAGAATAGTGCAGTTCGGACGCGACGTCTGTATTGCGAGGTCACCGAAGTGTGAGGAATGCCCGCTTGGCGATATATGCGAAGGAAAGAGATTATAAAATAACAGGAGAGAATTATGAAAAGAAGATTCAGAGATTTTGAACCCGCCCCTTTTTATTTTTTGAACGATACGATCGACCGCGAGGAGATCATCCGCCAGCTGGATTTCTTCCGCGAAAATGAGATCCCTGCGTTCTTTCTTCATTTGAGAGACGGAATAACCGATCACGCATGGGGAACCGATATTTTCTATTCCCACGTCCGCTTTATTGCCGAGGAGAGCATCAAGCGCGGAATCACTATGTGGCTTTACGACGAGGATTCCTACCCAAGCGGTCAGTGCGGCGGTCACGTGGTTATCGACCGTCCTGAGCTTGAGGGAAGAAGTCTTCGGGTTATCAAGATTTCTGCGAAGGCAGGTGAGCTGATTCGCCATCCCTTAGGCAGAGCCTGGGGCATCGCGGCATATGAGATTACCAAAAAGGACGGGGAGGAGCGCGTTAAGAAGCTCAATTCTCCCTTCGGTCCCGTGCGCCGTCATTGGTACAGAATGGATTGGCCGTCTACCTATTATTGCGATTATATGGAGGACGGGCAGACATACGATCATATCCGCGCGCTTACGGCATTCCCCGAGGTCTTTTTCGAGGCTGAGGCAAGCGAGGATTGCGAGATCTACGTGGTTTACGCAGTGCCAAGTCAGAGCAGTAAGTATCATACCAATCTTGACTGTATGAAGAAAGATAGCTTTGAGGAGTACAAGAAGCGCATACTTGACCGCTACGCGGCGGCGGTAGGCGATCTTTTCGGCACGAAGATACCCGGCATTTTCATCGATGAGCCAACTCTTGGCGGAAACTTCAGCGCAGAGCTTTGCGAATATTTTTATAACCGTTACGGCTACAGGCTTGAGGACAACCTTTACAAGCTTTACGGCGATTACGAGGGAGATTGCAAAAAGCTTCGCCGCGATTATTCCGAGGCTATGATGGCTATGTTTGAGGAGAATTTTCTCCTGCCCTTGAGAGCGTGGTGCGACGAGCATAATCTGCTTATGACGGGACACTTCAACGGCGAGGAGGATCCAATGACTCACGCCACCTCGGGACAGAATATTTACAAGCAGACAAAGATCATGGATATCCCCGGCTTTGACATCATTACGCCCAATATCGGCAATCTCGAGCATTGCGCTCTTGTTTTCGGCGCAAATATGGTTTCTTCCGCGGCGGAGCAGTCGGGAAGTAAGACTATTTTCTCCGAGTGCTTTGCCTTGAGTCCATTTAATATGGGCTATCACGGTCTCCGCAAGACCGCCGACTGGCTTTTCGTCTGCGGTATCAACTGGATCGTGCCTCACGGATTCCATTACGGCTATAGCTCATATCACAGAGGGGACGCGGGCAAGTCCTTCTCCTTCCAGGATCCCTATTTCGGTGAATACAAGACATTTGCCGAGTACGCGGGCAGAGTCTGCAAGCTGCTTCACGATTATGACCGCGACAACGACCTGCTTTTGGTCTACCCCTACGGCGGCTATGCCGAGATCGTGCCCTTTAAGAGCGGTCACGGCCCCTCGAAGCCTTGCGAGATAGGCAAGCTTTATAATTCTCGACTCCGCGGAGCGGTCAGATATATGATGAAGAATCATATCGGCTTTGACGTCTCCGATACGCAGTCGGCAATGGACGGTGAGATAATTGACGGTAAGATAAATATCGGAAACTGCACCTACTCAAAGGTTGCCGTAGTCAAGGCGGGTGAAATTGAACAGGCGGTCTTTGACAGATTGAAGGTGGCGGGTGTGGATTGCTGTCTCTTTGACGGTGACGAATCCTTCTTCCCGAGTGGACTTGAGATAATCGGCGGCGAGAGAGTGCAGACCTACGTTAAGACCCGTGGCAGCGATCAGCTTGTTTTCCTTTTTAACAACGATGAAAATTATGCTAAGTTCTCGGTCAAGGTAGGCGACAGAAAAGCTTGGGTCTACGACGCGCAGAACGATATTTCAAGATCGGTTGCGGTCAAGGACGGCTATGCCGAGATATCTCTTCAGAGATTCGGCTCGACAGTGCTTCTGATCAGCGACGAGCCTTGCTCACCTGTTGGCGAGACGTATATTCCGGAAGAAGAGGTCAACTTTATTCCCGAATACGTCACTAATCCTCAGCAGACCTATATGCCCGCGGGCGCGAGAGCGGCTATCACTCATTTTGATCTGAAGATAGATAGAGGCGAAGGTGTCAAGGATCTTGGCAGAGTGCGTCGCGACGCGCTCCGCAAGTATCTTGGTACTGACGACGTGATTTTCTTTCCCAACTTCCACTACCGCCCGGGCTTTGACAATGCCAGAAGAATGAACAATACCTATCCCTGCAACGCGTTCTACAGAGTCGATCTTGAGTGCGCCGATAAGGGCGATTGGCTGCTCTTTGACAAGCAGTCTATTCAGGGTAATTTCAAGATCTTTTGGAACGGTGAGGAGATAACGAAGGATAAATTTGAGAAAGTCCGCGTCTACGATATGAGCAACTATGCAATCCGACCTGAATGGCAGGACGGTGAAAATGTGCTTGAAATAAGGATCGTTGGCGCAGGAGAATTCGACGGAGCGACCGGAGAAATTTACGTAATGAAGGCGGAGTGATAGCGTGAAAGTTGCTTCCTTCTTGTAGTGAAACGATCTTTTTCACGCACGAATTTTGCTAAGGCAAAATTCATCGATTATTATTTGCGCTGCCGCAGAGCGGCGGAATGGAGATTAAAATGAGCTTTAAAAGTAAGCTTGCGCAATGGCGGGCATGGAAATCGGGAGTTCAGCACTGTACCTTTGACCCCGAGGGACCCGGTGTGGTCAGAATACATCTGATACCGCCCAGATTCAGGCTATTCGGAAACCCGCAATACATAGTTATTCTCAATGGTTATTATATCTTGCCCCTCGGTTACTCCTGGGCGGTGATGCTTTCGGCATTTATGTCCGAGGTCAATCTTTTTGACGGCAAGGAGATCCGTGAGGAGGACGAAAAAGCTATCATTGAGAAAACCGTGGGTAAGGTAAAGAAGGTGTTTCCGTTTGTCGGTAGAGAGAATATAGAAGAAGATCTCTACGAGATGCTTGATATAATTTTCGAGATCGCTCACGGTGGAAAACCCGATGCAGAGATCGAAAAGCTTTCTATCAGGTCATATTCATCCAATATGTCAGCGCCTCACAGAATGGATCTTTTAGTCAGTGCCATGACCGACGGTGAAGGAAACTGGAAGTGTAATCAAAAATGCAGATTCTGCTATGCCGCAGGACAGGCTCTCGGTAAGACACGCGAGCTTTCCACAGATCAGTGGAAGTCTGCTATCGACAAGTTACGCGTGGCGGGTGTTCCCATGCTTACCTTTACCGGCGGAGAGCCCACCTTGCGCCCTGATTTAGTCGAGCTTATCGATTATTCGCGTTGGTTTATAACGCGACTTAACACAAACGGCGTTCTTTTGACAGATGAGCTTGTTAATAATTTGAAAAAAGCCAGTCTTGACAGCCTTCAGGTGACGCTCTACTCATATTCCGAGGAGATACACAATAAACTTGTGGGAAGTGAGCATTTCAGCGACACTGTTTCGGGAATTTCAAGAGCTGTGTCGGTGGGGCTTGACGTCAGCGTCAATACGCCTCTTTGCAGTCTTAATGCCGATTATCTGAAAACGCTTGAGTTTATTTCGTCTTTGGGTGTTCGATTTGTTACGGTGAGCGGTCTTATCTGTACCGGAAGTGCCGTAAAGGAGCATGATGCGTATGATTTAAGCTCTGACGAGCTTTACGAGATCATAAAGCAAGCAAAGGCATTTTGCGACGAGCATGGTATGGAGATCGATTTCACCTCGCCCGGGCTTGTTGACGGGAATCTGCTGGAGGGATTGTCTATGAACGTTCCCTCCTGCGGCGCGGCGCTCAGTAACATGGCGATCTCTCCCGACGGAAGAGTCATTCCGTGTCAAAGCTGGCTTGGCTCAGACGCGGCTCTTGGCAATATTCTCGAGGACGATTTCTCAAAAATATGGAATCACGAGCTTTGCTTGAGATTACGCGGAATGAGCGACGACGAAGCCGTGAAATGCCCATTCAGAGAGAGTAGGGGGTGAAAATATGGCAAATAAAAATAAAAAGAAAAAAGACCCGTATTCACCCGAAACTGTGCGCAAAAAACGCGAATTTCCGGTATTTAACACGGTTTTGATAATTCTTTGCGTTATCGGACAGTTGTTTCTCGTGTTTCTTGCGGTCTGGTATCAACCCGAGCCGCTTGACAGAATTGACGAGTACAACGTGACCGTCATACCTAAGAGCGATGGATCTCTTGATATTACCTACGATATTTTATGGACGGCACTTGACGAAACCGAGCCTCTGACTTGGGTGGAGATTGGTATGGCAAATCAGGACTTTTCGATCTATAATGAAGGGCAGAGCGGCAATATCGATTATGTTGAAAAATTCGTTGAGGACGGTTATTGCTCCGCGAGAGTGTATTTTCAAAGACAGTATTATGGCGGTGATACTCTGAGATTTTCCTTTAAGGTAAATCAAAAGAAGCTGATGTGCTATCACAACAGCGACGAGGTTATCTACGAGTTTGTGCCCGGCTGGTTTAATGAAACGCCCGTTGAGAGCTACACTTTCAAGTGGCTGCTTGGCGACGGTATGTGCGATAACAATGCCCATTATCTGGACGGTGGCTTTGGCATTTGGGAGGGTAGTCTTGAGTGCGGAGACTACGAGATAATGAGAGTCTTTTACTCAAACGGAACTTTTAGTGGCAATACCGTGCCGTATCTGGAGTTTGACGGTGACGGTGCCTACAATTCATTGCAAGGCGATAAGACTGCGATCATATTCATTTGTGTATTAGGTATGATCCTTTTACTTGTTTTTGAGGTCATAATTGTCGACAGCTACGTTTCCTACGGCAGAGGCAGAGGTTTTATCCGCGGTTACGGCTATCATATGCACGTCTACGGACGAGTTAATCCTCACTACCGTACCGCTAGAGACTCTCATATTTCCTCAAGAGGCGGCGGAGTAGGTGGCGGCGGTTGCGCTTGCGCCTGTGCCTGCGCTTGTGCGGGCGGCGGCAGAGCGGGTTGCAGTCTGAAGGACACTTACGGAAGAAGATATTTTAAAAGATCCGAAAAGGAATAATTAAGTAAAGCGACGGTTTTGGGGGTGGCTCTCAAGCCGTCGCTGTTTTTACGCTTGAATTGTGCTTCCATCATTCTTTACTATATATAGCTTGCCTGCGTCGTTGCAGGTCAGACAAAATATGTCACGAGGAGTCAGAGAATGAGAGCTGAGGACGGAGAGAAGCCAGTTTTTATCCTTATTTAATATATCGAGTCCGTGAGTGTTGATGATTCCGTCGGAAATAAGAATGTGCATAACGCCGCTGTCGGCGGTTTCGATGTTAAGGTCGACCAGATCGGGCTGGCGGTTTTTCGCCTTGGGAATTATACTCATCTTGCCGTTTTCCTCAAGTATGGCATAGTCTACCTCTTCAAGATCATATATTCCGTTTTGTCTTACTTGGCTGATAAGGTCTTCCAGGGATATTCTTACTTTCTTCATCGCTTTTTTGTCGATTCTTCCGTGAGATATGATGACAGAGGGCTTGGAGGCGAGCAGTTTTTTGAGTATTGGTAATTTTAGAATTAACGTTGATGTCAGTATTTCGAGGGCTGCAAGGGTCGAGATGGGGATGATTGCGTCGAGTAAAGTTTTTTCTGGATTTGTGATGGGCAGGGAAGCTATCTCCGAGAGCAGAATAGTGATGACAAGCTCGCCTACGTCAAGCTCGCCAAGCTGTCTTTTACCCATAAGGCGCATAATTATTGTGAGAATGATATAAATAATTACGGTTCTAATAAAAATTATCTGCATGTGTCTCTCCTGAAAGCTTTTGATTTAGTTTGGACTGAAATTGGCTCAAATATGCCCGGAACGGCTCGTTTTGGGGCAAAACAATGAAGGTTAAGCAAACTAAACGTCGAAATGTACAAAAAAGGCAGCAAAAAATTGTAGAAATTAAAAGAATAACCAAAGTAAAAGAAATTTGCAAAAAGCTATTGACAAAAAGGAGAGATAGTGGTAGAATAATGAAGCTGTCGCGAGAACGGCAGCGAAAAAGAAATGTCGCAGTAAAAAGTTGTTGAAAAAATTTTTGAAAAAATTTTCAAAAACCTATTGACAAACGAAATGAACTGTGATATAATAGACAAGCTCTCCGCAAAACGGCGAGCGAAATTGAACCTTGACAATTGAACAACAAAAGATAGAAGTACAAAGCAAAAAAGCAAGTGCGAAATACAGATCTGT
>JAZKYL010000134.1:0-30501 GCA_045612105.1 Eubacteriales bacterium
GGAAACTCTTTTGATTAAAGAGTTTCCAACTAAACTTGCAACACGATAGCAGAAAGGCTTAGATTAAAATCCTCACGGTTTTATAAAACGAAATGGCTACATTTTAATCCTTTTTGCGGGGAAGTTTTTGAAGAGCTCGAGGAACTTTTTTCAAAAAGTTTCTCGAACGCGCCTCCCCCGCGTCCCCGACAAATCAAAATTTAAAATTATCAACCGAGGGCTTCAAACTCTTCGAGGGCAGACTTGAAGGAAGCCATACAGGAATTGAAGGCATCCATCTTGGTAAGGTCAACGCCGGCAAGCTTAAGAAGCTCTACGGGGCTATCGGAGCCGCCCGAGGAGAGGAACTTGAAGTAATCGTCAACGGCTACCTGTCCCTCGTTGTAAATTCTCTCTGCGATAGAAACCGCGGAGATGATGCCGGTCGCGTACTTATAGACGTAGAAGCCTCTGTAGAGGTGAGGAATTCTTGCCCACTCGTATGCGATCTCGGGATCACTTACAACGCTTCTGCCGTAATATTTCTTATTAAGGTTATAGTAGACCTCGTTAAGGGAATCCTTGGTAAGGGGCTGTCCCTTCTCTGCCATATCGTGGGCGATATACTCGAACTCGGCGAACTGGGTCTGACGGAAAAGTGTACCCTTGAGCATATCCATATAGTAGGAAAGGAGATACTTCTTCAGCTTTTCGTCGGTGGTGGTCTTCATAAGGTACTTAAGAAGCAGCACTTCGTTAACAGTAGACGCAACCTCTGCCACGAAGATCTTATAGCTTGCCTTTTCCTGGGGCTGATTCTTCTCGGAGAAGTAAGAATGCATTGCGTGACCAAGCTCGTGAGCGAGGGTGAACACGTCGCCTGTGGTCTTCTGATAGTTCAGGAGAACGTAGGGGTGGGGGCAACCGTAAACGCTTGCGCTGTAAGCTCCGCTTCTCTTGCCGGCGGTCTCCTCAACGTCGATCCAGCCCATGTCGTGCGCCTCCTGAAGCAACTTCTGATACTCGTCGCCCAGGGGTGCGAGACCCTCCTTGACAATCTTGAAAGCTTCCTCGTAGTCTACCTTTATCTCGGCATCCTCGATGGGGGAAACGTAGACGTCGTACATATGGAGAGACTTGAGACCCATGAGCTTCTTCTTATCTCTGTAATATCTATGAAGCAGGGGAAGACCCTTCTTGACGCTCTTGAGCAGGTTCTGATATACCTTTACGTCAACGTCCTCGCCGTCCATAGCCTTCTCAAGAGAAGAATTGTACTTTCTCGCGCGAGCCAAGAATACGTCCTTATCAACGTTGCCGACGTAAGCGGCGGTGATGGTGTTGATAAGACCTATGTATGCGTTATAGTAGGCTCTGAAAGCGTCGCGGCGGACCTTTCTGTCGGGAGAGTGGAGCAACACTCCGTACATACCGTGGGAAAGAGTCACCTTTTCGCCGTTTACCTTGATGGTAGGATAGGGGAAATCGGCATTATCGATCATGGTAAAGACCTGTCTGAAGCCGTCGAAAATTCTGCTTTCCTGACTCAGAAGCGCCTCGATCTCCTTGGAAAGGACGTGGGGCTTTCTCTTGATGATCTTGCGGATGGTGTAGTCGTAGTCCTTGAATCTTTCGTCTGCCGCAAGCTTTTCGAGAGTCTCGGTGGGGAGCGCGGTCAATTCGGGATCGATGTACGCGATATTACCCATCAGCTTCATTTCAAGGATATCGAGACGTGACATGAGCGCGGAAAACTCCGAGCTTCTGGTATCCTCGTCATGTCTCATAAACGCGTAAAGACCAAGGAGACCCAGATCCTTCGCTACAGCATTAACGCCCTCGAGGCACTCGTAAAGCAGGTCGGGATCCGAAAGCTTGCCCTCATATTTTGAGAAATCAAGCTTCTCTGCCACTTCGTCGTAGGTCTTATTCCACTCCTCGACACTTGCGAATATGTCTTCAACTCGCCATTTAAGGTTGGCGGCTACCTCTTGTCTTTCCTTTGCCATTTTTATGTCCTCCGATGATAGATTTTATTAATTCGGCTTTTTTGCTCGATCTAAATTTAATTATAACATATCAAAATTATTTTTTCAAGAGCAAAAGAGCAAAAAAGTGCGAAACTCACCACTTTTTATATCAAAAAAGTGTCAAATTTCGCATTTTTATTAAAATTCACTTAACGAAGGGCAAAAATCGAAGAAATCTATTGACTCGGTCTCTGCTTTGTGGTATAATTACACATATATTTTATCAAACTAAATTGTCGGCAAAAATCGGAGCGATTATGAAAAAAAGCTACATTCCCGAGGGCTACGCGCCCGTGCTTGACGCATACGACACGCAGCGCGCCATAGCATTTATCAAAAACACCTTTCAGGAGGAATTCTCCTCCCTTCTCAACCTAAAAAGAGTATCCGCGCCTCTCTTCGTTACCGAGGCTTCGGGTCTTAACGATAACTTAAGCGGAGTTGAACGCCCCGTTTCCTTTGACGTGCCCGCTATCGGCGCCGACGCGCAGGTAGTTCATTCTCTTGCTAAATGGAAGCGACTCGCTCTCAAGCGTTACGGCTTCTCTGTGGGCAACGGTCTTTACACCGACATGAACGCGATTCGCCGCGACGAGGATCTTGACAACGTCCACTCGATCTACGTTGACCAGTGGGACTGGGAAAAGATCATTACCAAGGACAACAGAAATCTTGATTATCTCAAGCTTATCGTCCGCGCTATCGTCAAGGCGATCTGCAATACCAGCGACCGCCTGCACGTGCGCTATCCTCAGCTTCGCATAAATCTCTGCCCCGAGGTGTCCTTTATAACCTCCCAGGAGCTTGAGGATATGTATCCCGATCTTACGGGAAGCGAGCGCGAGCACGCGTATCTCCGCGAGCACAAAACTGCATTTATTATGCAGATCGGCGGCAAGCTGAAAAGCGGCAAGCCTCACGACGGTCGAGCCCCCGACTACGACGACTGGCAGCTCAACGGCGACCTTTTCTTCTGGGACGAGGTGCTCGACCGCTCTCTTGAGATATCTTCAATGGGTATCAGAGTTGACAGCGAGGCTCTCGACCGTCAGCTTACGCTTGCAAATTGCGACGACAGGAGAAGCCTTCCCTTCCACAAGATGCTTCTGAATGATGAATTGCCGCTGACCATCGGCGGCGGTATCGGTCAGTCCCGCCTTTGTATGCTTATGATGGGCTGCGCGCACATCGGCGAGGTACAGTCAAGTATTTGGGATGCAGAGACAGTCAAGGTCTGCGAGGATGCGGGAGTGCCTTTACTGTAATCAATAATCAAAAAAAGATCCTTCTTGCGAGAAGGATCTTTTTTTGATTATTTCATTACCCCAAACGAGGTTTTTGCCGCTTCCTCGGTCATATCACATTCGAGGAGATAAAACGGGACAAGTTTTGCGAGAGCATCAACAAGATCGAGAGTTTTCAGCATCATTTCTCCCTTTTTGGGGATATAGACCTGCTTTATAAGCTCATTGAAATACTCTGCGGGGGAAATTTGGCGGATGCTGTTGACCTTGCCGCGTTTAAGCAGAATTATACCGCCTAAATCAGCGCTTGTATTGGTTTGCCAACGCTCTTTACCCGCCCAGGGGGTGGAATACACCGTTGCAGAGCCATTTTGAACCTTAATTATCGGTTTGTCTCCGTTTATTATAGAAACGTGATCTCCGAAAAACTCTGTCAGAAGTCTTACGTGGGTGGTTTTTCCCGTACCCGACGGTGCCGTGAAAATATAGGCTTTTTCAAAGGCTTTTACCGCTGCACCGTGAAATACAAATCGGTCAAGCTCGGGCAATTGCTCCGCAATAGACCTATAGAGGCAGACGTTTTCGCAATACTGTCTTGAAAACGGGGTCTCATAAGCTCCCATTTCGCCATCTATTTCCGACTCGCTGACCGACGCTGTTATATCAAAATTCTCTTCCTCGGTCAGATAATCGGCGCAAAAATCGCACAAGGTCTTATAGCGGCTATTCATTCTCACTACAAGCCCGGCAATTTTTATATTGAATTGAACGTCTTCAAGCATATCAATTCTTTTGGATAGGTTGGAAACCCATTCCCCAATCGTTGTTGTCACCATCCTCTGTCCCCTCTTCGGTACCGGGGGTGCCGCCCTGATCTCCTATACTTGGAGAGTCGTTTGACTCGGTCTCGGACTCGGTCTCGGGCTCGGTCTCAGGCTCGGTTTCGGGCTCGGTCTCAGGCTCGGTCTCGGGCTCGGTTTCGGGCTCGGTTTCGGGCTCGGTTTCGGGCTCGGTCTCGACAACGTTGGACGACGCTTCTTCTGTTTCAGAGGTTTCCGCCTCGTTCTCATCCGAGTCGGTCTCTACCTGTGTTTCGGGAACAGTGGTTTCAAGGTCAGTCTCGCCTTCGGTGGTAGCTTCACCTTCCACGGTAGTGTCACCTTCGGTCTTCACTTCGGTTTCAACAGTTGTTTCATCTTCGGTCTTCACCTCGGATTCAACGGTTGTTTCACCTTCGGTCTTAACGTCGGGTTCGACCTCTGTCTTTTTCTCGGTCGTTTCTTCGGTGGTAGCTTCAGAGCTATCAGCCTTTGTGGTTTCTACTGTAGTCTCGGCTTTAGTACCGGTGGTTTCCTCGGTCTCCTTAGGATCTCCGCACGAGGTGACGGCTATTGCCAATACAAACAATACCATCAAGCAAACAAATAAGTTTTTTTTCATATCAACTACCTCAAGCAATTATTCTTCAGGACTGATCTCTTCGCCAAGAACCTCTTCCGTCTCCCAATAGTCTGCCAAAGTAGTCTGCTCCTTGGTCTCCGTGGTCGTTTCTTCGTTTCCTCCGCAAGCGGCAAAGGAAATCGCCATAAGCACTACAAGAATGCCCGCGAGAATTACTTTTAATTTCATAGAAAATTCCTCCTGGATTGTTTTTTATATTACATTTTATTATACCATATGCTGAGTCTGCGTGTCAAGAGTATTTTTCATAAAACGGAATCTTTTTCAAATATAACCTTTTTGTTGATTATCGGAGGGTTTGGTCGGCAAAAATCTAACCAGAAAAAAGATAACCACACCGAAAGGAACCAATCATGTCAGAAATGATAAAAAACAACGCAAAAAGCAAAAAAGGCAAAGAGCCTGACAGGATACGTCCGGTTCTTGATCTTTCGAGGACCGTCGCCAAAGAGATCTTTACTTTCAAGACCCGCCCCTGGGATGCCATTTCCAATCTTTCAGCCTATATCCGCGATCACGGTCACGAGATGCCTTACGATGAGTACGATGAGGTCTCCGAGGGCATTTGGGTTCATATCTCTGCTTATCTTTCACCAAACGCTAAGATAGAAGCACCGTCCATTATTTGCGGCGGTGCGAAGATCTGTTACGGGGCTTACGTTTCCGGCTCTGTTGTCGGCTCTTTTGCCACGGTGGGTGAACAAGCCTTGGTCAAAAACAGCGTTATATTCGACAGAGCCAGGCTTTGCGGGCATAATTCAGTATTTTCATCGATACTTGGATACGAGACGGTAATCGGCACGGGAACAGTCATTCCCGACACAAGGCTCGACAGTATGAACGTAACGGTAGATATGCCCGAGGGAATGTACGTTGTGGGAAAGAACAGACTTGGGGCGGTGATCTGCGACGGCGTGAAGATCGGGGCTTCCTGCGTGATAAATCCCGGCACCGTAATTGACTCTGGATGCACTGTATATCCCTTGACATCTGTTTCGGGATACGTGTATCCTTACACTGCTGTTAGATGACAAAACGGCACGGAGCGTTTTCCGTGCCGCTTTATTCTTATACTTGTTTGAAAAATTCGACCTGCTCTCCGTCGGGACCTTCCACGAAGGCTATATGGATAGCAATAGGTGCGGGGCGGGCATCGTTCAGAGGAACCGTCTTTGGCGGTGTATGGGGCTTTGCGCCAAGGGAAAGTGCAAGCTCATAAGCCGCGTCTACGTCGTCAACACCGATGGCGAAATGCTGCCATCTGCCCTCGGCAGGATAGTCAACTCCTCTGTTTGCAAAGAGCTCAAATCTGCCGCCATCGCCGATATCCAGCATTACTATTTCAAGCTCTCCCTCGCCCCAGCGGACGATCTCTTTCATTCCGAGCCCCTTATAAAAAGCAAGGGACTTTTCAAGATTTGTGGTTCTGAGCGCAACGTGATGAAAATACGCTCCCTTTATCATATCGTTTGCCATAATTCCTCCAAAATTCTGAATATTTATTGTTGATTTCTCAATCCCTTAGGATAATGATTCTTACAGACCCCGCCGCTTATTTTTCCTCCGCCCAGAGGGCAATTATCAATAAGCACTGCCGCCCAGCCGTCGGCTTGTTTTTCGTATTCTTCTTTGTCGGATACGGGGATCTCCATGCCTTTAATATAATCGAGGGTTTCAGAGTCGCCCTGCTTCAAAAGGACTTTTCTTTTGAAATCTCCTCCAAATGCAGAGAAGAGCTGATGATGAGGAACGAATCTTTTGCCCACGATCTCGCCCACGCAGACTCCTGCAGCAAAGACACCGTAGGGGGGGAGGGCGACATCAGGCTTAAGATAGGCTTTGCCGCCGAGTGCTATCAGCTCATATTTTACGTTTTCAGCATAGCCTTCACGAAGGTTTTCTTTGAGGAAGAGCTCTGCCTCAGAAATAAGCTCGGCATCGGCACGGTTATTCCTTTCTTGAGGGGCTTTTTTCTTTTTATCTTTCTTGTGGCTATGATCGTTGGAAATATCCCCACTGTCACCGCATACTCGCTCAAAGACCGCCACAAACTGTCCTTCGCCCTTTGAAATATGGGGATAGAAGCGACGGGTCTTTGTCATATCGTATTTACATCCGTCGTAATTGATTCCGTCCGAAGTTATCTTTTGAAGCTCGGGTGTGACGTTTACCAGCTCAAAATCGCTGAAATTATCGAGGAACCAGGCTACGTTCATTTCGTTTTCTTCAAGAGAGAAGGTACAAGTGGAATATATAAGCTTTCCGCTATGCGCCACGCACTTTGCTACGTTTGCGAGTATTTCTTTCTGTCTTTCGGCGCACATATTTACGTTTTCGGGACTCCATTCGTCGATGGCGCGGTCGTTTTTGCGGAACATTCCCTCACCCGAGCAGGGCGCGTCACAAAGCACTACGTCAAATTTTTCGGGGTAGGCTTCGGCAAGGACGGCGGTGTCGAGATTTACCACGACTGTATTGCGGCAACCCATTCTCTCCACATTGCTCTGCAAAATTCTGCAACGCTTGGCTTCGTATTCGTTGGCTACGACTATTCCTGCGTCGCCCGCAAATGCCGCAAGCTGAGTAGTTTTACCGCCGGGGGCTGAGCAGGAGTCGAGAATTTTGGCTCCTTCGGGAATATTCGCGGCATAAACGGTTGCCATAGCCGAGGGGTCCTGCATATATATCATTCCCGCGTGGTGGCAAGGGAGCGAGCCGGGAAAGCTCTCTTCGGTGTAATATGCCCCTTGCGGAAAGATGGCGGCTTTTCTGTCGATACCGGGGCAAGCAGCTTCAAACTGCTCGGGAGTAAGCTTTATTCTGTTGACTCTGAAGGATCTTACCGCTTCCATGTTCTCTATCTCGGCAAAAAAGGCTTCGCTCTCACTGCCAAGGAGATTTTTCATTCTGTCTTTAAATTCTAACGGTAGCATTTCAGACCTCGTTCTCCGAAAGCAGTTTGAATATTTGATCCTTCAATTCGTCGGAATTGCCCGCGAAAACCGTGGCACCGTATTCCTCCAGAAGCTCTTTATCACGGAAGCCCCAGGTCAGGCTGATACAGGGCAGGCTTGCGTTTTTCGCGGCAAGAATATCCACCTCGGAGTCACCTACGTACAAAGCTCTCTCGCATCCAAGCTCCTTCATTGCAAGCAGAATGGGATCGGCTGACGGCTTTTTCTTTATATCGGGTCTGTCGCCGAGGGCAAAATCCAATCTGTCACCGAAATACTCTTTACAGAGCCCCTTTACGGTCATATCAGGTTTATTTGAGACCACAGCGGTCTTAATGCCGTTCTTTTTAAGCTCCGACAAAAGTTCAAGAACTCCGGGGTATGGCTTGGTCTCAATTTTTGAGTGGGCGTTATAATACTCCATATAGTCGGCGAGGATCTTTTCAAAGTCTTCGCCATCAATATTTGCGGGAACAGAGCGTCTCATCAGATCTCTGGCTCCGTTACCTAAAAAGCGTCTGATATCTGCTCTTTTTCTTTCGGGAAAATCATATTTTTTCAAGATATAGCTTACGGCATTGGCAAGATCGTCAAGGGTATCCAGCAGGGTGCCGTCAAGATCGAAAATTACTGCTGATTTGTTCATTTTTAGTCCTCTGTTGATAGAATTACAATTAATTTTACACCATATTCGCCTTTTTGTCAATCGTTTGGACAAAAAAGTCGGATTTTTAATAAGGAGACCGAAAAACGACAATTTTCGTAACCATTGGGGGTGGGAAACCATATAGTAATAATGGGATATTCCCTAAATTATTACTCGGAGACAGTTATGAATAAAATAATTAAGCTATGTGACCTTAAGGCGGGCGACGCCGCAAGGGTTGTGGAAATATTGCCCGAAAACCGCATAAGGGGACGTTTATTTGATCTTGGGTTGACGGAAAATACCGAAATCAAATGCCTTTTCAGAAGTCCTACGGGTGGAATGAGGGCTTATCTTATCAGAGGTGCCTGCATCGCTCTGCGAGACGAGGATGCCGCGGAGGTTTTGGTAAGCGGAGGTGGCAGAGATGGGCTTGACTAAATCCTCCACAGGCGCAAAAGCTTCGGGAACAGTTGACAAAAAAGCCCGCAGTGAAAGATATGACTTCAAAATTGCCATAGCAGGCAATCCAAACGTAGGAAAAAGCACGGTCTTTAACGCTTTGACGGGGATGAATCAGCACACGGGAAACTGGCCCGGCAAGACCGTAGGGTTTGCGGAGGGCAAGTGCTATATCGGTGAGAGGTACGGTGTGGCGGTTGACATTCCCGGTACATACTCCCTTTCCGCTCATTCACCCGAGGAGGAGGTGGCGCGTGAGATTTTGCTATCCGACGGGATCGATGGGGTCGTTGTGGTCTGCGACGGGACCTGTCTTGAGCGAAATCTCGTTCTCGCCTTACAGATACTTGAGCTTGGCAAGCCGACTGTAATATGTATAAATCTGCTTGACGAGGCGCAAAGAAAAGGTATTGAAATTGATCTTGAGCTACTTTCCGAGGAGCTTGGGGTGCGTGTCGTTGGCGCTGTGGCAAGAAAGAGGGGCGGTCTTGACTCTCTTAAGGAGGCGATCTCATCTTTACTTGATGATAATCCACACGACGCGGACGAGGATAAAAAATCGCGTTTTGGCGGCGAAGGCGAGTCGGAAAGGATTGTGGAAAAAGCCGAGGCGATAGCTCGAAGGGTATGCAGATCGAAAAAGGACGACCCTCACAGGGGTGACCGTCTGCTTGACCGTCTTTTTACAGGCAAAAAAACCGCATATCCTATAATGATCGCTCTGCTTTTGTTCGTTTTCTGGCTTACCATTGTTGGTGCAAACTATCCGTCCGAGCTTTTATCAAAGGCACTGTTTTGGATCGGCGACAAGCTTGGTTCTTGGATGTTAAGCGTTGGCTGCCCGGGCTTTCTTCACGGATTACTCATTGACGGAGCTTACAAGACTCTTGCCTGGATAATTTCGGTAATGCTTCCGCCTATGGCGATATTCTTCCCTTTATTCACGCTACTTGAGGATTCGGGATTTTTGCCGCGCATCGCCTTTAATCTCGATCGACCGTTCAGACGCTGTCAAAGCTGTGGAAAGCAAGCGCTTACTATGTGTATGGGCTTTGGATGCAATGCCGCCGGGGTGGTTGGCTGTCGGATCATTGATTCTCCGAGGGAGCAGATGATCGCTATGCTGACGAACTCTTTAGTTCCCTGCAACGGCAGATTCCCTTTACTGATCGCGATAATTTCAATATTTTTCGTGTCGGGGTCCGGGCTTGGTGCCGGATTTACGTCGGCTGTATTACTGACCTTGCTGATAATTCTAAGCATATTGGCGACATTAGCTATCTCAAGGCTTCTTTCGGTGACACTTCTTCGCGGTATGCCGTCGGCATTTACTCTTGAACTGCCGCCCTACCGTCCGCCTCAGGTAGGCAAGGTGATAATTCGCTCGTTATTTGACAGAACTATCTTCGTTTTAGGCAGGGCTGTAATTTCCGCAATTCCTGCGGGGATCATTTTATGGCTTACAGCGAATATTCAGATCAACGACGTAACTATTTTGTCTTTTTGCGCCGACTTTTTAGAACCGTTTGCTCAATTTCTCGGTCTTGACGGAGTCATTTTGATCGCTTTTATTCTTGCTTTTCCCGCAAACGAGATAGTTATACCAATAATTATTATGGCATATACGGCTTGCGGCACTCTTGTCGACTATTCAAGTCTTGGAGAGCTGAGGGTGCTTTTCGTATCAAACGGGTGGGATATGACCAGGGCAATATGCGTTTTGCTGTTCTCTCTCTTTCATTGGCCCTGCGCCACTACTTTGCTTACCGTCAAAAAGGAAAGCGGCAGCTTTAAATGGGCTCTGTTGGCGGCTGCTATTCCCACAGTGCTTGGGATGTTTTTGTGCGCTTTTGTCAATTTTATCGGGGCGGTTTTATAAATTGCGATTTATGGGTGAGGCGATTGCTAACGAAAGCCTCCCTCCGAGAGGGAGGGGGACCACGAAGTGGTGGAAGGAGCCTGCGGGGCGGTGAGGCAAAAATCGTTTCACCGCAAAGTGTTCTCCCTCACCCGACTACGTCGGGAGCTCCCTCACAGAGGGAGCCTTACCGTGTAAATCTGCACCGCCCAACTCCACGACAAATCAAAATTTGAATATTATTAAACATTCAACAAAAAATCGGGGATACCTTTAAGATATCTCCGATCTTTTATTTTTTATTTCTGTCGTTGATATAATTTATCGCCATTGACAATACTTTTTTATCGTTATCGTGGGTCAGAAGCTCGCCGGCCTGTTCAACGGGGATCCAGGCAACCTCGGCTATCTCACCCGGGCGTGGCTTTATCTCGGTTTGTCTCGTAAAGGCGAGAAAATATACGACCTCTTTTTTTACTCCCGCTCTCGGTCTGTAATACACAGGCTGACGGAATTTTTCGTTGATATGTATTCTTACAGCCGTCTCCTCAAAGACCTCGCGCTCGGCGGTCTTTATCTCGGTCTCGCCTGCCTCTACGTGTCCCTTTGGAAAAGAGTGATGTCCGTGTATCGAGTGCTTTATCATCAGCACGTAGCGATGCAGCTCACCGTCACGACGCTCGTTTCTGAACACTATCGCGCCGCAGGATTTTTCAAAAGTCATTTTCTCACCTCCTGACAAAAAAATTTAATATTTCTGCAAAAAAGCAAAGTGCAGGGCGTTTAATACAGATCCAATCGTGGATCCTGAGGCGCCCTGCATTATTGAATAAGGTTTACGCGGGGATTTGCTAAAATAAGCTTTTGGATAATTATTCGGGCTTGATCTCTTCCATAATGAAGGCTTCAAGAATATCGCCTTCCTTAATGTCGTTGAACTTTTCAAGACCTACACCGCACTCGTAGCCCTGGGCTACTTCCTTTGCGTCGTCCTTGAATCTCTTAAGAGAGGAGATCTTATCCTCGAAGATAACGATACCGTCACGTACTACGCGGATCTGCGCATTTCTTGAAATCTTACCGTCGAGAATATAAGATCCCGCGATAGTTCCGACACCGGGAACGTGGATAGTCTGACGAACCTCGGCATGTCCGAGAAGATTCTCGCGGAACTTGGGAGCAAGCATACCCTTCATAGCCGCCTCGATCTCTTCGATACACTGATAGATGACGCGGTAGGTTCTTATATCAACGTTCTGTCTTTCGGCAGAGTCGATAGCAACCTTATCGGGACGGACGTTAAATCCGACGATGATCGCGTTGGATGCCGCCGCGAAGGTTACGTCGCCCTCGGTTATACCGCCGACCGCGCTATGAATTACATTTACTCTTACCTCTTCGTTGGCAAGCTTAACAAGCGACTGCTTAACCGCCTCGGCAGAGCCTACAACGTCTGCCTTAACGATGATGTTAAGATCCTTGACGCCCTCGCTGATCTGAGCGAACAGGTCGTTGAGGTTTGCTCTTGCATTTGCCTTGAAGAATTCTTCCTTAGCCTTATCTTTTCTCTGATCCGCAAGTTCTCTTGCCATTCTTTCGTCCTCAACCGCCGCAAACTCATCACCTGCGGTGGGAACCTCGGCAAGACCGATTATCTCTACGGGAACGGAAGGACCTGCAACCTTGAGCTGCTTACCGTTATGGTCGGTCATAGCTCTTACACGTCCGACAGAAGTACCTGCGATAACGATATCTCCGTTATGAAGCGTACCATTCTGAACAAGGACGGTTGCAACGGGACCTCTTCCCTTGTCAAGCTTCGCCTCGATAACAAGACCCTTAGCGCGTCTGTCGGGATTAGCCTTAAGCTCCTTGACCTCGGCAACGAGAAGGACGTTTTCGAGAAGGTCCTCTATACCCATTCTTGTAAGCGCGGATACGGGAACGCAGATAACGTCGCCGCCCCACTCCTCGGGAACGAGATCGTATTTTGTAAGCTCTTGCTTAATAGCGTCGGGATTTGCGGTGGGCTTATCCATCTTATTAATAGCTACAATAATATCGATGCCTGCCGCCTTTGCGTGGTTTATTGCCTCAACGGTCTGGGGCATGATACCGTCGTCCGCCGCAACTACGAGGATCGCGATATCGGTAGACTGCGCACCGCGGGCACGCATTGCGGTGAACGCCGCGTGTCCGGGGGTGACGAGGAAGGTGATATCCTGACTGTTGATCTTAACTCTGTAAGCACCGATATGCTGGGTGATACCGCCCGCCTCACCGGTGGTTACGTTGGTATGTCTGATTGCGTCGAGAAGGGATGTCTTACCGTGGTCAACGTGACCCATTACGCAGACAACGGGAGCTCTGAGCTGAAGCTGCTCCTCGGTGTCCTCGGTCTCGTCGAAGAGCTTCTCTTCGATGGTAACCACAACTGCCTTTTCGGGCTCTGCTCCGCACTCAACGGCCACAAGTGCCGCGGTATCGAAGTCGACAGTCTGGTTTGCGGTCGCCATAGCGCCGAGCAGCATAAGCTTCTTGATGACCTCGGCGGTAGTTACCTTAAGCATAGCAGCCAGGTCGCTGACCATAATTTCCTCGGGGATCTGAACCTTGAGGGGGCCCTTCACAATGGTTACGGGCTGCTTTACCTCGTTCTTACCCTTCTTACCGTTCTTATTAACCTTATTATTCCAGCCGCCCTCTTGTCTGTTCTGATTCTGCTGCTTCTTGAGCTTCTGGTTATTTCCGTTTCTGAGATCTCTCTCGTCCTCATGTACGAAGGTATCCAGCTTTTCGTCGTACTTGGAAAGGTCTACGTTGGAGGAGCGAATATCCACGGTCTTTGCCGCACCCTTCTTGCTTGTACCGTCACCTCCCTTAGGAGTCTGCGCGCGCACAATTGCCTGAGGCTGGAACTTTTCTCTGGGAGCCGAGGGAATATAGTCGTCCTTATCCATTCCCATACCGCCTCTGTTGTTATTGAACTGAGGCTTCTGGGGCTTACGGTCGTCTCTCTTCTGGGGAGCCGCCTGTCTATCGAAATTAGGAGTGCCCATCTTTGAGAAGCGGTCGTTAAACTGACCCTGACCACCCTGAGCGGGCTTGTTCTGAGGAGCCTGAGGTCTCTGATTTGCAGGCGCGCCTGCGTTCTGACCAAATGCGGGTCTATCCTGACGGGGGGCTCTCTCGTCGGGTCTTCTTGTATTATTCTCGGGCTTTTTACCCTCCTGGGCAGCTCTCTGCATAGCCTTCTCGCGTGCCGCTCTCTCTATTGCCGCGGCTCTCGCGATAGCTTCCGCTCTATCTACCTTGGGCTGAGTCTTTATCTGAGGTGCCGCCGCTTCGGGCTTAGCTTCAGCTACCTTCTCTTCTTTCTTTTCTACCTTTTCTTCCTTTACAGGCTTTTCTTCTTTCTTTACTTCGGGCTCTGCCTTGGCAGCGACAGGCTCCTTTACAGCGACTTCAGGCTCCGCAGCCTTTTCGGGCTGTGCAGTCTTTTCGCTCTTCTTTTCCGCCTTCTTTTCGGGCTTCTTTTCAGACTTTTTCTCGGCTTCGGGCTTTTCCGCCTTCTTTTCCTCCACAGGAGCTTCCTTTGCCGCAGGCGCCTTTTCGGGCTTTGTCTCGACAACGGGCTCGACAACCGGAGCAGGTGCTTCCTTCTCCTTCTTTTCGAGCTTGGAGGGAATGAAGGTAATGCCGTCTATATAGTCGTCTATTCCCACGATCTGATGAGACGAGGTGATGGCATCGAAAAGGACGTCGAATTCATGGGGATCGAGAGATTTCTGAGTTTTAAGCTCGATTCCCTTTCCCGCCATTATATCGACGATATCTTTGCTCTTAAGTCCTAAATCCTTTGCAAGTTGATTAGCTTTGATCTGAGGTTTTACTGCCATAAATTATACCCATACCTTTCCGGTTTTCTGATATCAGCTCTCGCTTATTTTTCCAAGTATCGCGCGGCAAAAATTCGGGTCGTCTATTGCCACTGCCGCCGTCGCTCTCTTGCCAACCGCTCTGCCCAATATTTCGCAGGTTGCTTCGAGTCTGATATGCTTCACATTATAGTATATACACTTATCACTGATTTTTTTATGCGTATTTTCCGACGTATCCGAGGCTTCAAGAACCAAAATCTCGATTTTTTCTTGGCTTTTGTTCTTTTTTTCTCTTTTACGCAAGAGTTCACACACCATATCCGTGCCGACTACCGCCTTTCCCGCGCCGCGGCACAGTCCGATCATTCCGAGTAGATTCTTTTCGTTGCTCATAAGGCTTCTGCCTCCGAGACCGTTTTTTCCATCTCGTCGTATATCTCTTCGGGGATCTTACATTCAAGAATATTCTCTATCCTCTTTGATTTTCTCGCCTTGGCAAAGCAGGTCTTTTTGGGGCACACGTACGCGCCTCTGCCCGACTGCTTTCCTTTAAGGTCGAGGACTATCTCCCCTTCGGGGGTTCTGAGGACTCGAATCAATTCTTTTTTAGGTTTATGCTCGTTACATCCGAGGCACTGACGCACCGGTATCTTACGAGCCTTTTGGTTATTGTTTTCCATAAAAACTATGTTTTACACCAGAGGAGAGTTCTTCTCAAGTCCTTCGGCGTTGATATCGATCTTTATTCCGGTAAGCTTTACCGCAAGGCGGACGTTCTGTCCCTTAGCGCCGATCGCAAGAGAGAGCTGATCGGGAGCTACCGTTACGCGGCAGAATCTTTCGCTCTCCATTTCCGCGGAGATAACGGTTGCGGGAGAAAGTGCCGCAGCTACGTATTCCTCGGGAACCTCGCTATACTTGACGAGCTGGATCTTCTCGCCGCAGATCTCATCGAGAATGCTTTCTATTCTCATTCTATGCGCACCGATACAAGCACCTACCGCGTCAACGCTTTCGTCTCTTGAATAAACAGAGATCTTTGTAGTGGAGCCTGCCTCACGCGCTACTCCCTTTATAACTACAACACCGTCGGCGATCTCGGGGATCTCGAGTTCAAACATACGTCTGATAAAGCCGGGGTGAACTCTTGAAAGGGTAACTACAGGTCCGCGAAGCTCTCTGTTGACTTCCTGAATGAAGACCTTGATCTTATCGCCGATCTCGTAATACTCTCCGGGGATCTGCTCGCTCTTAAGAAGAGTTGCAAGACCTGTACCGGTATCGAGAACCACGTTTCCTGTCTCAAAATCGATCTTCTGAACGGTTGCTGTGATGATCTCCTCACGCTTGGACTCGTACGCTTCCTGCATAGCTCTGTGCTCGCCCTCGCGTATGCCCTGAATTATTACGGACTTTGCTGCAGCGGCACTGAGACGGCGGAAGTTCTTGGTCTTGACCTCAAACTCTACGATACCGCCGAGCACGTTTCTCTTACTGATCGCCTTTGCGTCGGCAAGGGAGATCTGGATAGCGGGATCCTCTACCTCCTCAACGACCTCCTTCTGCTGGAAGACCTTTACGTCCTCCTTTACAGGGTCGATATGAACTCTTACGTTGGTATTGTTACCATACTCTTTTTTGAATGCCGAGACAAGCGCAGCCTCGATCTTTTCGATCATATACTCCTGGGGAATACCCTTTTCCTTTTCGAGAAGCTGAAGCGCTGCAAAAAACTCTTTGTTCATTGATCTAAATTATCCTTTCAATCATTTTAAACGTTTGATCACGAATTGCTGAAATCAAAATAGGTCGATATCTTTGCGATCTCCTGCGGCTTGAAGGCTGTTTTCTCCTCGCCGACCTCGATCACGATATTGCCGTCCTCATCGTATCCGCAAAGGACTCCTTTGAAGGACTTGGAGCCGTTTCTGGGTGCGTAGAGCTTCACCTCAACGTCCCAACCCTCGCAGGCATCTATATGCTCCTCGTTCTTGAGCTCACGCTCGATTCCGGGGGAGGATACCTCAAGGATATATGCCTCGCTGATCGGATCGGCTTCGTCGAGAATAGGGTCTATGGCGCGGTGGAATTTTTCACAATCCTCAATGGTTATTCCCTCTTCGTTATCGATAGTGATCCTCAGGTACTTATCGGCACCCTCCTTCACAAACTCAACGTCCCAGAGATAATATCCCATTTCATCCGCTGTGAGAGACACGAGTTCGCGCACAACTGCGGCGACGTTTTTGCTTCCGTTATTCTTCATACGAAAAGCTTCTCCTTTCTTGCGAGTCTTACAAAAACTCAATTTTGTTAAGGCAAAATTTAAGAGTGGATCCTCGAACCCACTCCAACTTACCTTATACACTATATGGATTATACCACACTTTTTGGGAAATTGCAATAGTTTTTCGAAATTTTTTTCATTTTTTCACATTTTTGTACAAACAGTCGGTTTTGGAAGTATTTTTACCCATTAATTTCACATATATGTTAAAATCATATTACTTATTTCTTTAGAATTTTGCTAACATTAATAAAATGTTATAAATTTTGCAAATAGTGTTTACAAAAGAGGCGGTTTATGGTATAATGTTATAATGTAGTATTATGGAAAGTATGCGCACAGCGTAAATTCCGCAGAAAATTCAGTGAATAGGAGGAAAAATATGTCTTTAAGAACTCCCGCCAAAAACAAGTCCGGGATGGAAGCGGATCTTTTAAAGCGCGAAAAGATCATTCCCGTCAAGATCGCTCTGCTCTTCTCTCTTGCATATCTTGCCTCCTCGCTCTGTCTGCCGTTTTTACTTTCCGGCATCGAAAACGCATCCTATATTGCCTCGTGGGCGACCTGCGTTTTATGTGTTCCGGTATTATATCTTTCCGCAAAAAAGCTATCCCACGCGGTATGGCTGACAATATTATGGTTTTTCCTTAGCGCATTTGTGGGCTCTCCCGTCCTTCCCGCAATTATTTTTGGAACGGTCGTTGCCATTTCCGCCGCTTCTTCTTTGATCTCGGCATCGGGAAACTATGGGCCTGTCTTTCTTGCGGTGGCAACGTTATTATCCTTCGTTCTGACCGCTTTAGTCACACGCGATTATTTAGTTTCGCTTTTTTCTCTCGCTATTCTTATTCCTGCGATCATTCTCGCCTTTGCTACAAAGAAAAAGGTCTGGATGACAACAACGATCGCTTTTTCCGGATTCGGTCTCGTTGTGGCTTTGATCGCCGTTATTATTTACAGAATGCACGTGCTTTACGATAATATCGGACTTGAGGGCTTACTTCTTGCCGCTGACAGCTTTGTTGACGCTTTCGTTTATTACACCGAATACGCTCTGACCGAGGTACAGGGTACCGAAATAACTCCCGCGATCCGTCAAGAGTTAATATACGTCGCCGAGTCATACGTAAATCTCGCGCCCGGCATACTTGTCGCGCTTTCTCTTATTTTAGTATATTTTGCTCACGGTATGCAGATAAATCTTTTGCGTTCTTACGGTGTAGATGAGTATCTTACACCCGAAGCGACCCTGCTCACCGTAAGCGTTCCCGCAGCCATAGTTTTCATGATATCATATCTGCTTTCCTTTGCCACGTCGGCGGCAGGAGGCGTATCAATTATCGCCGTTATCGGCAACAATCTCTGTCTTATGCTTATGCCCTGCCTTATCCTGAAGGGATTCGCGGCACTTAAGGCTCTTCCTCTCAAGCTTGGCTTTTGGGGGATCCTTATTGCGGGTGGACTTATATTATTCTTTATTTTCTCCCCCTCTCTGCCGTCACTCCTTGCTCTTCTGGGCGCGTTCTTCGTGCTGGTAGTGAGCATTGACCGTTGGGCTAAAGACCATTATGGGAAAGGAGAACAAAAATGAGTGTTAAAAAGCCTTCGAATTACAAAAACTCCGCGCAGGTCAAAAGAAACGACAAATATCACGTTGACCTGAGCGCGCCTTTGCTGTTTTGCGCCATAGAGGCTATAGTTCTGTTTGCTCTGATGGCATTCATCAGTTATTTCTTCATTAAAAACGGTGACCGTCAGCGTTTGCTTGAGCTTGGGCTCACTATGCTCATCTTCTACGTTTTATCCGCGGGAATGATCTGCCTCTGCTATCTTATCAAGGCAAAAAGAACAAAAAATGCCCGTATAGTTGCAAATCATTTTGAAACCGACATATATGACGTTTTCAAATACATTCTCGATCTTCCCTATGCCGTTGTTGACCGCGACGGCAAGGTAAAGGTAATGAACGGTGCTCTGCTTGATATTCTCGGATACAGAAACGCTGTCAGCGGAATCGATCTTTCGGATTTCTGTTCGGTTTCCATTGATTCCATCGCGTCTTCCGCAAAAAACCGCAAGGCCTATCTTGAGAACACCATATACGAGCTCCCAGAGGATGGCAATACCCCTCAAGCCATCACCCGTCTTTCTGACGGCAGAAGATATGAGGTGGTTTCTTACGTTTTCAAAAACAGAGATGAAAACTATTATTTCGCGGTTTTCAAGGACATCGAGGATCTGCTTTCTATCGCTGAGCGAGAGGAAAGGGATGCTTGCGTGGTCGCTTATATCATTCTCGATAATCTGCAAGAGCTTACTCAGTACGTCAGAGCCGACTACCGTCAGGTCTCTACCGAAATAGAAAACATTCTGCGCTCTTGGGTGATCGATATGCGCGGATTTATCAGAGAATACGAGAATGACAAATATATTGCAGTATTCTCCAGAGAGGCTCTCTCCGATCAGATCCACCGCGATTTTGACATTCAGCAGAGAATAATGGACTTTAAGATCGGTGACAACAGCTTCCCCGTTACCATTTCAATAGGTATCGCATCTATAAACGGCACTTATGCTGAAAAGGAAAAGGCGGCGTTTGAGGCATTGAACATTGCGGTAAAGCGCGGCGGAAACCAGGTTGCCATAAGACGAGAAGACTCGGCGGGATACACTTTCTTCGGCGGCACGCATAAAACTATCGAAAACAACACCGCGGTCGCTTCCCGAGTCAGTGGAGAGCTGCTTGAAAAGAATATCCGAGAAGCCGGCGGCGTACTTATCATGGGTCATGCCAACCCCGACTTCGACTCTATCGGCTCTTGCGTAGGTATGGCGCGCCTTGCTATGGAGGTCATCGCCGACGAGCATGCCGACAAGTCTTTTGAGGACCGTCCCAAGGTCAACATAGTCATTAATAAAAAGGGAGAGACCTTCGACACCTGTTACGCACAGCTTGAGCCTCTCGGTATTTATCAGAATATTTTCATTACCAAAGAGGATGCCCGCGACCTGGTTACCGAGGACACGGTGCTTATCATCTGCGACGTCAGCAACCCCTTTATTTTCGAATCGGGCGAGCTGGCAAAATCGGTTTCCAAGATCGCTATTCTCGACCATCACCGTCTGGCTTCCGCTCTTACCTTCGAGCCCTTCTTACAATACGTTGAGGCAACAAAATCCTCTGCCAGCGAGATAGTGGCGGAGATCCTCTTCAGAAGCAAGTACGGCTCATCTCTTCACAAGGAGGAGGCAGAGGTGCTTTTGTCGGGTATTATGCTTGATACCAACAACTTTACAAGAAATGCCGGCGCGCAGACCTTTGAGATAACCCACTACCTCTATTCGAGAGGAGCGCACACGGGTGTGGTTCGCGAATTCTTCCGTGAAAGTCTCGAAGAGCTTATGATGACCGGTGAGTTTGAATCAAGAGCCGAGATATTCAGAGACAAGGTGGCTATTACAAGCATGGAGCTCGACCGTCCCGCTACACCTCAGGACAGAATAATCGCCTCCAAGGTTGCGGACAAGCTTCTTAACATCAAGGGTGTGGAAGCATCCTTTGCTATGATCAACATGGATCGCGACGTAGTAATATCCGGACGTTCCAAGGGTGACATCAACGTTCAGCTTATACTTGAACGTCTTAAGGGCGGCGGACACTTTGATATTGCCGGCGCACAGATCAAAAAATCCACGCTTTCACAGGCTTTCGTTATGCTGACGGAGGCTATTAACGATTATTTCGTATTCGATCACAGATCCGATGAGGATCGATAAACACCGAATATTTCAATAAGATCGTTCCAAAATTTTAATATCAGGAGAAATATGTAATTATGAAGGTTTTACTTTTAGCTGACGTTAAGGGTCAGGGCAAAAAAGATCAGATAGTTGAGGTATCCGACGGATACGCTCGCAACTTCCTTTTCCCCAAAAAGCTTGCGGTCGTCGCTGACGCAAAGGTTATGAGTGAGACGAAGAGCAAGGAGGAATCCAAGCAGTTCCGTTTAAAGGAAGAAAAGGCTGCCGCTAAGGCACTGGCTGAAAAGATAGGTACTTTGACGGTTAAGATCACCGCTCCCGCAGGCTCCGACAGCCGTCTTTACGGTTCGGTCACTACCAAGGATATTTCCGAGGCACTTGCAAAGCAGCACAAGATCGACATTGACAAGAGAAAGATGACGCTTAACGAGAATATCAAGACCTACGGAACCTACAACGTTGAGGTCAAGGTATATCCCGAGATCAGCGCGACGCTTAAGGTCACTGTTACCGAGTGATCTCTCCCCCACTTTGTGGGTTCGATACAAATACTATAATTGGAAAATAGCGTGAAAGTTACTTCCAACTAATAGTGAAATAATCAGTTTCACGCGCGAATTTTGCCGGGTGGCAAAATTCATCGATTACTATTTGTGCCGCTGTGCGCGGCAGAATGGAGATTAAAATGGCTGAAGATATTATCAGAAAATTGCCCTTCTCCGCCATCGCGGAGCAATCTCTCTTAGGCTCTATACTGATAGATCCCGAATCTATCAACCAAATAGCCGATTTCATCTCCTACGATGATTTCTATCTTGAAGAGCACAAGCAGATCTACCTTGCTATGCACGGGCTTTTTATTGCCAACAATCAGATAGACGTAGTTACGCTTATCGACGAGCTGGTAAAAAAGGGCATTTACTCAAAATCCGGCGGTGAGGATTACATAAAGGTCATAGCGCAGACCGTTCCCAACGCGCTCAACGTCAAGGACTATGCTAAGATAGTCAAGGACAAGAGCATTTTGCGTCAGCTTATCGATATGTGCTCGGAGGTATCCGACGCGGCTTATTCCGAGCAGGACGAGGTCTCGGCTATCATTGAGTCGGCGCAGAGCAGACTTTATTCTATCACACAGGGTCGTGAGACCAAGAATTTCCGTCATATACGTGAGGTTATTACCGACGTTTTCGCTCACTTGCAGGCTATGCGCAACGATCCCGAGGGCAATCAGGGTACGTCAACCGGTTTCCGCTCTCTTGACAGAGTTCTGGCGGGTATGGGTAACTCCGACCTTGTTATCGTCGGAGCGCGACCCGGTATGGGTAAGACCTCGTTCTGTCTTAACATCGGAACCAACGTAGCGAAGCAGACAAAAAAGGCGGTTGCCATATTCTCGCTTGAGATGTCTGCGGAACAGTTGGTCAGCAGAGTGCTTTCAAGTGAGGCTTTGATCGACAGCTACTCGTTACGTACGGGCGAGCTCAAGGACGAGGAATGGCTTCACATCGCTCAGGCGGCTTCTTCCCTTTCGGGATGCGACATTCTTATCGACGACACCCCCGGTATATCGGTCACCAAGATGAAAGCAAAGCTCAGAAGAGTCAACAATCTGGGACTTGTGGTCATAGACTATCTGCAGCTTATGCAGTCAGATAAGAAGATAGAAAACAGAACTCAAGAGGTTTCGGAGATCTCCCGTTCCTTGAAGATACTTGCAAAGGAGCTGAACGTTCCCGTAATCTGCTGCTCACAGCTCTCCCGTGGAACCGAGGCTAACACCAACAAGCGTCCTATGATCTCTCACCTGCGTGAGTCGGGATCTATCGAGCAGGACGCCGACGTTATCATTTTCCTTTACCGTGACGAATACTACAAAAACACCGAGGGCGGCGACAGCGTGGCTCCCGATACCGAGCAAAACGTGGCGGAGATCATCATCGCGAAGAACCGTCACGGCTCCACCGATACGGTCAAGGTAGGCTGGACGGGAAGATATACCAAGTTCCGCGAGCTTGCCAACGAAGAGGATCTTCCTCATAATTAAGATTTATCATCAATAAATTATTTACATCGGAGATTTTTTAATGATCGGAAAATTACCGAGCTTTTTCAAGGATCCCCACCTTTTAGCAAATTCAATGCCCGACGAACCGATCTTGCTGGCACTATCGGGCGGCGCGGATTCGGTATCTCTGCTTCATCTGCTTTGCGAGTTACGGAAAACTCGCCCATTCCCGCTTTATGCCGCTCACGTCAACCACAACATAAGGGGGGCGGAATACGGCAACGAGGCTTTACGAGACGAGAAATTTTGCAGAAGTCTTTGCGAAAGACTTAACGTTGAGCTGTTTGTGGCAGACGTTGACGTCCCTGCTCTTTCGGAGAGCTCGGGGCAGAGCCTTGAGACCGCGGCGAGAGAGGCAAGGTACGCGTTTTTCGCGGAAAAGATGGCGGAGCATTCAATTAAAATACTGGCAACTGCTCACAACGCTGACGACAATTTTGAAACTCAGATATTCAATCTTTGCCGAGGCTGCGGCATTTCGGGTATCTGCGGTATTCCCGAAGTCAGGGGACTTGGCGGCGGCAGAATCACAGTTCGTCCTATACTTTCGGCGACAAAGAGCGAGATATTGGATTTTTGCGCCGAGAATTCTTTTGAATTCGTCACCGACAGCACAAATTCAGAAGACGATTGCGTAAGGAACAAGCTGCGGCTGAATATTATACCTCAGCTTAAGGATATATTCTCTTCCCCCGAAAGAGCGGGAATGAGACTATCGGCTGCGGCGAGGGAGGACAGCGATTTCATTCTGTCCGAGGCGAAATGCTTTTTGGACGGTCAAAACGGTACTATTAAGGTATCTGATCTATGCGGGCTTCATCCGGCGGTGGCGAAAAAGGTCTTAAAACTGAGTTTTGAGAGCTTTTCTTCCGACAAGCTTGAACAAATACACATTGAAAGTCTGCTATCCTTTGCGAATTCGGGCAAAAACGGCAAAATTTCTCTTCCGGGAGAGTTTTGCGGAGTTTTTGAGAGTGAAAAATTGCATTTTGAACGGGAAGACCGTGAAAAAAGTGAAATTTCGCAATATGATATACCGATTTATGACAGCTTGACCTATATTGACGGAACCGATTTCGCGGTTTTGGTATCAAGCGACAGTAATTCATCCGACACAGTCGGTGACGGTTACAAAATATACGCTTCGGCATATTTAAATGCCGACAGAAGTTCTCTCTACGTTAGAAATCGCAGAGAGGGCGACAGAATACTTGACGGCGGTATGCACAAGAGGATCAAAAAGCTGATGTGCGACAAAAAAGTGCCGCTTTGCGACAGAGATTTTCTCCCTTTAATATTCTCGGGAGACGAATTGATCTATGCTCCCCTTTGCGCGGTCAGCGACAATGCGAGAGCAAACAAGACAAGGTTTGAAATTAAAATTTCAATATACAAAAAAATCTAATTTTCAGGAGATAAGATATGCTTCAGGACGTTGAAAGAATACTCGTTGACCAAAACGAACTTGATGAGATCACAACAAGGCTTGCCAAAGAGATTATGAGAGATTATTCTAACTCCAAAAAGCCTTTGATACTCATTATTATACTCAAGGGCTCAATGCCTTTTGCATCCGATCTTATGAAGAAGATCGATCTGCCCTTAGAGCTCGAATTTATGAAAGTCTCTTCCTACGGCGCGGGAACCAAGAATTCCGGCGAGATCAAGATCCATCTTGACCTTATGAGAGAAAACCTCGAGCAGTACGATCTGCTTATTCTTGAGGACATAGTGGACAGCGGACGTACTCTCTCGCGTCTCACCCAGTTACTTAAGAACAGAAACGCTAACAGCGTCAAGACCTGCACTCTCCTTGACAAGCCCTCCCGTCGCGAGGTTCCCTTTACCTCCGATTACTGCGGCAAGGTCATTGAAGACGAATTCGTTATCGGCTACGGTCTTGATTACAACGAGAAATACAGAAATCTGCCTTACGTTGGCATTCTGAAGAGAAGCGTTTATTCCAAATAAAACTTGCGGCAACCTTCACATTGCCGTAACACAAAATTAACATAAGAATGTTATACTCTTATGAGTAAAAAAATATTTCTCTATATTTTATCGCTTTTTTGGGCATATAATATATGAGAAGTTAATTGCACATACATTGGAGGACTAAATGAAAAAAAGCGTAAAACAGATATTATTTTACGTTGCCTTGATAATCATTGTCGTGGTCATCTGCGCTATGCTCTTCAGGCAAACTACGGTGTCTATGAAATACTCCGACGTGGTGGCTGCCTTCAAGGCTGACGAAAACGGACAGAGCCAGGTCGAGGAATTCCAGATAGACAAGAACAACGTTCTGACTCTTATTCTCCGCGAGGGCTCAGAGACGGCTAACACATTCGGTGTCAAGAATTCCGAGGGCAAGTACGTTGCGGAATACCGTCTGGCAAGTCTCAGCATTTTCCACGCTGACTTGGGTGACGACATTGAGGAGCAGATCGCCAACGGCACGCTTAAGGGAGAATACGTAGCTCCCACACAGTATTCTGCTTGGGTATCTTATCTTCCCATTATTCTTATCGTCGTTTCGCTTATCGTAATGTATATCATTATGACCCGTTCTATCAGTGCGGGCGGCGGAAAGATGAACAGCTTCGCTAAATCCCGCGCGAAGATGGCAAATCCCTCTGACCGCGACAAGGTCACATTCCGCGACGTTGCGGGTGCTGACGAGGAAAAGGAAGAGCTTGAAGAGGTCGTTGAATTTCTTAAGGACCCTGCAAAATTTGCCAAGCTTGGCGCTAAAATCCCCCACGGCGTTCTGCTCATGGGCCCTCCCGGTACGGGTAAAACTCTGCTTGCGAAGGCAGTTGCCGGTGAAGCCGGTGTTCCCTTCTATTCTATTTCGGGTTCTGATTTCGTTGAGATGTACGTCGGCGTTGGTGCGTCGAGAGTACGCGACCTCTTCGACACCGCGAGAAAATCCCCCGCATCTATCGTATTTATCGATGAGATTGATGCGGTCGGTCGTCACAGAGGTGCAGGTCTTGGCGGCGGTCACGACGAGAGAGAACAGACTCTTAACCAGCTTCTCGTTGAGATGGACGGCTTCGGTTCTCACGACGGCATTATCGTAATTGCCGCAACCAACCGCCCCGACATTCTCGACCCCGCGCTTCTCCGTCCCGGTCGTTTCGACAGACAGATAACCGTCAACTACCCTGACATCAACGGTCGAGTTGAGATCCTTAAAGTTCACTCCAGAAACAAGCCTCTCGAGGGCTCGGTTGACCTCAAGGAGGTCGCTCGTATGACCGTCGGCTTTACGGGTGCAGACCTTGCGAACCTGCTCAACGAGGCAGCTTTGCTTGCAACCAGACGCGGCAAGAGCCTTGTGGGTATGGACGACATTTCCGACGCGTTTATTAGAGTTATCGCAGGTCCCAAGAAGAAGGCGAGAGTGATGAAGGACGAGGAAAAGAAGAAGACCGCTTATCACGAGGCAGGTCACGCGATGATCGCTTATCATTTGAACCTTGACCCCGTTCAGCAGATCTCAATTATTCCTTCGGGCAGAGCTTTGGGTTACACACTCAATCCTCCCATAGAGGATAAATACAGCGAGTACAAGAGCGAGCTGAAGATGGAAATTTCCATGCTTCTCGGCGGTCGTGCGGCTGAGGAGATCATTTACAACGACGTAACAGGCGGAGCGTCCAACGACATTGAGCGCGCTACCAAGATCGCCAAGAAGATGATCATGCGTCTGGGTATGTCCGACACGCTGGGTCCCAGAGCTTACGGTAATAATCAGAGCGAGGTATTCCTCGGCCGTGATTTCTCGGCTTCTCAGGACTATTCCGAGGAACTGGCGGCTAAGATCGACAACGAGATCAACTCTATTATCAACACGGCTTACGACAAGGCGAAGGAAATTCTCAAGGGCGACATTCACCGTCTCCACTTTATCGCAGAGTTCCTGCTCAAAAATGAGGTTATGGGCGGCGATCAGTTCAAGGCTGTTATGGAGAGCGATTGCCCCGTAATGGATGAGATCGAGGCTATTGCCGAGGCTAAAAAGCAGAAGAGCATCGAGGACAACAAGAAGAGAGCTTTGAAGAACGCCGAGGAGTCCAAGCAGGCGGCTGAAGCTGAGCCCGTTGACGTTAAAGCCACTGAAAAGATCGACGTTGTGGTTGACGAGCCTGTGGAGGAGCCCCAAGAGGAATCCACCGAAGAAACCAACAAGGTTGAAGGCAAATCCGACGAGGATAAGCCCGAATAAATCAATAATGAGAAAACAAGCCTGCCGCTCGGCAGGCTTGTTTTGTGTTAATTTAAATTATAAATTGCAATTTAGCGGGGACGCGGGGGACGCGATTTCCACCTTTTTCGAGAAAAAGGTGGAGCCAAAAAGCTTCCCCGAAAAATGGGAAAGATTGAACCAATGCTGCCATTGAAACCATATTGATTTTAATCGAAGTTTATCTTCTATCGTGTTGCAAGTTTAATTGAAACCTTTTAAACAAAAGAGTTTGCAATACACCCGAAATACGATAGCAGTGAGGCTTTGATAAAAATCCTCACGATTTCATAAGATGAAATGGCTACACTTCCAACCATTTTTTTTGGAAGTTTTTGAAGAGCTCGAGAAACTTTTTTCAAAAAGTTTCTCGAACGCGTCCTCCCCCGCGTCCCCGACAAATCAAAATTTGAAACAATCATCACAACTCATACAAAACTTAACACAAAAACATCAGGGCTGCTGTCCTGATGTTTTTATTTAAATAATATGGTATGAAATTGACCTGATACTGTAAGGGTGTTATAAAAATTCCCTGCACTCACGCTCCTGTTGCTTTCGATACGCAAGGGGCGACGCGCCAAAACGCGACTTGAACTGCTCCGAAAAATAGAATTGGTTGGAAAATCCCAGCTTATCCGCGATCTCGCCCACGGAAAGGTCACTCTCACAGAGCAGCTTCGCGGCTTGAGAGAGCTTCAGGTCGATATAATAGCTGTTGACACCGCCGCCACTCTCCTTTTGAAATGCCTTTTTCAAAGTTGAGACGCTGACCCCAACTTCTTTTGCAAGCAGATCCAAGGATATCGACTCGCCGAGATGATCCTGCATATATTCGGTGGCATTTGTAAACACCTCGCTACGTCTTTCCGATTTTTTTCGGCTCAGCGACAGACAAAGTCTCGTCAACACCGCTTCAAGCTCGCTTTTGATCCTCATCAACTCAAGCTCGTTTGCGCGACAGTACATTCCAACGGTATTATTTCCTTTAGGAGGCAGATTGTAGAAAAATTTGCCTCCAAATCTAAAAAGCGAGCGTATTCGGTCGGCTACGCTTCCATCGGTCACGAAAACCTTACCCGATAGCGAATTTATATGCTTACTCTCGCATTCGAAGGTCAAAAACGATACCTCCCAGCTTTTCTCGTCGGTCTCAACTATCGTATGCGGCAGATTTGCGGGATAAAAAATCAGCTCGCCAGCCCTGACGTGATAGAGCTCCTCGCCAATACGAAAGGTAACTCCGCCTTTTGTTGTATAGATCATCGCCCAAAAAGGGTAGCTTTCACGACGGTTTTTGGTAAGGGTAGCGCAATCAAAGCAGGTGGTAAACAGCGACATAATTTTCGTCACTCTGATTCCCTCGGGTAGCGCGGTGGTTCTGTAATTTGGCATAAAAACCTCTCAAAGATATCTTTTTGTGTATAAAAAACAGCTAATACGGTATTGAAATCAACCCGAAAACTGATATAATATAAGTGTAGCACAAAGAAATGAGTTTGTCAACAGAAAACTAAAAAACCTATTGAAAGGATTTATGCTATGAATGATGGTAAACAGTGGCAGGGCAAAAAATGGTACTGCTACGGCACCTCAATGACCGACAACAGTGGCAAGGATTCCCCATTCGTCACGGGAACCTACTCAAAGTATCTCGCCGAATACGCGGGACTTGAGGAGCACAACTACGGCAAGGGCGGCAGCGGCATCGTTCCCGCGATCCACGGAACTGTGGACAGCATCAAAACGCGCTGTATGCGACTTGACGACGGAAAAGCCGACGCAGATCTTATCACTCTTGAGATCATCGCCAACGATATGAAAGCGGATCTTGGCGACGTTTACGACACAGGTGACGACAGCTTCTGCGGCAACCTCAATCAGATACTGAAATATCTGCTTGAAAACACAAGAGCCGTGGTGGTGGTGCTGATCGCCACAAGAACTCGCCACGAGCATCTGCATCCTGAAAACCCATATTCCCCCGCCTCCGACTTTATGAAACACAGGATCGCACGTGAAAAGGCTGTTGAAGAGATCTGCAACATTCACGGTATTCCCTGTTTCAACGCGGCAAAGGAAGCCAATCTCGGATTCTACCGAGTCACAGGCAACAACGACTACATCCGCGACCAGGCTCACACCACCGAGGAGGGCGGAAGAATTTTGGCACAGTATTACTGGGGAAGGCTAAAATGCTTGTACCCTTTAAAATAAGAAATCATCAACACATTTATATTGTTTAATTATTGAAAGGAATTTTATTATGGCAACAAAAGAACTTCGCCTTGGCGTTATCGGCTGCGGCAGAATGACACTTAACGCTCACCTTCAGGCATTCAAAAAGCTTAAGAACTGCAAGATCACTTCTTTCTGCGACGTTGATATCAACGCGGCAAAGAAGGCTCAGGCAGACTACGGCGCAGAGCACGTCTGCACAAATTACGAGGACATGCTCCCCTACGTTGACGCTATTTTCTGCGTTCTTCCCCACGCATTCCACTACCCCTGCGGTAAATTCTTCCTCGAGAACGGCAAGCACGTTCTTATGGAAAAGCCTCTCGCAAACACCGACGAGGAATGTCTCGGACTTATCGAGCTCGCCGAAAAGAACAACCTTAAGCTGATGGTCGCATACCCTGTTCCCTATTGGAGAGGTATCGTCAAGCTCAAGGAGGAGCTGGACTCCGGTAAGTACGGTAAGATCATGCAGATGTCGATCTGGACCGAGCAGTACACCGAGCAGGACGGTAGCGTTAACCGTCTCGGCGGCGGTCAGCTCTTCAGCCACGGTTGTCACTACATCGACATTATGCTCCGCTTCCTCGGTCAGCCCGTAGAAGGCTTCCACATGGGAACCAACACCGGTACTCCCTGGATGGAAAGAGAAGGTACGTCTAACGTAGTCATTAAGTTCGAGAGCGGTGCTATGGGCTATCACTTCGGCACTTGGGGTGCGCGTGGCTCGTCTCACGTTTACGACTTCCAGGTACACACCGAGCACGGCTTCTTTGAGTACAAGCACTACGACAGCATCATGACCTTCATCCACAACATGGGTCCCGACGCAAACGTAGGCAAGTATCCCCGCGACATCACCTGGAACTTCAACGATAAGAGTAAGCAGACTCAGTACGAGATCAATCACTTTATCGATTGCGTTCTCAACGATAAGGAGCCCCTGACCGACCCCAGAAGCGCGCTTGAGAGCAACCGTCTTATCTGGAAGCTCTACGAGGCAGAGGAAAAGGGCGTTATCGCCGACCTCCGCGATATCAAAGCAAAGACCGCATATCTCGAGCTTCTTGAAGAAGGCGATGCAGGCAATCAGCAAAAAGCGATCGTTGACAGCATCTATCCCGGCGAAGTACATTGAGGTCACTTCAATATAGGGCTGCGTCATTTAGATGTAAAAGTCGTTTTTTGGCTATCGCCGACGTACAGGAGTACGGCAAAGCTGCTTAAAATGGCTAAAAATCCACATAAAATGAAAAAATCCGTCGAATTTTTCGACGGATTTTTTGATGTAAACAACTTCAAATTTTGATTTAGCGGGGAGGCGGGGGAGGCGCATTTTGGGGAAATTTTTTTAAAAAAATTTCTTGTTCTTCTAAAAA
>JAZKYL010000135.1:0-31240 GCA_045612105.1 Eubacteriales bacterium
AGCCGATTGCGAAAGCATCGAGAGCGTATTCATTCCCAAATTCCGCACCACAAACGGAAAGAGTGCCGAATTCAAGATCTCGGGCGGTGAAAACAACGTAGCAATCCGTGTTTACGGCTTCGATAAGCTGACCGCTCCCAAGATCTACGAAAAGATCGACGGCGAGTGGGTGGAATACGTAGTTTCCTCCAAGGACACCTCTGATAACAGCGGATACTACCACTACTACGACGGCTACGCTGTCAACTACGACGGCGACGGAACCTTCTCTTATTCCTTCGTAACCACCCTCACGGGCGACGAGGAACGCATCTTCAGAATTGAGGCACAAGAGGACTTCGTTTCCTGGCCCAAGGAAAGTATCGACACCACCAATATACTCAACGTCTTTAAGGATGCTCAAAACCTCTACGATTCAGCCTCGACCGTCACCAGATTCCACTCGGTAGAGCTTTTGGAGGACGGTTCCTTCGTTCGCCTCGTCCCCAAGGACACGGTGCTTGAGGCTTACTTCACCGCATATTCCGGCGACAAGGTCACAGGTCAGTATCTCATCTTGAAATACAGAATTCCCTCCACCAACGTATTGAAAAAGGATCAGATTCAGATATTCGCAAGTACCAAAAATACAGCCCCCACAACCGGCGACGAATTCTCCCCCGTCCTTTCGATAAGCGGAGAATGGACTGTAGCGATCTTCGACCTCACAAAGGCAGGCATAGTCAACGGCTTTGAACAAAATAAGGACGGTACCTATTCGGTAAAATATATCCGTCTGGATCCCTTCAACGGCACGACCCCCACCACCGAGGCATTCGATATAGCCTATATGGCGATCGTTGACAACCTCGCAAAGGTCGCTCTCCTTGAGGAGGACATTGAATTCGGCACGTTCTACGAGGGCAACAAGCGCACACCCATCAGCTTGTCAACCGGCGAGATCTCCGACGTTAACGTCTCTTACATTCATCCCGAGTCGGGATATAAGACCTCGACAGTTGCCTACGCAACTCATCTTGATATGATCAACGGCGCGGGCGGTGCTTCGGCAAGCTACTCAAAGCGCGGCGGCAACTCTGTCAGCGGAATCGACGTTTTTGATTACTACAAAACAACTATCAACGGCTCTTCCCTCGTTTTCTCGGGCTGGACAGTGGCTGAAGGCGGTATCGAAAAATACGTATGGAGCATTGACGGCAAGACCTGGCACGATATGGAGATTTTCGGCAGAGAGCTTGGCAGTGCAAGTCAGACACATCTCAACTCGGCATCCACCTGGTTCCTTGGCGGCTATCAGTTCACGGATACCGAAAACTCCTTAATCAATGCGGTTTATCAGTCACCCACGGGGCTTGGAGACAGCACAAAGGGACTTTACGCAGACCTTTCCGATTACGTAGGACAGACAGTTAACGTCACGTTTGCGGCTGTTCCCACAAATGAGCCCGATTCACTCTGTCTTATAGCGCAGGTCATAGGAGTTGAGGTTCTTCCTTCCTCAAATTATAAGATATCAAACGTAGTTTATGCCTCCCACCTTGATATGATCAACGGCAAGGGTGAGGGAGACTCGGCAAGCTATTCTTTGCGCGGCGGTAATTCCTCTCGCGGAATTGACACCTTTGAATTTAACGGAACTACCATGAACGGCTCGCAGCTTATCTTCTCGGGTTGGTCGGTAGCAGAGGGCGGTATCGACAAATATGCCTGGTCGGCAGACGGCGGCATCACTTGGCACGACGCAGAGCTTTGCGGCATAGAAGCTCTCGCAAAAGCATCCTCCGCGCATCTCGGTGTTGCTTCGGGAAGCTTCCTTGGCGGATATCAGTTCAAGGATACCGAAGCGTCGCTGATAAATGCGGTATACCAGTCAGGCACAGGACTTGGAAATAATACCACGGGACTTTCAGCAGACCTTTCGGCTTACGTAGGACAGACTGTGGACGTAATGTTCGCGGCTGTGCCCACCGCTGAGCCCGACGCATACTGCCTTATCGCACTCGTCAAGGGTGTTGAGGTAGTCGCGGAATAATAACAATTTAATCGAAAAAGCCACGTTTCCGCTGAGGTAAAAGTCGGCGGAGCGTGGCAAAGGTTTATCCGAAAGGAAAGAATTATGGACAAAAAATCATATTGGATATGGAAATACGGTGATTTTGAGATCTTTCACTCGATGCTGCTTCATATGCGGAGAGTTGAACGCGAGGTGGTCTATCCTCCCTACTGGAGAGTTGACGCTCCAACACCCAAGGTAATGTTTTACTACGATTACGAGGGTGAGGGCGGCTATATTCGCGTCCATGCCAGCGGTGACGGATACGTGAAGATCGGAAACGCGCTTTACTCTCCCGGAAGCCGAATCGAGCTTGGAAAGGGCAGGTTTACTGTCTGCGCTTGCATTATAAAGAACGGTGGATTGCCCGCTATATTCGTCGAAAGCGACGTAATACAGAGTGGTGAAGGCTGGTACGTAAAGGAAAACAATCATTCCGAAAAAGTACCCGTGGGCTTTGACAAATACTACGATTCCCCCGATAAAACCCCCGAAATCTTCCACTTTGAGTATCAGGAAATGGCACCTGTTACCACAGAGGAGCTTGACGGCGGTATGCTTTACGATTTTGGCAAGGAAACATTCGGGGAGGTCAATATTTCGGGGGCTGATCCCGATCTCGAGCTGGGAGTTTACTACGGCGAGAGCTACGAGGAGGCTATTGACACCGACCACACATATACTTTTGAGCGAATCTGCGGCAAAACCGACTATTCTCTTGTATGCCGCGCCTTCAGATATATCTTTATCAAGGGCGGCTCTCCGTCGCTGAAGGTTTCGGCGGATTATGAATATCTTCCTCTTGAAAGACGCGGTAGTTTCCGATGTGACAACGAATTGTTCAACAAAATTTGGGACGTATGCGCCTACACCTTCCATCTCAACTGCCGCGAGGGTTTTCTTGATGGAATCAAGCGTGACCGTTGGGTCTGGGGCGGTGACGCATATCAGTGCAACCACATCAACAACTACCTTTTCTTTGATCCCGACATTGAGCAGCGCACAAATATCGCTCTTGTTGGCAAGGATCCCGTGGATCACCACATCAACGGCATCGTTGACTACAGTTTTCTTTACATTATCGGGCTTTACGAACATTATTTCACTCACGGAGACGTAGCTTTTTTGAAGCAGATCTACTCTAAAGCTGTTCAGCTTATGAAATTCTGCGAAACAAGGCTGAACTCTGACGGATTTATTGAGGGCGCGCCCGCCGATTGGACCTTTATCGATTGGTCAAGCATTGATAAAACAGGAGCCGTTGCCGCCGAGCAGATGCTTTGTGTCAAGGCTTACGAGTCTATGAGCAAGATTGCCGAGGTTATTGGCGAGAACGGTCAGGAATGGGCTGAAAAATCGGCTCTTATGAAGCAGAGGATCGACAAATTCTTCTGGGACGAGGAAAAAGGCGCATATATCGACAGCTACTCGTCGGGAAAGCGCAACGTCACCCGTCACGCGAACATTTTCGCCATTATGTTCAAAATTGCCGACGCTGAAAAGGTAGAAAGCATCGTAAAGAACGTAATCAAAAACGATGATATAACCAAGATCACAACCCCCTATTTTGAGGGCTACGAGCTTGACGTTCTGGCAAGTCTCGGCGATTTCGGGTTCATTGAGGATATGCTGGACTCTTATTGGGGCGGTATGATCCGTCTTGGCGCTACCACCATTTGGGAGGGTTATGACCCCACCCAATCGGGAGCGAGACACTACCAGATGTATTGGCAACGCTACGACAAGTCGCTTTGTCACGCTTGGGGATCGACCCCGATATACCTTTTCGGCAGATATTATCTCGGTGTTTATCCCACAAGTGTGGCTTACGAGACCTTCTCGGTCGAGCCTCGTCTTGGAGGGCTTAAGGAGATCGAGGGCATCGTGCCTATTTGCGGCGGCGAGGTCAGGGTCGAGATGAACAAGACCAAGGTAAAAGTCACCGCGACCAAGAGCGGCGGCACGCTGATACTTTCGGGCAAGGAATATGCTCTTCCCGAAAACGAAGCTGTTGAAATAATTCTTTAAAACAAACATAAAACGTCATAACACGCGCGTGTTATGACGTTTTCTTTATCATATTTTCTTTCATCAAATCAAATAAAGTGCCAGATGAATACAGCAGAGCACGACAAGAGGAATAAAGCCTCCGCCGATCAACTGCCAAGCGGTATGCTGTTTAGTTCTCAAGCTTGAAACAAATACGGGAATGATCAATAAAGCTCCTATGGCGGCGGGGATATACATTTTGAAATATATCATCATCAAAACCGGACCCACAATACCGCAAGCATGTCCGCTTACCTTCAGCTTGAAGATCTTATTGAGTACAAGCATTGAAATACCGCAGAGCAGATACTCCACGCAAATGATCTTGTACTCAACGGGTGCTTTCGTTATAAACGCAACAAGTGTTCCGAGAAGGTAGCCTACGGCTGAAAAGATCATCGCAAGACTTCTCTGTCCCGCTCTGCCCTTATCCTTAAAATGAGGAATGTATTTCTGCAAGGGATATGCCAAAAGCGGCAGAACGCAAAGAAACACCAAGCTGCCCACCAATTGCCAGACAGAGCCGAAATAATCCGGATACATAATATACCCCAGTATCAACAATGCTGCCGCAAAGGTCGGCGGAACCGTAATTTTTCTGATCATCAAAAAAATCTTATTCATCTCTTTTTCCTCAACCTACATATTTCCAATGATTATTTAGTTATTGTACCATATTTTTATTAAAACAATATTGAATTTTACCGATTTTTTGAAATTTTTTTATCGGTCATTTTTTCAACAAAAGGGGCTGAGTCATTTAGATGAAGAAGTCGTGATTTGGTTCTCGTCGGCGTACGAGGGTATGCCAGAGAGCCAAAACGCGGCTAAAAAGCCACATAAAATGAGGAAATCCGCCGAAAAATTTCGGCGGATTTCCTCATATTAAAGACTAAAACTATATTTTAAGTTGTATTTAGTTCTTGCTTATAAAAGTGGCTTTTGTTCTGCGCTAAATGAATCAGCCCCTTCTTATAAAAATTGACAGTTCTTGTCTATCGGATCATTCCTCGCACGGCTCGACCTCGATGCAATCGAATGGGATATTTTTCTTTACGGGGCATGCCCATCTGACGGCATTCTTCAAGATCTTCTGAACGTTTTCGTTTTTGAACGCGGTGTTGCTCTCGTGACCGGGCTGGAAATAGAAGACCTTGCCAAGTCCTCTCGTCCAGGTGCAACCGCTTCTGAAGACCTCTCCGCCCTTGAACCAGCCAAGGAAGATGATCTCATCGGGATCGGGAATGTCAAATCTCTCACCGTACATCTCCTCGGGGTCAAGCACAAATGTCTCGTCAACTCCCGCGGCAATGGGGTGGTTTGGCTTGATGCACCAAATTCTTTCCCTGTCCTGAGCTCTCCACTTAAGAGTGCCCGAGGTTCCCATAAGCTTTTTGAATATCTTGGAATAGTGTCCCGAGTGGAGTATTATAATACCCATTCCCGCAAGCACGTGGTTATATACTCTCGCAACCACCTGATCGGGCACCATATGATGTCTCATATGTCCCCACCACAAAAGCACGTCGGTTTCGTCAAGCACTTCGTCGGTAAGACCACATTCGGGGTCGTCGAGAGTTGCGGTAGTTACCTCGATATCGTCACACTGCAAAACGCTCTTCAGGTATTCGTGGATACCGCCGGGATAATTCTCGGTTACTATGGGCTGTATCTTTTCGTGATAATTTTCGTTCCAGACTACTACCTTCATTTTTTTGAGTTCCTTTCGAGTTAATATCAGAGTCTTACTTCCATGCCTGTCTCGGCAGACTCATACATCGCGGTAAGGATCTTGATCATATCAACGCCCTGGTCGGGAGTGAAATCGGGCTCGGCACCGTTCAGAAGAACGTCGGCAAAGTGTCTGAGGTTTTCGGCATGAATGGGATTACCGTCAGCGATCTTGGGGCAAAGGTCAACGAGAGTGCCGTTGTCCTCGGTGTAAATTCTAAGCTCCTTATTTTTAAGCTCAGCACCTGCTTTGTCGCCGCGGAGCTCGAGGATTCCCTGCTCCTTTTCAACGTTGGAAGCCCAAGAGAACTCGATCTGGAGGCACGCGCCGTTATCAAACTTGATAAAGCCCATAGCAAGGTCCTCTACGTCAAAGGTTCCGCCCGCCTTCTTGTCACCGAAATTCGAGTTGACAGAGTCGGAAATGTCGCTGTCGGCAAATTTTGTGTAGGTACAACCCGAAACAGCCACGGGCTTGGGATTGCCCATAAGCCAGATAGCAAGGTCGATCATATGAACGCCAAGGTCGATAAGAGGACCGCCGCCCGACTGAGCCTTGGTAGTAAACCAGCCGCCCTTACCGGGAATACCGCGACGGCGCTGCCAACCGCAACGTCCGCAATAGATCTCGCCCATCTTGCCTTCTTCGATGAACTTCTTAAGATAGCGCATGGTGTTGAGGTAACGGTTGTTTCTCATAACCATAAGCTTCTTACCGCTCTTCTCAGCCGCTTCTTTCATTTTGAGCGCCTCTTCAACAGAGACCGCGTCGGGTTTCTCGCAGAAAACGTTAATTCCCTTATTCAGCGCGTCAACGGCGATTATGGAGTGGAGGTAATTGGGGGTACAGATATCGACGTAGTCAAGTCCCTCGACCTCAAGAAGCTCCTTATAATCGGTGAACGCGGGCACCTCGTGCATACCGAAATTGCGTCTGAAAGCATCGATCTTCTCGGGAAGAATGTCGCAGATCGCAACTATCTCAACATCCTTTGCGCCTCTGTATCTGGGCATATGGGCATATCCCATTATACCGCCGAGACCGATAAGACCAACTTTTAATTTTTTATCCATAATAACCTCCATTCCGCCGCTTTGCGGCGATAAAAATTATAATCAATGAAATCTGCCTCTCAGGCAAAATTCGTGCGCGAAGCGGTAGATTTTCCTATTAGTTATCCTATTAGTAAAAAATAATCTTCACGCTGACCACTGTTTTTGGATTTTTTACAAATTAAGTATAGCATATTTTGAAGATTTATGATATAATGTATTAACTAAAAAATATCATTTTTTTACGATTGGGGGTATTTGTTATGTATTCATATGCCGAAAAAGCCTTCATCATAAACGGTGTCGAAAGCTGGATACAGTGCATTGACTGTTTTGCCAAAGAATCCAACGAGTACGACAAGGTAACGGTTGAAAGATACCATTACCACGATTATATAGAATTTCTCTATGCTCTTGATACCGATATGAACGTCTGGATAAACGGCTCTCCTCACCAGATGCTGTCGGGAGATCTTGTTATCATCAATTCAGGCGAGCTTCACAATATTTCTTTCAACAAGGATTCCCACTATATCTGCGTCAAGTTTTCTCCGAGAATATTATATTTTGACGACAACTCTCTTTTTGAGTTTAAATACGTAACTCCGTTTTTGTCTGATCGTTCCCCTCAAAAGCTTTTCCACAAAAAAGACTTTGAAAACGTAGACATTCACGCTTTATCACTGGAGATAATGGATGAATGGGATCATCAGCGTCCCGCCTACGAGCTTTCGATCAGAGCCAACATACTTAAAATATTCGCGGGGATCTTTCGCTATTGGGACAAGCAAAACGTTTTTCATTCCGAGGCAACCATGACCGAGCCCATAAAAAAGGCTTTGCTTTATATTTCCGAGAACTTTGACAGTGTGACAGAGCGTGATGCCGCCGCATATTGCGGTCTCAGCTACAATCATTTCTCTGCTTCCTTCAAAAAGGCCGTGGGGCGCAGCTTCAGCGACTATATAACTCTTCTGAGATTAAGCGAAGCTGAAAAGCTGCTTATTTCCACCGAGCAAAGCATAACCGACATTGCTCTTTCCTGCGGTTTTTCCTCCACAAGCCATTTTATCTCACGGTTTAAGGCGCAGAAAGGAATTACACCCGGACAGCTCAGGAAAAATACCAAATAAAAATTGAGAACTCCGCCATTTTCGGCGGAGTTCGTTTTCTGAATAATTATTTTGTTTTGGGCATTTCCGTAACTCGCAATTTAGCGCAACCGTAGGGGTGGAGCTCGATCTTCTGCGGCGCGTCCAAAGCAGACGTACTATAAGGCTTCTTTGCGCAGACTCTGTCAAATCTGGGCTCGCATCTCCAATCGATATGTGAGAGCTCGGCGATCAGCTTGATCGGGGGATTCTTTGAGGAGAAGGGGTAATTATCGGCAGAGCAGACCTCTTGTTCGCTTACTTCAAGGGAGCTTGACGCAAAGCCGTAATTCCAATCCGAAACACCCTTTAAATGGTAATCACAATAGGGGAATTTTCTCTCGACACCCGCTCTTGTATATTCCACAATCTTACTCTCTATCTCAACGGGCAATGAGAACAGAAGCGAGCCGCGACGGGCGGTGTACATATTATTGGGTCGTGGGATAAAGCTTGCTTCGACGTCGTAGGAAAGTGAAATGCAGGTCTCGCCCGCATCAAATCCGCCGAAGGTCAGCATAGGTCTCTTTGCCACCTGCTCACCGTTTACGGTAAGGTTTTTCGCAAAGCTCGGGATACGCACATAGAGCCGGGCGGCGGTTTTTTTGTCGGTATTTACGCGGTAGGTAAAGGAATTTTTAAAGGGGTAGTCGCTTTCAAGGGAAACGGTAATATTCGCGCCTCTGTACTTGAATTTGACCTCAGATGCGACGGGAACGGCAGAAATCACTCCGTTCTTTGCCTTCATAAAGGTTGAAAGCGCGAGCTTGGGCCAGCCCTGACCGAAATTGGAGGTACAGCAACCGAAGTGAGGCTCGAGACCGAACTCATGGGCATGCATATCGTTGGTGCCGAAGATCGGATTGCCGCCAAACGGGGTACAGTCTATCTGATTGCTCATCTGGACGTACTGATGCGCCCACATATCATCGGTAAAGGTGGCGGGAAGCGCGTTAAATGCCTGCAATTCAAGCAGCTCCGCCCACTTTTTGTCGCCCGTGACCGCGTACAGCCATTCACAAGAATACATAAGCTCAACCACGGCGCAGAGCTCGGTTCCCTGGATGGGGGATACTCCGGAAAGGCATTCATCTCCGGTATAAATCCCCGTTACTGTGCCGTTATATTTTTTAAGTATAGCGTCGAGGCGGTCGGCAAGTCCTGTATAATTATCGCCGAGAAGGTCGTAGGAGATCGCCTCGCTCTTGAGCATCATACAGAGGTTGACTATATGTGTATCGAAGCTCCAGCGATTGGATGGAGCTTTCCAGAGCTCGGTCAGGGTCTCATAATCGGTTCCCTGCTCCTTGAGTATTTTTGCAAGGTCTGTGACCCAGGTTTCCTCGGGATATCTTTCTTTTATGAAGCGGATGGCTACGAAGCACTCATACCAGCGGTATTTTCCCCACTGGAAGAGCTTAATTTTGCCTTCATTTAATAATTCATAGTAATTTTTCAGCGTTTTTCTAATGACCTCGGGGACTCTTTCATCACCTGAGCACAGGTAATAGACGGTCAGGACCTTAGTAATGAGGCAGACAGCCCAGGTATCGTAATACTCTCTCGGCACACGTCCGTTGGGACAGATCCAGCCGTCCTCTTGCTGATTCTCAATAATTTTGTCGATATATTTTTTTGCGCGCAGCTTTTTATCTTCGTCGTCCAGGAGATATGCCATTGGGATGAAGCCGTCAAGCCAATAAGGCACTCTTTCCCAGCCCTCGCGGTCACCGCCGATCCACGCGCTGTCGCGGACGTCGGGCCAGATCTTATCAAGATTGCCGCAAAGTCCGTCCGCCTGTATTTCAAGCTGACGGCGAAGCCAGCCCTTGGGTCTTATTTCTTTGCTTGTAAAAAACGAATACTTATCCATTGAAAAAACCGCCTTTCAATTTCGGGTTATTGACAAAATTGTCTTGTCGTTGTATAATAATGATAACACAGACGTATGCATCTTACAATGGCATCCATCGAACAAAAGATTGCAAAAAACGACTTTTTGGAGGTTGAACTCGTGAAGCTTTTACATTCGCCCGCGCCCGAATACTATATTTCCGCAAAAAAGATCTTTGAGACAAAAGAGGAGCACGTAACGAGGATTTACGGGCGAAGCGTTCTCATCCTTATGCTTTCGGGCACTCTTCGGTTTCTTGAGGACGGCAAAAAGATATCTCTTGAGGCGGGAGAATACTATATTCAGCGTCAGGGGCTATTTCAGGAGGGGTTGCCGCTTTCTGCCCCGCCGACATATTATTATATTGAATTCAAGGGACAATTTGCCGAGGGCGGCGAGCTTGCCTTGCGAGGCAGATTCGACAGAAACCTTATCGAGCCGATATTTCTAACCCTCAGGTCCTCTGAAAACGATTTTTTCAGAAACGCGGGAATGAACGAGATCTTTGCCCTGCTTTGCAGAGAGAGAGCGGATGGCTCCACGGCACACAAGATAAGGCGGTTTATAAATTCCAATTATTCTGCCGCCTTGACTCTTGAGACCATTGCCCGTGAATTCGGCTACACCGAGGATTACGTTACGAGACTCTTTAAAAAAGAGTTTGGGATCACTCCCCACAAGCATCTGTCAAACACCCGTCTTGAGCACGCGCTCAGGCTTTTAAACAATACCGATCTGCCCGTAGAGAGGGTAAGCGAGGCGGTGGGGTATGCCGATTTTTCCTCGTTTTGGAGGGCATTCAAGCAAAAATATTCACTCTCCCCCGGGGAGATACGCAAAAACCGGGCACGTGGCAGCGTTACGCGTAAAGCCTGACCCTTCGTCTGAACCCCTTGATACACAAAGGAAAATCCGAACTCTACCGTGAGTAGAATTCGAATTTTCCTTTTAGTAGAGTCAATCTATCGCGAGCGGAGAGATATTCCTCCCGCAAGTTTCTTGACTCTTCCCTGTTTTTGGTCTATAATATACAGCAGAAAACACAGCCTCGGACCTACAAGTTGCAATTGGAACACGGGGCGCATCTGATACGAGAGATACAATCTTTTTGGTATCCATTAAACAGTGAAAGGATGAAACCGGATCTATGGATCAGCAGAATAGCAAAGAAATAATTCCGATATTTTTTGCGGTCGACGATTTTTATACAGATTACATGTGTGTTACTTTACAGTCTTTGATAGAAAACAGCTCTTCAAGATACGACTATATGATCTACGTTCTGATCGATGAACTTTCCGAGGAGAACAAAAAAGTAATTTTAGGAATGGAGAGAGACAACGTAAAGATCGAGTTCGCTTCGGTCACCGAAAAGCTACGCAAGATCTGCGAAAAGCTTCATATGAGAGATTATTACACAAAGGCGACCTACTACCGTTTCTTTATTCCCGAGCTTTTTCCTCAGTATGATAAGGGGCTTTATCTTGATTGTGACATCGTTATGACCACCGATATTGCCGAGCTTTACAACGTTGAGATCGGCGACAATTACATCGCGGCGATTCCCGAGGAATTCATTACCGACGTGGAAGTATTCGGCATCTATTCCGAAAAGGTGCTTGGAGTTCCGAGAGAGGAATATATCAACGCGGGCATTCTCGTTATGAATCTTGCCGAAATGAGACGAGTACAGATAAAAGAGCAGTTTGCAGAGCTTCTCGGCAAGGTAACTTACAAAGTAGCTCAGGATCAGGATTATCTCAACGTAATCTGCAAAGACAAGACACTAATTCTCGACAAAACCTGGAATAAGACTCCTATGCCTATGGCTGACCGCACTAAAACTCCCAAGATCGCGCACTACAAGATCAATTTCAAGCCCTGGAAGTTTGACGACCTTCCCTACGGAGAGCTTTTCTGGCAATATGCAAAAAATACGGATTGTTACGAGAGGTTAATCGCAAACAAGGAAAATTACAGCGAAGAAAGCAAGGAGCGAGACAAAAATCAATATATCGGTTTGGTTCGCCTGGCACTTGACGAGATCGACGAAAAGGAAAGAGAGCAGGAGATTTTTGATGATGCTATGCTCTACGCGGTAGTATAATATGGCTATTTCTCCCGAAACAAGGAAGCTTCTCGACAGGATCGAGGAGTACGAGAAAAAGGGCTTTTTTGACAAGGACATCAACGACGATCCTCCAACCCGTCCTTTGCGTCCAGGTGAAGTAGACTACGCGTGTCTTAAGCTTTCTTCGAAAATTGCCGCCAAGGTGGCAAACAAAGTTGGCCAAAACCACTTTGAAAAGATGATGGAAAAGGGTGACGTAGTGCTTCGCGAGATCCGCGGCAGAGAGAATCTTGAGGCGGTGAAGGATATGGGCGCGCTTGTTACCTGCAATCATTTCAGCGTTTTTGACAATTACGCGGTCTACAAGGCATTAGCTCCCATACTCGGCAAAAGAGATCTTTACAAGGTGATCCGCGAGGGCAACTACACCTCTTTTCCCGGTCTTTACGGTTATCTTTTCCGCCATTGCAACACGCTTCCCTTGTCTTCAAACATCTCTTGCATGAAAGAATTTTTATCCGCGCTTCACATTCTGTTTGAACGCGGCGAGAAGGTGCTCATCTACCCTGAGCAGGGTATGTGGATGAATTACAGAAAGCCCCGTCCCTTAAAGCTTGGAGCTTTTCGCTTTGCGGCAAAGGAAAATGTGCCTGTAATCCCGATCTTCATTACGCTTGAAGACACCGAGAAGCTTGACGGCGCAGGCTTGCCCATTCAGGCTTACACGGTGCATATTCTCCCCACTATTTTCCTTGACAGCTCATTTTCGATAAGAGAAAACACCGAGAGGATGTGTCTTGAAAATTACCGCGTTTGGAAAGAGACATACGAGAGCTTTTACGGCAAAAAGCTTGAATACACCACAGATGGCGAGGTGTCTCCGTGTTCTACCTGATAGTTATTTTTATCGCTATGATACTGATTATTGGCGCAAATCTGCTTTTCGCGGCGACCTTTACCCTTGAAGCGATTTTGAGCACGGCATTATCGGTGACTATAGCTACCGTATCGATATTTCTGATAGATGCAGTCTCGGCTCTTGCGATTCGTCGGTTGACCCCGAAAAAGTGGTATTTGCCCGAGCGAAAGCTCTTTACGGTATCAAAAAAAGAGCGTAATTTTTACAATAAGCTGAAGATCAAGGCTTGGAAGGATAAGGTTCCCGAGCTTGGCGGATTTACAAGCTTTCACAAGGATCATCTCGAAAGTCAGAGCGACGTCAAATATCTTGAGAGGTTTCTGATAGAATCAAATTACGGTGTTATCATCCATTTTGCCAACGGAATTTTGGGCATTTTCATTCTCTTTATTCCCTTTTGCAGCTCTCCCTCGGTCTGGATTCCCGTATTTGTCGTAAATCTCATTCTCAGCCTTATGCCCGTTGCAATTCTGCGGCATACAAGCTACACTCTCCTGAGGCTTTACCAAAGGAGCATAAAAAAAGATTGACAAGAAGTTCTCCCTTCTTTCAATATATAATGACACACACACCCCACCGCAAAACGGTGGGGTGTGTAGTTTATAAGTATTAAATTTTCTTCCCTATCTTCGACCACAAAACTATGATAAGCTGCCCGGGGATGCCCAGAAGGTAGCACTGCCAGACGTTATAGCCTGCCACCAAAATGGTGAGGTATACTGCCGCCAGAAGCGTCCAAACCATAAGAGAAATAATAAGATAATTTCTTCTGCGGTTGAACCAGAGGGCATTGAATATGAGCCAGACAAGCATCGAGACCGGCACCGCGTAGGCAAATGCCAGCCAATGGGCGATGACGCCCGTGGTTGCGATATCTATCGGCACAAATATGATAGACGCGACCAGCCACACAAGCAATATGCTCATTCCCGTGACCACACCTTGGGTTCTTTTTCTTCTTTTTAGTCTCTCCTCGACCTCTGAGCCGTACTCAAGCTCCTCGGGATCGTGATCGGCGGTTATAAGATAATCCACTGTAACACCGAATAGGTCGGCTATGCTTTTCAGCACCGAAATGTCGGGAACCGATTCCCCTCTTTCCCATTTCGACACTGCCTTATCCGAATAATTTAGCTTTTCGGCAAGCTCTATTTGGGTCATTCCGCCGGCTCTTCGCAGCTGAACGATATTTTCCGCTATTATTGATTTGATATCCTCCAAAAGCTCACCTCCGTTTTTTCAGTATTTTTCTCGCCATCGAGAAGATCGCTTTTTTTGTTCCTCTATATGCTTTGCGGGGATAGACCCCTGCCACTTTTCGTCTGCAATAGGCGCGGTATTCTTTCGAGTCCAGGTCGAGTTTTTCATCACCTCGCCACACCTCGGTCAGTTTTCCTATAACCGTATTTTTAGGAACTCTCTCAAGCACGACGCAATTATCTCCGCAGGCTATATACTCATTTTCCAGCACCTTGATTATTCGGTGCAGGACGTATTTTTCGCCTACGCGATACAAAGCCACGTCGTATTTTTTTAATTCGCCCGAAAAGGCGGAAACGACAACAGTATCCCGCCTGTCTTTGAGCATAGGGCTCATACTATAGCCCGAGATGGTGCTGACGTAGACTCCGTCTTTGGCTATGATCTCCTCGATCTTGTTTTTTTGCATCATATTTCTACAAGTCCTTGTGATTGGAGCAGTTCAAGTGTACGCTTAACGTCGGTAGTCACTCTTTCGCGATCCACGTCGTATTTTTCATACAAAGCGTCGCAGATCTCGCTTTCCGAAAATCCTTTTTCGATATACTGCCAAATGTCAGCGGCGGTGGAGTTCAATTTTATCATTCCGCGAAAATTTTTGCTTTGCTCTCCTACCGCTACGGCAACGTAATTTCCCATAACCTGTCTGAGAACGAATCCGTCTTTAATTTTCATAAAAACTCCTTTTTATTTTGGGATTATTGTAATATGGTTGATAAATTGCGATTTATCGGGGACGCGAGGGAGGCGCGGATGCCTCCGGCGGCGAGCTTTTTGAAAAAAGCTCGGCAAAAACTTTCCCCCAAAAAAGGGAAAGATTTCACCAATGATGTCATTTGAAACCATATTGATTTTAACCAAAGCTTATCTTCTATCAGTGTTGTTACTTCGGGCACAAGTGCCCTCGTTGGTGTATAGGAAACTCTTTTGATTAAAGAGTTTTCAACTAAACTTGCAACACGATAGCAGTAAGGCTTAGATTAAAATCTTCACGGTTTTATAAAACGAAATGGCTACATTTTAATCCTTTTTGCGGGGAAGTTTTTTGGCTCCACCTTTTTTTCAAAAAAGGTGGAAACCGCGTCCCCGTCGGCCGACAAATCAAAATTTGAAACAATCCATTATCTTCCCTTTTTCTTATTAACAAAGTCAATAAGCTTATTCCAGTCCTCGCGAGAGAAATAGTGCAGTCCAGCGCGCATATGGAAGCCTATATGACCCTCGTGGTAGACGTCGCCGATCTCGGGAAGTCTGTTTTCGCAGATAAAGCCCGTAAGTCCGATTTTTTCGTATGCCTCGGATGCCGCAACACAGGAAAGCATTTCGCTGTCGGGTGCTGCCCACAGATCCTCTGCCGCGCTTGCAACGTAAGCGTATCTCGGCGCCATTGAGGCGATCATATAGTGCTGGTCGAAGGGCATCTCGCTCTCACGGTTTGAGTACTGCTTATAGGTCTCGCAGAACCAATAGGGGAACATATTCGTTATATCCGCCACCTTCTCGCCAACCTTTCCTCTTGTGATCGCCGCACCGCTACATCCCGAATCATTGGAGTGAGCAAAGGCAAATCTTTCGTCGGTAGCACCGCAAAGGAGTGCTGTCTTACCAAGACGTGAGTGACCGCAGACGATAGCGCAACTCTTATCAAGTCTGGGCTCCTCCATAGCGTAGTCCATAACTCTCTGCGCCGCCCAAGCCCACATGGCGATCTTTCCGGGGTCGGTGGGCTTTCTCTCTCCGTTCTCATACAAAACGCCCGCAAGACCGCTTGTAAAGTCGCCGTTATCCTTGGTCACGTCCTCGTAGCAGAAGGACAGGCAGGCAAAGCCGCGGTCAACTATCTCCTCGGTATGCATATATCTGTCGGGAACGTTAGGACGGAAGTTGATATGGATGAAGAATGGGTGCGGTCCTTCGGTTGTAGGGATCACTGCCATAAAGGGGAACTTGAAGCTCTTCTCTCCCCAATATGAGGTCAACTCGACGTATTGCGCGGTTGCCTTACCTGCGCAGAAGTTGCCAATGTAGTTGTTTTTTACAGTCCATTCAAGTCTGTCGGGCTTCTGCGGTATGTGTCCGTAGACCTCTCTCTGCATAATTTCAAGCATTTCTTCTCTTGATTTAAGCGCAGGGACACCTCTTTCGGTTAAAATCTGTTTAAGCATTTTCTTTCCTCCAAAATTTATTTGAACAAGTGACTTTTAATTTATCTGTACTAGGCCTTCGTTTCGGTCTCGGTTATTGCATATATTTACTTTGATAATTCTTCGGTGTCATACCTGTTTCATCCTTAAAGACCTTACAGAAGTATGCCGAATCCGAAAAACCGCACTTTTCCGCTACATCAACTATCCTTACGTCTGCAGAGGACAAAAGCATCTGCTCGGCATAGCGAAGTCTTACGCTGCGGAGATACTCGGCGGGGGTCAGATCCTCGTTTTCGCGGAAGAGCTTGAAAAGCAGGGATTCCGAGATGCTAAGCTCTCTCGCAACATCGGGAACTGAAATCTGTTCGCAATAATGCTGCTCCATATATTCCTTCGCTTTGATCAGTAACGGGGGCTTTTGCACCGAATTATGCTCGCAGAAAAAGGTTATCAGTATATCGTAGGCATATTTTGAGAGAATGTCTGCACTCTTACCTTTTGCCACCAGCTTGCAGATGTTGACTATCTTGGAATAAACGGTTTCACTTTTGAGAAAAACAAAATTTTCATCGGTGAAAAAGTCAAGTATGCGGTCAACTCCCTGCCCCACGAAAGTTACCCAGGCGGTATCAAATACGTCGCCCTTTGCGTAATAATTCATTGGAACGTACTCGCGCATAAAGATTGCCGTTCCTTCTTCCATATCGAATCTGCCGTCGGGGGTCTCAAGGACGCCTTGTCCCTTTTCTACGTAGAAAATATGATGATATTCGGCTCCATTCGCGCGGTAACGTGGGTCCTGTGGGTTACTCATTCCTGCGGTGAGAAGCACTATGGGGAAAAATTTATTAACTCTTGGGTCTTGCGGTGCTATCAGCTGCATACTGTCGCCTTTCGTAAAGAATTTTTATACCTAGGGAATGATCGCATTTTAAAATTCATTATAATCATTATAATACAACCAAATACGTTTGTCAAGATTAAATGAACGATTTTAATATAAAAAGCCAATCCGAAACTCGGATCGGCTTTTTAATTGAGCCTACGTCAAGGCTTTAGGTCGGGGAGATAGGTATTAAGATACTCGTTCTTTATCTCCTCGGGGAGAAGTTTACCGCCCGTTGCCCAGGCGATATGGGTCGCGTTCGTCAGCTTGGTTTCATCAAGTTCATGCCCGGCGCAATACCTTTTTGCATTTTCATACTTGAAAAGACCTACTGCACCCGAGAATGCGGCGCATCCCGAGGGCTCGACGGTGATATTTTCGCTCTCATTAAGCAATCGCATATAGTCGTAAAGTCTGCCGTCTGAGACGGTAAAGGTACCCGAAAGGTGATTGGTCATAATGCGTGTAACCAGACTCGACGGGCTGGCGCAGGCAAGTCCGTCGGCGGCGGTAAGTCCGTGGATACCAAAATCGTGGACGTTGGCTTTTTCAAATTTTTGGGTAGCGATACCAAGCAAGACCGAGGGATAAAGTGTGGGTTCTGCAAAGAAGCAGTGAACAAGATCACCGTAAATACGCTTTAAGCCGTAGGCAACGCCGCCCGGTGCCCCTCCCACACCTGCGGGAAGGTAGACGATAAGCGAGTGGCTTTCGTCCACTGTAATTCCCTGCTTGGCCAATTGGTCTTTAAGTCTTTTTGCCGCCACCGCGTAGCCTAAGAACAGATCAAGGGATTTTTCGTCGTCAACAAAGTGACTTTTCGGGTCGCTGTCGGAATTTTTTCTGCCCTCGGCAACGGCTTTGGAATAATCGTCGGCATACTCTATGACCTCCACACCGCGTGAGCGCAAAAGCTCCTTTTTCCACTGCTTTGCGTCTGCCGACATATGTACTTTGACGCGAAATCCAAGTGCCGCGCTCATAATGCCTATTGACATTCCGAGGTTGCCCGTAGAACCGACCTGAACGGTATATTTCCCGAAAAACTCTTTAAATTCGGGCTTTGTCAAAATAGAATAGTCGTCGTCAAGCTTCAAAAGCCCGTTATTAATCGCAAGTGTCTCGGCGTGCTTTAACACCTCGTAGATACCACCTCTCGCCTTGACCGAACCCGCAATCGCCAGGTGGCTGTCCATTTTGAGGAAAAGTCTGCCGGATATCTTTATATCGGCATACTCCTCAAGCGCGTTTTTCATATTTCCGATCTCACTAAGAGGCGATTCAATAAGACCGCCTGTCTCCTCGGTCTCCGGAAAGCATTTTCTTATAAATGGAGCAAATCGCTGAAGTCTTTTTTCAGCGTCGGCAATATCGTCGTCCGAAACAGCAAGCTGAGAAAGCCCGTCGACAGTTTCAAAGGGCATTTTATAAGGATTTATCCACAAGGTCTCCTTTTGCGAAAGCACGTCTGCAACGGAACGATCGTTTTCATAGAAATATTTCATTCTTTTTACCGCCTTTAATTGATAATTGATTATACCACTAAAGGAAACGCTTGTCAATTATAAAAATCGGGCAACCGTTAGGCTGTCCGATTTCATAATTATTTTTCAAGTCTTGTCCAATCAAACTGAGCTACTGCGGGGAAACCGCGGCCGGTACAAAGCTGTGTGTATATCTCGCCGCAATCCTCGGGGGAATAAACCTCGTCGATCATAACCGTGGGATCGATCCTCTTACCTGCGATAAGCTTCAGAATAGCTTCGGTATCGTCCTTAGCGGTAAACCAGCCGTCGCTGGATTCGTGTCTGGGACGAGCGTCGGTGTGGGCTCCGATTATGGTAATGCCGGGACCGTGAACCTTTCTGTAATAGTCGATATGGAACTCCTTGTTTCTGGTACATCCAAGCAGAGCAATTCTGCCTAATCTTTTCATGCAATCAAGGCTTTGATCCATTCCTATACCAAGTCCCGTGACCTCAACAACGGTATTGACACCGCCGCCCGTGACCGCTTTCACCTTCTGCACAAAATCCGCCTCGGTGGGATCGAAGGCATAGTCTGCTCCAAGCGCGATAGCCTTTTCTCTTCTCTCCTTTACGGGGTCAACCGCAATTACGGGAACCGCACCCGCAATTCTTGCAAGCTGAACCGCCCAGAGGCCGAGAACTCCAAGTCCCATGATCATCATAGACTCGCCCACCTCAAGCTTGGTCTTGCGAATTGCCGCCAGAGGGAAAGTACCGATATGGCAGAGCGCCGCGGAGGCAAAATCCACGTTATCGTCTATCTTATACACGTTATGTCTCGGCATAATATTGATCTCGCTGTGGCAGCTCCATGCCATAGCGACTCTGTCGCCTGCTTTCAGGTCCTTTACAGCCTCGCCCACAGCTAAAACGACACCCGCGCTACTATAACCCGAGGTTCTGGGGAAAGTCACCTCAACCCCCTCAGCAACCGCAATACTTACGTTGGGGTCACCCGATGCCAACGCTCTTTCTGTTCCGCAGCTGATCGAGCTTATCATAGTCTTGACCGCAACCTGAGAGGGAGCAAGCTCGGGCAGTGGCTTTTCTAACAATTCTGCCGTATTGGGCTTTGTGAATACTATCTGTCTGTATTTTTCCATAGTGTTATCCTCCGACGGAGATCAAATTTTTCGGGAATACCCTTATAACACAATTATAATATATTGACAAGTGCTGTGCAAGGTGGTATAATACGTTAAAACACCATTATAATCCGAAAGAAGGTGAAAGAATGGCTGATTTTGAGTATATCAACCGATTTGAGATACGAAAGCTTGAATTTGACAAGACCTACACCACAGGCTCGCTACAGTCCTATGCGCGCCCTTGCATAGGCTATCTTTTGCGGGGTGTGGGTAAGTTTTTTTACAACGGAAACACATATTTTGCAACTGAAGGCGACCTTATCTACATCGCCAAGGACACGAAATATTATTCGGTATGGTACGGGGAGCCTGAAATTGAGTTTTATTCGATAACATTTGATTTTACACATCCTTACGCCTACTACGACTACCGTTTTCAGATCGTCAAGAACTACCCACGTGAGCTTTTTGACGGAATGATTAAGAATTTCAAAGAGCATCCGGGACTGTCGCTGTCGAAAATGTACACTCTTTTGGACGATATTTATCCAAAATTGCAAAAGGATGCCTCTCCTATACAGAACGGCGCCATTGAAGATTCCATTATATACATTGAAAACAACTATGCGTCTCCCATTGAGATCGACGAGCTTTGCAGGCTTTGTCACTTAAGCCGATCCTCTTTATTTGAAGCTTTTAAAAAGCGAACCGGTGTAAGCCCAATAAATTATAAGCACAACATTATGATCCAGCACGCTTTGGATATGCTGTCTCATACTAATATGACGGTAGACGAGATAAGCCAAGCGGTTGGTTTTTCGTCGTCCAATTATTTTAGAACGGTTTTCTTTAAGTTGACGGGAAAGAAACCGAAAGAGATTAGAAATTAGTTCCGTTACAAAATATTTTGTCTTGACAAAAATTTTTTTTGTGATATAATATTCTTGTTTAAATATTAAGCTTTATTACAATTTAAGGGAGACAGTATTATGCAAAAGCTAACAAAAAAACTGATAATTAAAATTGCTGCAATCACAGCCTCAGCCGTTCTTTTTCTTTTATTAGTATCATTGGCAGTGAATTTTTTTGCCGAGAAGGCATATTGGAATGATCAAGATACCAATCTTCAATTCAACGTGGAAGAATATTCCGAATTTATTGAGCAACTAAATCAGGAATATTTGGAACTTGATCAGACAGCAAGCAAAAGGTTTTCGTCCGCAAAACTTATAGACCAGAAGTATCAAACAAAAATCAACGAATTAAATCAACAAATTACTAAGTACTTTAAAGAAGTCCACAATATTGACGTTTCTCAAAATTTATCAAGCATTTCAGTTAAAACAGTCAAATTAGATGATTTGGGTGCCTCCGGAGTATCCTATCCGGGATCGATCTATATATCGGACGAATTGGTTCGTGATGACAGTAATTACCCGAATTTTGTTCATACATACATTCACGAGGCGGTGCATTGTTTAGGTTCTATGGATTTTAAAAGCACCGACATCGAATCTGCGTACGTATACATATATGAAGGAATAACGCAGGTAATTACAAACAAGATTTGCGAATATAATAATATTGAAATGGAAAGCAAAACCATTTACGGCTGTGCGGAAACAGTTTTCGAGAATCTATTAAAAGCATATCCCGAAATAGAACACGAAATCATCAGCTCACATGGGGAATATGACATAGAAAAGAAGCTGGATTCCTTGACGGAACAAGATTATGCACGACAACTGGAAACTCTGTTAAACATAAAAATAAATGAACGCTGGAATGATAGCAACGTAAACTTTTATATTCAATACATCACTTTTGAATATCTGAAAGAAGCCGGCGAAACGAACAGCGACATGAATGTTTCATGGTTTTTCGGAATAAGATGGCTGTTGCAAGAAAACGGTTAAAGTCCAAACGATCATTTTCTATTAAGGATTAATATAAAAGCCGATTCTTGACAAAAATAATTTATCAGCGCACGTCGAATACCAGCCGCAAAGCGGGGTAGCAGGTTCGAGTCGTGAGATATACAAGATAAATGAAAAAAGAGTAGCTTTGCTACTCTTTTTTCATTTATGGTGCACCTTCAGGGAAAGCTCAGAACCCTCACGTGCGCTAGAGTCATTCTAAAATGGGAGTAATTTTAGCGCACGTCGAATACCTCCGCTTCGCGGGGTAGCGGGTTCTGAGTCGTGAGATATACAAAGATAAATGAAAAAAGAGTAGCTTTGCTACTCTTTTTTCATTTATGGTGCACCTTCAGGGACTCGAACCCGGGACCCACTGATTAAGAGTCAGTTGCTCTACCAACTGAGCTAAAGGTGCATATGACTCCCCCCAACAATTTCGAACCTTTGAGGTTTCGCACGTTCATGAGGGGTTTTTCTTTAACACATAGATTATAGCACAGTTGAAAAAGAAAGTCAATAGAATTTTCAAATGTTTAAAAAGAATTCACACTTTTTCTTTGCCGTGGATTCCACCTTTCAGAATGATCTCGATCGTTCTGTCCGGGGATACTTTAATGCACTCTATCAAACGTCTCACAATCGTATCATCATACTCAGTAAAACTATCTCCACTATATTCTTGGATTGTTTTCATAAACCTTTCGATTTCAGATTGGATGCTTTCGCTTGTAGCTGCCTGCTCTTTTGCCAAACGGAGTTGCTCACGAAGGACTCCGATTTTTTCATATATCCCTATAATCGCCTTTTCGTATCTTTCGGGATCGCCTTGGGTATTTGCCTCTTGCTCCATCAAAACGTCAATCTCCTCTTGATGGGTTCGGATCTGATTCTCAATAGCGTAAGCATCAAGAACCTTACTGTCTCCTGTAAGTGCGAATTGCAAATTGGTGCGGCAAAGATTTATTACTTCTTCCCTGCACTCCATCATATTGGAAAGGCATCTGCATATAGCTGCGTGGAGCTTCTTTTCTTCCAAGCCAACCGCTTCTTTGCAACGATGCTCAATTCGTCCGAGGCAACGCCAAACGTGTTGAACCTCTCCTTTTACATTCTTTCCGGTTCTGCGGTAATGAGAACCACAGCAACCACAGATAAGTACATCGGTCAAAGCATATTTACCACTATACTTTCCCTGCTCGGTAATTCCAAGCTCCGACTTCTTTCTCTTATTTGTTCTACTTGCGAGTTCGGCTTGTGCCATATTAAAGGTATCTCTATCAACAATCGCAGGGTGGTTGTTGCTTATGAGATACTTGGCAAACTCACCGTTGTTCTTTTTCGTTTTCTTTGTGATCGTGTCCTCGATATAAGTTTTTTGGAGAAGCAGATCTCCCACATACTTTTCATTCGTGATAATATCTCGGACAGTTCTCTGATTCCATTCGGTTTTTCCCGTGTAGGTCTTGATTTTGTTCTCCGCAAGATAGCGGCAGATCATTTGTATGCTCTTTCCATCAAGAAAGAGTTTGAAAATGGTTCTTACTACTTCCGCTTCTTCGGGAACGATTACGGGAACACCGTCATCACCTCTACGGTATCCAAAGCACGAAAAGTTAGTACAGTAGGTTCCGCTTTTCATACTCTGTCTGATACCCCATCTTACGTTGGCGGCGATGTTTTCACTTTCGGATTGCGCAATAACGCTGAACAAACCGATCAGCGTTTCATTTTCTGCTTTTAATGAGTCAATGGCTTGTTCTTCAAAGTATACGCCAATGCCCATCGCACGGAGCTTGCGAACCCAACTCAAACTATCAACCGTATTTCTTGCAAAACGAGATATGGACTTGGTTAGGATGTAATCAACCTTTCCGCGCTCACAATCCCGCATTAGACGAAGAAAATCCTTACGCTTTTTTGTAGACGTTCCGGTAATACCTTCGTCGGCATAAATACCGGCAAAGGTACTGTTGGGGCGCTTTGCAATCGCATCTGTGTAGTACGCAATCTGCGCTTGATAACTGTTAAGCTGATCGTCATCGTCAGTAGAAACACGACAGTAAGCGGCGACTCGCATCATGCGAAAATCGCTTTTACCTCTGACAAGCAGGGGGTTAGCTTCAATTTTGGTTATCGTTCTCGCCAAACATCCGTCCATAGATCGCCGCTCCTTTCAATTTCTGCATCATTTTTTCATCAACTTCACCGTCGTTATCTGATATAACTTCAGCGCCCGTTTCCTTGATCTTCTCGTAAATATCGTTTGCTATTTCGACATTCAAAGAGAAAACCTTGAGAGTAGGTATCACAACCGCTTCAAACTCACCACGGCGAGACCTTTCAATTATTTCATTGAGTGCTCGTCTGTTGCTGACTTTTTCAAAACTGCTTTTCCCAAAATCTCTCACTTCGTCAACGACCGTGAAATTATGTAAATTGGCTGCTTTCTTGCATCTTGCAATCTGCGACTCCATTCTTTCAGCAGAACCGTCTGCCTGCTTCGGGGAATTAACTCTGCAATAAATACAAACTTTCTTCATTTTATATATCTCCTTTGATTTCGACTCCGCTTTTGACGCGGAGCTTAATTTTTCCGTTTTCATCAATGATGATTTGCTCTACCGTTTGGGCAATCAATTCTTCGTTAAAGCCTGTTGCTTCTGCAAACATTTCCAAAATGAGTTGTGTCAGCTCGTCGTTAACCTCAATGCTGCAACAATCAAATTTTTCAGAAGCACATTCTAAGATTGAATTAGCAACCGTCATAAACTCGATCTTTGTTTGCTCTAACATTCGGTTCACATCATTTGTAAGCCTTGTGATATTTGAGGTAGGCGTATAACTCGATATGTTCTTTCCCTGCAAAGTACAAACCATCGGATTTGCAATAACCGAGTTGATGTTTCTGATGATCGTTATGTCATCAAGATACACCGAGCACTTACAGCCACTTGAGCATATCCACTTTTCTCTCGTTTTCCATTTATTTTTTCTTGAAAAGGGTTTACCGCACTGACCGCAAACAAGCTTGTCCTTTATAAGCTTGATGTCGGAAGGAAGTTCTGCCTTTTTTGCACTTCTTCCTTCCCTGCAAGTTCTTACTCTCTCATAAAGTTCTGCGGGAACGATTTGAGGATACTCCTCATTTCCAAGATAACGTGAATCGTCTATCAGACGGGCCACGTTGTTCTTGTTCCACTGAGAGTCATTTTCAAGATACTTAACGCCACGAGCAGTGAGTGAATCTGCGATCTGCTTGAATGTTTCGCCCGAGCAGTAATGCTCATAAACCTCGATTATCACCGCAGCTTCATCTGCTACGATAACTTTCTTTCCTTTTTCTACCGCATAACCAAACGGTACGGTTCTTATGCACATTTTCTGCTCACCTCAATTCTCTCTTTCAATGCAAGCTCTCCCTTCAACTCAAACACAAGAGTGCCATCGTGTCGAACCTTAATTCTGTTTACGATTGAAGTAAACAAAACCGGATCAAACTCAACGATTGCCTTGGGATAGTCTTGAATCGTTTCTTTTAGCGTTTTCAGTTGGTCAATCAACTGCTCGTTCTCGTTTTCACTCAAAAGCTTCAATCTTCGGCTTCGTAATTCTGTTAGTCTCGCTTTTAACCTGTCGGTCTGTTCCATAAAGGAAACATCGTCCATTATCTTTTTCTCGCGGTATTTTTCATACCGATTGTTTTGCTCACAAAGCTTTGCAACCTCGATGTCGATCTGACGGATTTCGTCGTTCTCAGTAATCAATTTCATCCTCAAATCACTCATCATTGAAAGAGTGGCATCAAGAACTTCCTTCTCAAAATATCTCAGCTTGTTATATACTCTGACAAAAGCATCGAACACGCTTTGTTCCGAGATATTCGGTCCCGAGCACTCATACCCGGCGTTGCCTTTTCTTGAGCAAACCCAATAATCAACGTTGTTCTGTCGTTTGAACTTGTAAGACCAACCACACTCATCACACACAAGCATCTTGGTAAGCAAGCGCTTGGTTGATTGTGTTTTTACCAAATCGCCTCTCTGCTGTAAGAGCCTCTGAACCGCATCAAAATCTTCCTTATATATAATAGGTTCGTGTGTGTTCTCCGCGTAGTATTTATCAAGCTCTCCTTTGTTGGGGATATTGCGAAGCGGAAAGACCTGCGGAGTGTAGGTTTTCTGCATCATGCTGTCACCGATGTACTTCTCATTTGTAAGAAGATACTTAACCATCGTTGTTGACCAATGCGTCTTTCCTGCGACTACTTCCCTATTCATGGTTGCAGCTATGGTGTTGATTCCGCTACCCGAAAGATACATATTGAATATTCTCTTTACGATTTCAGCTTCGCTTGGCTCAATAACAAGTCTCTGATCAACCAAGCGATAACCAAATGGAGCACAGTAAGTGAAGAACGTACCGTTTTCCATTTTCATTCTGTACGCGGTGGACACTCTGCGAGAGCCTGCAAGTGCTTCGCTCTGAGCAAATGCACTCTTAACGTAAAGGATGAGTTCGGAGTTCATCGTTTTGGTATCAACATTATCGTTTTCAAAAACAACGCTGACACCGCACTCTTTCAATTTTCTGATAGTCTCAAGGCACTCAAGCGAATTACGTGCAAAACGCGAAACGCTCTTGACGTAAACTCTATCTATTCGCCCAAGTGTGCAATCCTTAATGAGTCTCTTGAATTCTTCACGCTTATTCATACAAGTTCCCGTTATGCCTTCATCGGCATAAATATCAATGAGAATCATATTACTCTGCGATTTGAAAAAATCATTATAGTATTTCACTTGGGCGAGAAAGGAATCTGCCTGATCTTCCGAGTCTGTACTGACTCGGCAATACGCTGCTACTCTTATCAGCTTTTCTGCTTCAAGACCAATCGTAGGTTGAATGATTTGAACATTCTTATTGATCGTCATAATTTTTCTCGCCTCCTTTGTACTATAATTTTATTGATTTTTTGAAATTCAACAAGGATGCGATTTTACAGCTCCACAACCTTGACATTCATCGTTTCTGCGTTTCTGCGATTTAACCGATCAAGAACCTTTTTATCGAACTTGTTATCACGTAACATTCGGCGGAGCATATCTACCGAAGCAAGATAGATCATTTGATTTCTCAGTTCTTCTGTCATTAGCTCACCCCCATGCTGACCTTCAACGCTTGGTCAACAGCTTCCATCGACTCTTTGCTTGCTCGTCCGACATATCGAGTAAGCCTTGTTTTGTCTACCGTCCTTACCTGCTCTGCAAGTGCAATCGAACTCATAGAAAGATCGCTACTTTCGATAGGAATGTGGGTAGGCATATTCTTTTTCTTTTGACAACGACTTGTGATTGCAAGTACGATCACAGTAGGACTATGTGTGTTTCCTACATTATTTTGAATAACCAACACGGGGCGCTCCCCGCCCTGCTCTGATCCGATAACGGGATCAAGGTCTGCAATGTAAATCTCACCGCGTCTTATTTTTCTATCCATATCTATGAACCTCCTTTGTTTTGCCGAAAACGGCTATGTATGACAAGAGCCGCCCAAACTGTTTGCTTGGGCGGTTCTCGTAAGAAAAGAAGTGAAAAGAAAGGAGATTTTCACTGTTTAACATTCTTCACAGCACCGACGCTGACTCTTGGTGATCAGAAGTGCGAGGTAGTCGCAAAAGTCGTCGTCGATGGGTTCGTGATTATTCTGCTTTCGGCAGAACTCAAGGAAGTGGAACATCGCATCGAAATCTTCACCGATCTCTATCTCGATGAGCGCTCCCGTGACCGGGCTTACGAAAACACAAGGCTCACCGTCAAGCCAACGGCGCAGGTTCTCACGTTTATCGTTGAACATTGCCGTGCATTTCTTAAATGCCCACCGTGCGTGATTGATACGCACCTCTTTTACTCTCGGGTCGGTATCGTCCCGCATAGCTTCATATCCGTTCAGAATAGCTGTCATGTAGCGTGAAAATTCGTGTCTCTTGTTCATTTGATTTAACCTTCCTTTTTAAGTAGTTTTTTGATGCCGTCCTGTGCGGCTCTGATCTTTTTGATACGCCCCTCTAAATGGGCGATGGTCTCTTGGATTTCTTCGTTGCTTGTTGCGTAGTAATAGCCTTGATTGCTTGAGCAAATAGGAACGCCTTTACATCTAAGCTCGTTCACCATTCGTCGGACTTCTGCCCCCTTACAATGGAACCTTGCTTCAATGACTTTGCTCTTAACGGCGTTAGCTTTACCACTATGCTCTTTCTGCATATACCGTTCAAAAGTGTTCATTATACTGCCTTTCCCCTATGAATTTCTTTGAATCGAATACCCATACCATAAGGTTCTTCCCATCAAAGATAAATAGGTATGTATCCGAGCCGCCGTAGGCAGACCTATGTGAAAGTTGGTCTACCGTTTTACCTTTGGCTCTTAACACACCTATTTGTCCTCGACACCCCGGTGTGACCGAACATTGTTCGGCATGGGAAGTCATCAAGCGTCCGATTACGAGTCGGCTCCATAGGAATCTCACCTCCCCCGGGTACTCCGCAGGCAGCGCCTTTCGGCTACTGAAGTATCATTATCCCTCACGTTTGTCATCGCCCTCTGTCGGTAGTAATCCGACTTCACTCAAAGTATCGTTTGATCGCTCCCTCCGTGAAGGGAGATCTTGGCGCACCTTTTGAGCTTGGCTTATTCACTCCTCGCAAATATAACGTGGGTAAAGTGCTTGATGAATGGGTATTCTTTTTTCAATGATCAGTGAATGGCTTTGTTTTGCCCTTCTACTATTCGTTGCTTACTTTTTTGAGAAATTTTGCGTAGAATTTCAAAAATATTTTCTGATTTTTTTCAAAATCTTGTCACGGCGTCTCATTATGGTAGAAGGCTTTACATTGTATACTTCTGCAACTTCCGTCAAAGTAACAGGATGTTCCGCCAGTTCGAGGATATGAATCAATTCGTACTCTGCTGCACTTAATGAATCCAAAGCCAACGCCAATCTTTCAAACTCGATCTTCTGCATTACTTCTGCCACTACATTAGCTTCTGGATCAGCAATAACTTCTTCGCCGCTATATTCCTCATCCTCGATAATCAAAGAGGACATTGAAACGGTTTGAAGTCCACTCTCGCGCTCCATACGCTTGAGGTAATAGTGACGGTTAAGCTCCTTTCTCCATTTCAGAGCCGTTTCCTTATCGCACTCCGCGACATACCAAATATCGCTGTATTCGTGTGCGCCCAAATCTGCAAAGTATCTTCCCTTTGCTTCGGGTGTCTTGACAAACTCGTTAAACTCTGCGATTGACATCATCAGCCAATTATCTTCGCTGTTGGGTTTGTTGGGGTTCTTCTTAACTAAGTAAATTGTTTTAATCATTTTTTAATCTCCTTGAATTTTGAAATTTTGTTTTTGAACTGTTCTGTTGAAAATCAAAATTCAAGGGATTAAGGATATTTAGCTATATAGGTCTCCCACACGATCATCACCGCCTTCGCGATATAATCGTTTTGAAAACCGTTTTGAGTCCGGATAAACAAAAAAGGATCCTCCCGCGCAAGGCAGGAGGAGGCTCAATGTGTTCGTATGAAGGCAGTAATGCAATATGTAAAAAAGCATCGCACGGAAACAAGACAGAGTTATACTCTGTAACTTGCCTTCATACGATGCTTGAGATCTGCGCCCTTTCGGACGGTCTGCCTATACGCTATAAAGTAATTATTTAATTATTTATATCTGTGTTGATAATACGAATCCGCATATTGGTATCTGCTACGTTGCAGTTTCTTACGCAGCCTGCGGAAATAGGCTACGTTCAAAACCATTTCGGCTTTGCACTTATTGCACTTCACTCTGACGTGTCCTGTTGTGTCTGCGAAAACACCTTCAATGTAATGGGAGCAATATGGACACTTCAGCTCTCTTTCGGGCAGCGAAGTACATTCTTCAAATGAAAGGATCATCTTACGATGAGCTTCGGCTGTAAGCGGTTTATCTTGAAACTTCGGTGCTGTGTTTGGTCTCATTACGCATACACCTCCGACTCAAGGATCTGTTTCATCAGTAATTCTTCAAGAGGGTGATAGTCAAGCAGACCGAATTGGCGAAGTCTTATAAACAAAGGTTGGAACCTTACTCCAAGCAAATCAGCCATCTGCTTCATGATTACTCTACCCTCGGGGTCAAATACGTTCTCTCCGTATATTCTGATTGGTTCTCCTTTGTTAAATCGTTTGAGCGCGTTTTCTACAACAAATCTCGGCAACAAAAGCGCGGCAGCAATTTTGTTTGCTCTTGATTCATTGATATTGAACGCATTATGGAGCTGCTCTGTCGGGATATATTCGGACAAATCCATATCTCGGTTGAACGATGCGACATTGGTATTGCAAAGCTTATTCATAAGGTAATGCCCTGCTTCGTGAGCCATATTGAACCGACAGCGCTCTCTTTGATCTGAAGCAAGATAACATTTATCAATCACCATTGTTTTGCGGGGATACAGAACCTCTGTCACCTTACCGTCCTTTACGATCTTTAATGTTCTTGTACCATTGGCAATAAATGCAGTTATGGTCTCATCATCCTCGACGATGCTTTCAAACTCTATCTCAAGCCCAAGATAATCTGTAATAAGACCTCTTATATCTATATAATCGGTAGGAGCGTTGTACTTGCGAATATAATCCAAAACCAAAGCTTCGCAAAACTCCTCGATCTCCATATTAGACATATTGAATTGGTTCATTCTTCACCTCCCATTGCTTATGCAGGCACTTCCTTCTCGACGAACCACTTGCCGTCCTCGTCATAAAGGTCCCTCTGTTTGCCTTCGATCATTACTGTATATCGAGTTCCGCAACCACCGACTTTCAAAGAAGCGGCAGGCGTAATGTGGAGAACTCTGTCAATCTCATAGGTCGCACCATCTTCCCATACCATACTCATCGGACGGATGCGCCCATCTTTCATTATCTTTACGATCATCGTCACATACACTTTTTTGAATTTCATAGTATCCTCCTTACTGTGGTACTCCCGTCGGCATAATCAGCTTTGGACTATTATGCGAGGGCATTTTGGGGTTCTGAAGCAACGTCGCGTTTTTGATGGCGTTATATCCGTAACGGGAACGGATTTCCTCTACCGCCTTATCGAGAGCTTCTATTCGTGAGTTTTTCTCAGCATCATAAAAGAGGTTGATCTGCTCATCATAGTCAAGTGAAACAAGGTTGATTGCTCTTACTGTGATTGAACGGATTGGATGTTTCCAAGAATAATTCTTCTCAAATAGGGAGAACGCCTCTCGTGCAATAACTGACGGACTTTGAGTGGATAGAGGAATCTTACATTGCCACTGTTTTGTAAACAGCTCGTTATCTCTAACCGAGACCGAAACGCCCGTTGCTTTTTTATTGAAAGTGAAAAGTCTATGCCCTATGTCCTGCGACAGCTCAAGTATAAACTTCCACACTTCTACCGAATCTTCAAG
>JAZKYL010000136.1:0-2622 GCA_045612105.1 Eubacteriales bacterium
TTGGCAGATCATCGCCGCATCGAAATCGCTTTACGTTATCGAAGGAATCGCTGATTACGCCAATATGAATATGGTTTTCATCTTCGGCGGTATTATGGTATCTATATTCATAGGGCACGACTACAAATCGGGTTACGTTAAACAGCTCTTTACCACCCACGCCAAAAAGCAGGACTATATGATCTCAAAGAGCCTTGTTTGTGCGTTTGCGATTGTCTGTATGTGCATTACCTATTTCATCGGTGGTACGGTTGGTGGTCTGCTTGTAGGTTATGAAACCGACGTCAACGTTGGCTCACTCATTGTCGCAATTCTCGGCAAAATGGTGATGTCGCTCGGTTGGGCAAGCCTTTATACCTTCCTCAACGTGATATTCAGAAGATACTTCGGTATTTCCATTATGTCCTCGTTCTTTTTCGGTACAGGCATTCTCATTATCGGTGTTGCCGCTATCGTTGAAAATCTCCGTATTCCTACGGGATTCCTCAACATTTTCCTTTACGGAGCATCGGTAAATGCAAATCTTTCAAGCAATATTGGTGCGCTGATCATCTGCATCGTCATATCGGTCGCGTGGGCAATTTTCTATAATTTCCTCGGCACGAAGGTCTTGTCGAAGTGCGACGTATATTAAAACGGAGGTCGGAATAATGAATGCAATAGAAATTAAAAATCTTTCCAAAAACTTCGGCCCCAAGCAGGCGGTTTGCAGTCTTAATATGACCGTTCCGATGGGCGCAATTTACGGATTTATTGGAGAAAACGGTTCGGGAAAATCCACCACCGAAAAAATGATATGCGGTCTGATCCCCGTAAGTGGCGGCTCGATCAAGCTCTACGGCAAGGACTATACCGACGAGAGCGTAAGAGCAAAAATGGGTGTTTTGATTGAAGCCCCCGGATGTTTTCCCGGACTTACCGTTTGGGATAATATGATGCTCCAAGCGGCGAACCTCTCTATTCCCGATGCTGAAAAAGAGGTTGTAAAGGTTCTCAAAATGGTGAGAATGGAGGGCGCGGCAGGTAATAAATACAAGAACTGCTCACTCGGTATGAAGCAGAGAGTCGGTATTGCTATGGCGCTTCTCGGTGATCCCACGCTTTTAGTTCTCGACGAACCTTTGAACGGTCTTGATGCCGACGGTATGCGCATTATGCGTGAGGTGTTCCTTGACATCGTAAAGGACGGCACTCGCACGATAGTAGTATCCTCTCACTTGCTTTCGGAGCTTCAAAAAACAGCTACGCATTACGGCATTATCCGTCACGGGAAAATGGTCGTGGAAATGACGGCAAAGGAGCTTGACGAGAGCTGCCGTACCTACGTGGCGCTGAGAAGCGGTGAGATGAATCGCACGAAAATGCTTCTCGGCTGTAAATACTCCCGTGTGGAAGAAGATGAGGCAGAATATATCAGAGTATATGACTTGACCACTTCCGAAGAAATCGTATCCTACCTTTACGAAAACGGTATCTGCGTGACCGAGATCAAGACGGACAAGATCGGTCTTGAGGAATACTACATAGACCTTATGAACGGAGGTAAAAGATAATGGAAAGCAAAGTAAAGTTTAAAAAAATCGGCTTTGGAAAACGCCTTGGCAGTATGTTAAAGGTTGATTTTAAGAGAATGTTCAAGTCGAGAACCTTTTACATTATTATCGCCTGCGCTTTCCTTATGCCCGTGCTTATGACCGTAATGATGGCTATGATGGACGGAAGCGTTTCGGTCGATCCGCAAACCGGCGTTGAAAGTGTGATGCAAGGCCCCGAAAACACTTGGCAAAACATTGGAACTCTCCCCGGCGGTGAAGCAATGGGCGGCAATGAGGTGTTTATGATGTGTAACATCAATATGGCGTTTATGGGTGTTGCCGCATTCATTTGTTTGTTCATCTCGGATGATTTCAGAAGCGGATATGCTAAGAATCTCTTTACCGTCCGTGCAAAGAAAAGCGACTACGTTATCTCAAAAACGCTTGCAGGCTTTGTCTGCGGTGCGCTTATGCTCGTGGCGTACTTGATAGGAACTGTTCTCGGCGGTGCAATATCGGGGCTTTCCTTCGACCTCCACGGCTTGAACGTCGGAAATCTCGTTTGCTGTATTCTTGCCAAGGTATTCCTTATGCTCGTATTCGTATCTATCTTCACACTCATTAGCGTTGCGGCAAAACAGAAGGCGTGGCTTTCCATCTGCGGCTCTCTCGGTGGCGGAATGCTTCTCTTTATGATGGTGTCGATGATAACACCTCTTTCCTCCACTTTCGTAAACGTTGCGCTCTGCGCGGCAGGTGGCATATTGTTCGCCGTAGGACTCGGTGCGATCAGTAACGTGGTTTTGAAGAAAACGAGTCTTGTATAAATACATCAGGCAACGCTGAAAGTGGGCGTTGCCTTTTCTCAACTCAACACATTTAGGCAAATATGTTGTTCCGTTTGTCCTCAAAAAATGCTAAAATATATTCAAGAAATTTTCGGGGGAGGCGAAAACACAAACAAAACTTTAACATTTCTATGTTATAATAGAGGTATAAAAGCAAAAATGCGCCCTTGGAGGATGAAAATATGTTCAAAATTTTAATTGTGGAGGATGACAGAGATCTGAACCGCAGCGTTTGCTCG
>JAZKYL010000137.1:0-3457 GCA_045612105.1 Eubacteriales bacterium
CAACTACGTTACTGTAAACGTATCCGACCTCAACGTATTTGAGAACGGCGCAGTAGTAGATCTCGAGGCACTCCTCGCTAAGAAGATCGTTCGCAAGTCTCTTGACGGCCTTAAGGTCCTCGGAAACGGCGAGCTTACAAAGAACTTGACTGTTAAGGCTGCAGCTTTCTCTGCAACCGCTAAGGAAAAGATCACAGCAGCAGGTGGACAGGCAGAGGAGGTATAAGGGATGTTTCAGACGTTAAAAAATGCGTGGAAGACCCAGGAGCTTAAAACAAAGCTTCTCTTCACATTGCTTATCGTTATCCTTTACCGTCTGGGCGCAAGTATTCCTGTTCCGTTCGTAGATTCCGCACAGATGGCGGGCGTTATCAACTCCAACTTCAACTACGCACTTCAGTTGATCGCGGGTGATGCGTTCGGTCAGGCGACCTTGTTCGCTCTCTCGGTATCTCCTTATATCACATCCTCGATTATCATCCAGCTTCTTACCGTTGCTATCCCCGCTCTTGAGCGTATGGCTAAGAACGGCGAGGAAGGTAAGAAGAAGATCGCTATGATCACCAGAATCACAACTATGGCTCTTGCGCTTATCACCGCGTTCGGTTATACGACTCTTCTCGTATCCAACAAGGTCGTTAAGTATATGCAGAACTACACCTTCAACTCCACCAAGGGTTGGACAGACGCGGCAGGCAACGCTGTTAACATGAAGTTCTTCGGTGTTACAGGCTCCGATTTCTTCAAGTTCGTAGTAATCATCGCTTGCTACTGCGCAGGTGCGGCTCTCGTTATGTGGCTCGCTGAAAAGATCAATGAGCACGGTATCGGTAACGGTATCTCCGTAATCCTTTTCGCGAACATCATCGCAAGACTCCCCTCGACCTTCATCAACCTTTTCAATATGATCAGAACCGCAAGCGGTGTTGCAAATATCATCATCTCGATCGTATGGGCAATCCTTATCGCGGCATTCCTGCTCGGACTTGTTTGGTTGATCGTATGGTTCACCGATTCTGAAAGAAGAATTCCCGTTCAGTATGCAAAGAAGGTTGTTGGTAGAAAGATGTACGGCGGTCAGTCGTCCAACCTTCCCCTCAAGCTTAACATGGCAGGCGTTATGCCCGTTATCTTTGCAAACTCTATCGTTTCTATCCCCGGAACATTGGCTACCATTTTCCCCGGTACCACTTCCGAGCCCAGCTGGATCTCCAACGTAGCAAACTACTACTTCAATTATACTAAGCCCCTTTACGTTTTGCTTTCTATAATTCTTTTGTTTGCTTTCGCATATTTCTATATTCTTATCTCCTTCAACCCTGTTGAGGTAGCTAACAATATCAGAAATAACGGTGGTGCTGTTCCCGGCATTCGTCCCGGACGCGCTACCAGCGATTATATCCGTAAGATCCTTAACCGCATCACTCTCATCGGCGCGATCTTCCTTTGCATCGTATCCGAGGTTCCGAAGATCATCGTTTCTATCTTCGAGACCGTATACAGCTTCTCCGTTATCGGAAAGCCCGGTGCCGTTGTAACCGCGATCGTAAGCTTCTATCAGAGGGGTGCAAGCTCCTTTATGACCGTCGCATTCGCAGGTACCTCCGTGCTCATCGTTGTCGGTGTTATTCTTGAGACCGTAAGAGAGCTCGAGGCACAGCTCACAATGCGTAATTATAAGGGCTTCCTTGACTAATTCCACACCATAATAATTGGAGAATAGCGTGAAAGTTACTTTCCACTTATAGGTAATTTAACTGTTTCACGCGTGAATTTTGCCTGATGGCAAAATTCGTCGATTACTATTTGTACCGTCGCAAAGCGGCGGAATGGAGAATTAATATGAATTTGATTTTATTGGGTGCTCCCGGCGCGGGTAAAGGCACACAGTCCGCGAAAATTTCCGAAAAGTATAATATTCCTGCTGTTTCCACCGGAGATATGCTCCGCGCGGCTATCAAGGCAGGCACCGAGCTTGGTCTCAGCGCAAAAAGTTATATGGACGAAGGAAAGCTCGTTCCGGACGCAGTAGTCGTTGGAATCATCAAGGATCATCTTTCGACCGAAGCCTGCAAAAACGGCTTCATACTCGACGGTTTCCCCAGAACCATTCCTCAGGCTGAAGCCCTTGAGGCAATGGGAGTTAAGATCGACGTAGTACTTTCCATCGAAGTACCCGACGATAAGATCATCGCCAGAATGAGCGGACGCAGAGTTTGCTCTTGCGGCGCTTCCTACCACGTAGATTACATTAAACCCCAGGTTGACGGTATCTGCGATAAATGCGGTAAGGAGCTCTATATCAGAGACGATGACAAGCCCGAGACCGTCGCAAACAGACTCAAAACCTTCCATGCACAGACCGAACCCCTTAAGGGCTTCTACGGTGAGAGAGGAAATCTCGTCTGCGTAGAGGGACAGGAGGAGGTCGCTGATACGACCGCTCTCGTCTTCGCGGCTCTGGATAAGGTCAACGCATAAAATAAACTGAGGTAGAACGGATGATACAGTTAAAGAATCCTCTTCAGATCAAAGAAATGAGAGAAGCAGGAAGAATTACGGGCGAGGCACTGCTTGTGGCTCGTGAGAACATCCGCGAGGGCATCAGCACCTATGAGCTTGATAAGATCATCAGAGATCATATCGAGAAAAGCGGTGCTAAGCCCTCCTTCCTCGGGTACGGCGGATTCCCCGGAAGCGCTTGTATCAGCATAAACGACGAGGTCATCCACGGTATCCCCTCTAAAAAGAGATTTCTCAAAGAGGGCGACATCGTAAAGGTGGACGTCGGAGCATTTTACAAGGGATTCCACGGAGACGCCGCAAGAACGATCCCCGTCGGAAAGGTCAGCGAAGATGCCGAAAAGCTTATCCGAGTAACAAGAGACAGCTTTTTCGCAGGCGTTGAGAAATTTACTGTGGGCAATAGACTTGGAGACATCGGTCACGCCATCGATTCTCTTGTGGTTGCCAACGGCTTTTCCACGGTCAAGCGCTATATCGGTCACGGTATAGGTCACGAGCTTCACGAATCTCCCGACGTTCCCAATTACGGAACCGAGGGAAGAGGAACGAGACTCTGCGCCGGAATGGTGCTGGCGATCGAGCCTATGGTCAACGTAGGCGGTGAAGGCGTGAAGGAATTGAGCGACGGCTGGACGGTAAAGACCGCCGACGGCTCTCTCTCCGCTCATTATGAGAATACGGTAGCTCTTACGAGCGACGGTGTCATCATAATGACACAGCTTGAATCGGATTTTTGAGTTAAGAATTCAACAAATATGAATCAATTAAGAGGTAAATATGCCGAAAGATGACGTTATTGAATTTGAAGGCGAGGTAGTTGAGGTACTTCCCAACGCCGTCTTCAAGGTAAAGCTTCCCAATGGGCACATCGTAACCGCCCATCTCTCGGGAAAGCTGAGAATGAACTATATCAGAATTTTGCAGGGCGACC
>JAZKYL010000138.1:0-1771 GCA_045612105.1 Eubacteriales bacterium
TTTTTCAAATCAACACTTTCCCCGAAACGTGTTCTTCATTTTCTCCTTTTTGATGTGTACAATAATATTGTAAAACTTAAAAGGAGGTTCAAAAAATGAACACAAACAAAATTTATGCAGAATCAATAGCCAAAGAATATGCCCCCAAGGACAATTCGAAGATCGTCGCACTTCGCAAGCTCGACAAAAAGGCCAAAATGCCCGCAACGGTATTTACTTATACCTTTGGTATAGCGTCAGCACTCGTTGCAGGTACGGGTATGTGCCTTTCCATGCAGGTGATCGGCGGAACTCCTCTTCTCACCGCAATCGGTATCGGAGTGGGAATTATCGGATTTGTTTTTGCGGGCATAAATTATCCCATTTACAAAAAAATTCTTGAAAAGGGTAAGAAAAAATACGCCTTTGAGATAGTAGAGCTCGCAAGACAGATAAGCGAGGAAAACTGATCTTAATTTCAAAAAGGAGCCGTACAATGAATAAAAGTGAAAGTAAATATTTTAATACGGCGAAGAAAATGGACGAAGCTCTCATTACTCTGCTCGAAAAAAAGGATTTTGCCTATATTACCGTCAAAGAGGTGTGTATGGCGGCAGGAGTTAATCGCTCAACCTTTTATCTTCATTACGAAAACACCTCAGATCTTTTGCAAGAAGCCACGCGATATATAATCGACAAGCATTTTTCGTATTACGGCATTGAAGCTTCAAAACTCTCGCTGAATTACCAAGGTTGTAAGAAAAGCGATCTTCTATTTATCACGTCCGAATATCTTACTCCCTACCTCACGTTTATAAAGGAAAATCAGCGTGTATTCAAGACTGCCATAAAGCAATTCAATACTATGAATTTTGGAGAGGTGTACGAACGAATGTTCACCCACATCTTCAGCCCGATACTTGCCCGATTCCACGTTCACGAAGACGAGCATTCCTATATTATGAAATTTTACCTTACAGGTGTGTTTGCTATCGTGATGGAGTGGCTTGACAAGAATTGCTCGGACGATATGGAAACGATTATAAAGATCATAACCGATTGCGTTATGGGAGAAAGAAACATCGATGAATAGGACACTCAAATTCGCCCTCGGCAGTCTGGCGTTTAACCTCGCTTTCAGTGCATATCATCTTATATTTGGCATTGTGTCGGAGTCGTGGTGGCTCTTAACACTCGGAACTTATTACTTGTTTTTGAGTATAGTCAGATTTTTTGTTATCACATATAGCAAAAATCCAAACGTAGTCAAGATATTCACGGGTGTTATGTTAATGGTGCTCTCCTTTCCCCTAATCGGAACGGTCATTTTGTCTGTTGTACGGGACAGAGGGCACGAGCTTCACATGATAGTAATGATCGCTATGGCAGCCTATTCCTTCACAAAAATAACATTAGCAACGATAAATCTCATAAAATCTCGTCGCAGCTCGTCGGCACAGCTAATAACCCTAAGAAACATCTCTTTCGCAGACGCGTTTGTTTCGATATTTGCTCTGCAACGCTCAATGCTCGTATCCTTTGAGGGCATGACCGAGAGTGAGATACAACTTATGAACGCTCTTCTCGGTTCTGCTGTGTGCGTAATAGTATTTCTGCTTGGTCTTAATCTTGTATTGTCAAAACGACAAAAAGTATAGTTCTTGTGGCTACAATCCTACTTTCAAGTTTAATATAGCTTCGTAGGGGTCGACGTCCTCGACTGTCCGAAAGCATGAGGTCTACAGCATATTCGCTACGCGAAATGCGAGAGTTGTTGTCACAACTCCTTAAA
>JAZKYL010000139.1:0-9909 GCA_045612105.1 Eubacteriales bacterium
GGTCTAACAACCCCCGCACCCCGTACCTTGGGGTGCGTCCTGCCGTTTCTTAATCAATGTAAAATATAAAATTAATACTTATTAACTTTATTCTTCAACAAATATCGGCTCAAGAATTTCGCTTAATTCTTTTCCGTAGCAAAGCAATTTATAAACATCTTCCTCATTCACGTAGTTTGGATCGGGATTAATTCTCAAAAAGGTATTTGCATTTACAATATAACAGTACGAATCATATTGGACAGAGGCTTCACTATAATAACACTGTATGCCGTTGATCTCTTTCTTTTTCATACCTTTGGTTAACATTTTAACATCAAAATTTGACATACGGCTGACTAATGTCATATTCAACACTCTGCAAGTGGCATGGAATTTTTCTTTACACTCTTTAGGGTGCCATACTACTCTGAATTCATCATATGTGCCTCCATCGTGATAATCATAATAAGTATAATATATTTCACAGGGGGCATAATTGTCAAAATAAAGCAATGAATTATTAAATATTTTAGCTATTGCAGAAGTCAAGCTATCTTCGCCATCAGAAATTTGAATACGCTTCAGTGCCTGTTCAAGCAAAATTGATTTCGAGTTGCTTGAAAATTTTGAGGCTAAGCCCTCGAAATCCAAAGCGTTAATCACTATTTCATCCCATGTACATATGAAATCAGAACCGCCGTAATCAGTCGTTTCTTCCGCGGTTGTTTCTTCCGCGGTTGTTTCTTTCGCAGTCGTTTCTTCCGCGGTTGTTTCTTCCGCGGTTGTTTCTTCCGCAGTTGTTTCTTCCGCAGTTGTTTCTTCCGCAGTTGTTTCTTCCGCAGTCGTTTCTTCCGCAGTCGTTTCTTCCGCAGTTGTTTCTTCCGCAGTTGTTTCTTCCGCAGTCGTTTCTTCCGCAGTCGTTTCTTCCGCAGTCGTTTCTTCTGTAGTTGTTTCTTCTGTAGTTATTTCAGTAATCGATTCATCACTAAAACAAGAAGTTAACATTAATACAATTAATAATGCCATAACTATCATTTTAATTGTACGCATATACCCCTCACCTCTTTCTTTTAATACTTATCAAAATTATCTATTACTATAAGCGCACATTCCTCACATAAATAATCAAATGGATCAGTTAAATCAATGATACCGAAACAATAGTTGTTATCTTTATCCATTACACACTTCTCACCATTATCTTCATGATGATATACCCCAAATGTATGTAGTAGTTCGTGAAACAAAACCAGTGTGCTTGTTGGATTGTCATTGTTTTGACGCACAGTTGAACATATTATTGGATATGTATAGTCCGAAAGTGCGACAACAGTTGTATTATAATTATGTTGATTTCCGTTGTTATAACACAGTTTGTGTCCTGAATATGTTACTCTAAAGGTTTTTTCAGGTATATTAACAATTAAATTATTTCTTAACCTTGCAAAATTAGTACAGTGACAACTATGGTCAAAACCATCAATGTTGTTGTTATCAAAAGGGGAATGATTCCATTCTAACACACAATTCTCCTCGGACAAACAGTTGCATTGTCCATCAAGACCATTTTTAGGACACAAATCTGCATCGGACACATAGTCGGAAAGAAGTGTCAAATTTAAATCTATTCCAAATACCTGATCAAAGGCTATCGATACCTTATGGTAATATAACAATCTTATGTTATTACTTATGCGCTCAATTACAACACTGTCAGATTCTCCCGGTTGTCTATGACGTTCAATATAACCTTGATCAAATGTTATTTCAATATTTAGTTTGTTTGTTATTAATATCCACTCATCGATGTAATCCTCTTCTGTATAGGTAGCCATTGTAAGATTGGTTCCATTACCACTTGTAGATGAGGGTATTGATAATGCTTTTGTTTCGCCAATAGCCTTGCATACCAACTTAATATTCCCGGATGCCGTTCGCTCGAATTTCCATAGAGTATAATCATTTTGTACACTCGTCTGCTTTATTACAGTGGTATCTGTCGAATCAACACCGATGTATTTGTTGCTGTACTTGGATTTTATGCGAACGTAGCCCTGACCGCCCGAAACGTGTTCAATACTCCATCTTAACCAATCCGCATCACCATATTTAAACTGTTGAATTATTGCGTTTTCTTCAACAGTATGCCCCTCTATATCAATAAATTTTTCAGATACAACATTTCTGATAAGACACGTACCCTCACGAGGTATTACCTGAAAATAGGAATATACAGTATATTTAGACGGCTCAGAATTCCCTTCAAGAATCATCGAATATATTTTTGCTTTGCCGGGACTTAAAGCTTCAAAGCTCATTTTGTTTATTGCAAAATTAAAGCTTGTGGAGATCATAGCACTTGAATCCGCCGCCACACGTATATAGGGGGTGTTGGCTCCGATTTTCGTAGTCCAGGTTTTGCAGCTCATAGTTCCCGTCGTCCCTACGGGAATTCCAACACTCTTCCAAGAAGATGTATAATACAATATTGTACCGTTTTTATGAGCTCCCGTATATTTGTGAAACTTCCACCTAGCATTATTACCCGCGGTAGATTTTAATTGATATAGCAGATATGCGGCGCTACCGTTGGAATCACCCGCCACGCTTCCGTTTGAGCAAATCGCGTATGATTGATTATTATATGGACTGATTATATATCCACCGTTGCTATACGTTATAGTAAACGTTTCAAGTGCGGAAACCTTGTCCTCGTGATCCTTGTCATAAGGTGAAATAGACGTGGTATAAAAATAATTTGAGCTACTCTCAATGCTCAACAAGTTATTCGTCATCAAGCGGATTATATAGCTATTGGTTTCCGAAATGTATCTTATCTTAAACAACGCTGAACGAGTAAAGCTAACCAGCGGCGACTCGGTATAAGAGTTTTGACGTAACGCAGCTCCCGCAGAGCTTGATGTCGTTGCGTCCATCCATATTCCTGGATATGAAAAATTCTCAATTGCATATACTCCATCCGAAAGTCTTGTAGCTGTCTCTTCTTCGGGAGGGCCAAAATCAACCTCTCCACCGTCGCCAATCAGTCTTGAATTGATCGGTGGTGCTTCATCCTCCGTAAATTCAAATATCATCGTCTCGGTCTCCGCCGTGGTCTCCGCCGTGGTTTCGACCGATGATTCAGCAGTCTCCGATGACACCTCTGTGGAGGAGTTCTCCTCGGGCTCGGAAATATCCGAAGCAAGGGCGTTTATGGGAAGACAAAGGACAGTTATGAGCACCGTCAAAATAATTGCTAAAAATCTGAATTTCTTTTTCATATAAATTTCCTTTCGCATATTAGATTTTCAAAATTCAAAAATCTCTGTTTGCCCGAAAGCTCGGGCATTATTTGCGAAAGAGCAGAGGGATATTTCTGTGAATTGCGTTGGTAGGCTTATTTTTCATTACGTTATCCCTCCTTGATAAATATTTGTTTCTATATATATATTTTAGCACATATACACTGTCTTGTCAACGAAGCGCAGTTCGCATTTCAGATTTCTACCTATTGCACAAAAGCGAAGCATTTTAGTTGGTTAAAGTACACAAAACACCGCAACGGAGGAAAACAAAGCATTTACGGGGAACGCGTCTAAAATATATTATTAAGCTGTTTTTTGTCCTTGCTAATAAAAGCGGCTTTGTAACCAATCGACACATTTCGACGTATTATGTATTGAAGGAAAAATCCTTCAATCATATCCGGAGGACAGAAATGGCAATCTTTACAAACCAAGCAACCTTATCATACAGAAACGGAACCGTCAACTCAAACGTGGTAACGGGAGAGATTCTTGAGGTTCTTTCGGCAGCGAAAAACGCGCTTACCGAGACCTACTCCGCAGGCGACAGAGTGACCTACGTCGTAAGTATTATCAACACCGGCGCGACGGCGATAACCAACGTCAGCGTCTCCGACGACCTCGGAGCATACCCCTTTGGGGGAACCACGTTAGTTCCCCTCACCTACGTCGACGGCTCGGTAGCATACTATCTCGACGGCACACTTCAGCCCGACCCCACGGTAACTCAGGGCACTTCCCTCGTTTTCAGTAATCTGACAATTCCCGCAAACGGCAACGCTATACTGATCTATGAAGCGACGGTCAACGAGTTTGCTCCCTTGGGCGCTGACGGAGAAATAGTCAACACCGCAACGATCTCGGGCGCAGGGCTCTGCGACGACGTGGTAGTGACCGAGACTATTACCGCAAGCAACAGCCCCTCGCTTGGCATCACCAAGGGTATTTCTCCCACCACCGTCACCGAAAACGGTCAGCTGACCTACACCTTCACCGTCCAGAATTTCGGCAACACCGCCGCTGTGGCTGATGATCAGTTAGTGGTAACCGACACCTTCGAGCCTGCGCTCAATCCCATCACCGTGACCTACAACGGCACGACCTGGACCGAGGGAACAGAATACAATTACGACCATCAAACCGGAGCTTTCTCAACCGTAGCGGGCAACATTACCGTTCCCGCCGCGACCTATATGCAGGATCCCACCACCGGTGAGTGGAGTCTGCTTCCCGGAGAAAGCACTTTAATCGTGACAGGAAATGTAAACTGCGACGCTCAAGGCTGCAACTGACCCGTTTCAGGGTGAAACTCCCGTCAAGGCTGTAATCGACTATACCGCGGCAAACGGGCTGAAAATGGTAGTCGAAAGCGAGACCTTGACCCCCACGGGCATGGACGAAGCCATCGCTTGCATGGAATATCTCAAATCTATAGATAATATCAAAAAACGTGTGCAAACAACGCACACGTTTTTTGTTTACTTAATATATTATCGTCGTCTTTTTGCCAACCGCAATATCGATCTCCAGTTCAATAGTCTTATCATCTTCAATAACGTAAGTCACCGTAATGCCGCCTCTTTTCGCGATCAGATTGTTGCCATCCACGGTAACGTCAAAGTATTTAGATTCATAATTCTCGCGTATCTTCGCTAAACCTGCATCGGCTCTGATTCCGCAAACGTAGGCATAAGGATTGTCGGTATTGATCTTAGTGGCGAACCATCCTTTGCTGTCTTCATTGGGATAATGGGTAAAGCTATATATCCAACGATAGGTCTCGTATTCGTAACGGTCACCGAGATCAATAGCGTAATCGTCGTTTATCATTACAAAGTAACCGTCTCCGACAAAATCGGCTTCAAACTCGTAGATCTCTTTCACCGTTTTTTCAACGAGAAAATCAAAAAACAGGTCGGATTGCGAGTTCAGTATCTCAACCAAGGTCTTATCAACCACGTTTTCTTTTGGAAATTCCAACACGACCTCGGGCAGATCCGTTTCGGTTGTTTTTTCTCCGCTCTCTTCCACGGTAGTGTCGGTCTCGGCAGGCAGGCGGTCGGCTCCGTCTGAATTCGGCTCGCCAAACCATCCGATGCGTTCAAGCTCGTCAAACACCGATTGCGGAATAGCTCCGTCATCGGTTGAACCTGTATTAAAGCAAAGCCTGACGGCGCACTGCCCGGGATAGCTCATAGCCATAGCGATGCTTCTGAGCACCGTGACCCTGTCGCCGGTTTTCAATCCTGACACCTGACTTTTTGCCATACCGTAGGCATTCATCTGCCAGAACTGACCGTCCTCATCCACAAAAACCACCGCGCCGTTATTGCAGACCACCACTCTTCCGCTGTCGAATTCGTTACCTGAAAAGATAAAAAATCCCAATACCGCAAGCGCGATGAGAAGAATTACCACTATCGGTATGATTATTAACAGTTTCTTTTTCATAGTCAAATCCTTTCTCCGCTTAGCATTGGGATATTTGATTGAAATTATACTTATTCCGCGTATTTGCTGTTTTTATCCTGATCCGTCGCCACCTTGTAGCTTTCAAGGTCGCAATAATCCACACCGCCCCAGCGGTTCAGCAAAGCATCATTCTTTGTGTACTTGTTATTGTCAAGCTTGACCTGCGCTTCAGCCTCAGGGGAAATGATCGAGTAGATAGCCGCGCCAACGGGAGCAGCTCCGAAATAATTATTTTCTATAAGAAGATTTCCTCCCTCGGTCGCCTCGGGAATTCTCCACATAAATATGTGGTGTCCCATGGGCTGTGGCCAGATCTCGCTCTTTCTGGGCAGGGTCTCACCAAGCATAGCGAATCCGCAACCCGCGTTAAGACATACGTTGTCGGTAAATTCCGAATCGATCGGAAGCTTATCTCTATACTCAAACGCCGCCATTCCGTAGGTATCGAAGGTACAGCTGCGGCAAACAAATCTCTCCGCGGGCTGTGTTCTCTCCCCGGGACCCTGATGAGTGACGCAGGAGTCGTAAACGTTCTTGAAGGTGCAATTCTCAATAAGAATATCGTTACCCTTCGCCCATATCTCAAAGCCGTTACCGAAGCGGATCTTCAGCTCCTTATTCCAAGCGCAGCCGCCGATATTTTCAATAACACAATCCTTGACAGTAATGTGATCTCCGCTTCCCGCCAGCGCGTGAACTCCGCTGTTCATAAAACGCAGACCCTCAAAGGTCATATTGTCTCCCAGCACCACAAGCTGTCTCGTGTGATAACCGATCGTCTCAATATGAGAATAAACCGTTGCGGGATTGCCCACGGAGTAAACGTAAAGCGTCTTTTCGTCAATGGCGGGCTTGAATCTGTCGCCGAGGCAGTTTCTCTCGTCAAAGAAGTCTCCCTGAGAGCTGAGCTCCTCCTTATTCCAACGGAAGGTCGCGGTGCAGTCGGCTTCATTATAAACGATATTACCCACGTCGCCGATTATAGGCTTGACGCATTTCCAAACGTTCTCGGTCTCCGTCTCCTCCCAATCCTCGGGCAGACTGACGTCAAAGGAGCCGCAAAAGGTAGGTCTCTCGCCTTCGCCATACGCTCCGTAGCTTATATTCGCCTTGGTGTGCAGCTTATCTCTGTAAAAGCTTCCGCGCCTGAAAAGAACGCTGTCGCCTGCGGTAAGCTCAATATTCGTATAATCTCTTCTCGCCGTCGCGGGAGAAAGGCCGTCGAGAGAATTGTCGCCGTTTTTCGGGTCGATATAATAAGTTGCCATAATAAATCCTCAACGGTAATTTGATATAAGCATTATACCATTTTTTCCCTTGCTTGTCAATGGTTACGGATATATTCAACCCCAAAGCGAATAATTTTCGGTGACAAATTCGATATTATAGCCTATATCGTCCTCTGCATATATCTTGTTTAAGGTAGCGCAGACGAACCAGCCCGCCATATCGTCGGTGCCCTCCATTCCTTCTCCGGGAAGTATTCTGGCTATTTTATAGTTCAAGGTTTTTATTCCCTTGTTTTGATGATAATTGGAATCATGCAGAACAAGAGAGTTTGAGCCGCTATTTTCGGTAACGTAAATGATTACAAGACTGTATTCATCAAAATGCCATATATCGTGCCTTTTTGCAATAGATAACAAAAAAGAGGCTGTCCATACTGAACAGCCCCGAAAAATGTTTTCGAAATGCTTATTTGTCTGCTGCCTCGCCGCCGCTTTCACCAACGTTTGCAATAGTGTCCTTCGCTTCATCGCTGAAATAATCTGTAGGATCTACCGCAAGACCGTTAACGGTCATCTCAATGTGAAGGTGAGGCTCGTCGGCAAGCTCGGAAATGGCAGACTCTCCAATTTTACCGATCTGCTCTCCACGCTTCAACTCCTTGCCCTCGGCAATTCCCGCGGAGAGAATGGGATCAAGATTCTTATAGAAGGTAAAGATATCGTCACCGTGGTCGATTGCCACGCATCTGCCCATAAGCGCGTCGTCCCATACCTTTGCAACCTTACCGTCAGCCGCCGCAAGAACGGGTGTGCCTTCTTCCGTGGCAATATCCAGACCTAAATGCACCTTGTAGGCGCCGAGAGTCTCGGACCACACCTGAATGGTGGCATCGTGACCCTTGGCAATAACACCTGTTACGGGAAGAGAGAGCTTGAATTCCTCAGGCTCGCCGCCGACGGGGGTCTCGGTCTCGTCCTTGTGAACAGGAACGTCCACCGTTCCGCCTACAGTCTGATCTTCCTTACCGTTTGTCTTGTCATCTTCCTGAGTCTTATCGTCTTCCTTGTTGTTTTCTTTGTCGTTCACCTTGTCGTTTTCTTTGTCATTTTCATTGTCGTTGGGCTTGTTTACCGGTGTCTTTTCGGTCTCATCATTCTCAACGCGCGAGACGGTGGAGTCCTCGTTTACCTCACCCGCGTACTTCTGCTTTGCTCGATTGGTAGCAATACTTACCGACAGTACTACCGCCACCACAAGGGTGAGGCAGACTATCGTCGCAACGAAGCCGCCCTTATGAGACAGCTCCCTGCACTTTTTTGCAAAATTGCTTTCTTTAAATTTTTCCCACATAATAAATCTCCTTTTGTTTTATGTCTGAACCACGTGTGGATCGGTGGTTACAGACATATTTTCTGCCCTTTATGGTGGATTTATACAATGAAGGAGAAAAATTTTATTTCTTTCATCAAAAGCAAAGGGACGGCAAGTGAGCAAATTGCTCAAAAGCCGCCCCACCGAAAAATCGGTAATTACTGCTCTTCTATCGCGTCAAAGCTTTCTCTCTCGCGGAAAATCAGCGAAATGCACCAAACACCCGCAAGAGCAACGATCGTATAAATGATCCTGCTGACGACAGACATAGGACCGCCGCAGATCCAAGCAACGATGTCAAAATTAAAAATACCTATGCTTCCCCAGTTGAGAGCTCCGATCACCGTGAGAATAAGAGCTATTCTGTCTATAATCATCATGGTTTTTACCCTCTGCGCTAATGAAAATATTCTATTTCCTTTGGAAATACGGCATTTTCATAAGCGATCCTTTTCTTTGCCCGAAATGCGGGCTGTTATTATTTTTCACTTATTATCCCGTTTTATACTGCATGACTTTTGCGATTTTTTACCTTTTTTGAGCAAAATTTGAGCAAGAATTTAAGCAAAAAAGAGCAAAATAGTTTTTAAAAGAGTTGACAATTCTGCGGTTTTGTGATATACTAACTCCGTATTTATATATGAAGACGCTTTTTTGCGAAATTCTTAAAATGCGCAAAAAGAAAGGGAAAATTATGCAAATTTACGAAGAACTCGTCGCGCGCGGTCTTATCGCGCAGACAACAAATGAAGAAGAGATCAAAAAGCTGGTCAACGAAGGCAAGGCGACCTTCTACATCGGCTTCGACCCCACGGCAGACTCTCTGCACGTAGGTCACTTTATGGCACTTTGCCTTATGAAGAGACTTCAGATGGCAGGCAACAAGCCCATCGCTCTCATCGGCGGCGGTACCGCTATGGTCGGCGACCCCTCGGGAAGAACCGATATGAGATCGATGATGACCCGCGAGACTATTCAGCACAACTGCGATTGCTTCAAGAAACAGATGGAGAGATTCATCGAATTCGGCGAGGGCATGGCAGAAATGGTAAACAATGCCGATTGGCTCCTTGACCTCAACTACATTGAGGTTCTCCGCGACGTCGGAGCTTGCTTCTCTGTCAACCGTATGCTGACGGCTGAGTGCTACAAGCAGAGAATGGAAAAGGGACTTTCCTTCCTTGAATTCAACTATATGATAATGCAGTCCTACGACTTCTACCACCTCTTCAAGGCATACGGCTGCAATATGCAGTTCGGCGGCGATGACCAGTGGTCGAATATGCTTGGCGGTACCGAGCTTATAAGACGTAAGCTTGGCAAGGATGCTCACGCTATGACGATCACTCTTCTTCTGAACTCCGAAGGCAAGAAGATGGGCAAAACTCAGTCTGGCGCTGTTTGGTTAGATCCAAACAAAACATCTCCATTTGATTTCTATCAGTACTGGAGAAACGTTGCTGACGCAGACGTATTAAAATGCTTAAGAATGCTTACCTTCCTTCCATTAGAGCAGATCGACGAAATGGATACATGGGAAGGCAGCCAG
>JAZKYL010000140.1:0-2057 GCA_045612105.1 Eubacteriales bacterium
GAGACATCTCCGAGGATCAGCAAAAGATCGATTGGCCTCTCCTTATGCTCTCTCTTTACGGTTTCTGCCCACAGTCGCATTCTGTCGCGGTAATCAAGATCGTACATGGGAGAGACGTGGGTGCAATGAAGATCGGAGCAAAGCACGACGCGGTATTCCTGATTCAACATACAATTTCCTCACTTTTTGTAATATAGTGTTATTTTATCACATTTCAAATGCCGCGTCTTGCATATTTCAAACGGTTTATTGGAAAATAGTTACTTTTCATCAATGCTTCTAAGGAAAAACAAATAATATAAAGCCCTTGTTTTTCGTTCAAATTTTGATTTGTCGGTGTGTTTGAAAATGCAAATTATAGCCGTTTTGTCGGTTTAAATTGTTCGTTAGCGGACAGGCGAGGGGGCCTGTCCCTACAATTCGTCGTTTATATATTTCCTTACCGTGAAACGATTTTTAATCGATTTATCTGTAGGGACAGGCGTCCTCGACTGTCCGCTTTACGATAATGTAAAAATTTCGCCACGGCGGTGTGCATCTCACCGCTAAATCGCAATTTACCAACAAAACGAGGAGCGTTCCGCTCCTCGTTTTCAAATATATCATTTAATTACTCTTCCAACAAATAATTATACATATTCACCGCAAGCAGATTCCAGCTCTGGAAGCCAAGATTATGTACGCCCTCGCAGGTGTCGGGATCGTAATATTCGTGCATCTTGCCGTACTTTTCAATGTCCTTACCAAACATCAAAACCGTCTTTTCTGCAAGCTCTCTTGCCTCTTTTTCATATCCGTAATTAATAAGACCCAAAAAGGTCAGATAGTTGGCAATTCCCCAGATAGGACCCGTCCAACAAGAGGGATTACCCGACTTGATCACACGATACATCTTCTCCGCCTTCGACAGCGATCTTACGCCGCCCGCGGAATAAAAGGTCTTTTCATTGAGATAATTCTCCTTGACCATTCTTTCAGCCTGCTCGGGGGTGGCAATACCTGCCCACATAGCCATAAAGCCCGACCAAACGTCGATCTTTTGCAGCAAAAAGCTATAATTTCTCGGACTGCCCTTGTGCATAGCTTCACCCTCGACGATAGGACGAAGATTAAGGTCTGCGCTGTAGAAAAATCCGTTTCTCTCATCCCACAAGCCGTCGCGGATGCACACATTAAGCTCCTCTGCTCTCTCCGAGTACTTGCTTGCCGCATCCTCGAAGCCAAGATTGCGAGCAAGTACGGCGGTAGACAAAATTTCCTTGTACATCAAGCAGTTGAGGTATATAGTTGCCGAGCTTTTCTCGGGGCGGTAGAAGACGCAAGGGTCGTTATCGATTCCGATTGCTACGTCGTTGAGCCAGAAATACAGACCCGACTCATGGCGGCAATGCTCATAGTAGAAATCCACAAAACGGCAAAGCTTTGAAAATTCTTCGCGCAGCCACTCAAAATCCCCGTTCGCTTCTGCCACAAAAAGCGCATGCTGCGCAAGACAGGGCTTGTGCACGTTCATATTTATCTTCTCGCCGTAAACGGGATTTGCACCCTGAGGATTCATCAGGATCGGCACTCTGCCGATCTCATCGATCTGATCCAAAAAGTTAAGAACACAGCCCTTTTCGTATTCACCGATCTCCTCACTTGAAGCCACCTCTCGCAATGCGATATTGGTGGTCCAGCTATCCCAATCCCAAAGAGATTCGTAAACACTTCCGGGAACGATATATTTGTATTTCATAATGCCCGCAGGCTCACGGAAGACCCTTTTATAGTTTTCCTTGGTGTATGCCAATATCAATTCGCCGTATTTTTTGACCTGAGCGTCCATATTGCTTCCCTTCGTATTGTTCAAATTTTGATTTGTCGGGGACTCGGGGGAGGCGCGTTCGAGAAACTTTTTGAAAAAAAGTTTCTCCAGCTCTTCAAAAACTTCCCCGCAAAAAGGATTAAAATGTAGCCATTTCATCTTGTGAAACAGTGAGGATTTTGATCAAAGCCTCACTTCTATCGTGTTTCGAGTTTTTTGCAAGCTCTTTTGTTTAAAAGGTTTCAAATAA
>JAZKYL010000141.1:0-41835 GCA_045612105.1 Eubacteriales bacterium
TCCTTCGTCGGTTTTCTTCATTTTGTTAAATTGCAATTTATCTGTCAGTTTGTTTTTTGTTCATTTTCTTTCCGCGTCGAAAGAAAACGAACCAAAAGAACGCCGCATAGGGAAAAGAGGGTCTTGAAAAATCAAACGCAGCAAGCCGCGTTTGATTTTACTTCGACATCCTCTCACCCCTATGAACCCCACTCACCTGTCGGCAAAGCCGACGAAGCGAGGCGTATCTTACTTCAACTTAGTTGAATTTTTCTTTTAGATAAACGCTTTGGCTGGGTTTAACACCCTTTCAACCAAGATACGAGCGTGAGGGATTTTTTTAGCTCCGCAGGAGCGAAAAATCCGTTTTCAGCTTGCTGAAAACAGGTCACATACTAGAGCGCCCAAAAATTCCGAAAGTTTTTGCGGAGCTTTTTTCTAAAAAGCGACCCGCCGGAGGCACGCATCCCCCCACGTCCTCTGTCGGCCGACAAATCAAAATTTGAAATATCTTTCTATTTCTTCCCTTTTAGCCGTACAGCTACCCTGTATCATTTCGGATGAGCCGCCGCCGCGACCGCAAATTGCGGCGTTTATCTCCTTCGCCTTAGCGCGGAGATCAGCGGTGGTGCTTGAAATGATATATTTATAGCCCTCTATGTCGCTGCCCGAGAAGCAAGCGCAGATACCGCCGCAACGCTTCTTTGCCTCGTTCACAAGATTACGCAGGGCTAACATATCGCCGTCGTCATCGAAAAGCACAAGGTTGCCGTCGGTATATTCGATCTTTTCAAGCTTATAAGCCATAATCTCCCGCTTCATCTGCGAGATCTTGCCCTTTAATGCCTCCGTTTCGGCAAGCAGACGGTCAACTCCGTCGGCAACCTCGTCGTGCTTTGCCGAAATCGCCACTGAAATGCGGCGGCATTGCTCGTATTCGGCGCGATAGCCTTCAAGAGCGTCGTATCCCGCCTTCATATAAAGGCGCACTCCACCCTTATACTTTTCGGCATAAAGGATCTTGACCATTCCAACCTCTCCCGTATTCCCCACGTGGGGAGCGCAGCAAGCGCACATATCTACACCCTCAATCTCAACGATTCGGACGTTTTCGCTGAGGTCAAGCTTGCTTCTGTACTCAAGTTTTGCAAGCTCCTCGGGAGCGGGATAGTAGCCTTTTACCTCGTGGCACTCAAATATTGCCTTGTTTGCCAGATTTTCGATCAGTTCGATCTGAGACGCGTCAAGCTCACCGTCGAAATCGGCGGTCATGGAGTCAGCACTCAGATGAAATCCCACGTTGTGAAGTCCGAAATTTTTGAATATAAGCCCCGACACGATATGCTCCGCAGTGTGATTCTGCATCTTGCGAAAACGCTCGTCGAAGTCTATCTCACCGCCCACAAGGGTATTTTCTGCCAAGGGATTATCAATTATATGATAGATAATTCCCTCTTTTTCGAAAACTTGGCTTACGTTAGCCTCCCCAAGCCTTCCCGTGTCGCAGGACTGTCCGCCCTCCTCGGGGAAAAAGAGAGTTTTATCCAAAATGACCGTATATTTTCCGTCCTCTGTCGCGGCGCAGGATACGACTGTCGCCTCAAAGCTTGTCGCGGAGGAATCCAAGTCAAAAAGTCTTATCGTTCTTTCCATTATCTCAAAAAACCTTTCAAAAGCCAGTATATATCAAAATTATAATACAAAAACGCCAAATTTTCAAGAGTTTTGCGAAATTTATTGACTTTTGATAGAATCGGTGCTAAAATAAATGGGTAAATTTACAGAAAGAAAAAGAAAAATGTTACTTACTAAAGAAAAAGGCTTTTATAAAAATTTCTTCTCGCTATGGTGGGTGCTGGTGCTCAACAACGTCATAATTTTAGGCGTTAATCTTGCCGACAACATTATGCTTGGTAACTTCAGCGAGCCTGCGCTTTCGGGTGCTACCGCCTGCAATCAGCTTCAGTTTATCTTCCAACAGCTCATCCTCGGCATAGGCAACACTATGGTAATGATGGGAAGCCAGCATTGGGGACAGAAAAACACCGAGTCGGTAAAAAAGCTGGCAAGCGGCGCGCTGATCTGCGGAACGGTCATAGGTGGCATTATGTTCCTCCTCGCCACTTTCATTCCCGAACAGCTGGTTATGATATTTACAAGCTCCGAGGAGATCATAAAAGAGGGCGTGACCTATCTCAGAATAATCAAGTATACCTATCCCGTTTTCGCGCTCACCAACGTACTGTTGCCCGCAATGCGCTCGGTTGAAAGCGTGAGGATCGGTTTTTACGTTTCACTCTCAACTCTCATTGTCAATATCAGCCTGAACTATCTTCTGATTTTCGGTAAGCTGGGATTCCCTGCCATGGGTACCGCAGGCGCGGCATTAGCGACGTTAATAGCGCGAATTGCGGAGCTTTTAGTGGTAATTATCTACATCGCGGCAGTTGACAAAAAGCTTAAATGGAGACTGAGTGACGTTAAGAAATTCGATCTGTCCACTCTCAAAATCTTCGTTGTCGCCTGTCTGCCCGTGGTTCTGACCGACGGACTCTTCGGTGTTTCCACCGCGCTTCAGACCGCCATCCTCGGTCACATGGAGGATGCGGCTATGTCGGCAAATTCGGTAGCGTCCACCCTCTTCCAGCTTCTCAAGGTGGCTTCGGTTGGCTCCGCGGGAGCGGCTTCGGTCATTATCGGCAGAACTATTGGTGAGGGCAGGATCGACAAGACGAAGGAATACGCCAAAACTATGCAAATAATCTTTGTTGGCATTGGAATTCTGACCGGGGTTGCGCTCTTCTTCCTCCGCGCGCCGATCATCTCTGCGTACACAAATATCAGCGACGAGGCGAAGGAGCTTGCAAACGGATTTTTGCTTGTGCTATGTGTGACCGGAGTGGGTACGGCTTATCAAATGCCCACAAACACGGGTATAGTCCGCGGCGGCGGCGACTCAAAATACGTGCTTTGGATGGATCTTATCAGCATCTGGGGTATCGTGCTTCCCCTCTCCTTCCTTGCGGCATTCGTGTTTAGGTGGCATCCCGTTGCCGTTATCGCCTGCCTTAATGCCGATCAGGTGTTCAAATCTATCCCCGCGGTGATCAAGTGTAACAGATTTAATTGGATGAAGAAGTTGACTTGAGCGGTAAATTGAGAATTATGGGTGCGAGGCAAACTAACGAAAGCCTCCCTCCGAGAGGGAGGGGGACCGCTTGCGGTGGAAGGAGCCTACGTTGTGGTAAGGCAAAAATCGTTTCACCTCAACGCATTCTCCCTCAGTCGCTAACGCGCCAGCCTTCGGCCCAGGTCGCAAGCATAGCTTGCTTCCCGCTTTGGCTAAAAATATGCCACAGGCATATTTTCTTAACGCGTCGCGCCCACCCGGAGGGAGCCTTACTGTGTAAATCTGCACCGCCCATCTCACCTACAAATCAAAATTTGAACGACAAACTCATTTAGTTACCTATAAACATAAAAGGACGAGGAATTTTAACAATTCTTCGTCCTTTTTTACGATCATAAAATATAAGCTTAATTCTCAACAAGATTTTCTTCGTTGTTTTTTTGATCAAATTCAGGAAAACAAAGCAAATAACAGTCACACTCGTCGCAACAACACTCAAAGCCTTGTTTTCCGTTGCCGTGACATATGGTAGGCTCTCCGGGCATAAGCTCTATGCCGGTAACATCTATTACTTTTTTTGAATATTCTTTGTTCATATTTCCCCCTATCCGTATACAAAAAAGGTGCGCAACCGAAGCCACGCACCGAAAAACGCAAACTCCAATTGTCGCCAAACAAAACCAACTACACGGATAAACACCATATGCAAGTCAGCGGAGCAAGCGTTTTTGCCTGATTTAATCTGACTCGCAAAAAATAGAAAAGGGTATAAGACCCCATCTATAAAAATAGGGCATTTATCCTAAAAATTATTTGGTTTTGTTTGGCACAATAATTATATCACAATTTTTGCGGTTTGTAAATATATTTTGTGAATTTTTCAAAATCACCTTTCGGAAAAAAGAGCGTCATTTCCTGATAAGCACTCCACTTTTGGACACAAATACAAAAATACGGCATACCTCTTTCAAGATATACCGTATTCTTGCAAAGCTGTCCTTTAGAGAACTGCTCTAAAAGACCTCTTTGTTATTTTATTTTTGAATATTTATTTTAACGCTACCGCTTGTGGTCTCAAACTCGTAGATAGCTTTGCCCACGCCGTGCTTATAGTAGCTTGTTTTAATACCGTCGCAGGTCATTTTGCCACTTACTCCTTCATGTCTTGCCTGAAATCCGCTTTCAATATCGGGCAGAGTCAGCTCTATATTTCCGCTGACGGTTTCAACGTCAAGTCTTTTTGGCAGAGTGGTATAAGTCTTTATCTTAACCGCTCCTGAGATCGCTCCGATCTCGCCCTCTCCGATCTCACCGTCAACCTCGACTCTTCCGCTTACAACATCAAGGTTGAGAACGTCTGCCGAACCATATACCTTAACCGCGGCACTTGCGGCATCAACGTCCACCTCGCCAAAGCTTCCTTCAAGCAAAATGTCCCCGCTGGCGGTATCAACGTCAACCACCGACGCTCTGTTGCATTTAATCTTTATTGTGCCCGAGGCGGTGTCAACGTCAATTTTGTCAAAGCTGAAGAGCTTCTCGCCGCTGTCACTATCCTCACCGTCAACGGTCAGGGCCGAGGACGCGGAGTCCAGTGAAAAATTTTCCATATTTCCGCACATCGACGCTGGAATATATACGGTCAGATTTTTGGGCTTTCGGTTATTTCCCCAAATACTTATACCCGAGTCGGCAAACTTTACGGTCAACCGTCCGTTCTCGACCTTGCTTCGCATCAAAATTTCATCGTCGTCATCTTCGGATACGCTCTCTGAAAGCTTTACTTTATCGTCCTCGCTGACAACTATTTTTACACTTCCCGCGATCCAGGAAATGTCCAGACTGTCAACAGCTTCACTATACTCTATATTGCCAACGTTATAGGTCTCGGGATCGTCGTAAACATAGCTACTGAAAAATGAAATATTGCCGATCTTAATAAAATCAAAGGCATTGCCTAAAAGCATAAGTGCAAATAATCCTACAAGGATCACTAACACCAAAGACCAGGCTACAAGCTTTACGATCGCTCCGCCTCTTGTTCTTTTATCCATAAACATACCGTCCTTTCTTAACGCTCAACCACGTCAAAGGTATTTCTTGCCCGCGATCTCAAATATCGCCTCGATAATATTGTCTATCGCGGTAGCAATAAGGAACACCATCCAGCCGGGATGCCAGAGTCCTTCCAAAAATCCGATAGCAAGATAACCAACTATTGTCACACTCCAAAGGCTGCTGCTGATCGCCTTAAGTACCGGATTTTTGCGCCTTTTTATCTTCGACTTAGGCTTGTCATCGTCGTCGTCATCGTCGTCATCATCGTCAATATCCTTGGCTTTAACACCCTTGAGGCAGAGGGGCTTGAGGGACGACTTGAATATCATAAGTCCCGTGGCGACGGCTATCATAACCATCATGGTAAGAAGACCGACAATGCTCCAGACCTCAACGTTGCCGCCGCAAGCCTCGGATATGACGGTCATGACCACTAAAGGTATCCAGCACATAATATAAAGGGCTACGGCGATGGAGGTCATAATTCCCGAACGGACACGGTATTTTTCTATCTGCTCTTTCTCCTCGGCAGTAAAGCTTCTCTTGCCGTCGTTTGCTTGATCTCTGCCGTAAAAATCACCCTCATCAACTCTTATAGAATCAATAAGATCGCTTATGTCACCAATGCTCGACACGCTTATATTATAAGCCGCCGCCTCGCTCTTGCCCTCCGCTATAAGATCGTCGTACTTATCGCAGACGTTCGCGTACATTTCTTCCTTCAATTCTTTTGTGCGGCGGCAATCGGGCGCGTCCGCAAATATCATATCAATGTAGTCTCTCAGCTTTTCTTTCATAGCTTATCTCCTATCACTCGCTAATAAGTTTATCTACGATCATCTTGGTCTCGTTCCATTCCTCCACGGATCTTTTATAAGTATCCTTTCCGTGATTGGTTATGGAATAATACCGCCGTCTGGCACCCGTTGCCTCGTCGCCCCAATAGGAGCAGATGCACCCCGCCTCTTCAAGTCGCTTGAAGGAGGTATAGAGGGTCGCTTCCTTCAATTCGTAGCTTCCCGTAGTCATTTCGTAGATCATTCGGTTGATCTTGTAGCCGTAATTGTCGCCTTTCATAAGAGCCGCCAGAATTATGGTATCCGTGTGTCCTCTTATGAGATCTGATGTGATCGACATATCTTCACCCCTCTTTCTGATTATATTGTATCACAAGATACCTCGCCTGTCAAGGTATCTCACAAAAAATAATTCAAAAATTTTTTCATACCAAACAAAAAAGAGAGAATCCCTAAGAGATTAGGGGTTCTCTCTTTTAAAAACAGGTTTATTTCCCAATCAAAGTATGATTACAGGAGCGGCAGATTATGAGGTCGCCTAACCTATTCGGCTGTGCCTCTCCGTGGATCATCTTTCCTTCCTTATAATATGTTCTGACTCCGCAGACGGCGCAGAGGTGCGCTCCCTCGGATTCGGACTCGGAGCAGATGGGATAGTTCAGGCCCTTAAATTTTACTATGGTCTTTCCCTCGCCGTAATAGCCATCGTATCCGTCGGCAAAAAGCATCACCTTTATTTTGCGTCGTTTTCCGCTGTCGTCAACGCAGGTCATTTTCAGATAAGTATGCTCGTCGATCTTCGTCGATGCGTTACGGGAGAGCCCACGGTCAAAATTTCTCGTAAAGCTCATAGAAACCACTTTTCCCGTAAAGCTGACGTCGCTGACAAATCTGTTCATCATACAAACAAACCATCCGCTGACCAAAATGACAAGAGCATACAGAGGATAGACCCAAATCTTCAGCGGCTCAAAGCTCTCGTGCCTTCCGCTTACGTAAAAAATAAACGCTACGGCAAAAAAAACAACGTATGCTATATAAAAAAGCGGATATTTCACATTATTCCACTTTGCATATTTACAAAGATCGAAATTTTCTTCGGGTATCCTGTTTTTCTTCATCAATGCTCTCCCAAATAATTATTACATAATAATTATACTTTATTTCTGCTCTGCCGTCAACATTTTTCATGGAATTTTCAAAAAAATATGAGGAAGACCCAAAAGTCTTCCTCATATTTTAAGTGAGAATTACTCCTCAACTGCCTCACAAGCAGCCTCTTCGCACTCGCACTCGCAAGCCTCTTCAGCAGCCTCTTCGCACTCACACTCGCAGCACTCTGCCTTCTTGCAAGGAAGCTTGCTCTTGATCTTTGCAACGAGAACCTTGCCGCGTCTCTCGCCCTCAGCGTTCTTGGATGCGCAGTAGATAGCAACTGCAGCTGCAGCAGCGATAATTGCAACACCTACGCTGATAAGAACGATAAGAAGAGTGGTCTTTCTTCTCTGCTCCTCTTCAGCAATTCTCTTAGCGAAAATTACGGAAGTAACCTTGTCCTGTACGTCTGCATAAATACGTCCGATGTTCATAATAGACCTCCTATATATTTGTTTTTTTATTTTAATGCTCACGCATTGAATACTGAATTAGTTTTTAAGACTGTGGATAGGCGCGGGGATACGTCCGCCGCGGTTAATAAACTTAGCGGGAGAATAGCGGTTGATCTCCATAATGGGAGCTCTGCCAAGCAGTCCGCCGTAATCGATAGAGTCGCCTGCTCCTTTGCCGTATGCGGGGATAACTCTTACCGCCGTGGTCTTTGTATTGACCACACCGATAGCGATCTCATCGGCAATAATTCCGCAGATAACAGCTTCGTCAACGTCACCGGGGATGGCGATCATATCAAGTCCTACCGAGCAGACCGCGGTCATAGCCTCAAGCTTTTCAAGGGTAAGGGCTCCTCTTTCAACGGCGTCTATCATACCCGCGTCCTCGGAAACGGGAATAAACGCGCCCGAAAGTCCGCCAACGTGGCTTGATGCCATAACTCCGCCCTTCTTGACTGCGTCGTTAAGCATAGCCAAGGTAGCCGTTGTTCCATGTGCTCCGCAACTTTCAAGACCCATATTTTCAAGAATATGAGCAACCGAGTCACCGACTGCGGGAGTAGGTGCCAAGGACAGATCGACGATACCGAAGGGGGTATCAAGTGCCTTTGCCGCCTCGCTTGCCACAAGCTGACCCACTCGGGTGATCTTGAATGCGGTCTTCTTTATAATATCCGCCAACTCACTGAGGTCGCAGTCGCCTGCTCTCTGAATTGCAGAGCTAACGACACCGGGACCTGAAACTCCGACGTTTATTACGTTTTCGGGCTCTCCGATTCCGTGGAACGCACCCGCCATAAAGGGGTTGTCCTCGGGAACGTTGGCAAATACCACCAGCTTCGCGCAGCCAATAGAGTCTCTGTCCTTAGTCAGAAAAGCCGCCTTTTTGATAGTGCCGCCCATAAGCTTGATGGCATCCATATTGATGCCCGCTTTGGTTGACGCTACGTTTACAGAGGAGCAAACAAAATCGGTCTCTGCAAGTGCCTCGGGAATGATCGAGATCATATTCTCGGCACCCTTTGTCATACCCTTCTGAACAAGGGCGGAAAAGCCGCCTATGAAGTTTATGCCAAGAGTTTTTGCCGCTCTGTCAAGAGTTTTTGCAATTTTAAAATATCCGTCGGGAGAGCAAGCACCGCCTATAAGCGACACGGGTGTTACCGAAACTCGCTTATTTACGATCGGAATACCGTATTTTTTCTCGATATCCTGACCTGTGACTACCAGCTTTTCCGCCGATCTTGTGATCTTATCGTAGATCTTCTCGCAAAGTCTATTCTCGTCCTCACTGACGCAATCGTAGAGCGAGATACCCATAGTGATAGTACGGATATCGAGATTTTCCTCGCGGATCATATTTATTGTTTCAAGAATGTCTTTCGTATTAACCATGCCGATCACCTATCAGATATGGTGCATAGTGTTGAAGATATCCTCGTGCATTACGTGGATCTCAAGTCCTTTGCCCTTGCCAACACCCGAAAGAGCGTCTACAAAATCCGAAAAAGGCACGGACAGCTTATCTATATCGGCAAGCATTATCATAGCGAAATACTCGGAGAGAACGCTCTGAGATATATCTACGATATTTGCGTCGTACTTCGCGCACTCGCTTGCTACGTTGGCAATAATACCGACCGAATCCTTTCCTGTTACTGTAATAACTGCTTTCATATCTATACCTATCCTCAAAAAAAGATTATTCTATTTTATTATACTATAAATTTATGAATATTTCAATAGGTTTCGGCACTTTTTTCAACATTTTTTTGCTTTATTTTTTTCCAAATTCGTTGAAAAACCAAGGAATTTATGATATACTTTATTATAGACAATAAAATTTATAGGGAGGGCGGTTATTTGGAAAATTCTTACGAATATATAATTAAGCAAAAGGCTGAAGGAAAAGTTCTTGCAAAAAAAATATTTTTTATAATCGGATACGTGGCACTCGCCTTTCTTCTGATTCTTTTTACTATCGGGCTCGCTCCCATCCCGCTTTACGTTCCCATAATAATGTTAGCTCTGGCTTTTACGGCATTTATCGCATTTATAAGTTGGAGATTCGTGTGCGTTGAATATGAGGTCGTCATAGGCGGCGGAGATATTATTATTACTACGATATACGGCAGAGGTTTTTCAAAAAAGCTTCTGAACAGACAAATAAGCAGCTTTTCCGAGATCGGAGAATACAACGACCGAGCATATGAAGAAATAAGCAAGCTCTCTTTACAGAGAAATTACGTATGTATTTCGTCTCTCTCGGCTCCTGACGTATATTATGCCCTTTTTGAGGACGAAAAGGATCAGTGCATACTTTATTTCGACGCCCCCGAGAGAGCCGTCGAGCTTTTGAAAAAAAACAATTCCGCCGCTTTTCGCGCGTCGGAAAGAAGAATAAATAAAAATTGATCGGAGAATTCCAATATGAAAAATCAGTACGAAGTCAAGATCAGACTTTCCGAGGACCTTATGAAAAAGCTTATCTACGTTTCCGAGGCGGAGGGCAGAACTCCCAACAATCAGTTTATCTTTATGCTTCGCAACAATATTCAGTATTTTGAAAGAACCAAGGGCAGGATCGACAACGCAAAGCTCGCGAAAATCGATCTTTCCGAATATACGGTTGACGGCGAATAATTCGACTTGAAAGGCTGGTAGGTGCTATGAAAGACATCATTTATAAGAATAATCTTCCCCTGAAGATAGTTCACGGTCTCTGTCACTCCGACAAGGAGACCTTTGAGGAAAAATGCGCTGAGATCACAGCAAGAATAGCTTTCCTTGCCGACATTGGTTACGGCGGAATAGTCACCAACGTCCATTGGAGCGAGGACTACACCGAAAATGCCGAGGATTGGGCTCTTTTCCGTTTCGCCCTTGACGAGCTTGACCGTATGGGTCTGCGCGCCTGGATTTACGATGAGAACGGCTATCCCAGCGGCGGCGCGGGCGGTCTGACTTTAAAAGCCAACCCCGAATACGAATGCCGCGCTATTGCGAAGATAAACGCTGATCTTGAGGTCGGGGAGACCGTAACGATCGAGCTTCCCAAGGGGCATCTCGGTTTCCTTTATGCCGCAAGCTATCCTTGCGATTCCAACGGAGATCCTAAGCCTTTCTCTCCTTACGAGGAAATAGTCTGCGACGGAAGTGAACCCTCCCTAACCTTCACCAACAAGACCGCCCGGAAGCTGAAGGTCTGCGCCTTTGCCGACAAATATCTTTACGAGGGCAGCCACGCGCTCCACAACACCTTCGAGGCTCGCCGCTATGTAGATCTTATGAACCGTGACGCGGTGGCTGAATTTATCAAAAACACCTACGAAAAGTACACCGAAAATGCAAAAAAGCATTATATCGACGGTACAGGTCTCGTCGAAGCCTACTTCACCGACGAGCCTTCCCTTATGGGCTGCTACATCAACCCAACTCTCTTTCCGCCAAGAACTCGCGATGAGTACGACGAAAAGAACGTTCCTCTCTATCCGATCGTAAACTACGGTCGCGACGTTGAAAACACCTTTGAATCGATCTCCGGACTGCCCTTCCGCAGAAATCTGATCTATCTCTTCTACGGCAAGGGTGAAATGGCTAAAAAGGTGCGCTATTTTTTCCACAAGACCACATCAGACCTCTTTGAAAAGAGCTTTTACGCGCAGATAGGCAACTTCTGCGCAAGAAACAACACCCGCTTCTCGGGTCACGTTCTCCTTGAGGACGACATCAGACACCACGTGATCTTCGAGGGAAATCTTTTCTCGTTTATCAGACATATGCACATTCCCGGCATCGATATACTTCACTCCCTGCCCGAGCTTGTGCGACGCGATATGTTCACCCCAAAGCTGATCTCCTCTATCGCCCACGCGTACGACCGTCCTCACGTTATGAGCGAGGTCTCGGCTCACGCTCAGGGCAACAAGGTGACTATCGACCAGATGTATGCATCGTTAGCACTTCAATACGCGTTTGGCGTTGACATATTCACCTCATATTACCCCGAGACCCTCTTTGAGCGTAACGCTTATGAAAAATACAACCGCGCCATCGGGCTCTTCGGCGACATAATGGCAGGCGATCACCGCGCCGACGTATTGCTTTATTATCCCATCGAGACATTTATGATGAATCACCGTTCTCCCGACGATAAAAACAGCTTTGGCAACTTTACTCCCGAGGAGAATGCTTGCAAGGAAGGTCTTTACAGCATAATGTACGAGCTTTGCGACGCGCAAGTCGACTTCGACTTCGCCGACTTCGACGTGGTTAAGAATATGACGGTTCGAGACGGCAGACTTCAGGGCAAGCACGGAAACGAATACAAATATCTGGTTCTGCCCCCTATGGAGCTGACACCCGAGATGAGCGGAGTATTTGCAGATCTCGAAAAACGCGGTGTCAAGATCTGCATTATGCGTGATTCTTGCTTCCCCGACCTTGGCGGTGCCTATTTCGGCAAAAAATACTCTACCGCATCGGCACTTGTAACCTCATTTGACAGATACGAGGAGCAATTCCTGGTAGACCTTGATACTCCTCACAGAGGTGTTGCCTGCCTTTGCAGAAACGTAAACGGAAAGAACCGATATATGTTTGTAAACTCCAAAAACGAGCCCATAAGCATAAACTGCGCTCTGAAAAACGTTGGAAACGCAAGGCTTTTCTGCCCGCTTGACGGCGAGAGCAAGCCCTGCCACACCTATCCCGACAAGTCCGGAACAAGATTTGAATTTGAACTCGGCGCATACGAGGTGCTTGTAGTTACAGAATAATTTAACTCAAAAGGTCGCTCAAATCGAGCGACCTTTTGAATTTCAAATTTTGATTTGTCGGTCAGTTGAGCGTTGTCTGTCGGGAAGTTTTTACGTCGCTTTTTTCAAAAAGCGACCGCAGATCCAACGCGCGGAGCGTTGGTCGCGCTCGCAAGCGCGAAAGCTCCTTTTCGGCGTGTTCTTTTTTGCCAAGCTTTTTTCTTTGCGCCTCTGGTCTCAAAGAAAAAAGCGGACATAAAGTTTAATTTTACTTTATTGCATAAGGGGAACCCCCCACTTGTGCGGTTCCCCTCTGCCGAGCTCGCTCGGCATTCACCCCTCTGTGGCGCTTTGGAAGGATAGGGGAATTTCGCGCCTTGCGAGGCGCGACCGCCGATCGCGGCGGCTCCGACAAGCCTTTGAAAAGGCTTGAGCGAAACTTTCCCAGCAAACTTGCCGTGAAGTCCCCGCTAAATTGCAATTTATCAACCCAGATATTGAATTATCTCATCTATCCTCTCAATTATCGGATATCCACATCCCTCGAGCCTTTTTCTCGACTGATGACCGCCCGTAAATAGCAAGCAATCGGCTGCAAGCACCTTTGCATTCTCCGCGTCGTGTACGGTATCCCCAACGTACAATATTTTCGCCTCGGGGTGTTCTTCTCTCCATTTTTTCGCCAAATGGAGCTTGCTCTCGGCATGAATATTGTCAAGTCCTATGATCTCGTCAAAATATTCGGTGACCCCAAGATACGAAAGCTGCCGCATAAGCATCTCCCTTTCGGTGGCGGAAAAAACCACCTGCCTGAGTCCAAGATGAGACACGCGCTCCAGAGTTTCTTTAACTCCCGAAACAAGCGGTGACGTTTTGCTTTTTTCGTTATATATCTCTACCCATATCGGTGCTAAAACCTCATAAGGCTCTTTGTCAAAATCAAATCCAAGACTTCTGTAATAATCCTTTATTGGGAAATCAAATATCTCACGGTAAGCGGCAAGTCCGTCGATTTCGGGAAGTGATCTTTCTCTGAGCATTTGATTGGTGCTTTCCATTCCCGCTTCCATATCGGAAAGCATGGTACCGTTAAAATCCCAGAACAGATGCGTATATGCCACTCTCATTCCTCCTTTGAATAACAAAGCCTCCGCCACAAAAGCATGGACGGAGGCTTATTTCAGTCTTGGTATCAGCCAGCGGGTGCATACCCGTAGTCAGACATCCAAGAGTAATATACTGCATACGGTGACTCACCGTTTTCATCGGGATCCTCATCATCGGAACCGGGATCGGGATCTCCCGTATCGTAATTCTTATTGGTAAGCTTTGTAAAGTTCATCTGTTCAAAGGTATATTCCTTACCGTTTTCTTCTTTGTAGCTAGGCATAGCCTTTCCAAAGCTATTGAGCAGATCTTCAAGCTCGGTAATATCAGCGCACTCGGACATTCTTTCAATAAGCTGATTGCTGTAAGTCTCCATTCTGCCCCAAAGAACGTCATCAAGCTCCAGGTCAAACTCGTCAAGTCTGCTGTTGAAATCGAATCCAAGCAGAGGATTGATAAGAGCCTCATTGTTCTGCTTCTTAGCATTATCCCAATAGTTAGCGGGATATCCCTCCTCGGGATGAGCGATAAAGCAGTTACCTGTTCTCTCTATCTTCATCTGATATACGACACCGTAATTAGTCTCGCTATCGTCCTGATTTCTGACAACGTGCTCGATGCGCTCAAGCAAACCGGTCTTTTCATCAACCTCGTAGTTAACACCCTCTATACCGTACTGAAGAATGTTACGAAGCTTTGCATCGGTATTGATTCCGGTAAGAACCTTTATGCATGCCTGAGTGCGGGTGGAATTGGCAGAGATAGCAAACATGTTTCCGTAAAGTGACTGCTCGTCAACCTCGGGGTACTTAACTACGTATGCGTAATATTCCTTGCCGTTCTCGTCGGTATAAACGTAGACCTTACTGTCGCCGTACTTCTCCTGATCGATCGGAACGTCGCGAACTGCCTTGATAGAATAGTCGCCCTTAACAAAGGTTACGACGGGGTTGCTTCTTGTGTCGCCCTCTTCCTCAAAATAGTTCTTAAACTCGTAATCCTTAAGACGGAGATAGATATTTCTATAATTCTCGTTAAGGAACAGGGGATCGAAGCCAAGTGCCAGCTGTCCTCTGGTTGCGGTAGCGGGATCACCGTAAAGAGCACCCAAGGCAGAGAACTTGTCATGCGCGCCTATCGAATATCCTGCATCCTCATCCTTATCGATATTCCAATACCAAACAAACTGATCCATGCATTCCGTAAAATCTGCGCCTACAGGAATTCTGTCGGGATACTCAGCTACAACGTCCTCAAGGAAGTACTGAAGATCGAGAACGCTCTGGATCTCATACTTGACCGTCTCAGAGGTGGCATTGTCGAAGACTTCTTTGTCAACAAGCATATAAGTGTACTCACCGATCTGAACGTTATTGGGGATAGCATATGTAGAGCCGTCTACCTTAGCACCGTTCAGAAGCGAGCCCGAAACCTTTTTGGTTATGGTCTTTCCGGTGGTCTTAAGCAATTCGTCAAGAGAAATGATCCACTCGTTTTCTATGTATTTTTCATACATACTCATACCCGAGAGGTAGATTATATCAAGCTGGTTCTCTCCTGCCTCGGGATATACGAGCTCTTTAATACCTGTATCTTTATTCTGCTGATACTGGTCTTCTCCTGCTCCTTCGCCCTCTTCTTCATCCTCAACCGAAAAGTCCTTATACTTTTCATACTCGTCGTATATTTCGAAGAATACCTTCTTCAATCCCTCTTCGGAAAGAGTGATGTCGGGGAACAGTGCTCTGTAGTCATTGATAAACTTATTGAGCATTCTCGTTACCAGCTCGCCATTCTTCAAATCGGTTGCATAACGATCTATGGTAGTTTCGATTACCTCGAAATACTCTTCCTCGGTATAGAATACAAGATCTACGTTGACCTTATACTTGGACTTTGTCTCCTTGGTAAAGGCAGCCTCTACAGCATCGTAGACCTTCTTTACCTCGACCATTTCCAAATACTTTGCGCTGTTTTTATCGCCGCCGCACTCTTCCTCGAGATACTTGGCAAGCTCTTCTTCCGAATTGCAGACCTCTCTCTCGGTAACCAGACGCATAGTTATCGTCTGAGCCCCCATGCTATCGTCATCGGAATCCTCATCTTCATCACTGCTTGAGCAAGCTGTGAGAACAACAGACAAAACAAGGATCAATCCCATGAACAGACAAAGCAATCTTTTCTTCATGTTTAATCTCCATTTCCGCCGCCTCGCGGCACAGATTTTTAACGAGTCCCAAAAGGTCCCCGCTCGGCATTAAGCCTGTGTTGCTTTACCGCACGCAAGCCCTCGGCAGCATACGAAAAAAGCAAATTAAATGCTAACATATATTTTACAACAAAAACCTGATTTTGTCAAGTAAATATTTATTAATAAAATCTTAAACTATGAGTTTTAAAATCCTTTTTATTCAAATGCGCCGGCGCGCATTATGCAAGATACACAACTCGAACGAATGCGCTTTGTGCATCACGCACATTTGATTGTTAAAACTGCACATTTTAGAGGTTCGATTTTGTAATCATCCTCCAAAAAATATTTACAATTTAATCAGTCAAGGAAGCCACGGAGGTGTCTCGCGCGGCTGGGATGACGCAGCTTGCGGAGTGCCTTAGCCTCGATCTGACGGATACGCTCTCTGGTAATGTCAAATTCCTTGCCGACCTCTTCAAGAGTTCTGGTTCTTCCGTCGTAAAGACCGAAGCGGAGCTTAATAACGTGCTCTTCTCTGGGGGTCAGGGTGTGAAGCTCTCTTTCGATCACCTCACGAAGAATGGTGGAAGCCGCCGCGTCTGCGGGAGCGGGTGTTTCGTCGTCGGGAATGAAGTCGCCAAGGTGGCTGTCCTCCTCCTCACCGATAGGAGTTTCAAGAGACACGGGATCCTGGGAGATCTTAAGTATTTCTCTAACCTTATCGGCGCTCATACCGATCTTGTCACCGATCTCCTCCGCGGTAGGCTCACGACCAAGCTCCTGAAGCATCTGACGGGAGTACTTTGTTACCTTATGAATAGTCTCGACCATATGAACGGGAATACGAATGGTTCTTGCCTGATCGGCAATAGCTCTGGTAATAGCCTGACGTATCCACCAGGTAGCGTAAGTAGAGAACTTATAGCCCTTGGTATAGTCGAACTTCTCAACAGCCTTCATAAGACCGAGATTTCCTTCCTGAATAAGGTCAAGGAAGTACATACCTCTTCCAAGATATTTCTTCGCGATACTTACAACGAGACGGAGGTTGGACTCAACCAATCTGGTCTTTGCGTCCTCGTCGCCGTTAAGCATTTTCTCCGCAAGCTCCCTCTCGCCATCGGGATCAAGCAGCGGAATACGTCCGATCTCCTTAAGATACTGACGCACGGGGTCGTCTATGGAAAGACCTCCCTGCTCGAGTATCTTTTCCATATTTGCGCTGCTCTCGAATTTGGAGACCTCCTTTTCGATCTCTTCAAGCTCCGCGTTGGAAAGACTGCCGGGGAGAGACACGCCGTTATCCTCAAGTGCCTCGTAAAGCTTGTCAAGCTCGTCCACGTCGTAGTTCATTTCTTCCAGGGCCTGATCGAAATCCTCCTCGGAAAGTCCTGTCTTTTTGCTTTTTTCTATGAGATCCTCCACCTTTTTGGAGTCGGTCTCCTCAGCGGCAGCAGCCTGCCCCGCTTTAAGCATTTCTTCAGCCATATTTTTTACTTCCTTTCAAGTATATGCTAATCTTATTTATTTCTTTTGCTTTCAAGCAATTTTTTTATTTCATCGACACCGCCCGCGTCTCCTGCGGAGGAGAGTCCCTTTTCTCGCTTCAGCGCCTCGACACACTGAGCAAAGACCGTCTTTCCGTTTTCGGTAAGTGCTCTTCTCTTCTGCTCAAGTCCCTGTAGCCTTCCCATTTCATCGGGAGTGAAAAACTGTCCAAGCATAGCAAAGTCAAACTGATTTTCTTTTTGAAGCTCAACTATCTTCTCAAAAACCTTTTTGTGGAATTCAGAGAAGAAATCATCGGGCAGAAGCTCTACCTTTAGGTCAGCCACCGCGTCTCTGTGCTCGTCATAAAGCAGCATAAGACCGATGATCGCCTCTTCGGTGGCTTTAGCCTTTACGTTTTTGATGCCTTCGGTATTGATCTTATCGCCAACTCCCATAGCACCGAGCCTCGCCTCCTGTGACTCCTTCGCCTTGAATTCGCGAACCTTTTTCTTTCGGATCATTTCCACATCGTTCTTGAGTCCGTCAACAGAAAGAGAAAGTGTGGAAGCAACCGTTGAAATATACACCTCTCGCTCCACGCTTGAAGGGATCTCGGAAATGTATTCGCAAAGTTCCCGCGATGCCTTGACTTTTTCGGCAGGCTGGGAAATATTGTACTTTTTCAAGGTGTTTGCGATTTTGAATTCAAATCCCGTAATACCCGAATCAAGCACCCGACGGAAGCTGTCCGCACCGAATTTTTTGATATACTCATCGGGGTCCTTTGCGCCCTCCATACGAAGTATGCGCACGTCAAGTCCAACGTCGGAAAGCATTCTGACCGCCTTTCTCGTTGCCGCCTGACCCGCCTCATCGGAGTCGTAGGAGATTATCACCTGCTTGGTGTATTTCGCCATCATCCTTGCCTGCTCCTGGGTCAGAGCCGTACCAAGGGTTGCCACGGCATTTTCAAAGCCCGCGGCATGAAGCGCGATAACGTCCATATATCCCTCGCAGAGTATCATTCTCTCGGAGCAATGATTTTTCGCGAAATTAAGCGCGAAAAGATTGCGGCTTTTCTTAAATCCCGGGGTATCCGAGGAGTTAAGATATTTTGGCTTGGAGTCGTCCATAACTCTGCCGCCAAAGGCGATAACGTCGCCCGACGTATTAATAATAGGAAAGATAACGCGGTTTCTGAAATAATCGTATGCTCTTCCGGTCTTTTGACTTTTTCCGCAAAGGAAACCAACTATAAGCTCCTCGTCCGAAAATCCCTGCTTATGCATATAGTCGGTCAAGGCACCGAAGCTCTCGGGAGCAATTCCGAGCCCGAAATGCTTGATCACCGCGGGAGAAAGTCCTCTCTTGACCGCAAGATAGTCCATTCCGACCTTGCCGATCTGCTGATCGAAAAGGCAGGCGCGGAAGTATTTTGCCGCCGCCAGATTCATCTCCAAAATGCGTTTTTTACCAATACCGTTCTGCTCTCTGTCGTCCACCGTTATTGTTATTCCCGCTCTCTTCGCGAGAAATTCCACCGCGGCGGGATAATCAAGATTTTCCGATTTCATCGCAAACGTGATGGCATCTCCGCCGGCACCGCAGCCGAAGCAATAAAAGGATTGGGTTCCCGGAAAAACGGTAAATGAGGGAGATTTTTCACTATGATAGGGACAAAGACCGTTATAATTCGCTCCTGCGCGTTTGAGATTCACGTAAGAACCGATAAGCTCCACGATATCATTTCTGGCGCGGATCTCTTCGATAATCTCTCTTGATATCATCATGATCTTCCCCTCCAAATCTTCGGAACGAAAAGGTCTGTATAGGTATCAATGGCATATCTGTCGGTCATTCCCGAAATAAAGTCGGCAGCGCAACGCTCAATGCCCTCACTGTCGATATTCTTTTTGTAATTCTCGGGCATTTTTTCGGGATATTTTACGTAATATTCAAACAATTTCATCAACAATTCCTGGGATTTAGCGTCCTCGCTCTTTGCCACGGGATTGAGATAAACGTTTTGGAAAAGGAAATCCCTCAGATCGTTTGTCGCTCTGCCGACCTCGTCGTCCATCATAATATACGGACGGTCGTAGCTGGCTTCGACTATCGACTTGACCATAGTATTTATCCGCTCACTGTGACCGTTTCCAAGCACACGCGTGATCTCGGGCGGAAGATCGCTCTCTTTAAGCACTCCCGCGCGGCAGGCATCGTCGATATCGTGATTTATGTAAGCAATTCTGTCGGCAAACTTGACGATAACCCCCTCAAGGGTCGCCGCCATACATTTTCCGGTGTGATTAACTATACCGTTTCTAACTTCCCAGGTGAGATTCAGTCCTTCTCCGTTATTTTCAAGCTTTTCGACCACGCGAAGGCTCTGCTTATAGTGGGTAAATCCGGGGTCGTAACAGATCTGAAGCGCGGTCTCGCCCGCGTGCCCAAAGGGTGTATGACCGAGATCGTGACCAAGTGCCGCCGCCTCGGTAAGGTCCTCGTTGAGGCGCAAGGCTCGCGCGATGATCCTCGCTATCTGCGTGACCTCAAGAGTGTGAGTAAGTCTTGTTCTGTAATGATCTCCCGCAGGCGCCAAAAACACCTGAGTCTTGTTCATAAGACGGCGGAAGGATTGGGAGTGAATTATCTTATCTCTGTCGCGCTGAAACTCTGTTCTCATAGCACTTGGAGTGTAAGGATGATCTCTTCCCTTGGTATTTGCGGTAAGGAAAGCGTACCGCGACAGCGTATCTCTTTCTCTTTCCAGAAAGATATCGCACATATTCTTTTCGGATCTGTATTTCACGGTAAAGCCCCCTTTCGGCAAAACTCGGACCGAAAACTCACCCTTAAAGCAAGCGGCTTTGTCGGGTGCTTTTTCGATCCTACAATACTAATATACGCAAAAAAATCTTAAATCACTTTTTTTCTGCAAATTTTTTTTGATAATTCGTCAAATTTTCGTTTTTTACTCGATTATTTGTATATTCTCCGCTCCAAAGCTTAAAAGACTGTCGTAAAGCGAGGAATTCTCGGTTGAAATTACCACTCTCATAGAATATGACTTGATATAGTACTCCATTTCGCCGAGAATCTTAAACAAAACGCTCTCCTCCGCTCCGGCATCCGCATCTTCGGGCAGATCTCTCATATCAAGTGCCACAAAGTCGCATACCGAACGTATTCTCGACGCGCGGTAATCATCCTTCTCCGTCGCCGAGAAGATCTCGCGAGAAAGCAGGACCCCAAGAGGCTTATCTCCCGCCGCGCGCGCCATATCGCTGACAAAACTTTCGAGCTCGTCGATATTCTCCGCAGTCGGCTCAATTCCTACCAGCATAATTTCATCCACACCGCCCCGTGACGCTTCAGCCACCAGAGCCGTCTCGTATGCTTTATAAACTCCGCGAAGATACTCGTCCTCAATTTTAAAGGACTGAACGTAAATATATCCGCAAATATATCCGCCGCCATCGTGTACATGCTCCACTGCCGCGGAGAGCTTGCGACTACCCTCACTTACCTCGCCAAAGCTGACCTCGACCTCGGAATTATAAGTGATAAATCCGTCAGAGTCCCTGAGGCAGACCGAAAAATCGCTGATCCCCTGCGAGAGATATTGACTCGTGCCGAATCCCCACTGATAATCGTGGGCATCGACAACCTTAACCTTTTTGTTTCCGGAATAATGCTCTTCATAATCAAAATCGTATTTTGGGGCGGGCTGATATTCGTCGGCTCTTCTGCCAAGAGCAAGTCCTATAACCACAGAGAGAACAAAGCAAAGAGCAATAAATGCAACCACCGCCAGAACTACAGCGACCCACCTTTTGGACGAGCGGCGACCTCTTGACGCGCGTCTTGAATATTTTTTTATTCTTTTGCGCCCTGACATAGCCGCCCCCCTTTACCGAGTTTATTCCATATTTACTAAAGAAATGCCTTTAAAATAGTCGTTTCCGACAAAATCCAAATTCTCTCTCTCCGCGTCAAGCTGTTTTTTCAGAGCAAGATACTGATACTGAGAAAGAAGATCCTCCGTGTTTTTCTTTACGTCGTCCTCAAGCAGAGGAAGCCTCATCATAAAGCAATATCCGTTCTCATATTCGAATATTTCGCTGATCTCGTACATATCGAGCCCGAAAGCAATATTCTCGTACTTCTCGCCCATCTGACCGTAAGTGAAGTAAAAGCCGTTTCCACTGACGGCAAGCTCGGTCACGGGAGTTTTTCCTACCTCGGTGCACATCTTCTTATATCTGCCGTCATCCTCTAACACCTGCGAAACCATACCGTAGGCGTTCTCGACGGACGATTCCGCATCATACTCGGAAATAACCTTATTTATATACTCTTTATCGACCGCAAGTATGGATTCGGGAACGTTGGCAGGGTCTGTCCAGGGGTGCTTTTCGGGGTAATAGACGTGTATGGTTCTTGCCCACTCGTCACTGCTCAATACGTATTGAGAAAACTCAGCCTTATTCTCCAAAGTGTACTCAATATCGATCTTATTCTCAACAAAATGCTCCAAAAGCTGATTTTCAAGATAATTTATTTTATATACCAAACGCAAGAAGCTGTCGGTAAGGTTATTTTCCTTGAGCCAAGCCTTGTAAGCTTCTTTATCACCGTCGAATCCGTTGCCCACGTCAGATGCCTCCACCAAAGCTTCTATCTGCTTCTGTACCTGATTATTTACGTAAGGAGTGTCGGTTTTTATGCCGTATTCTTCGCAGAGAGCTAACACGACGTAGTTATTTTTAAGGTCTTCAAGCACTCGTTCTTCAAGTAATTTTTCATACTCCGCCTTGCCGCTTGTGTCAAGAGTGTCGTACTTTCCTATCTCCTTGTCAAGAGAAGCCTTGTGTAAAAGGGTTATGTATCGCAGCTCCTCGTGCCTGATCTCATATTCACCTATCTTACCCACAACCCTCGCCTCCTCCTCGGTGCTCTTTATGGGACGGACGGGGCCGAGATTCATAACAAGGACAATTATTCCGAAAACTATTGCACAAAGGACGGCAACGCCGATGATCGACACAGCGATTATCTTCTTTTTCGTCCACTTCATCTTTTCTTTTTTTGCGGTGTTTTTCACGGGAAGATTTCCGCCGGTTTTATTTTTAGCCATAAATTATCTCCAATTTTGCGATTTTCAGAGTCACGAAACGCTACAATGACCCATTTTAATACTTTATTATACAATATCATTGTGAATGTTCTATGAATTGTTGCAATTTTTTCGATGATATTTTCAAAAAAGACTTTCCAAATCGTATTTTTTGTGTTATACTTAATTTGTAAATAAAAACTACGGAGGATTAAAATGAGCGCAGAATACACAATACCGTTATCTAAGGTCGAGCAGGAATTCAACCTGGAGCGCATCACTGTTCCCGAAAATTACGATGAGATCAAGGTAGAGACCCCCGAGGTCAACCGTCCCGGTCTGGCACTTACCGGATTTTATGAAATTTTTGAAAAATCGCGCATAAGCATTATCGGTAACGCGGAGCACAGATATCTGCTTAGATTGGATGAAGAAGACAGAAAGAAAAAGATAACAGATTACATAAGGAAGCATCCCACAGCGGTTATTTTCACGTCGGATCTTACTGTGTTTGACGAGCTTGTTGAGGCAGCTAAGGAAGAAGGCGTCCCCGTACTCCGCTCAAAGGAAAAAACAAGCCCCCTTATGGCGGCAATGATCAGCTCGCTCAATACACACCTGGCTCCCCGTATCACCCGTCACGGTGTTCTTGTAGAGGTCTACGGTGAGGGTCTTCTGCTTCTCGGCGACAGCGGTGTCGGTAAGAGCGAAACGGCTATCGAGCTTGTTAAGAGAGGCCACAGACTTATCGCCGATGATGCGGTTGAAATAAAGAAGGTTTCGGCAAAGACCCTTGTGGGCTCGGCTCCCGAGATCATCCGCCACTACGTTGAGCTTCGAGGTATAGGTATCGTTGACGTGCGCCGTCTCTTCGGTATGGGTGCGGTCAAGGAGACCGAAAAGATCGACCTTGTCATCAACCTTGAGCTTTGGGTCGAGGGCAAGATGTACGACAGACTGGGTCTTGACGAAGAAAAGATCGACATTCTCGGCAACAAGATCCCCGCTATCACCATCCCCGTAAAGCCCGGACGTAACCTTGCCATTATTCTTGAGATCGCGGCGATGAACAACAGACAGAAGAAGATGGGATACAATACCGCCGAGGAGTTCAACAAGCGACTTCTTGAGCAGATAGGTACCTTTTAATGATACTTCTGACCGCCGCAAAAATGCCCGACGGACTTGACAAAAACATATTGGCTGATGCCGTCGGGCTGATGTTTTCAAATCCGGAGAATAAGAAATATATCGAGGATATCCGCAGAAGAGCCAACGGCAGCTCGGCTTGCGAAAGCCTTTTTGCTCTCGCTCTTCTTTACGAAAAAATCCGTGAGCTTCCCTGCTATATTGACACATCGGAGTTGATATTTGGTCGGAATGAGTGCGGAAAGCCCTATTTCAAGGACTCGGACGTGAAATTCAACATAAGCCATTCAAAGGGCTACGTTGCCTGCGCCGTATCTCTTGGCGAGGAGCTTGGAGTTGATATAGAGGCTGCTGAAATATCAAGAGAAAGAGCCGAAAGACTGGCGAAAAGATATTTTTGCGAAGAAGAACAAAAAGAGATTTTAAAAAATCACGAAATCTTCACTCGCAAGTGGACGGAAAAGGAAGCAAAAGCAAAATTTTCGGGGGGAAGTGTTGGAAATATATTGTCGAGCGACAAAATTATTGAGGAATTTTCAAATTTAGACCAAATTATTCTTCATAAGTTTTCTTTTGACAACACGCCAATAACCCTTTGTACAAAAAGAGATTTTTCGACAATTATCTTCTCGGTTCAATAAAAATCAAGAGGTTTTTGAAACTTTCGAAAAAATATTTTAACTTTTTTTCAAAAACCTCTTGCATTTTATAAAAAAGTGTGGTATAATATCAAAGTCGTCAAGATACGGCCCATTGGTCAAGCGGTTAAGACGCTAGCCTCTCACGCTGGAAACTCGGGTTCGATTCCCGGATGGGTCACCATAAAGAAAAACAGAGTAGCATCGCTACTCTGTTTTTCTTTATGCTAATTCTCTCACCGAAGCTGAACCCGCTACCAGCCGCTTGCGGCTCGGTATTGACGTGCGATAGTCAAATTAACGTTTATAAATTGATTTCGTCGCACGTCGGGGTTCAGATTCCCGGATGGGTCACCAAAAAAGAAAACATCCGAACTTGTTCGGATGTTTTTCTTTTTATCCAAGCCGACGTAGGGGTTCCCCGAAGCGAGTATGCGAGCTTTTGGGGGTTCACGTAGGCTTGGTATGGAATCACGTCGAAGACGTGTATGGCATCACGCGTCAGCGTGTATCCCCGTCGGCTTGATTCCATACATCCCTTCGGGATGATTCCATACAACGCTTTGCGTTGATTCCATACGCGACTTCGTCGCAATTCCATACCGCAACAAGTTGCGTAGTCCATACACGCTTTTGGCGTGATTGGGACGCGAAAGGGGAAAATATGGCTAAAAACTTATTATTTGATTATTCGGAAAATCTTGCTTGTGAAATTGCGTTGCTATGCAAAAATCATCAAATAGACTCTAATACGGCTTTCCAGATAAAGAAATCCTCAACGAGCGTTTTTGCAAATATTTCCGAGGCTCAATATCCCCAAAGTCTCGCGGATATGTTATCCAAGTTTGAGATTGCAAGGAAAGAATGTATAGAAACCGAAAGCTGGTTAAAGCTTATCTTCTCAGCGGGAAGCATTGACGAAGCCACTTTCAAAAAATACAGGAATTTATGCGGCAGAATAAGACGAATGTTGACCGCATCATGCATTACAATAGAGAATAAAATTAAGCAAGGCTGACGTGCCTTGCTTTTTTGTTTGCTCCTTGCTCAACTTCACACGCAAAGTCAATCTCAAAGCCATTTTGAAGCAACTGCGGAACAGTATTAATACTTAATTTTTATAATTGCAACTGTCAGTTGCTAAAATTCCAAGGCGCATTGGTTGAAAAAAAACCAATGTAATGATATAATTATTGCATCAAGATAAGAAAGGTATATTAATATGAGTTTAGGTAAAAACATATATGAATTACGAACATCAAAGAACCTCTCCCAAGGTGATCTCGCCGAAGCATTAGACGTATCTCGCCAATCGGTTTCAAAATGGGAAACAGATTGCGCCACACCCGATCTAGATAAACTGATAAAAATGTGTGACCTTTTCGGTGTTACACTAGACTATATTACGGGAAGGACATCACAAGAAAAAAACGAGACAAACGCGGTTACAGAACAAACATCGGCACCGGCTCCCGCAATGATCGTCGGTTATATCTTATTGGCGGCAACGCTTATATCAAGCATTTTATTATTCGTTTTGGCAGATGATATTGAAGATTTCTATATTCCTTTGCCGATATTAATTTCCACACTGGTGTGCAGTATAATATGCTTGTGTGTAAAAACCAATATTGGATATTGGTTTACTTGGGCAGCTCTTGCTCCCGTTTGTATATTGTCCTCCCATATCGTAGGCTTACCTATCCTCAGTATGATTGGCGGAACTCAAATCATAGTATATATTATTATGACTATCGTTGCGAACAAGATATTCAAAAACCACACCGTACATACAAGCAGAGCAAAAAACATTTTTCTTGCGTTGGGATTTTTGGTCGGTGTCGCTGCATATATCGTTGCCTTGTTCTTTGCCCCTCTTGATTGGGTAAGTATGTGCATAATAAATTACATAACCTATTCGTTACTTGCGTTGCTATTAACTTATAGTGTTTGCTATATCAAAACGTTAAAAAACAAATAACATATACCTCTAAACAAAGACCGCCCGCCACATACTGTAGCGAGCGGCTCTATTTATGTCACCCCTCAGAGAAATCATCCTTACCTACTCCGCAGTAAGGGCATTCAAAATCCTCGGGAATATCCTCGAACTTCGTTCCGGGAGCAATGCCGTGCTCGGGAGCACCCTTCTCCTCGTCGTATTCCCATCCGCAAATTTCGCATACGTATTTTTTCATAATAATTATTTCCTTTCAAATTATAATAGTTTATTTTTTGTTTTTAATATTTTTAATTAAAGCACCAGAGAGGGAGCGGTGTAAACTCTTGCAGCGAGCTCCTGATTGAGCATATAAAGGCTCTTAGGATCGCCTCCGAAAAGCTCCATCTTGGTGATCATATCGTTGGCATTGGTCTCCTCCTCGCCCTGCTCCTTAACGAACCAGTCAAGGAACTGCATGGTGCGGAAATCTCTTACGTCATAAGCCGCTCCATAGATGTCGTTGATAAGCGAGGTGACGTATTCTTCATGCTCAAGTCCTGCCTTCAGCACGTCCATGTGGCTCTCGAATACCTTGTCGGGCTTTGCGATAGCCTCAAGGGTAACGGTCTGATTCTCGTTCTGGAGGTACTGATAGAAGAGCATCGCGTGGTCTCTTTCCTCCTGCGCCTGGATCATATACCAGTTTGCAAATCCGTCAAGCCCCTTTGCCTTAAAGTAGTTTGAAAAATCGAGATAGAGATATGCCGAATAGAATTCCTTGTTTATCTGCTCGTTAAGAAGCTCACGTACTCTTGCGTTCATCATTATTTTTTCCTCCGTTTTGGTTATCATTTATCTTGTGACTCTATTTTACCATATTTTTTCGTGAAGTTCCGTGACTTTGTCACATAATTTCAGCTTTTCAGGCTGATGTATTCCTCGGCAAAATGCGCCGCGACCGCACCGTCGCCAACGGCAGTGACCACCTGACGGAGAGCCTTGGTTCTCACGTCGCCCACGGCAAACACACCGTCGATATTCGTCTTGGTGCTTTCGTCTGCGACGATATATCCACCCTCGTCGAGCTCTATCTCCGAGAAAAGCTCGGTTGCAGGTCGCCTGCCGATGCTGACGAAGAGTCCGTCGAAATAAAGCTCGCTTTGCTCACCGCTTTTCAGGTTTTCAACTATGGCTCCCTTTATTCTGCCGTCGACGATATAGTCACGGAGCGCGCTGTCCCAGATAAACTCCACGTTCTCGGCTTTAAGCAGCGGATCGTGGTATATCTTGGTTGCTCTCAAGCTGTCTCTGCGGTGTATAAGGTAGACCTTTTTTGCAAGATGCGAGAGATAGAGAGCGTCCTGTGCCGCGGTATTTCCGCCGCCGACCACCGCTACCGTCTTGCCCTTGTAAAATCTGCCGTCGCAGTGGGCGCAGTAGTGAAGTCCGCGACCTATAAGCTCTTTTTCCCCATCGATTCCAAGCTCTCTGGGGTTAGCTCCCGTCGCGATGACAACGGTTTTCGCGAAAAACTCGCCCGAGGTGGTTTCTATTCTCTTTGGATCTTCCTTGAGATAAACCGCCGTGACCTCGGCATATTCGGTTTTAGCTCCGAAGCGTTCCGCGCCCGATTGCATCTTCGCGCCAAGGGTGAAGCCATCCACTCCCTCGTCAAAGCCGGGGTAATTATCGATGATATCTGTTATCGCCATCTGACCGCCTGCGCTCATTCTCTCGATTATCAGGGTATCAAGTCCCGCTCTCGCCGCGTACAATGCCGCCGTGTAGCCTGCGGGGCCGCCGCCGATTATTATCATGTCGTATATTTTCATATAAGTTTCCATCCTTTATGTTTTACACCTATATTATACCCAATTTCGGAATAAGTTTCCGTGACTTTATCACATTCCCTTGACTTTTTCGCCCGAGAGGTCTATAATTAATATAACGAAAGAAACGGAGCGTGAAAAATGGATAATCAAGAACTTCAGGGATTGCTCAGAGGCGTATTTCCCTTCTGGAAAAACATGAGCGACTACGACAAGGAGACCTTTTGCCGCAGCGCGCAGATAGTCAGCTTCAAAAAGGGACTCAACATACACGACGGCAACAACTGTACGGGTATTATTCTCGTCAGGAGCGGAAGTCTCAGAATGTATATGCTCTCCGAGGAGGGCAAGGAGGTCACCTTGGCGCGTTATTTTCCCGGTGAGATGTGTATTTTGACGGCATCCTGCGTGCTTCATACCGTCACCGTGGATATTTTTGTGGACTCCGAGGACGACAGTGATTGCGTGGTTATCGGCGGTTGCGCCTTTGAGGATCTAGCGAGAAGAATGCCCGATGCCAAGGTCTTCGCACTTGAAAGCGCCCTCAGTTGCTTCTCCGACATTATGTGGGTGATGCAGCAGATACTTTTTATGAGCATGGACAAGCGTCTGGCAATTTTTCTGCTTGACGAGGCGGCAAAAAGCGGCAGCGACACTATAAAGCTGACCCACGAGCAGATCGCAAAGTATATGGGATCCGCCCGCGAGGTGGTCTCAAGAATGATGAAATATTTCGTTGCCGAGGAGCTTGTGACCACATCCCGTAGCGGCGGAATCAAAATAATTGATAAAAAACGCCTCAGAGCGATGACGTATTGAAAAAAGCCTTCCACACGGAAGGCTTTTTTGATTTTACAATCTAATATTCCTTATTATAAAAAATTAGTTTAGTTGTTTTCTTCAATAGCAAGAAGTGCAATTTCGCGCAATTTTTCTTCTAAAAGCTTCTTGTCCGGTAATTTTAAGGTATAATCAGCAACCAATGCCGGAGTAAGATGCTACTTAAAGCATATTCTCCACTTCAATATGTATCCATATTATACTTCTTTATTTAATATCAATATTCTTTTACTGTACCACTAATACTAATTATTTCAAAAAAAGTTCTTTCAAAAAGGTTATCAAAATCGTCTTTGTCGGTATCTAAATAACAAAAAGTATCGCCATTACCCGCAAGACTCAATTTTAAAGTGCAAGATTCTTGATCTTTCGGTACTGCTTCCGTAGTAATAGGATTTCCCAAAGTGGTCGATATCTGATTTTTATAATATTGCATAATACCCTTGTGATCATAATAAGTAAAACGAACAACAAATACCACGTCATTGTATTTAAAGTGTGAATTGCCTTTTGCCTCAAATGTACACTTTAAAGATGTGCACCAACCGCCGCTATAATCACCCGATCGAACATGGGCTTTACACTCGAGATAATCTTCATAATTATCCAGTGTAAGTTGAATTAAACCGCACACAGAGCACTCATTATTAATATATGTGTGAACTAGTGATGGACTTCCCTCGGTTGCTCCACATATAGTGCATGTCCGAGGGGCCTGACAAGTAGGGGGGCTATAGGCATGATCATGCTTGGCTTCTTGCTTGGAACAAGAAGAGAGAAAAACTAACAACAGAAACGATAATAGAACAGAAATTGTTTTTTTCATAGAAAAATATCTCCTTTATATGTTATATATACATTATATAATGTAAACGTCTATTTGTCAAGACTTTTTTCATATATAATTTTTACATAATATATTGCAGAGGTGATATAATGAAATTAAGAGTTCTGGATATTTTAAATGAAAAGGGGAAAACAAAGTATTGGCTATATATTCAGCTTGGATTGAGCTATCAGAATTTTAACAAAATGGTAAATAATGAGACTAACGGCATAAAATTTGAAAACTTGCAGGCACTTTGCGACATCTTAGAGTGTACGCCTAACGATTTATTTGAAGAATACCATCAATAATAAAAAGTGGTCTTTATTTTAAGACCACTTTTTATTATTTTCACGCATCAACCATAGCAAGGATCTGCGCTTTAGGTCTGGCTCCTGCCGCCTGCTCCACGATCTTGCCGTCCTTCATAACCACGAGGGTGGGGATGCTGAACACACCGAACTTCCCTGCAAGCTCCTCTTCCTCGTCAACGTTAATTTTGCCGACTACTATGTCGTCACGCTCGTTTGCGATCTCTTCGATTATGGGACCTACCATACGGCAGGGGCCGCACCAATCTGCATAAAAATCAAGAAGTACGGGCTTTTGGCTGTTCTTTATCTCTTCAAAATTCGATTTATTAACCTTTACTACTGACATATTAACCTCCATTCCGCCGCCTATGGCGGCACAAAGAATAACCGATGAATTTTGCCTTAGCAAAATTCACGCGTGAAAAAGATCAATTCACTATAAGAAGGAAGTAACTTTCACGCTGTTCTCCTTTATATTTTGCATTTTTTGTTTTGTTGTCGGTATTGCTTTACCTTACGATCATAGTATACCACTTTTCAGCATAACTTTCCGTGACAAAGTCACAAAAACGCGCCCGAAATAATCGGACGCGTTTTTTATCAAATTAAACAAGCTCGTCAACACACTGCTTAACGATCGCGATCTCCTCATCGGCGGCAGGCACATCAAGCTCACGGAAGCTATTGTTCATAACGCTCATTCCCGTCAAGGCTCTGAACCACAAAAGTCCGAGGGCATATCTTCCAAGACCGAGGGTCGCGTGGAAGGTATCTCTATGCACCTTCTCGATGCCCTTATCAAGCATCATACCGAAAAGAGTTCCCGAGGGAATAATACCGTCAAAGCCCTCTTTCTCTGCCACCGCCTTGTACGCCGCCTGAACGTCTGCAAGCATCGCCTTGTGGCTTTCATAGCCAAGCTCAACCGTAAGTCTGTGGCTTCCTTCCTCATACGCCCAGGTCTCCTGAAGCAAAAGCTTCGCCTTTGGCTGGCAGGTGCGGATGTAGTCTGCAAGCTCGCCTATATAGGGATAAAAGCTCTCCTTTTTGGGGCTTTCGTGGCTGACCTGCTGAATGGTGATCACGTCCCACTCACGAGAGAGGAGCGCTTCCTCAAGAGTGGTAAAAAATCCCGTAAAGGTACCGTTATAGCATAGCAAATAATCCTTCTTGTCGCCAAGCATATTTCTGTAATGACGCTCAAGGGAGCAGCCGCCGATGCAGATATTGACAACCTCCAAATACACGCCCTGAGATTTTGCGATCTGATGAAGATACCTTGTGGCATCCTCGGAAAAGCTGTTACCGATAGTTAAAATTCTCATTTTTCGCCCCTTATACATTCTCGCCCGCGGCTCTTTTTTTATCAAGATTATAGTTGCGGATATACATACAAAGATCAACGCTGACCATTATAAAATTGAGTATGTAGAAGACCAGCACGTACCATTTCGTTGCAAAGCTTGCCATATAAGCCTCGTTGACAAATTTCGAGGCAATACCCGCCACGTATCCGAACAAAATCAGAAGCAAAAATGCAAGGCTCTTGCCCTTGGTGGTTCTTGCCTTATAGGATTTGATCACGTTCATCGGCCAGGATATGCCAAAGCTGACTATCATTGTAATTTCAAGAATTTCTGCCATTTTTCATTGTCCTCCAAAGAATATTTTTTTTATGATAGCACAAAACTGCGGCGGTGTCAAGAAAGAGAGCGAAAAAACACAAAAATGACGAATTTTGCGGAGCATTTGACAAACAAAAGCCCACGACAATGTTTGCCGCGAGCCTTTTGTTATTGAAAATATGCAAAGAATTCTTCCCTGGTCATAATGACGTTGACCGCCGCCAAGAGTGCGTTGGGAGTCATTTTTTTAGGCAGACCCACCGAAACGGCGAATTTATCGCGCCGCTCTGTACTGTCACTGCCTCCCGTAAGCCCGACCTCAAAAAAGTCGGCTTTGGTGATCTCTTCCCGCTCGCTCTCCTCACCCGAAATGCCTACCGCAAATGGCTCAAGAAGCTTTCTTATGAGCATAGCATCGGTTCCCTCCACACCGAGAAAGCCTTCAGCAGACGGAGCTTCCTTTCGCCTCTCCTTGCCCTCAATTTGTGGGATATAGAGCTGAATAAGCCTATCCTTGGGTATGGCGGAGGTAATATGTGCGCGGATGACCTTGCCCGCACCGTCGCTGTCGGTCATAACGATTATCTTACTCTTTTTCGCAAGCTGACGGATGAGAGCTAACCTTTCGTTGTTCTTGAAGACCCCGAATCCGTCGGTCTGTATGACACAGGCATCTGCTACCGATTTTATTTTGATCTTGTCATATTTTCCTTCCACAATAATGGGAAGGTCGATCTTTAATTTTTCCATAAATTACACCATTTTAGGAATGAAATAGAGCAAAACCAATGCGCCGAGAACGATACGGTATATGCCAAAGGGCGCAAAGCTGTGCTTTTTCACAAAATCCATAAGGAATTTGATCGCTACCATCGAAACTCCAAACGCAACAAGGCTTGCAACCGCAAGAACTACCCAAGCAAGTGTGGGTACACTGACTCCGCTCTCACTGACGTAGTCAAAAAATCCGTAGCCCTTGATAAGACTTGCTCCCACCATTGCGGGGATGCCGAGGAAGAAGGAAAACTCTGCCGCGGCAGGTCTTGAAACGCCCAAAAATCTGGCTCCCAGGATAGTAGAGCCCGAGCGTGAGGTGCCGGGAACGATTGAAAGAGTCTGAAAGCAACCTATCAGCATCGCCTGAGAGTAGCTGATATCATCAACCGACTCGACGGTTGCATTTTTGTCCTTTTGCAAATGCTCGATAACGATAAACAGCACACCGTATACGATCAGAGCCAAAGCCACGGTGATAGCATTGAATATCCAGCCGTCGATGTCCTTGCCCGTGACCTTTTCAAGTATCTTGTCGCCAACAATGCCCACAAGTGCCGCAGGGATGCTTGCAAAGACCACCTTGAACCAAAGCGTCCAAGTGCTCTTCTTTTCTTCCACGCTTTTTTTCGGTGAAAAGGGGTTCAGCTTTCCGAAGAACATCACAACCACGGCAAGTATTGCGCCAAGCTGAATGACCACCTCGAACATGCTCATATATTCGTCGGCAAAGGTCGCGCCAAGCTCGGAAGCCACGTTCAGCTTCAAAAATTCGTCAAGTAATATAAGATGCCCCGTGGAACTGACGGGCAACCACTCGGTAATACCCTCTACTACGCCAAAAATTATGGCTTTTAAAATTTCTATAAATTCTGTCATATTGCCTCTTTTGCAATTAATAAATATATCTTATTTCATCGTCGATGTCCGTATAGCTTTACTCTCCTGCCCTCATTATGTCGCCCTCCAGCACCTCAAAGGGCACGCGACACCAGAAGATCATAGAGGGGTGGGGCGCGCTTTCGCAAGGCTCGCCATTTGGCAGATAAAGCTCGTTTGCCACAAATGCTTTTCCTACCTTACTCGGCGAGATCATCTCGGCAGAGTCACCGATCTTAACCTTATTGCGCTGAATGAAGCGGTAAAGTCTGCCGTTTTCGTTCTCAAGAGCCACACCCGTCGCTGAGAGCTTCGCAGCTTCTTCATCATTATACTCAACCGCCGTGGCGAAATATGCCTTGTCGCGGATGTAACCCGTGTGACTGCCGAGTTGAGCATTCTCCATAGGATCGTCAAGGTAATAGCCCGTACAATATTCACGGTGAGAAACGCTCTCAAGCTCGCGGTACCAAAGGGGATCAAATTCATAATTCTCGGGATCGGCAAGATAGCTGTCTATCGCCATACGGTAAGCGTTAGTGACCACCGCTGTATAGTATGCGCTCTTCATCCTGCCCTCTATCTTGAATGAGTTGATGCCCGCCGCAATCAGCTCGGGAATATGATCAACTGTACACATATCCTTGGAGGACATAATGAACGTACCAAGCTCGGTCTGTTCGATCGGAATAGGCAGCTCGGGTCTCTTTTCCTCATAGATCACGTAATTCCAACGGCAGGGTTGGGCGCATCTGCCACGGTTTGCATCTCTGTCCACCATAAGATTTGACAGCATACATCTGCCGCTGTAGGACACGCACATAGAGCCGTGAACGAAGGCTTCAAGCTCAATATCTTGAGGCAGAGCGCGGCGAATGGCTATGATCTCTTCAAGGCAAAGCTCTCTCGCCAACACAAGTCTTTTCGCGCCAAGGGCTACGTAAGCCAATGCAGCTTCGGGAGAGACGATGCTCGCCTGAGTGGAAATATGTATCTCCATATCGGGGATGATCTCCTTAACCGTCGCCATAACACCGAGGTCGGCAACGATAAAGGCATCGATGCCGGCATCCTTGATCTCGCGCAAAAATTCGCGCAATGCGGGATACTCGTCGCCGTGAGGCATGGTATTGAGGGTCAGATAGAGCTTTTTGCCTCTTTCGTGGGTGTATTTTGCCGCCTCGTAAAGCTCCTCTACCGAAAAATTATCCGCCGCCGAGCGCATACCGAAGCTCTGTCCCGCAAGGTAGACCGCGTCCGCACCGTAAAGCAGTGCCGCCTTCAATTTTTCAAAATTGCCCGCGGGCGAGAGCAATTCGGGTCTTTTTATGTATTCGTTCATTTTATACCGTCCTGAAAAACATATTTATTCATTTTATATTGTATCACAAAAAGCATGCTATGTCAATCTCAACTTTCTGTATTCCGACGGTGACATGCCGCATTTTTTCTTGAAAAGATTTGAAAAATAGTGCTGATCGCAATATCCAAGCCTCTCGGCTATCTCACAGATCGGCAGGCTGGTGTTTTTTAATATCAGCTTTGCCGAGGATATCTTTTCGTCGATCTGATAATCGTACGGGGTCTTTCCGAAAGCCCTTTTAAAATGCTTAACGCAATGATCCTCGCAACGGTGTATCACCGCCGAAAGCTCGCGGTTTCCAACTATTCTATGAGAATTTTCGGCAATATATCGGCGCAAAACAAGCATTTCGGGGTCAGCCGACTCACGAGGTCTGCGTTTTTGCGACAGCTTGATAACGAATTCATAAAATATTACGGCAATAATTGAGCTTTTTTCGTCGTCTCCAAGGGATTTATCGAATGCCACGTCCAGCATCCTGCGAAAATAATGCTCCATACCCTCGCCGTCAAGCACAAGGTCGTCCGTTATTCCGTAGCTCGAGAGCAAATACTCGGCAAGCTCGCCTCTCACGTTAAGAAACATTTTTACCCACGGGTCGCGCGGATCGGAGCAATAGTCGTGGTCTCTTCCCCGCCTTAAAATATATATCTTGCCCGCGTCGGCTCGCTCTCGCGCCACACCGTCCGAAACGATTCCCGTTCCCTCCGTAACGTATTCGATAACCGTACATCCGCTATGCTTCCGCTTAATATGATAGCTCCCGTCGCAATAGGACGTCCCCGCAAGGCTGACGTAAAACGGCTGTACCGTATCGGGCAGCTTAAAGCATACTATCTCTTCTCTCATTAACTTGTATTCCTCACATTTTTCATTGAAATATCTATTGAATCGGGCTTTTTATTATAGTATAATACAAACAGAAACGGTTGTCAAGGCAATCAGCTCAAAAAGTCAAAAGGAGAGAGCAATTATGAAAATGCGTCCCCCTGCAATACCGATAATTACCATCGACCCCTATTTTACGGTCTGGTCGCCCTCAAATATCCTCACCGACAGCGATCTTCAGCACTGGTCGGCAAAGCCTAACAGAATCAAGGGTCACGTCATGCTTGACGGTGAAAATTTCCGCTTTATGGGCACGGGTGAAGCCCCTGCCTTGCGCCAGACAGCCTTCGAAATGACCGCGGCGGTCACAAGCTACACTTTTGAGAACGAAAATATCCGTCTGTGGCTTTCCTTCTTCTCAACCCCATTCACCGACGATCTTTACAGGCTGTCCCGTCCCGTTTCTTATATGACGGCGCAATATGTAGCTCTTGACGGTAAAAAACACGACGTTTCTCTTGAAATCGCGGTCTCCGAGGAGCTTTGCATAGACCTAAAGGGGGCAGAATCCGTTACATCAGAGATCATAACACTTCCCTGCGGCAGACAGGCAATGAAAATGGGCAGTGTTGCTCAAAGAGTCCTTTGGCGAAGCGGCGACGACCTCAGAATCGATTGGGGTTATTTCTATCTTTCGGCAAGCAACAAAAACGCTACATTTGAAAGCTACAATGCCGACGAAATGACCTATATTTCGGCTAAAATCCCTATGACCGACGGCAATCCCGAAACTGTAATTTTTGCCTACGACGACATCCACAGCTTCAATTATTTCTCTCACGACTGCGACGCTTATTGGAAGAGTGTGACATCTACGATTGAAGCGGCAATCTCCGAGGCACTTGCAGAGGTCGAAGAAAACCGCAAGAAATGTGACGCAATTTCAAAAGAGCTTTACTCAAGGGCGACCGCGTGCGGCGGCGAAAAGTACGCGGACCTCGTAAGCCTTGCATACCGTCAGTTTTTGGCGGCGCACAAATTGGCTCTTGACGAATGCGGCGAGCTGATCTATATTTCCAAGGAATGCTTCAGCGGCGGTCACTCCTGCACCGTTGACGTCACCTATCCAGCCTCTCCCTTTATGCTCCTTTATAACACCGAGCTATTGAAGGCAACCTTGCGCCCGATCTTCCGCTTTGCCGCAAGTGACAAGTGGAAATATGACTTTGCCCCCCACGACGCGGGAAGTTATCCCATTCTCGGCACACAGCGTTACGGTCTTAGAGAGGGCGGAATTCTGCTCCTTGAGATGCAGATGCCCGTGGAGGAATGCGGAAACATTCTTATTTTGATGGAAAATCTCATTTTGTTTGAGAAAAGCACCGATTTCGTGGCACCTCATATGGAGACCCTTGCAAAATGGGTCAAATATCTCGAAAAATACGGCAACGACCCCGAAAATCAGCTCTGCTCCGACGATTTTGCAGGGCACATGCCCCACAACTGCAACTTAGCTCTCAAGGCAATAATGGGAATTGCCGCCTATTCTCTCATTCTGCGCGCCTTTAACCGCTTTGACGAGGCAGAGGGATACATGAACACCGCCCGCAATATGGCAAAAAGCTGGGTGGAGAGAGCCAAAAATACCGACGGCAGCTATCGTTTAGCCTTCGATCAGCCCGGAACCCGCGGAATGAAATACAATCTGATCTGGGATAAGCTTTGGGGAACAAAGCTCTTCCCTGCCGAGGTCTACGAGGGCGAAATCAAGATCTGTCTTGAAAATATGAACCCCTACGGTCTGCCATTTGACAGTCTCCACACCTACACCAAGAGCGATTGGCTACTTTGGACAGCGATGCTCTCGCAAAGTCGCGAGGACTTTGAAAAAATGATCGAGCCTATGTGGCTTGGCTACAACCTCACCCCTGCCCGTGTGCCTATGAACGACTTTTACGATACCGTCACCTCCCTCGCCATGGGTTGCAGACATCGTACCGTCGTCGGAGGTCTCTACCTCAAATTGCTGGAGAAGGAATTTGAAAAATTGAGTATTTAAAAATATATTTAATCTCGTTTTCAAATTTTGATTTGTCGAACTGTTGTAAATCTGAATGGTGCATCCTCATCCACCACTTCGTGGTCCCCCTTCCCCTACCTTGGGGAAGGCTAACGCAAAGCGTAATTTAAAGCAATTTTGTAGCCGTGAAAAGAATTTTCGGCTTCAGATAAGGATGCGCCGCAGTTAAACCTAAGCCCTCCCCAAGGCAGGGGAGGGGGGACCACGAAGTGGTGGGTGAGGATGCCCCTTTTCGAAGAACAACATCCCGCTAAATTGCAATTCATAACTCGTCTTATTAAACTTATCGCAACCATACCCATTCAATCAAAAAATCCTGCCGTGCGGCAGGATTTTTTGATTATCAAAGACAAACGATAAAGAGCCAGGAAAGCAGCGCGGTAACGATACTGTTAACGCTGATCGCAGGCAGAGCGGTAACTACTGCCACGATCGAGAACACGAAAATTATGATTCCGAAAATTCTGCATTTGAGCTTCTTCATTCCGAAAAGTCCAAAAATTCCCGCCAAAAGCGTCAGAATTCCAACAGCCGCGGATATCATAGCAGACACGTTAAGTGCCAGCACCGCCTGAATTGCCGAGATCGGCGAATAGATGCCCCAAATAATATAAACTATGCTTATAATTATTCTGAGGATGTTTTTAGTTCCCTTTTTCATAAATAACTCTTTCCTTTCAATAGTTTTCTGTCTTTATTATACACTGTGAAAAGAAAAAAGTCAACATTTTATCACGTCACTTAAAGATTTTTTGTATCGTTTCAAGTATCTTGAATCTCACGCGGTATTTCGGCTTGTCGCTCTCGGTGATCACCTTGTATTGGTCGCCCGTCAGCCCCACCGAAATAAATGCTTCCTCGTTGTCCTCGTCCGAATCGTCACTTGCGGCAGATAGACAGAGGGGGGGGAAAAGACAGCACCACCAATTCTGCCCCTCGGCTTCTCCAATGCATACGCGAAGTGAGACGTACTTCCCTTCGGGAAAAGCGCAGCTCTCGTAAATCCTTGTGGGATAATACTCCTCGCCCATAAGAATGCTGACGTCGTAGTCGTAGCCCTCCTCGGCAACCACCTCTTCGGCAGCTCCTTCAAGAGAGTCCATTATGCCACCGATCGCCGCTATCGCCTCGGTCTGTGATCGGCAATCCTTCACCGTAGGCGACACAAGCTCAACAACTCGGTCTCTCACCTTCAGCTTCAAAGCCTGATCGGCTTCGCTGTCGGAGTTGGCGAGAACGTGCAGTCTCACCACCGTGTCGTAGATCTCCTCTTCCCCGTGGACGGGAAAAAGTCCCGCAATAAGCGCAACGGTTAGAATCAAAAAAGCGCAGATAAGTAATCGTTTAGTAAAAGCCATCGTATAACTTCCTTTCTTTTTTATAACGAAAGGATTATTGTCATACGATGGCTGATCTATTCAAGATATTAAATTATTTTTTGTCGTGGTGTCCAAGGTGCAACCAGTGATGCTCGTGACGCTCATGCTCCACGTTCTTGCGACGCTTGCTGGAATCCGCAGGCTTTTCGGTAATATCTCCCGCCTTCGTCAACGCCCACTTTGTCATAACGGGACCCACGATCTCGTAAATGAGAACGGCGAAAAGAATTACGAATCTTACAACGCTTGCAATATCCGCGCTGATTATCTTGTCACTTGCTACGGTACTTACCATACCCAGAGCAACACCAGCCTGGGGGAACAGCGTGATACCCAGGTACTTGACTATATCGGGCGAGCAATTAGTCATTTTAGCGGAGCCCATAGCGCCGAAATATTTACCGATGCAACGCGAAACTATGTAAACCAATCCGACAAGCACAAGCAGAGGCTGGAGGAATACGCTAAGGTCAAGCTCGGCACCGCTGATAACGAAGAACAGAATAAGCAGAGGCTTGCTCCATCCGTCCGCTCTCAGCATCATCTCGTCGGAGCATTCGCAGACGTTGCAGAATACGGTTCCGCACATCATGCAGGTCAGGAGCGAGGAGAAATGAACATGAACGCCCGCAACCTCGATATTCTGAAGCTCGGTTATAGCAACTGTGGCGAAAATGAAGGTGATAACAAGGCTCAAACGGTTAGAGTTAGAGTGGAAAAGCTTCTCAAGCTTGGAAAGAACGAATCCGAGCAGCGCACCGATAAGAAGCGAGAGCACGATCTCAACAAGGGGCTCAACGAGGATCGAAAGCACGCTGGGATCACCGCCGTCAAGTGCCTTTGCCACGCCGAACATAACCGCAAAGATAACAAGACCTACCGCGTCGTCAAGGGCAACTATGGGAAGAAGCAGATTGGTAAGAGGGCCCTTTGCCTTGTACTGACGAACGACCATCAGAGTCGCCGCGGGAGCCGTTGCCGTAGCGATAGCGGAAAGAATAAGCACCGCGGGGATAGGAAGAATATCCTCACCGGTTACGGCAAGAAGTATGAAATGCAAGCCGATAAGCACGCCAACACAGACCGCCGTGGTAGCCACTGCCTGCAAAATACCGATCACCGTCGCCTGCTTACCCGTCTTTTTCAGCTCGGAAAGCTTAAATTCGCTACCGATTGAAAAGGCAATAAAGCCAAGGGCTATGTCGCAGATGATGCCAAGAGAGTGAATATCCTCAAAATTGGGATCTCCAAAGCCGAGGTGGAAGCCGCCGGGAAGCGTGAAGCGTCCTAAGCAGAAGCAACCCACCAAAATTCCCGCGATAAGGTAACCGGTAACTGCGGGAAGCTTTAAAAGCTTGCAGACACGGGACATTAAAAGACCCGCCAGCGCGCAGACCGATATGCTGAGTAATACCTGAACTGTTCCGTCCATAATAATCTCCATTCTGCCGCACTCAGCGGCACTAATAGTAATCATTGAATTTTGCCGTCAAGGCAAAATTCGTGCGTGAAAAAGTTAATTTCACTTTTTGTTTGGAAGTAACTTTCACGCTGATCTCCGTTTAATAATAATTTTGAAAATCTACATTCCGCAAAAAAGCGCCCGAAGGCGCGATCTTGCGATTATTTAACACACTTTGATATTATATGCTTGAAACGAGTTTTTGTCAATATGCAATATCAACAATTAAAGCCGACTTTTTGAGAGTTTATTCGACAAATGGGCAACACTTCCTACTTTAATTTTAACAATAATCACAAAATATTCTCAGAAATGCAAAAAAGCTCTTGACAATTCCTCGGCTTTTTGATATAATATCATAGTTGAAAAATAAAATATTGGGATGTCGCCAAGCGGTAAGGCACTAGACTTTGACTCTAGCATTCGTCAGTTCAAATCTGGCCATCCCAGCCAAATCCCCGAGGACTTGTCCTTGGGGATTTACCTTTTCACTCTTCACTCTTCACTTTTCACTAACTCGGGGATTTGGCAAAGTAATAAGTAATAGTGAATAGTGAAGAAGTGTGGTTGATTTTGCTTCGCAAAATCTTCATTTAGGTTGAAAAGTAATAAGTTTTATGGTATAATGGAATAAAGTCAAAAAGGAGGTATGTAATATGTCCGAAAGTCCTTTGATGATAAAGTCGAAAGTATTTGCTTTAGAGGTTATTCGCGCTTGCACGGTGCTACGAGAAGCGAAGTGCGAAAGTGCGCTCATCAATCAATTTCTGCGTTCAGGAACGAGCATCGGTGCGAACATTCGTGAGGCGTTTTATGCTCACGGCAAAGCGGATTTTGTGGCAAAGTTACATATTGCCCTCAAAGAATGCTCCGAAACCGAATATTGGCTTGAACTTTTGATTGAAAGTGGATATTATTACGATAAGACAATTTTGGATAGATGTGTTGAGGTGAAAAGAATTTTAATTGCATCAATCAACACGGCAAAAGACAAGCAGTAAGATAAAAAAACGGAGATTTCGAGAGATTTCTCCGCTTTTTTCGACTCTAAAGTTTTTCGAAATTTTGTAGATGCATTTCGGGCTTTTCGGGTCTGTAGACAGATTCGAACCAGCGAAATGCATTTTTTGATAAAGATTTTCCAAACAGAAAAACTGTGTAGGGATTTGAACCCCCACACAGTTTATAAGGTTTCTCAAAAAGCGTTGTTATTCAAGAATTATTTACAAAGCCATAGATGCAAAGGCAATTGGGATAGATTTGAACTAACGAAGCACTTGAAATGTTTACAAAATTGTGATATAATAAAGCCAAGAAAGGCGGTGGCGTAATGTTCGTTTATGATTTGTTTTTCTACCTAAAACCCGAGTTCGAAGATTATTTGATAACAGATTATCTTTGTTCTTTATCAGGAAACAACCAAATAATATTTGAGACGATAAACATTTCGGGCACAGATAATATGCGAATCGTAAGAGTGACTGTCCCGTACGAGGATTCTCTCGACGAAAAGTATTATGACATATACTCAAAAGAAGCATTACAACGGCTTTCACCTCATTTGACAAAACCAATTGAAAAGAAATACGTTGGAGATGATTTTACATACAGCGATGACGTTGCAACAGGAAAAGATGCAGAACACTATGTTTTGTGCATTCATCC
>JAZKYL010000142.1:0-9429 GCA_045612105.1 Eubacteriales bacterium
AAAAAAATCCCTCACGATCCTTTCTCCCCCTAAGGGTGTTAAACCCAACCAAAATGTTTATTTTAAAGCAAAATTTGACTAAGTTGAAGCAAGAATTTACCTCAAATTCGTCGGCAAAGCCGACAGAGGGGGTGTTTCCAAAGAGGGGGAGATGTTGAGCGCAGCGAAACCTCCGCTCTCTTTGGCGGCGTTTCTTTTGTAACTTTTCTTGTCGCTGGTGACAAGAAAAGTTAGTATATAACGCACCGATAAATTGCAATTTATAAAACTCAAAAAAGGGCGGTAAACCGCCCTTTTTTGATATTATTTTCTCTTCTCAACAAGAGTAATTTCCTTACCGTCGGTCTTAAAAATTATAGATCCGTCGGTGTCGGTACGGTAAATTGTAATTCCCTTTGCAGTCAGCTTTTCCATTGTTTCATCGTGAGGATGACCGTAGCTATTGCCCTCGCCGCAAGAAATTACGGCAATTTCGGGATCGACAGCGTTTAAAAACGCATCTGTCGTAGAGGTGGTTGAGCCGTGGTGTCCGACCTTAAGTATATCGCACTTGAGGGTCGCCGCGCTCCACTTTTTGACGATATCGCCCTCAGACTCCACTTCGGCATCACCCGTAAGCATCACAGAGGTATCACCGTAAACAGATTTGATGACAAGACTCATCTCGTTGGGGTCATCGTAATCGTCATTGGGCGCGATCACCGTATTCGTCAGTGCCCCCAATCTGAACTGATCCCCCACCCTCGGAATAATGGTATTTACGTTCTTTTCCTCAATGGCATCAAGCATTCTTTCATAGGTCTTGCTTGTAGATACGTGATCGGTAAGAACAACGTTTTCAACGTTATAATTCAAAATAATATGATCCGCGTTACCAATATGGTCGGCATCGGGATGGGTCAAAATAAGATATGCAATATCTTTTACACCGGCAGCGTCAAGATAGCTTGTAAGCTCGTCTCGCGCGCCCTGAACGCTGGTATCAATAAGCATATTTCCATCGGGTGTAGTTATCAGAATGGCATCTCCTTGACCCACGTCTATAAAGTGGTAGATAACCTCACCGTCCTCGGGAACAGGCAAAGGATTATCAATCTCCTGCTTCTCACCGAAAAGCTCGAAGATATTGAAATCTCCAATATCTATATTAATTCCCTCAACGAAATAATCAAGCGCGCTGAGCGTAAGATACGTCAAGAGCGCGATGATCACGGTAATGAGCACTACCACAGGGGAACGTCTGCTTTTCTTTCCTCTTTTATAATTTGCCATAGTCTCTCTCCTTTGATGAAATATTTTATACTACCTGAACCTTAAGCAGGTTTGTTGTTCCCGATTGGCGAAGAGGTACACCCGCGGTGATAACGACCTTATCTCCCTTTGACACGATATCAAGCTGTCTCGCGCAATCTATGGCATGAAGGAAAAGACGGTCGGTGTCGTCCTGTACTAAAGCAAGGACAGGGCAAACTCCCCATGATAGCGAAAGCTGATGATAGGTCTTTTTATCGGGGGTTGCCGCTACTATCGCCTCACCCGGACGGAATTTCGACACGCGGCGAGCGGTAGTTCCCGAGCTTGTAACCGCGATAATAGCCTTTGCTCTTACGTCTCTTGCCGTAGTGCAAGCCGCGTCGCAGATAGCGTTGGTAAGATCGAAATAGTCGCTGTCGTAGCGAACGCCCTCATATACTCCCATTTCAATAGCGTCGGTCTCGGCTCTTTGCACGATCTTCGCCATAACCTCAACAACGTGAGCGGGATGATCGCCCATAGCCGTCTCACCCGAGAGCATTACCGCGCTGGTTCCGTCAAACACCGCGTTTGCCACGTCGGTTATCTCGGCTCTGGTGGGAGTCTTTGAGTGTATCATCGTCTCAAGCATCTGAGTTGCGGTAATGACCATCTTTCCCGCCTGATAGCACTTGCGGATAAACTTTTTCTGAATACCCGGCAGCTTCTCAAACTCGATCTCAACACCCATATCGCCTCTTGCCACCATAATTCCGTCGCAATTAGCAAGTATCTCATCGAAATTCTCAACGCCCTCGGCATTCTCTATCTTGGCAATTATCTTGATAGCGTGTCCACCGTAGTAATTAAGCATTTTACGAAGCTCAATTACGTCATTTTTGCTTCTAACAAAGCTTGCGGCGACAAAATCCACGTCCATTTCAATTCCAAATCGAAGATCAAGCTCGTCCTGCTCGCTGATATAGGGCATATTCAGGTGCGCGTTTGGAATATTGATTCCCTTTCGGCTGGAAAGCTCGCCGCCTGTAATGATCTTGCAGATAATATCGGTATCTGTCAGCTCCTCAACACGGAATTCAAGTCTTCCGTCGTCAAGCAACACTCTGTCGCCAACCTTCAGCTCCTGCGGCAGCTTTTTATAGGTTATCGAAACATGCTCGCCGTTTCCAGCCACGTCAACAGTGGTAAAAGTAAAGCTTTTTCCCTTTTCAAGGGTTATTTTGCCGTTTTCAAAGGTTCCAATGCGTATTTCAGGTCCTTTGGTGTCAAGCAAGATAGCCGCGGGAAGCTTCAAACGGTCTCTCACACGTCTGACAAGCTCCATTCCTTCTTTGTGATACTCGTGAGTACCGTGGGAAAAGTTGAAGCGTGCAACGTTCATTCCCGCGCGGAACATCTTTTCAAGGACGTCTTCCTTGAGGCTTGCGGGGCCCATAGTGCATACTATTTTTGTTTTTCTTGCGTTGTTCATATTAAGTCATCCAATCCATTTGATTTATTTTGCTTTTACGTAAAATTTATGTGAGCATCTGGGGCATTTTACACTGTGCCGTCCTGCCTTTCTGGGCAACCGAAGAGTGGCGCGACACTTGGTACAATCACGGAATACGTAGAAATCGTCGTCCGAATTTCGGCTTTTGGTCTTACTTGAAGTATTGAAGGTCACAAATCTTCTGAGGCAACCAACAAACCTCAAAAACCTCTCGTTTTCAAGTCTGCGCTTGTATATCTTTCTCGACATTGAACGGAAAAGCATCCAAATAAAGAGAAAAAGAATGACCGCGCTTGCCGAAAGTCCCAATATAGTTTTTGCCAAACATTCGGGCATCAACCATTGAGTTATAAAATCTGCGACCGAGACAATAAGCGCCAATACAAGAGCAAAATAATAGAGCTGGTCGGTGCCGTATCTTCCGTAAGCAAATTTGTAAAGCTTTTCTTTAAATTTACCCATTTATAATAATCTCCATTTCATCACACACCCGCAAGCTCGGGAATTTCTATATCCGAAGAGTAGCTTGCATTGGCAAGCATCAGCTTTATGCGGTTCTCCTGATTTATTCTCGTAGCACCGGGGTCGTAGTCGATAGCCACAATATTCACACCGGGATGACGCTCCTTTATCGGCTTCATCATTCCCTTACCCACTATATGATTGGGCAAACAACCGAAGGGCTGGGTACAAACGATATTTTTTACACCGCCCTCAATAAGCTCAAGCATCTCTGCGGTAAGCAACCATCCCTCGCCCATCTTGACTCCGTTGCTGATATATCCCTCATTAACTTTGCAGGTATTACGAAAGGGTGATGGGGGTGTAAAGCTTCCCTCCTCTGCGATAGCGTCGATAAGATCCTGCTGCTTCTTTGCCACGTATCTACCCACAAGCTTGTATATAGGCGCGGCTTTTTTGCCCTTTCCGTAAAGCTTTGCGTCCATAATCGGGTTATAAATACAATACATAACAAAATCCACAAGTCCTGCCATCACGGGCTCTGCCCCTTCGCTAACAAGAAAGTCCTCAAGTTGATTATTGCCAAGCGGAGAGAACTTTACAAAAATTTCTCCCACAATTCCAACCTTTATTACCGGATCGTTATGTTTTTCGATCTTGGCAAAGTCGGCGATCATAGCGCGATAGTTCTTTTTCACCGTGGAATAGGCTATTTTTCTACTTGTGATCTGATTTACAAGAATATCTGTCCACTTGTCAGCCAGAGCCTCGGCACTTCCCTTGACAACCTCGCGGGCGCGAACCTGATTTACGAGATACATAAGCATATCGCCGTAAAGCACGCTGTAAAGCGCGGGATAGATCATTGATGGGGTCAGCTTAAATCCGGGATTCTTCTCAAGACCGGAAACGTTCAGCGAAATAACCGGAACGTACTCGAATCCCGCCTTTTTCAAAGCCTTTCTGATAAGCGATATATAGTTTGACGCACGGCAGCCACCGCCTGTTTGTGTCATCATAAGAGCCACCTTGTGAGTGTCGTACTCTCCGCTCTCAAGAGCGTGGATGAACTGCCCGATAACCAAGAGCGCGGGGTAACATACGTCGTTATGTACGCTTCTGAGTCCTGCATCGATTATCTCTTTTTCATCGCCGTGAAGTCCGTTTTCAAGCAGCTTCGTCTTATAACCGAAATGCTGAAACACCTTTGAAAGTATCTTGAAGTGACGGGGGAGCATATTGGGGAAAAGAATAGTATAATCCTTTCTCATCTCCTCGGTAAATAAGACTCTTCCCTCGTCCTCCATAGCTTTTTTCTTTTTTTTCATAAGTTAATATTCCTTTCGCAAGCAGACTTACTCAACCGCAAAATCCAAAGCACCCAGCAGACTGCGCAATCTGATATTCACCGCTCCAAGGTTGGTGATCTCGTCTATCTTTATCTGCGTATAGAGCTTTCCGTTCTTTTCAAGTATTGACCTGACCTCATCGGTGGTTATGGCATCGATGCCGCAACCGAAGGAGACCAGCTGAACCAGCTCCACGTCGGGATTCTCCGAAGCATATATAGCCGAAGCATAGAGCCTTGCGTGATAGGTCCACTGATTGAGAACATTTACGTTCAGATGAATGTCCGAGAGATCGATAGAATCCTCTGTCACCACCACAAATCCGAGATTTGCGGCAAGACGGTCGATTCCGTGACCGATCTCGGGATCGATATGGTAAGGTCTGCCCGCAAGGATCATAATTCTCTTGCCCTTTTGTCTCGCCCATGCAACCGCCCTGTCACCCTCGCGGCGAATAGACCTCATCCATTCGTCATAAGCGTCAAAAGCCAAGTCAACCGCTTGAGTGATCTCCTTTTTCTTAAAGCCCTTCTTCTCCTTAAACATTCTCCAAAGACCGTTCACGAGCTCACGGCGATCATTGATATTAAGATAAGGATAAAGGAACTCGACCTTCTTAAGCGACTCCATATTTGCAGAGAGCAGCTCTGAATAGTAAGCAACCACGGGACAGTTGTAATGATTGTCGCTAATATGCTCGTCGACGTTATAGGTAAGGCTGGGATAGAAAACAATGTCAACTCCCTTTTCAACGAGAGTCTCCATATGTCCGTGCATTATCTTAGCGGGATAGCAGGCGGTGTCCGAGGGGATCGAATACTGTCCCTTGGTATAGAGCGAACGACCCGAAAAGCCGGAAAATATAACCTTATATCCAAGGCTTCTGAAAAGCTTGTGCCAGAAAACACCAAGCTCGTACATTCCAAGCGCCAGGGGGAGTCCTACTGTTCCGCGGCAAGCCTTACCGTCGTCCTCACCCGTGTCCTTCATAAGCTCCTCGAATTTTTCTCTCTTATATCTGTGAAGATTAGGCACAATATCAAGCTTATCTGCAAACTCATTTAATCCTGCGCCGCGATCGCACTTGTTGCCCGATATGTATTTTTCATTTCCGTTAAAGGTGTTTACCGTAAGTCGGCAATTATTCGTACATCCGTGGCAGGTCGCCGCCTTGGAAGTATGGGTAAACTTCTCAAGCTCTTCCTTTGAAAGTATAGTCGAGCTTTCCTTCAGCAAAGTTTTTGAATAAAGTGCCGCGCCGAAAGCGCCCATTAGTCCCGCAATAGAAGGACGAGTCACATTTCTGCCTATCTCTTTTTCAAATGCACGAAGCACCGCGTCATTATAAAATGTGCCACCCTGAACCACAATATTCTTACCAAGCTCGTCGGCACTTGTGGCTCTTATGACCTTATAAATAGCATTCTTCACCACGCTTGTGGAAAGTCCTGCCGAAATATCGCCAACGCCTGCGCCATCCTTCTGCGCCTGCTTGTCCGAGGAATTCATAAACACGGTACATCTCGAGCCAAGATCAACAGGGCACTTTGCGAATAGACCTAATCTTGAAAACTCTTCAATGCTATAGCCCATAGACTTGGCAAAAGTCTCAATAAATGAGCCGCAGCCCGACGAACAAGCCTCATTGAGCATAATGCTATCGATAGCGTTATGCTTTACCTTAAAGCATTTTATATCCTGACCGCCGATATCGAGAATGAAATCGACCTTGGGATCGAAATAGTGAGCGGCAGTAAAGTGCGCCATTGTTTCAACCAATCCCGCATCGATGTGAAAGGCATGCTTGATAAGCTCCTCGCCATATCCCGTCACCGCAGAGCTTCTGATATTAAGTCCGTCGCCGAAAAGCTTGTATATCTCCTCAAGCTGATGCTTTACTATCTCAACAGGATTGCCCCTATTAGAGTCATAGAATGAATATAAGATCTCGTTGTTTTCACCGATCAACACCAGTTTTGTAGTAGTTGAGCCGCAATCGATTCCGAGATAGGTGTTGCCACCGTCGTAATCCGCAGGATAAACACATTTAACAGTTGCCTTAGCGTGTCTTTGACAAAACTCTAAATACTCGCCTTCATCAGAAAATAGCGGATCTCCGTGTGCGGTCTCGATCTTCTCATGGGTGCTTTTTTCTATTCTATCCTCAAGCTCGGCATATGAGAAGGTCTGCTTCTGGTTCGCCGCATAGATCGCCGCGCCCATAGCCACCGAAAGTCTGCCGTATTCGGGGAAAATTGCCTCATCCTCGCTGAGCTTCAGAGCGTCAACAAAAGCCTTACGAAGTCCATTACAATAATATAAAGGACCGCCCAAAAACATTACCTTGCCTTCAATCTTTCTTCCCTGCGCAAGACCTGCGATAGTCTGGTTAGCCACCGCCGCAAAAATACTTGCCGCGATATTCTCCTTCGCCGCGCCCTGATTGAGAAGAGGCTGAATATCTGTTTTTGCGAAAACTCCGCAACGGGATGCTATAGGATATATTCTCGTCGCTCCTGCCGACAACTCGTCCATTTCGTTGACACTGATGTCAAGCAACGTTGCCATCTGGTCGATAAAAGCTCCCGTACCGCCGGCGCAGGTTCCGTTCATTCTTTCATCAACACCGCCCTTGAAGAATATGACCTTAGCGTCCTCTCCACCAAGCTCAATAACAACACTTGTGTCGGGTTCAAAGCGTTTGACTGTCTCGCCGGTGGCAAATACCTCCTGCACAAAGGGTATCGAAGCGGCTCTCGCCATTCCAAGTCCTGCCGAACCGGATATCGCCACCTTAATATCATCTCCGTCAACGAGATCCTTAATACGTCTGATAAGCTCAAGAGTCTTTGGGCGCACCATTGAAAAATGCCTTTCGTAGCTGTCATAAATCACCGCGCCGTTTTTTACCACGACTATTTTTGCCGTAGTAGAACCAATATCTATACCTATGCAGGTCTCGCTGCTAAGTTCAACCTGAAGCTCCTTCAAGCTTATCCCTCCGTTCCTAATAAACAAAATTATCTCATATTAAATAATATCACAAAATGATGAATTTGATGTGAAGATTTTATGTTTTTTTTACTGTTTACAAAATTAATAATATAAAAAAGCCTTAATTCATAAAGGTTTGTTGTACAAAATCAAAAAAAGGCAGAGCCCCCATAAGAGAACTCTGCCGTTAATATTAATATCAATCTCTGTTATCCTTTTCGGCATCTATGGCAATAACCACCATAAGCGCGATTACCGCATCAACGTCGCTTGCTACGTCGATCACGTACTTGTCTGTCCAGTCCATCTCTTTGTAAACAGTAGCCGCGAGCGCGCCTGAGGGCTCGTATATTCTATAATCCCATTCCCACCAGTCGCCTTCAATGCGCCATCCATTGCAATCGATATGAAAGGATGGACGGAAGAAGGTAAATTCCTTCTTGATGCATCCCAAATATCTGTCGCCGCGATAAAGCTCAAAGGTCGGCATAAAGCTGAATATCTTCTGTTGTACCAATCCCACGGGAGCTCCGAGAGCATCGTTTATCTGAAGCTTTTTGCCCCAAGCAAATTGACCGTGAACCGTAAACACGGTGTTTCCAAACTCGTCGTAAATATCGTAGCTGTCGTACCACGAAAAGAATCTCTGCTTAAATATCAGTCTCATTATGTATGTCCTTCCTTGGAGAGAAAAATTTTGAAAAATCTACCTGAGATATAACAACTCCCGCAAATATCACCGCGCAGCCCACGTATCCTATGATAGAAATATCCTGATTTACGTGAAGCGTGATCGGAACGATAAGATTCCAAAGCACACCGCCGATCGCCGAGAACACCGACTCGGTAGACATAATTATTACGGCAAACACGGGATTGGTCATCTTCTGACCCACGACCTGCAAGGTGTATGCCACTCCCACCGATAGAATTCCGCAATAGAGTATCGACCATTTTGCTCCGTCAATAGCAGCAAACGTAAGTGTGTCGTTCTCAAAAATGAACGCATAAACGAACGATAGCAGCGCGCATACGAAATATTGCCCGAACGAAAGCTTCAACGCACTACTTCCCTGCACGAAATAGTCCACAGCGAGTATCTGCGCCGTCCAAAAAACGGTGCTGATAAGTAAAAGTATGACGTCGATACCAAACGAGATGCCACCGCCGTCTGTCATACAAAGCAGATAAAATCCGACTATGGATACACCTACCGCTACCCAGACGCTGATCGCCGTTTTCTTTTTGAAAACGAGAAAGTACGCAACGGGAGTCCAGACGGTATAAAGCGCGGTGATAAATCCCGCGAAACCGGGATTTGCATTGATAGTCAAGGCTATCTGCTGAAGATTTGCCGCAATACAGAGAAAGATTCCACTGACCAAAGAGCCGATAATTAACCTTTTTCTGCCTTCACGGTCTTCTCTTTTGCGATCGAATATAAGGATCACAGGAATGAGAGCCAAAGCACCAAGCATAAACCTGATAGCGTTGAAGCTGACCGCCCCAATACCACTTTCTACGCTCATTACCTGCGCTACAAAGGCGAATCCCCATATCATCGCCGCAAAGAGCAATAATAAATTTCCAAATAGTGTTTTTTTCATAGATCTTTATTTCAAATTTTGATTTATCGGGACGCGGGGGAGACGCGTTCCACCTTTTTCGAGAAAAAGGTGGAGCCAAAAAGCTTCCCCGAAAAATGGTTGAAAATGTAGCCATTTCATCTTGTGAAACCGTGAGGATTTTGATCAAAGCTCCACTGCTATCGTGTTTCGAGTTTTTTGCAAACTCTTTTGTTTAAAAGGTTTCAAATAAACTTGCAGCACGATAGAAGATAAACTTCGGTTCAAATCAATATGGTTTCAAATGACATCA
>JAZKYL010000143.1:0-3477 GCA_045612105.1 Eubacteriales bacterium
GCAACACGATAGAAGATATATTTCGATTAAAATCAAACAGATTTTGAATGGCAAAATGGGAGCAATTATTTCCTTTTTTCAGGGAAGTTCTTTTGGTTACTTTTCTTTCAAGAAAAGTAACACGCGTCTCCCCCGCGTCCCCGTTAAATTGCAATTTATCAATTAAACCAACCTGAACTTATCCTTCAGAACAAAATGATTAGCATATCCCACCATAAGTGAGAACTCGCCCTTTTCGCTGACGTGTTCGCAATCGAAATTGTAGTATCTCAGCATAGGCTCATTTACCTTGAAGGTTACGGTAACGCTCTCGCCCGCGGGAATAAATACCTTCTCAAAGGCTAAAAGCTCCTGGACAGGTCTGACGGTATTCGAAACAAGATCGCGCAGATACAGCTGAACGACCTCTTTGCCGTCTCTCTCGCCTGCGTTGCGGACGGTGACAGAGACGGTTATCTCGCCGTCCTCGTCGATCTCATTCTTATCAAGAACCATTGATTCGTAAACGAAATTGGTGTAAGACAAGCCCTGACCGAAAAAGAACAGAGGAAGATTTCCGCAATCGATATAGTTAGAGATATATCCCTCGTAAACACCGTCGGGACGGCGCTTAGGGCGACCGGTATTATAGTAATTGTAATAGATAGGACACTGACCTACGCTCTTCGGGAAGGTCATAGAAAGCTTACCGCAAGGGTTAGCTCTGCCGAAAAGCAATTCAGCGGCGGCGCTTCCACCCTCACAACCGGGCATCCACATTTCAAGCATCGCAGGAGCGATCTTCTCAATTTCGCAAAGCTCAAGAGGTCTGCCATTGAAAAGCAGGACCGCAGTGTTAGGGTTAGCATCTATGACCGCTCTTGCAAGCTCATTCTGCACACCCGGGAGCGAAATGCTCGTTCGACAGTTGCCCTCTCCGGTGTAGCTCTGAGGCTCACCAAGGCAAAGCACTACCACATCGGCCTCCCTTGCCACAGAAATTGCCTCTTCAAAGCCCGACTTGTCGGTATCTGTATAAAGGTAGTCGCAGCCCTTCGCAACAGTTATAGCGGCATCAAGTCCAAGAGCCTCGATTCCCTCCTTGACCGTAACACAGTCCGAGTCCTCACCGGAAGCCGCCCACCAGCCCTTTATTGCATTATTATCGGCAAAGGGTCCGATAAGCGCTATTTTTTTGATGCTCTCCGAAAGAGGGAGAATTCCGTTATTTTTCAAAAGCACCGCGCTTTCAAGAGCAGCCCTCTTCGCCAACGCTCTGTGCTCGGCACAAAGGCAGATCTCCTTCTGCTTTTCGGGGTCTGCTCCGTGATAAGGATCGTCGAAAAGGCCCAGCTCCTCCTTGAATTCAAGGAAACGAAGCACAACGCTATCAAGCTCCTTTTCATCAATAACACCTTCACGCACAAGCTCGGGAAGATGCTTATGATATGCGGGTGACATCATCTCTATATCACATCCCGCCTCAAACGCAAGGCGTGCGCAATCCTTGTAATTATCTGCAAGTCCGTGATACATAAGCTCGCCTACGGCGTTGTAATCACTGATAACGAGTCCCTTATATCCCCACTCATCGCGGAGCACGCGGTTCATCAGCCACTTATTTGCAATCGAAGGAATTCCGTTAAGATTGTTGAAAGAAGGCATCAGCATCTTAACTCCCGCGTCGATACAAGCCTTGTATGCGGGGAGATAATACTCACGAAGAACTCTCTCACTTATCTCGACGGTATTGTAGTCGCGTCCCGCTTCAGCTCCGCCGTAAGCCGCAAAGTGCTTGACACAGGTAGCAAGGCGGTCGTGGTCGGCGATATTGTCACCCTGGAAGCCGCGCACCTGAGCCGCACCCATAATTCCGTTCAATTTAGCGTCCTCGCCGCAGGTCTCCATAACGCGACCCCATCTCGCGTCTCGTACGTAGTCTACCATAGGGGTGAATGTAACGTGAGAGCCACTTACAGAGCCCTCCTTTGCCGCCATATAAGAGCAGTCCTCCATCAGCTGAGCATCAAAGGAACAGCCCATAGCGAGCGGAATCGGGAAAACGGTGTAGCAACCGTGAATAATATCGCGCATAAAGACCATAGGAATCCTATTTCTGTCGGTCTCAAGGTGCTTTTTCTGAAGCTCCACACATTGCTCGGCGCTTGTGAGGCCTAAAACTGTTCCTATTCGTCCAAGACTTTCTTCATCAAGACCAAAATAGCCGAGAGGCCCCGTGATCTCACTTTTATCTTTGAAATAAAATATTCCGACAAGCTGAGTTATCTGATCCGCCTTTTCTTCGAGTGTCATCTGCGCCACAAGTGCGCGAAGGTCAACGTTAGACATAATAATTCTCCGATATATTGTATTTTCGGTGTATAGCACACCGCTATATTTAGTATAACATTATTTGTTATAAAAGTCAAGGCTTTGTGCAAATCTCTACTGTCTTGCACAAAGCCTTGTTCTGTTCAAAATTATTTCGCGAAAATATATCTCTCACCGGGCTTGAAGATGTGATAAGGAAGCGTCTTCGCCGTCGCCTCGATCTGCTCCACCACAGTGGACGTAGCCACACAGTTAACACTGTAAAGGTCAAAATGCATAGGGATCAGCATCCTTGCACCCACCGCCAGACACAGCTCCGCCGCCTCGGCAGCGGTCATATTGCCGATAATATCACGAACGTATCTCTGGAAATAGGAGCGACCGTTGACAGGCAGCATCATAATATCACTTCCCTGCACCCTCTCGCAAAGTCCGTCGTAAACACAGCAATCGCCCGCGTGAAAAAGAGTCACTCCGCCAACTGCCACCTTATAGCCGAGGCAGTCGAAGTTTCCGTTCTCATCGGGGCAAAGCTCCTCGTGAGCCGCGGGAACCGGGGTAACGACTGCACCGTCAAGAGCGATCTCCACGTCGGCATAAGCCGCGATTATATCATTTATATTTACACCGTAACCGACCACTCTATCAACAAAGGGCGCGGGGATGATATATTTCGCCTTCTTGTTCACTCTTGCGATCTCGCAGAGCGTCCAGGGGTCGGTGTGGTCATAGTGTGCGTGGGAGCAGAAAATATAGTCCACGAAGTCAAGCTCACTCGCCGAGATCGGCGCGGGATAGTTGCGAACCCATTTTACAAGCTCGCCGCCGCAATTTTTGTCAACGTAATCGGAAAGATAGCCGTCGAAAAGCAGATATTTGCCCTCTGCCTTGACTAAAATGCTCTCTTGACCGAGATAAAAAACGGCAACCTGACCTTCTGCCAAAACTGTATTCAAAATCTTGTTTTTCATAATATTTCCTCCATTAATTGTTTGTGATAAATTGCAATTTAGCGGGGACGCGGGGGCGCGGTTTTCCACCTTTTTTGAGAAAAACCTACGCAGATTGTAAACAATCTGCTGTTGCGAGTTTTCTTCGAAAACGTCGAGGTGGAGCCAAAAAACTTCCCTAAAAAGGATGAAAATTTCACCAATATAGTATTTGGAA
>JAZKYL010000144.1:0-25357 GCA_045612105.1 Eubacteriales bacterium
TTGACGAGGAGCGTAAGGCGGCAATGGTGTCGAACCTTCTCGTTGTTCTCTGCGGTAACCGCGATGCACAGCCCGTAGTAAACTCAGGTACACTGTATTAATATGGCAGAGAAGAAGCAGGTCCCGCTGAGACTTTCAGCCAAGCTTTACGATGCGATCGCATCGTGGGCAGAGGACGATTTCCGAAGCGTGAACGGACAGATCGAGTATCTGCTCACGGAATGTGTTCGTCAGAGAAAGAAGAACGGACGTCCCGTCCCCCATGAGCTTGACGTTCCGCCCGAGCTTGATATAGAATAAAACGAAGGCAGCCGAGATGTTAATTCATCTCGGCTGATTTTTGTGTATTGGTGAAAAACTGAGAGACAAACGCCTTATTAAATCTTCTTACAATATTTTTCACAAAAGTTAAAATACCACTTGCAATTTCAGGAAAACCGTGATATAATACTCGGGTAAGTAAATACGCGGGTATGGCGGAATTGGCAGACGCGCTAGATTCAGGTTCTAGTCGGGGCAACTCGGTGAAGGTTCAAGTCCTTTTACCCGCACCAGCGAGAGTGGCGGAACTGGCAGACGCGCACGTTTGAGGGGCGTGTGGTTCACACCGTACGGGTTCAAGTCCCGTTTCTCGCACCAGAAAAGCAGATAAGCCTCGGCTTATCTGCTTTTCTTTAAATCACATTTCTTAGTTATATAATTTTACAACTTTTTTATTTATCAGCCAAGGAGAAACATTATGAAAAACCGTTTAATAAAAATCATAAAGCTATTTCCCGGCATTTTGCTTTCCGTAATTATTGCAATAGTCGCTACCTTCATCGAAAATCTGTTACCTATTCATTTTATCGGTGCGGCTGTTATTGCTATGTTTATAGGAATAATATTTAATTCCCTTTTAAAGAAAACTCAAGTTTTCTCCACGGGATTAAAATTCACCTCAAAAAAGCTTTTGAAATTTGCTATTATTTTACTCGGACTGTCACTTAACATTAAAACCGTGCTGAACGTTGGTAAGATGTCTCTGGCGGTTATGGTGTTTACTCTCATTACATGCTTCGGGGGCGGCTATTTTATCGGACGCGCTCTCGGGCTAAACTGGAAGCTTTCAAATCTTATCTCGGCAGGAACCGGTATCTGCGGCGGCTCGGCTATCGCGGCTATCGCTCCAACTATTGAGGCTGACGACAACGACGTTGCGTATGCTATGAGCGCTACCTTCTTATTCGATATGGCTATGATAGTGCTTTTCCCTATTATGGGTCAGGCTTTGGGTATGAGTGATCAGGCATTTGGCATCTGGGCAGGAACCGCAGTCAATGACACATCATCGGTAGTAGCAACCGGTTATGCCTTTTCAGAAGCTGCCGGCGATTATGCTACTATGGTCAAGCTGACGAGAACGTTAGCTATTATTCCCACAGTGATCACTTTTGCGCTTATTCAGCTTCGTATTAAGAAAAAAGAGGCTTTGGCAAGCTCACAGTCAGGCTCTTCCGAAGAGCTTAAAGCTAATTTCAAGCTGACAAAAATATTCCCTTGGTTTATTTTAGGATTTTTGGCTATGGTCATCGTAGCAAGTGTTTTTTCAATTCCCGCAGAGATCGTCAGCACAACCAAAAGCACCAGTAAATTTTTGATGGTCTGCGCCCTTGCGGCTATCGGTCTTAACACCTCGTTTTCAAGTATGAAAAAATCCGGTATCAGACCTATGATTCACGGATTTATTATCTCGGCTCTCGTGGTAATAGTAGCACTTGGTGTGGAATACTGTATGGGCATAGTTTGATAACCATTATTACTTAATAATTATTATATCGGGGCGGTTTGTATGCCGTTCCGATATTTTTAGTTTGTATAAATCTTGACAATTATCGCAAATAATGTTATAATGCATATGTAAATCTAAAAACTCGGATTGGAGAGAAAAATATGGCAAAAACAGTAAGAGAAATTATGAATCTCATCGAAGAGCATGGCATCAAAATGGTTGACTTCAAGATGGTAGACATTAACGGTCAGTACCGTCACGTGACGATCCCTGCGGAGAATTTTTCCGAGGATACTATGAAGAGCGGCATCGGATTTGACGCTTCTAACTACGGATACGCTGTTGTTGAGAAGAGCGACATGGTATTCATTCCCGATCCCGACACCGCGGTGATCGACCCCTTCTGTTCTATCCCTACCCTTTCAATGACAGGTAACGCGATGATCATCGATAATCCCGAAAACCGTCCTCTCGCACAGTACCCGAGAAACATCATCAAGGCGGCGGGTCAGTATATGAAGGACCAGGGCGTTGCAGACGAGATGAAGATACTTCCCGAGTTTGAATTCTACCTTTTCGACGAGGTAAATTGGAGCGTTGACGCAAATTGCATCTTCTCTCAGGTAGACGCGGTTCAGTCCTATTGGAACAGTGCAACCGAGGGCAAGGGCGTGATCGTTCCCAAGCAGAAGAATTACCATATCGCAAAGCCCTTTGACGTAGCATACGAATGCAGAAGCGAGATGTGCATGCACATGAAGGATGCGGGAATAGAGATCAACTATCACCACCCCGAGGTTGCGGCATCGGGTCAGTTTGAGATCGAGCCTCAGCTTGGCGAGGTGGTTCACATGGCTGACGCTACTATGATGATCAAATATATCATCCACAACACCGCGCTGAAGTACGGCAAGAGCGCAACCTTTATGCCCAAGCCTATATACGGCGAGGCAGGCAGCGGAATGCACGTTCATATGCTTCTTTTCAAGGACGGTGTGCCGGTATTCTCCGACGATAACGGCTACGCGCACCTTTCCGAGACCGCGCACTACTTTATGGGCGGTATTCTCAAGCATATCGCTTCCCTCTGCGCGCTTACCAACCCCTCCACCAACTCCTTCAAGCGTCTCGTTCCCGGCTTTGAGGCACCTGTTACCGTGGGCTACGCGACCAGCAACCGCAGCGCGGTCATTCGTATTCCCGCTTACGCAAAGAGCCCCGACAAGCGCCGCTTTGAGCTCCGCAATCCCGACGCGACCTGCAATCCCTATTTCTGCTACGCGGCTATCCTTATGGCAGGTCTTGACGGAATCAAGAACAAGATCGATCCTCACGCTGAGGGTTGGGGTCCTTACGACTTCAATCTCTTCCATCTTCCCGAGGAGGAAAAGGCAAAGCTTCAGGGTCTTCCCACAAGCCTTCCCGAGGCTCTTAACGCGCTTGAAGCGGATAACGACTACCTCACCGCAGGCGGTGTATTCCCCAAGGAGCTGCTTACTAACTTTATCAAGACCAAGAGAGCCGAGTGCGCCGAGATGAGCAAGATCCCTCATCCCGCGGAGTTTGATAAGTATTATAATCTTTAATTTTAATTTTTTAAGCCGTCCTGCGAGCAGGACGGCTTAAATTTATGGTTGGTATTTTAAATTTTGATTTGTCGGTGAGATGGGGATGCGGGGAACGCGTGCCTCCGGCGGGTCGCTTTTGGGAAAAGCTCCGCAAAACTCTTAATGTTTTGGGGCGCTCTTAGGGTGAAGCAGGATTTTTCACTTCGCTACGCTCGTTAAAAAAATCCCCCACTGTCGTTTTCGTGTTTAAAGGGTGTTGAACCCAACCAAAGCGTTTATCTTAAAACATAATTCAACTAAGTTGAAATATGCAATAGCTCCGTCGGCTTTGCCGACAGGTGAGGGTGTTCCTTAAGAGGGAGAGGATGTCGTAACGGATAAAAGTGCGGCTCGTCTGCTCTTTTATCCGTTAGACCCTCGCCCTCTTAAGCGGCGTTTCTTTGGTTCGTTTCTTGTCGCTGGTGACAAGAAATGAACATAAATCCCACAGATGAACACCAATTTGTTTATCTATGTTTTTGTTCGTCTTCTATTCCCTTTTAGGCGTATGACCGAATTTCCGTTTATAAAGCTTAATGAAAAACGAGAGATTCGCAAAGCCGACGCTTTCCGCTGCCTCCGAAACGTTATATTCACCGCTCAGAATACGTGCTTTTGCTGCTTCAAGTCGCAGGTCGTTGCGGTATTCTATCGGGCTTTTTCCAATATATTCTCCGAAAATCCGTCTGAAATTCACCTCACTCATACCGCAGAGCGCGGCATAATGGGATACGGGGAGATTTTTAAAATAATTGGTGTGCAGATCATCAACGGCACTTTCAAGCCTTTTATATTTCGTGGGTGCCTGGGAAATACCGCCTGTCACTCGCCACAAAAGCTCATAAAGGCGAGACATATAATAAAAAGAATTGCCGGAGTCATGCGGTACGTAAAAAAAGTCACCTATCAGCTTTTCCGCATCGGGCAGATCTATCTTTAAGGGAGACGAAAGTTGTTCCGGAAGCTCACCCTTTAAAATATCGAATTGTACTATTCTTATAACGGTGTTGTCCTCGAGATAATTGCCGATATAGGCGCATCCCTTCGGTATGAAGATCAATTCACCTTGGTGCAGTTCAAGGTTTTCTTCTTTAGCTCCTAAAAAATCGTCGTACATTCTACCCTTGACAACGTAGATAAATCCGTGCTTGATCCTGCCGTTTCTGTATGAGTGGCTGTAAAATTTGTTTCTCGTAATGCTTAATAAATCTATGTTATCAACTAAAAAATCCGATTTCGTATGTATATCTGTAATATTCATTTTATCACCTCACAGCAAGCATAACATATATGGGCAAAAATGTCAAGAAAAAGTGATCGAAAAGTGTTATTTTTTATCGTATAGATTATTGAACTTTCAGGCTTAATATGCTAAAATGTAAAAAAACTCGGAGGTGTCGAAATGATCAATATAACCGAAAAAACTATAAAAAAGCAAAATAACTTTTGGAATCACGCGCTTTTCCATCCCACCGACGCCATAGAGGACGCCTGGGGAAAGCGACTTCTCGACCGATTTGCCGATGACGGCGCGGTGAAAACTGTTCGCATATATGCTATGCTCGAGGACATAGTTTATCTTGACGAGGGTGGAAGGCTTCAATACGATTTCAGAGTCAGCGATCTGCGTTTATCTTATCTTGTTTCCAAAGGTTTTGATCTGCTGATCGCTTACGCGGGTATGCCCGATTGCATCGCGAAAACCACCTCAGGCAAGACCAACGTATCAAAGAACAAGACGAGATACAAGGGTAAAATGTGGAACACGTCTCCTCCCGCCTCATCCGAGCTTTGGGAGGAAATATGCTATGAATACACCAAGCACAATATCGAGGTATTTGGTATAGATACGGTGAGGAAGTGGCATTGCCAATGCTTCAATGAGCCTGACATTCCCGCGTTTTTTATGTCCTCTCTTCCCCTCGGAGAGGTGGGCGCAAGACTTGAGGAATACTGCAAAATGTACGAGGGCTTTGCTCGCGGCATCAAACGCGCCGACAGTGAAATACCCATAGGCGGTCCCGCTCTGGCTGTGAGACTTGATTTTCTCGACGGATTTCTTGCCTATGTCAGTGAAAAGCAGCTCCCGATAGATTTTATCTCCTACCACAATTACGGCACCGAGCCCTCACTGATCACAAACGGCCAAAAGCCTCCGCGCGTTGCCAACCATATCGAAAAGCACAAAGCACTACTTGACGTTATTGCGAAAAACGGATTTGGCAAACTGCCGATAATTATTGACGAATGGGGTATGGCGACGGGCGGCTTCTGTAATAGGGACGATTACCCCGAGCTTATGTTCCGCGAAACCGAGGAGTTTTCATCCTATTACGCCCGTTTGGTCCACGACCTTGCCTATTCTGACTATAAGATCGAAAAGCTTATGATCTGTCTTTCGGGTCAGCACGAAATGGTGGAGGATTTTACGGGATTCCGCAATTTTTTCACACTGAATTTCATTGCAAAGCCGATATACAATGCTCACGTGTTAGCTTCCAGGCTTGGTGATGAGCTTTTAGATGTCGAATGTGACAACGAGAATATTTTTTGCACCGCAACCAAGACTGAGGAGGGTTTTTCAGCACTTCTGACCTATTCCAACGAGCTTTTGACCGATTCCCTGCCCGCCGTTAGTGAAAGATTGACATTCGGTGATGATATTTCCGGCAGGCAAGTAACGGTATGGCGCATTGACAGGGAGACAACCAACCCTTACCGTCTTTACGAGAAAATGGGTATCGTGGAGCCTGATCAAAAGGAGATAGCAATTCTGCGCGAGGAAGGCAGGCTGAAGCCTATTGCCGAATTTATCTCGCAGGGCGAGGCTATCGAGCTTGCGCTGACGGCTAACTGCACTTACCTTATCGAAATAAAGAAAGTTTGAAATCATACCCACCGTAGTTGCTTTTCTTTGGCACGACGTGTCGAAAGTGTTAACCGAGGCGGCAAAATTCGCCTGAATATTTCCAAAATGCTTGACATTTCGCCCATTTGAGTATATAATTATTTATATTACTTTTTATTGCGAAAGGAAATATTGCTATGAAAAGAAAAATAGGTATTAACGCCGATTGCTTTAGGGATCCTTCCCTTGCTAACGGTGACAACTCATACGAAGCTATAAAAAAGCTTCGCGAGATAGGCTTTGACAGCTTTTTCGTTGAGCTGAGAGGGGCTTTTGGAAAATACAGAGACGTTGCAGACAGCGTTGGTATGAATTTCGAGTTTATTCACGCGCCCTTCAGAGGCATCAACGATATGTGGCTCGAGGGCAACGGTTACCTGAACATATACAACCAGATGAAGCTGGCAATCGATCACGCATCGGCGCAAGGGGTACCCGTGGTCATTATTCACCTTTCAAGCGGTTGGACTCCTCCCGAGATGAACGAGCTTGGCTTCTCACGCTACGATTCTCTTATAGAATATGCAGAAAAAAAGAACGTAACGGTCGCTATCGAAAATCTCCGCGCAAAGGATAACGTGCTTGCGGCTATGGAGAGATACAAGGACCGTGAAAACGTTCGCTACTGCTACGATGCGGGACACGAATATTGCTATACCCCCGGGGTGGACTGGATCAAGATCTTCGGCGACAAGCTGATCTGCACTCACATTCACGACAATATGGGCTACGACCCCGATATTGATCCCGATTTCCACTATCTCCCCTTCGACGGCACACTTGATTATGCCGATATGATCCGCCGCCTTGATGAGGTGGGATATACGGGAACGCTTACGCTTGAGGTATTCAATACTACGAAAGAAGAATACAAGTCGATGACTAAAGAAGAGTTCTTTAATACCTGCTACGAGCGTATTAAGAAGATATCCGAAATGTAAATCAATCATACAAATGCCACCTGTTTCGGGTGGCATTTTGCATAAAATTGTTTAGGAGAAATCGTTGATAATACACGAAAATTCAAATCTCTCTTGAATTTATTAACTTTTTCTTGTATAATAATTATTTGGTATAAAACTTTATTTTTTGGAGAGATTTATGACGTACTGTTCCGACATTTCGGCATTTCAAAAGAAAAAAGACTATCTCATCTGCGTTGACAGCGACGGCTGCGCTATGGACACTATGGACATCAAGCATTTCAACTGCTTCGGTCCATGCATGGTGAAGGAATGGGGGCTTGAGGAGTGGCGCGAGCCGATTCTCGAACGGTGGAATGAAGTCAATCTTTACACCATCACGCGCGGAATCAACCGATTCAAGGGACTTGCCCATGCTCTTTCGGAGGTCAATGAAAAATATCGCCCCATCGAGGGTATTGATACGCTTGTTTTTTGGGCAGAGAACAGTCCCGAGCTTTCAAATGACGCTCTGAATCGCGAGCTTGAGAGAGACCCGGACTGTATTATTTTCAAAAATGCACTTGCCTGGAGCGAGGCGGTCAACAAGGCGATAACCGAGCTTCCCGAGGAGGAGATAAAGCCCTTCCCTATGGCTCGTGAGGCTTTGAAATTCGCCCATGCGAGAGCCGACGTGGCTATCGTTTCCAGTGCGAACATCGGAGCCGTCCTTGAAGAATGGGAAAAGCACGGACTGATAGAGCACACCGACGTGGTTTTGGCGCAGAATGCGGGAAGCAAGGCTTTTTGCATCTCCGAGCTCTGCAAAAAGGGCTACGACAAATCAAATGTCCTTATGTGCGGCGACGCTCTCGGAGACCTTCAGGCTGCGGAGAAAAACGGAGTTTATTACTTCCCTATTCTTGTACGAAAAGAAAAAGAGAGCTGGGAGGAGTTCATCTCGTCTGCATTTGACAAATTGCTCGTGGACGAGTACGGTGGCGAATATCAAGCGGCAAAAAGAACCGAGTTTTTGAAAAATCTCGGAGAATAAAACTGAAAACAATTTGATTGGAGATAAAAAATATGGTTAATTTAAAATCAAATCCCTATTATCTATCCGATGAGGATATCAAATGGGTACAGGACACCATCGCGGCTATGACCGACGAAGAAAAGGTTGGTCAGCTCTTCTTCCAGCTCACCGCGGGAATTGATGAGGAATACCTGAAAAATCTTATGGAAAAATATCACCTTGGCGGCTGTCGCTACAACAATATGCCCGGTCAGGTGGTCAAAATGCAGAACGCGACACTTCAGAAGTACGCTAAGGTTCCCGTTTTCATCGCCTGCAACACCGAGACCGGCGGCAACGGTTGCTGTTCCGACGGAACTTATATTGGTAGCGGCATCAAGATCGGTGCGACGGGAAACGTTGAACACGCAAAGGCACTCGGTAAGTTTTCCAATGAAGAAGCCGCTTCCATCGGCTGCAATATGGCATTCGCTCCCGTCTGCGACATCCACTACAACTGGGAAAATACCGAAGTCGTATCCCGTGCCTTCGGTAACGACCATATTCGCGTTGCCGAGATGAGCAAGGCATACATGGAGGGCGCGCATGAGGCAGGAGTTGCCTGCGCGGCAAAGCACTTCCCCGGCAACGGCCAGGATTTCCGCGACGCTCACATCTCCAACAACCTCAACGAGTTCGGTGAGAAGAAGTGGATGGAGACCTACGGTCACGTCTACAAAACCCTTATAGATAACGGACTTGACGCTATTATGGGCGGTCATATTATGATGCGCGAGTATATGCGTGAGATCAAGCCCGATATCAAGGACGATGAGCTGCTCCCCGCAACTCTCTGCCCCGAGATCATGACAGGACTCCTCCGCGACAAGCTTGGCTTTAACGGAATGGTTGTCACCGACGCCAGCCACATGGTCGGTATGACCGACAGAATGACCCGCCGCAAAATGCTCCCCGCCGCAATCAATGCGGGCTGTGATATGTTCCTTTTCTTCAACGATCCCGACGAGGATTTCGCAACTATGCTTGACGCTTACAAGACCGGCATTATCAGCGAAGAAAGAATGGTCGAGGCTCTGACTCGCATTCTCGGTCTCAAGGCTCACATGGGTCTTCACAAGGGTGTAAATATCGATATGACCGCCCCCGTAACGCTCGGCAAGGACGAGGCGAAGGCGGCAGAAACGGCTATCAGCCGCGATGCTATCACGCTGGTCAAGTACAAGGACGAGGGTGTCCTTCCCATCACTCCCGAGAAGTACAAGAGAATAATGATCGTTCACATCAAGGGTGCGCCCGGTCCTATGGATGATCTTATCAAGGCTGTAATGGGCGGTGCGGGCGCGCAAAAGACCCCTGCCGAGGATCTCCGCGACAGACTTATCGAGAAAGGCTTTGACGCATTTATATACGAAGGTCCTATCGAGAGAATGAAAAAGCAGATCGCCGCAGGCGAAAAGCCCAACATCAACCTTTATTTTGCGGGCAAGAATGCCATCGCCGACTTTGTTTCGGGTCAGGATCTCGTTATCACCCTCTGTGACGTTGCAAACGGCAGACCCTCCTTCGGTTTCTCCAAGGGCGGCGGTGAGATCCCGTGGTACGTTTTCGAGCTTCCCGTTGTGGCAATCAGCGTAAACGCGCCCACTATGCTCGCCGATATTCCTCAGGTCCGTACCTATATCAACGCTTACGATTCCAAGCCCTCCACTATGGACGCGCTTGTTGACAACCTTCTCAGCGGTCCCGATGCCTTCAAGGGCAATGACCCCATCGACAGCTTCTGCGGTCTCTGGGACGCGAGGATCTAAGGACGCGCAAGAGCGCGATGCGGGGCTTTGCCCTTGTACCCTACTTAGGAATCCTCAAAATCTTCAAAAAAAGCACGGATATTCTCGGCTTTCGCTTGGAATATCCGTGTTTTTATTTATTTGTTGGGGTCGTAGTTGTAAACTATGTTGGCATTTTCGAGTGGTTTATTATCATAAGAAATTTCGATTTCATTCCATTCAGCTTCTGTTCCGGTGTAATAAACGGTTTCCAGACTTGTGCAAGCGAAGAACGCTCCATCCCAAATGATCGTAACACTGTTGGGAATAGTTGCGCTCGTAAGGCTTGAGCAATAGGAGAACGCACCTTCACCAATGCTTGTGACACTGTCGGAAATAGTTATACTCGTAAGGCTGGAGCAACGGTAGAATGCCTGATCACCAATACTTGTCACTCCGTCGTGGATGGTTATGCTCGTAAGACTTTCGCAATTTTGGAATGACCTTTCACCAATGCTTGTGACGCCGTCGGGGATATTTATATCTGCAAGATTTTGGCAAGCATAGAATGCTGAATATTCAATGGCAACAATACTGTCGGGAAGAACGATTTTTTCAAGTTTGTAGCACTCGAAAACGCTTCGGGCAATATCTTGGTTACGGGCTTGCCGTTATAGGTAGCGGGAATCGTTATCTCCTCGAGGTATTTCGTGGTTCCTGCCATCACACCGTAAGTGCCGTCGGGCAGAGGGTAATATTCAAGGCCCTCGGTTCCCTCGTTTTGCACCAAAGCGCCGATATTTTTAACGCTTCCGTCTGTATAAGTAATCACAAACTCACCGTTTATTATCTCAACTTTGGCGATACCGACACCGGCTTCGCCTTGGTCGCCTTTTTCACCTTGTGCGCCTTGGATTCCCTGCTCTCCCTGCATATCGCAGGAGACAAAAGCTAACGAAAGCGCGAGTATTAATGCCAAAATTGCTGATATAAATTTAATTCTTTTCATTTTTCTTTCCTTTTCGAACAAATAAAAATGACAAGACAATTATATCAAGCTTCGGGCATTTTGTCAAGGCTTTTCTGCATTTTCCTCCCCGTAGCACTTGCAAATATACAAGCGGCGAAGACGTAGATGCCCAGTCCCGCGGCGACCTTTAACATAAGATAGAGGGCGACCGTCCACAAAAGAAACGCAGAAAACGCAGTGGTGACCGACATCACGTGGGCAGCTATGCGCTCATCTGCCAACTGCGCGATTGAACAATAGAGTATTCGTCCACCGTCGAAGGTATTGACGGGCATAAGGTTGAATATCGCCTGGATAAGCGAAGAAAGCGCGAGAAATCCGAGAGCACCGTCAACAGTGGTTTCGGAGAGCGACAAAAAGGCTTCTGCGGCATTAAACAGGGCTTCTATGCCGCCCCGAGGGTAAAAAAACATCAAAACGGTGAAAAAAACTGTGATATTTACCATGGGCCCCGCCACGGCGAGGATAAGCTCGTTTTTATAGGAGGTCAAACGCTCGTCCGTAACTATTCTAACCCCCGAAAAACCGAACTTTATCTCTTTTACGGCTATCTTTTGCAGTTTTGCCGCCAAAAGGTGCCCCAACTCGTGCAAAAATGCGGCAAGCATATATATTACAAGGACTTTTGCGCTGTCAGAGATCAGCGTCGCGGCAAGCATCAGGACGCCGCCAAAACCGAATTTTATTTTCTTCAATTATATCACTCCTTGCTATAACGATTAATTTGTAAATTGCAATTTATCGGTGGGATGCGGGGGACGCGTGCAACCTTTTTTGTAAAAAAGGTTGCGCCAAAAAACTTCCCGAAAAAAGGTTTAAATTACACCAATGTTTTCCTTAAAAATCATAAGGATTTAAATCAAAATATATCTTCTATCAGTGTTGTTACTTCGGGCACAAGTGCCCTCGTTGGTGTATCACAAACTCTTTATTTACAAGCAATTTGAAATATACTCGCAACACGACAGCAGTGAGGCTTTGACCAAAATCCTCACGGTTTTATAAGACAATACAGCTACACTTTCAGCCATTTTTTCGGAAAGTTTTTGAAGAGCTCGAGAAACTTTTTTCAAAAAGTTTCTCGAACGCATCCTCCCCCGCGTCCCCGACAAATCAAAATTTTAAGCCCTCATTTCAATACAATTTATGTCCGACGGGAAAAGAATATTTGTATTTTCTGTGAAAACGCTTGACAATCGTTTGACCGTAATATATAATAAATATATAAAATAAAGTAATTATAGATTTCAAATCGATACGAAAAGAATTTTGATTTTTACAGAAAGGAAAACACTATGAATCTTCAGATCAAAGACGACCTTATTCCCGGCACAAAGCTTCACCGCTCCGAAATGGGCGACGTTACCGGACTTGAATTTTTGTCCAAAATTTTCTTTATTTCCGACGGAGTTATGCTGACGCAGATCCGCGACATTTCCGGAATCGACGGCTCTACCCTTCAAAACTGGACAAAGAGAGGTTGGGTAGCTAACTCCAAGCTTAAAAAGTACGACATCAATCAGATAGCTCATATTCTTATCATCAATATGCTGCGCTCCTGTATGCAGCTTGATAAGATCGCTTCTCTTATTCAGTACATCAACGGAAGCGTTGACGACAGAAGCGACGATATTATCGAGGACAGCGTACTTTACGACTATATTTGCAAGATACTGGACAAGCTTATGACATACGACGTCTGCTCACTGGGATCTATCCGCCTCGCTATCGAGGAAGAGACCGCCGAGTACAAAGAGGTTATGCCCGGCGCAAGAGAGCGACTTTCCAAAGCTCTCGAAATCATTGTCGTAGCTTACTATGCATCTCTCATCAAAAAGCATGCCGACAATCTGACCGAGGAGCTTCTTGGCAAGAGGGTTTAATTAAAAGTCAAAATTAAGGAATATTTATGGTACTCAACAATAACGAAAGAATAATTATCAAAGCAAAAAGCCGACCCGTAATAGAGCTTCCCGAAGAAGAGATCGATCCTAAAGAGCTTTTCTTTGAAATCTGCAAGGCAATTCGAGACGGTGGTTATAATCCGGTTTCGCAGATATCAGGGTATCTTGTTTCAGAAGATCCCACCCATATCACCAATTACAAAAGCGCAAGAACTCTTATCGGCAAGCTTGACCGAGACGAGCTACTTGAAGAAATGGTTAAATATTACATTGAAGCTATTGACAAAGAATTCGAAGGCAGAAAAGACGATGACTGACACCTTTTATATTTTTACGAAAAACGGTCGTGTAGATTCACTTCCTTCCGGAAAAAGCGTATTGGCTCTCGGCACCTTTGACGGTGTTCACAAGGCTCATCAGCTCATTTTAAGAGAAGCTATTGAGCTAAAAAAGGAGCTTGGCGTTGATTCAGTGGGTGCTTGGTGCTTTTCCGCTCTTCCTGCCAACCTGCTTTTTGATAAAAAAACTCCTCAGCTCTGCTCTGTTGAAGAAAAGATCGAAAGAATTCTCGACATCGGCATAGATTTTGTGGCGGTTGGTGATTTTATGCAGTTTGCGGAATTTGGCGGAGAGGATTTCGTTGAGGAGCTTTTGAAGAATAAGCTGAACTGCATGGGCGTTGTCTGCGGCTTTAATCACAGGTTCGGCAGAGGTGGACTCAGCTCACCCGACACCTTGAAAAAGGCTTTTGGCGAAGATCACGTGAGAGTTATACCCGAGGTAACTATGTTTGGCGAGACCGTCAGCTCTACCACCATCAGAAACCACGTGTCTTGCGGAGAACTGCGCACGGCACTCGATATGCTCGGTCAGCCTCTCACCATAAAGGCGAGAGTTATCGGTGGCAAGCGTCTTGGGCACACTATCGGTTTTCCCACGGCAAATCAGCTTTTTCCCGAGGATATAATTACACCCGCGCGCGGTATTTACGCAACTCTTTGCTTCACCGAAGACGGCAAGAGGCACATTGGCGTATCCAACGTTGGTATTCGTCCTACGATTATTGACGGCAGTGACGATCACGTGGTAAATTGCGAGACATACATCTGCAATTTCAACGAAAACATTTACGGAAAGATACTGAAGGTTAGCTTCTGCTATTATCTGCGCGAGGAGAGAAAGTTTGGCTCGGTAGACGAGCTTCGAGACCAGATCGCCAAGGATGCGGAGGAAGCGGTCAGAATTTTTGACGAGATAGGAATAAAGCCTTAACTTACTTGAAAGGAGCCTCTGAATGCAGAGTAACAAAATAAAGCGCTCGGCATTTCTGTCGGCACTTCTTATAATCATAATGCTTTTGTCAGCACTGCCAGTCTTGGCAATCGACGCGGAGCCCCCAAAGGTGGACGGAGGGTCTGCGGTAGTGCTTTACGATAAAACTCACGAAAAATATATCGTGGAGGATGAGGGGTTTGCTCTTTTGAACACCTCTACCAGCGCGAAAATTACTTTGGGGCTTATAGCCTGCGAAACCCTTGCTGATAGGCTTGATGAAACGGTTACCATCACCGACGAAATGCTTTCGGGCGCATCGGGTTACAGTATGAAGCTTAGAAATGGCGAAAAGATTAAAATACGAGATCTGTTATATGGAGCTATCTGCGGCTCATATAACGACGCAGCCTACGCTTTGGCATATATTTGCGGTGGATCTGCATCGGGTTTCATTGAGATGATGAACACAAAGGCGCGCGCTCTCGGTGCCAAGAACACCAAGTACACCAATCCTTTAGGATATCCCGACAACTCGGCTATGCTTACCACGGCATACGATACTCTAAAGATCGCGCTTGCCGCATCCGACAACGAGCTTTATATGAAGATCTGCTCCGCGGTCAAGCACTCGGTGGATAGGACAAATCATAGCGATGCGAGATCGTTTTACAATCGAAACTATCTAATATCTGCCGCTGATTACAGATATTACAATTCTTCTTGTCTCGGTATGAACGCAGGTTATTCGGGCGAGGCGGGCGGCTGGAGCATCGTCACCCTGATACGCGACAAGGACAAGGACGGCACGCACGTTGATTATATCTGCGTACTTCTTGGCGGTAAGGAAAGCGAGGACGGAAGCGAGATCTACGCTTACGACAGCGTGAATATTCTTGCCGATTGGGTGTGTGAGACCTACAACAATTATAAGATCTTCCCCAAGGACACCCAACTTGGCACCACCAAGATAGGTCTTTCTATGGAAGACTCCGCGCCGTACGTCGTGGCAGAAGATCTATCTATCTACATACCGACAAAGAGCACCGAAAACGATCTCGCGTACTCTATCTCTCTAAACGATGACATCCGCGCGCCCATTGAGGCAGGAGCGGTTATTGGAAAAGTGACGGTTACGTCGGGCGGTGAAAAGATCGGCGAGAGTGATCTTATACTCAAAGAAAGCTATGAAGTCAACGGAGTTATGAAGGTCATTGACGTAATTGGCTCGTACACAAAAAGCCGCGCATTTATTGCAACCATAATATGCTTCATCGTTCTGCTTGCCGCGGTGTTGGTTTATAGGTATTTCAACAGATTTAATTCTCATGGAAGATATACTAGAAAAAAATAATAAAAACGGAGCTTTTTGGCTCCGTTTTTGCATTGTTTGAGGTTTTCAAATTTTGATTTGTCGGGACGCGGGGGAGACGCGTTCCACCTTTTTTGAAAAAAAGGTGGAGCCAAAAAACTTCCCCGCAAAAAGGATTAAAATGTAGCCGTTTTATTTTGTGAAACCGTGAGGATTTTGATCAAAGCTCCACTGCTATCGTGTTTCAAGTTTTTTGCAAACTCTTTTGTTTAAAAGTTTTCAAATAAACTTGCAACACGATAGAAGATAAACTTCGGTTCAAATCAATATGGTTTCAAATGACATCATTGGTGAAATCTTTCCCTTTTTTGGGGGAAGTTTTTGCCGAGCTTTTTTCAAAAAGCTCGCCGCCGGAGGCATCCGCGCCTCCCCCGCGTCCCCGATAAATTGCAATTTATTTAATTTCCAATTCTCTTTTGAGGTTTTGGATCTGCGCTTCGTCGATATGCTTTCTTTCGTCGTAGCGGCAGGCTATATACATATCGAAAAGCTCTTTTTCTGCGGGAGTTTTTTCATTTTTTCGCTCGATCTCCGAGGGGGTCTCATCGGAATATATCGGTTCTCCCCTTTTGAGTCTGCCCTTTATCATTCCGCGGTAAAGGTATCTCATTCTCGATCGGTCGTCCTCAAGCTGTTTCCACTTCGGCGGTCTTGCGCGTTTTATCTGCTCGTTTTCAGCTCGCTCAACTTTATCAAAGGTAAAGGTCATTCTTCCTCGCAAGATATCGTCATTTTTAGTGCCAAGAGAAAGCTTTTCGGCGATCCCGGTCATAAATCTTCTGATACGGTCGAATATTTTATGAAATCGGTCGGAGGCTTTTTTTCGCCACTTTTTTCTCCAAAGATCGCGCAAAACAAGGAAAAACGCCACAAGATCCGCGCCCATTCCGATAAAGATCACCGAGCGCAGGTAAACGTCTTCGGAGCTGCAATTCATAAACGCGATATAGAGCCCGTAGAGACCCGAAACAAGCAACACGAGGCATATTTCTCGCCAGAATTTTTTTAAAAATCCCATAAATTATGCCTCCCCCACTTGAATTTTTATCACGCTCACGCTTTTGCCCACTCGCTCAAGAGAGCGAATAAGCTCGGCATTTTTATCGTCAACATAAGGTGTAATAAGGTAGATATCGGTGCCGTTAGGAAGCTTTATCGCATCCTGAAGCAAGGAATTCATTGAAAAATCATGTCTTGCGTAGGGTGTGATCTCGGCAAAGCATTCGAGTATTTTTTTAGTATGCAGATTTCCCGTATCACAGGGGATGTTGACGTATCTCGAGTCTTCGGTGGAAGAATTGGTCACAAATCCCACCTTGCCGCCGTACGTCTGCGCTTGGCAGAAGAGATAGCAAGCGCATCTGAGTCCCCTTTCTAACGCTTCGCAGTATTTTTCATATCCCTCGACCACGTGGTATTCGGTCAGGTCGAGATAGATCATTGTATCAAAATTTCGCGAGCTTTCGTAAAAATTACACATAAGCTGTCGCACCCCGCCCGAAAACGAGCGCACCGAGGCTTTAAAATTGACCTGACGCATACTGTCTCCCGCGTTATAACGTCGGATACCCGAGAAAAAGAAGGGATCCTCGACGTATTTTTTATTGGCGATGGCATCACCCGTAAGTCTGATAAGCTCCGACAGATCTACGTCATCGTAATACTTGTCGGGATAGACGTATATTTCGATGGGAGCTTCAAAGGTGAACTCGTTTTTACGGTAAACCAGGCTAACGTTTTTTAATTTATAGTGATCACGCTTCTCGGAGATCACCTCGTGAACCTTTTTTGCGGTAGCTCTTGGCGGAATATGGAAGGTACTTGTGCATTTCTTGTATTCGTAGCATTTTACCCCGTTGACAGTAAGCCCCGCGGGGATGAAAAAGTCCATATTCACAAAGAACAGCGGAAACATCGTGGGGTTATGCACCACCTCGACCATCTCGAAGCTTTCCCCCGCAAAAACACCGTCGGATGAGAAATATCTCGCGTATTCAAGATGTGAGAGAGCGTCTGTTTTCAGCTTTCGGTAGAGTACCAGAAGCAAAATTAATGCAACCGCTACTGCCACAAGTATCCAAAACCACTTCTGAGACAAAAGCCGCCGCAAAAAGTCCAATATCGAATATAAAAACTCCATATTATCTGACTCTGCGCGCGAAATCTATCTGCTCGCTGGGCACGGGGGTAGTCTCAAGGATCGACGAGATAAGCTCGGCACCAAGATCTCCTCTGTGGAAGAAACTGTTATTAAAAATTAGTCTGTGAGCCAAGGTTGGCTTTGCAGCCTTCTTGACGTCGTCGGGGAGGACGTAGTCTCTCTCCTCTATCGCCGCAAATCCCTGCGCCACACGTACAAGAGCGATCATCGCGCGTGGGCTTGCGCCAAGGATAACGTCCTTGTTCTTTCTCGTTGCCTCGCAAATGCTTGCGGCATAAGACAAAACGTCCTTATGTACGTAAACGTCGGCAAGCTCTTTTCTTGCGGCGAGAACGGTTTCCTTGTCCACTCTCGCGATCTCGCCGTCTGTCGTATTCATATTCAGCTTTCGTGAAAGTATCTCCACGCTTTCGTCGTGAGAGGGATATCCCATACTTGTTTTGATAAGAAAACGGTCGAGCTGAGCCTCGGGAAGATCGAAGGTTCCCTTGGTCTCAACGGGGTTTTGGGTCGCGATGACCATAAAGGGCTCGTCGAGAGTGTAGGTCACACCGTCGAGAGAGACCTGATGCTCCTCCATAGCTTCAAGGAGACCCGACTGGGTCTTGGGCATCGCTCTGTTTATCTCGTCCGCCAACAGAATATTGGTGAAAACGGGACCCTTGACGAAACGGAATTCATTTTGCTTCATATCGAAGAAATTTACACCGACGATGTCCGAGGGGAGCATATCGGGAACGCATTGAACCCTTTTATATTCAAGAGAAAGCGCGTCGGCAAAGGTCTTTGAAAGGACAGTCTTACCCGTACCGGGAACGTCGTCTATCAGCATATGTCCGCCGCAAAGGAGGGCTATGATAGCAAGCTCGGTGACGTTCTTTTTGCCGACGATAACACGGCTCACGCTATCCATTACACTGTCGTGTACTTTTTTGACATTTTCGAGGCTCATTATTCTTTCCTGCCTTGATTTAGAATTTATTTTTGATTAATTTTAACATACGTTGACCGTGTTGTCAAGAAATATGCAAAAGTTGATTGCAAATTTTGATTTGTCGGGGACGCGGGGGAGACGCGTTCCACCTTTTTCGAGAAAAAGGTGGAGCCAAAAAGCTTCCCCTAAAATTAATTGGAAGTGTACCCATTTCATTCTATAAAACCGTGAGGATTTCAGGCGAACCCTCACTGCTATCGTGTTGCGAGCAAGTATCAAATTGCTTGTAAATAAAGAGTTTATAATACACTAGAAACACGATAGAAGATAAACTCTGATTAAAAAATCCACGGTTTCAAAAGACTTTATTGGTGAAATTTTATCCTTTTTCAGGGAAGTTTTTTGACACACTTTTTTCCAAAAAAGTGTGCCGCCGGAGGCACCGCGTTCTCCCCGATAAATTGCAATTTATTATTTCCACTTGCCCATTTCTTCGCGTTTTTTCTGTTCTTCAAGCTCTTTTTGCCACTGCTCTTCCAAGGCTCTTTGCTCTTCGATGGCGGCTTTGGTTTCCTTTAAGTCAGCCGGAATAGCCGCAACGCTGCCGAGTATCATGGGAACAAGTATCAATCCGAGGCTGTACCATTTTACAGTGATTGGGAAAAAGAAAATAATTGGGATGGATAAAGCTCCCGCGAGGATAAAAGCGTAGCCCAAGATAGTTTGGGCTTTCTTGCCGGGACCTCTCCTATGGGAATTCACCACGTTGAATTCGCCCTCTCCTCTATCATTTTTCGAATATTTGAAATCGCTGCTTTTTACACGGTAAAGGTCTCCGCCGCGGAGATAAATAATATTGTTTTTGATCAGCAATCCGATACATATCTGCGCCACGGTAACGCCAAGTGGTATCAGCGAATCGATTACAATATTCAAATATTCTTTAAATATCAGTGCCGAAAGCCCCGTTGCGGCGATTACGGCGGTGTAGATTATTAAGGTTAATTTTTTCATTGTAATTTATCCTTACCATTTAGAGTTTTGAAAGGTTGGAGGGGAGTATGATGGGAGGAAGGAAAAGCTTTTTCAAAAGTTTTCCTTCCTCCCATCGCATTTATTTTTATTTATTAATTACTTATCCTCTGCTACGCCCTTGATAGATGCAACAAGTCCCGCTACGTTCTGGATTTCGGAGGGGATAATGATCTTTGTTGCCTGACCGTCTGCCACCTTTTCAAGTGCTTCAAGGCTCTTGATCGCGATCATTCCCTGACCGGGCTCTGCCTCGTTGATCATCTTGATACCGTCTGCGGTCGCCTGCTGGATCTTGAGGATCGCTTCAGCTTCACCCTCTGCCTTCAGCACCTGAGACTGCTTCTCCGCTTCCGCTCTGAGGATGCGGGACTGCTTCTCTGCCTCTGCGTCAAGGATCTGCGACTGCTTACGTCCCTCTGCCAAAAGGATCGCGGAGTTCTTTTCACCCTCTGCACGGAGAATAGCTTCACGTCTTTCACGCTCTGCCTTCATCTGCTTCTCCATCGCGTCCTGGATCTCCTTGGGAGGTATGATATTCTTCAGCTCAACACGGCTGACCTTGATACCCCAAGGGTCGGTAGCCTCGTCGAGTATCGCTCTCATCTTGGAGTTGATCACGTCACGGGAGGTGAGGGTCTCGTCAAGCTCCATATCACCAATGATATTACGGAGCGTGGTGGAGGTGAGGTTCTCTATCGCGGTCATAGGAGTTGCGTGACCGTAGGAATAGAGCTTAGGGTCGGTTATCTGATAGAACACAACGGTATCTATCTGCATTCTTACGTTATCCTTTGTGATAACCGGCTGAGGAGGAAAGTCCGCAACCTGCTCCATCTTATTGATCCTCTTAGCAATTCTGTCAATAAAGGGAATTTTGAAATGAAGTCCGGTATTCCAGGTGGTATGATAACCTCCGAGACGCTCAATAACGTATGCCTTCGCCTGAGGAACGACACTAATGTTCGAGATAATAATTACGATTGCAAGGACCGCGATAGCGATCAAAATAAATTCCAAAGGTCCCATAATAAAATCCTTTCTGTTTTGTTAGATTAATAGATTAAAAGATTGTTCTTTAACAGTTTACGAATTATTTCCAACGGCAGATCAGCTTAACACCGGAGATCGACTCGATCTCGACAAATTCTCCTTCTTCGGCGGTCTCGCAATCGTCTACCATACGTGCGCTCCATTCTTTGCCGTCAACCTTGACCGCTCCCGTCATAGCCACATTGTCGATCTTTTCGGTGACAAGTGCCGTTTTTCCAATCAACAAATCGGTATCGGTCTTTTCCTTGCCGTGGTTTTTCAAAAGCTTCTTTCTAAAGACCGTCATTGCAAGGGTCACAAGCACCACGGATATTACAGCGAATACTATCCACTGTATCCACGTGGGTACTCCGCAAGTGGCTAAGATCAGCGCCGTCAAAGCTCCCGGCACAAACCACACCGCCACAAGCTCAGCCGTTTGCGATTCGATAAACAGTGCTCCGAGGAAAAACGCTGCCCACATGATCGTCATTCCTAATTGTTCCATACTTCGTACTTCCTTTCAGTATAAATTTGGTATATCACCTTGATATAATTATATCACACGGTCACGTGATTGTCAATACCATTCACATCAAAATGTTATACAAATATTGCATCTGTAAATAGTATATATTGCACAAAAAACTTATGCGGCTTGAAAAATCACTTCAAATAACCGCTCTCGACAATGTCCATTACAAGCATTTCTCCGGTGCTGTCGTTTATGACAAAATACTGTGGTCTTGATGCATCTGAAACAATATCATTTCTGAACGTACCGTTATTCTCGTGTATTCTGTATTCAAGCTTGTAAACGTACTCTTGATACCTTCCGCTGCCGTTCTGCTTTTCCGAATAACTGTACCGTGTGATGACCACGTCATATATCTGTTGTTGAGTAAAGGAATCCTCTTGCTCCTCTTCGGGATAGATCAACGAATTATATCCTTCGCTATCCCCTGCTATTATGAACTCAATAAGCTCATACATCAGCTGAAGTCCTGCGTCGTATTTATTCACTGAATCGGAATCGATGCTGACAGAGATATTTGAATCCTTATAAATTACCGTTCGATTGAGAGCAAGATACTTTTCATACTCCATAATATCGAAGTCTTCTTCCTTTGTATCATAGAGCAGTGACGGATCCACCGTCCCGAAGGTCTCGACCTCGGGTTCATCCTGCCCCAATTCCAAAATTGCAATTATCAAAGACATTGCGCCCAAAAGCAATAATGTAGCTACAAGAGCAATCAAAATTATTTTTCTGTTCTTTTTAGCAATAGTTGTCTTCACGGATCTATTTTCGTCGTTCATATTTACCTCAATGTTATTTTAATTAATTTATTATAACATATATTCCTTCTTTTATCAATACTTTATCGTCAATATGACAAATATTTTTTTATAATTTTATTATTTTTTTACTATTATAATGATATTATATAAAAATCTGAAAAAACTGTTGTGTTGAGGCGAAAAATGTGATATAATCTATAATGAAAAAATGTTTGTATCCCCGAAAGGACCTTTTAGCGTTATGAAATACCTTGTACTTATCCCCGACGGTATGGCGGATGAAAAAATAGAAGCTCTCGGTGGCAAAACTCCTATGGAAGCTGCCGACAAACCCTGTATGGATGCTCTTGCGAAAAAATCTCTTGTCGGTCTGGTCTCCAACGTGCCCGAAGGCATCGCTCCCGGCAGTGATGCCGCAAATATGGCGATTCTTTCCTTTGATCCAAAAGTCTATTCCAAAGGTCGCTCCCCTCTTGAGGCGGTTAGCATGGGACTTGATATGAAGGACGACGAGGTAGCCTTCCGTTGCAACGTCGTCACTCTTTCCGAGGACGAGGACTATGACGAAAAGATCATTATCGACCACAGTGCCGACGAGATCTCCACTGCCGAGGCAGACGAGCTTATTAAGGCTGTTGACGAAGCTCTCGGCAACGAGCTTCGTCATTTCCACACAGGTGTCAGCTACCGTCACTGCCTCCTTTGGAGCGGTGTGGACGACAGCTACGATTTCACTCCCCCTCACGATATTCTCGGTAAGTGCGTTAAGGAATATCTGCCTTACGGAGATGAAGGCAAAAAATACTACGACCTTATGAAGGCAAGCTGGGATGTGCTTGATCATCATCCCGTAAACGAAGCTCGCCGCGAGAGAGGCTTGAAGCCCGCAAACTCTATCTGGCTCTGGAGCCCCGGTAAGCGTCCCGCTCTTCCCTCCTTCAAGGAAAAATGGGGCATTGACGGCGCGGTTATCTCTGCGGTTGATCTTATCAAGGGAATCGGTCTTTGCGCCAAGATGAAATCTATCGACGTTGAGGGTGTTACGGGAAACGTACATACCAACTATGCAGGCAAGGCTCAGGCGGCTATCGACGCTTTCAAGGACGGTATTGACTACGTTTACGTTCACCTTGAAGGTCCCGACGAGTGCGGTCACAGAGCCGAGACCGAAAACAAGGTGCTCTCGATCTCTCTTATTGACCAAAAGGTACTTTCCCCTATCTATGAATATCTTAAGGGCTGCGGCGAGGATTTCAAAATAATGATACTTCCCGACCACCCCACGCCGATCCGTCTCCGTACACACACCATGGACCCCGTTCCCTTTATGATCTATTCCTCCACCGAGGACATGTGCGGTGTGGAGCAGTTCTCCGAAGAAAGTGCCGCCACTACAAAGATTTACGTCAGCGCGGGGCACACTCTTATGGAGCGATTCATCGAAAAATAAATTTTCACGAGGTAGTTTTATGAACAACGAGCCTGAAATGAATACAGTAGAGGAGCTTGACACGTTACCCGAAGCTCCAAAAAAGGGTAGCAGATTTCTCAAATCAGCGTTTGATTTCGTCGAAATGTTCGCGATCTCGGTGGTTGCTGTGCTTTTCATCTTCTCATTGTGTCTGCGCCTTTGTCGGGTAGACGGCAATTCTATGAACAAAACACTTGTTGATCAGGAAATGCTGATAACCACAAGTCTGTTTTACGAGCCGGAGCAAGGTGATATCATTGTCTTTCATCTCTCAAACGATTACTATAAACAGCCGCTTGTCAAGCGCGTTATCGCCACCGAGGGGCAGACCGTAAAGATCAATTTTATAAACGGTGAGGTGACCGTAGACGGAAAGCTGCTTGACGAAAGATACATTTTTGTTGACGGCGGTATTTATCGTGTAAAGACCGATTTTGACCGTTATTATATGAGACCCGATGACAACGGAGATTTGATCTTTGAGGCAAAAGTGCCAGAAGGAAAGATCTTCGTTATGGGTGACAACCGCAATCACTCCACCGATTCGCGCTCACACTTGGTGGGCTTTGTAGACAAGGATTGCGTGCTTGGTAAAGCGATACTCAGAATAAAGCCGTTTACCGTGTTTGATTAAATACGAAATGCGAAATTATAGTTGAAAACCGTAGGGCGGTTTTCTTCCTCAATTATTCATTATTCATTTTTCATCATTCATTATTCATTAAAGGATTTTAACTATGCCATCAGATCAGATTCAATGGTTTCCCGGGCATATGGCGAAAACGCGGAGAATGATCTCCGAGAACCTCAAAAACGTTGACGTTGTTATTGAGATCCTCGACGCGCGTATTCCCTACTCCTCAAGAAACCCCGAAATAACTAAATTAACAGAAAACAAGCCCTCTTTGATCATACTCAACAAGGCAAATCTTGCCGATCCTCAGCAGAACAAGGTCTGGCAGGAGCATTACAGCACAGATAAGACCGCCTGCATACTTGTGGACTGTCTCACGGGCGAGGGGCTTAACAAGATACTGCCCGCAATACGCGAGCTGCTTAAAGAAAAGCTTGAAAAATATGAAAGCAAGGGTATGAACCGTCGCATTTTCGCCATGGTGCTTGGAATCCCCAACGTGGGCAAGTCCACCCTAATAAATAAGCTTTCGGGCAACAAAAAGGCGAAGGTCGAGACCCGTCCCGGTGTTACCCGCGACAAGCAGTGGTTTTCCACCGGAATTGGACTTGACATTATGGATATGCCGGGTATTCTCTGGCCGAAATTCGAGGACAGAACCGTGGGTGAAAATCTCGCCTTGACGGGTGCTATCAAGGACGACGTTCTTCAAATCGAGGAGCTTGCTATGGCATACTGCAACCGAATGAAGAACCTCTACCCCGATCTTCTTGCCGCAAGATACAAGCTTGGTGAGAAGGAAAGCTTCGTCGATATGGGCGACTACGATCTGCTCTGCCACATCGGCAAAAAGCGCGGATTCCTTATCTCGGGAGGCGAGATCAATACCGAACGAACCGCAGATATGCTCCTTGACGAGTTCAGGGCGGCGAAGCTGGGTAGGATCACGCTGGATAGGATTTGATAAATTGCAATTTATCGGGGAATTTACAGCGAAGCTTGTCAAAAGTTTCGCTCGAGCTTTTTCAAAAGCTCGTCGCTTGGTGACGTTTTCGAAGAAAACTCACGACGAGGGCACTTGTGCCCGAAGTAACACGTCGCGATCGGCGGTCGCCCTCCGCAGAGGGCGAAACACCTTTATCCTTCCAAAGCGCCACGAAAGGGTGAATTTCGGCGAAGCCGAAAGAGGGAAAACACACAAGTGGGGGTTTTCCCTTTCTACG
>JAZKYL010000145.1:0-4620 GCA_045612105.1 Eubacteriales bacterium
TCTGGATGGTCTCCTTTCTTTTTATAAAATGTTGCCTTGCATGGCTTTGATCTGCGCGGCGCTCATGCCGAACAAATCGGTGTCAATCGGTTCTGTAAGGATTTTGGTACTGGTGCAATAATCGCAACCGTAATCCTCACAACGTTCGGGTGGAATCTCACCTGTCTTAATCTTCTGAAAATGCACGATCTGCTTTTTCACTGTTTCCAGCGCGGTGTCCATATTCCATTGACTAATCTGTCCTACGGCAAGGTGTGCGGGCTTTTCCTTGGTTGCTACGATAAAGTAGAAGGGAAGGCGATCGCCTGTGTTTTGGTATACGATTTCTTGGTAGCACGCTGCTTGCAGGTCGTAGCCCCAATATTTCACCATAGGCTCAAACAGATTGGGACTGCGCAGGCTTGCCATGTATTTCAGATCGGCAATATATTCGCCACGCCGATAACTGTCCATACGGATCTTGAAGGGAACACCCTCAATCTCGCCTGTCATGATTTTTTGATGCCCGCCGCTCAGATATTTAATCATCAGCGGTTGCTCTCGGATGCGGGCAACAGCCTCGTTCGCCTGCTCGATATCCGCATATGGATCACCGTTCTTTTTGAACAGCTCGGAACGGTTTTCTTCTATAAACTGTTCCTGCTCCTTAGCGGTACCCGTGAGCATCGCATCGACGTAAGACCCGAGCAACAGGGCTCGTCCACGTTCGGGGGAGTAATCTCCCGCCAGTTCCGCCATCGCCGCAGCCGGACACTTCTGAAACGCTTTGAACTGCGATACGCTCATATATGCTCGGTTGGCAGCGGGGGAATAATAGTTTTTATCTGTGACTTTCACTGATTCTTTGTTTCCTCCTTTTTGTAAGTTTTATTTATCTTCTGCGAGCAATAGTTTTGCGATAGATTCATCATGTTCGACAGCTCTATAAACGCCTTTAAGAGTTTCCACAACATGCTTTTCTCGTTTTTCCCTTTCGGCTTCGCTAAGAATAGGACGCTTAACGATTACTGTCCAACCCTCACCCTTATACGTTTTTGTAGTATATTCCATAAACGCTCCTTTTTTTGATGTTGACTAAAAATCAACCGTTGAGGCAAAAAAAATAGCATTCTTCTCTTCCAGATTAGAAATACTTAAAATTTCGCATAGTTTTGTGATTTCACTTGCCTTGAATTCGTTAGAATTCTTGATTTTCAGTGTCAATCCGTATGAAGAAAGCCCCATTGCTTTTGCAATATAACTTTTCTTCAGCCCGGATTTAGCTATTCTTGCTTCCAATAATGCAGTATTAGTCAATGTTCGCACCTCCTTTCTAAGGCGCAGGGGGTTGATAAATAATCAACCCGATTGCAATATCAATATAGCATTACGTAGACCTATTGTCAACCCCTTTTTGAAAAATTTCTAAAAAATGTTGACAAATAATCAATTGTGTGGTATTATATGGTTATAGGAGGTGATCAATATGTCTGAAATCGGAAAAAGAATAAGATCATTGCGTGAAAAGCATGGGATGACGCAAGAGGAACTGGCTCATCGTGTGGGGTATACATCTAAGACTACCATAAATAAAATCGAAATGGGAGTGAATGACATTCCGCAAAATAAGATTGTGCGTTTTGCAGAATGCTTGCATACTACCCCCGGTGCATTGATGGGTTGGGTAGAAGAAGAGGTGAGCGAAAAGAACGATGTCCTTGCGAACCTCGTTCTTCAATTGAGAAAGGATGAAGAGCTTTTATCTATGGTTGTAAAACTTGCAAAGGTTGACCGTAGTAAACGCCCGGCTGTCAATGCAGTGCTTGATGCTTTTGAAGCAAACGATAAATAAAGTCCAGTAATTCTGCATCCTCGCATTTGTGGAGTAACTTGATAATTTCTTTAATGTGCACATCGATTATTCTCATGGGTGGGGCTCCTTTCGTAGGGGTGGAACATCTGTTCCGAATTTATTGTACTATCTGACAATTTTGTTAGCAAGTAGCAATTGTTTCCAATAACATTATATCAAACAGTAAGCCGAATCTCGTCCCCGTATTTGTTCGGGGCAACACAAAAAATATATTAGGAGAATTAGTTATGGCGAATTATTTATCACATTTGATGTATCTTCGAAAATCTAGGCAAGACGATCCAAACGAAACAGTAGAGGAGGTTCTCGCCAAGCACGAAAATATCTTACAAGATTTTGCCGTGCGTGAATTGGGGGGGAGAATCCCCGAAGAAAACATTTACCGCGAGGTGGTTTCCGGTGAATCCATTGAAGAGCGAGAGGAAATAAAAAAGGTGCTATCTCGAATCGAGGATAACACCATTCACGGAGTTTTAGTAATAGAGCCACAACGTCTTTCGCGTGGCGATTTAATTGATTGCGGTACGCTGATTAGTAATTTTCAATATACTTCTACCTCTGTGGTTACGCCGGTTATGACGTATAATCTTTCCAATAAAATGGAACGCAAGTTTTTCCAAGATGAATTATTAAGAGGTAGAGATTATCTGGAATATACGAAAGAAATCCTGATGCGAGGACGAGTTGCCGCAGTAAAACGTGGTTGCTATATTAACCCTATCCCCCCGTATGGATTTGATAAAATAAAAATCGGCAGAGACTGGACATTGACACCCAATGATGACGCGGATGTGGTTCGCCTGATGTTTGATTGGTACGTTAATGAGGATCTTTCTCTTCGCGCAATTGCTAAGCGTTTGGAGGCTGGACATCCTTCTCGTAACGGAGGAACATGGACGGGTGACACGGTACGTTGCATGCTATCCAATGTTCATTATATCGGGAAAGTAAGGTTCAATTATACCAAGGAAACTCAAAAAGTAGAAAACGGTGTGCGTGTTGTACGAAGAAAAAAACAACCCGACGAGGAAGTTATCATTGCCGAGGGAAAACACGAAAGTATTATTCCTATGGAATTGTTTGAGGCTGCCCAAAACAGAATCAAAAACAATCCAAGAACCTACACCGAAAAAGGATTTGTTAATATACTTGCAGGACTGCTTAGATGTAAAGAATGCGGGAGAGTTATGAGACTTGTACCAACGGGTAGAAACCATAAAAAACGTTACTATTGCAAATATGCGGTGCCTCAACATTACAAGAGCGCGGATGATTCAATTGTTTTAAGCGCACTTCTAACTGTTCTTAAAGAAGAAGAACTGCCAAAACTCCAAGCAAAAGTCAAGAATGGTGATGGCAATGCAGCCGTTATACAAAAGAGAAGGCTCGAAAAACTTTCCAAGCAGATGGAAGAGTATAGACAACAAGAAGACAAGCAATTCGAACTTCTGGAAACGGGCAAATATACGCAAGAATTATTTGACCGCAGAAATAGTGCTCTTCGAGAAAAAATGGAAATATGCGAAAAGGAAATTCTTCAAGCAAGAGCATCTATACCAAAGAATATTAATTACGAAGATAAAGTAATCTTGTTGAAAAAAGCTATCGCGGCGTTAGAGAATCCTAGTATGCCAGCAAAAGAAAAAAATCGCATACTACGCTCAATCATTAAACGTATTGATTACTCCGCTGTGGACTTAGGGCCTAGCAAGGGAGCAGAAATAACACTGGAAGTAGAAATGCTACTTCAATAATTTATGCCTTATGTATACACCTTGTGTAGTATGGTGAACCAGACTACACAAGGTGTATACACTCAAAAACCCCTGAAATACAAAGGATTTCAGGGGTTTTTCTTATTCTCAAGTTTTTTGTTTGATGTAGTAATTGTGTGTTTCGATGAGTTGATCTTTGAGAGCGTCATTTTTGTCCCTGAGAGAGTCAACCTTGGCGCTGAGCGTATCTACTTGATTTTTAAGAGCACCGTTTTCTTCGAGAAGAGTATCGCGCTCAGCTTTAAGAGAATGGATTTCCGCTTGCAGCACTACAAGACTTTTATCTCCTGTATAAAACAATTCCCAAAGCTCGATGCCGAGAACCTTACACAAATTTTCTAATGTATTTACGCGTGGGGAATCCTTATCGGGATTCTCGGGATGGATAATGCGGTCGATTGTATCAACAGAAACCTCGCTTAATTCCGACCACTTTTTGTATGAGAGGTTTTTCTCTTTTCTAAGTTCCTCAAGTCGATCACGATACATAATAAAAATACCCTTTCCATAGGCAAGTTTGCGGTATTGATACGAAAATATACCTATTCGCACGGCAAATATGCTTATTGCATTTTGCTGTATTAGGCTGTATAATTATACCAAGATAATAACCGTTGCGTTATTATACCACAAAATACAAAATATGTCAAGAAAGGATTACGATTATGGATGACCCCGACCTCAATGCTATGCGGCAGTTGATCGCTAATGCCCTGAAAAAATGTAACGATATCGCTTTATTAGATTTTATTTATCAATTGGTCACCAAAAGTAATCGACAACAAAAATAACAACCGAACTTGACAGAATATTCTAACTATGATACAATGCCACGCGAACCGCTGGCACAAGGCCGCTCTGAGGACTTTCCTTGGGGTGGCTTTTTTTGTCCTGCTGTTCGGAAAGGAGGCGATGATAAGCATGAAAAATCTGTGTGGAAAGGGGGTGAGAAATAGACAATGGCGAGAAAATTAGATGCTGAACGAATCGAGC
>JAZKYL010000146.1:0-7351 GCA_045612105.1 Eubacteriales bacterium
AACTTTGATTCAAATCAATACGGGTTCAAAGGACAACATTGGTGTAATTTAAACCTTTTTTCAGGGAAGTTTTTTGACACACTTTTTTTCAAAAAAGTGTGCCGCCGGAGGCATCGCATCTCCCCGATAAATTGCAATTTAATATATTCAGAATTAGTTATAAGTTTATGAAAAAATGAAAAATCCTTGAATATGCAAAAAAATCAGTGTTTTTTATTGCAATTTGGGAAAAAGTATGATATACTTGTTTTAAATGGGTTCGCTTTTGGCGAACATAACGATCTGAAAGGATGAAAAACATGAAACTGAATTACAAACGCACAATTCTTGTGGGTATGGCGTTTTTTCTCATCAGTGCCTTCTGGCAGGCATACGATGCGATAGTTCCGCTTATCCTCACTAACCACTTCGGTCTTCCTCAGACCGCTTCCGGCGCGATCATGTCTATCGACAACGTGCTTGCAGTATTTTTGCTTCCTATTTTCGGTGCGCTTTCCGATAAGGTCAATACGAAAATGGGCAGACGTACACCCTTCGTGCTTTTCGGTACGATCGCGGCTGTTATTTCCTTCGTTTGCCTGACCTTTATCGACAATTATCAGCTTGCTCGCGTTATCGCCGAGGGTATTCCCGAGATGCAGCAGGGTATTCTTACCCCTGAGGCTTACTCTGCTATCGTTCAGGAGACCACTCTTGAGCTGACTATGGCGAATCCTCTGCCTCTCGTCGGCTTTATCGCAACTCTTCTCGTTGTGCTTATCGCTATGGCTACATTCCGCTCGCCCGCAGTCGCGCTTATGCCCGACGTTACCGTAAAGCCTTTGCGTTCCAAGGGAAATGCTATCATTAACCTGACCGGAACAGCAGGTGGTATTCTCGTTCTCGTTCTCGGTATGGTATTCGCTACCTCCAAGAACCACTATATGCAGTACACTCCCTACGTTCTTGCCGTAGTTGCTATTATGATGACCGGTCTTATCGTCTTCTTGCTCTCGGTTAAGGAGAAGAAGTGGGCAGCGGAGATGGAAGAGGAGACTATGCGACTTGGTCTTGAGGAGCCCGTAGAGGCGGGTGAGAGTGCTGACAAGAGAAAGCTCTCAAAGCCTGAGTTTATCTCTCTTATGCTCATTCTCGCGTCGGTTGCGCTCTGGTATATCGGATACAACTCCATCACCAGCAAATATTCGGTATATGCAACCAACGTGCTTCACTTTGACTTTAACTTTACCCTTATTATCGCTCAGGCGGCGGCTATCGTTTCCTACATTCCCGTAGGTATCATCGCCTCCAAGGTGGGCAGAAGAAAGACTATTCTTGCGGGTATTCTTATGCTTGCTACCGCTTTCTTCGCGGGTAACTTTATTACCTCCGAGTCTCCCGAGCTTATTATGTATCCCGTGTTCATTCTCGCGGGTATGGGTTGGGCGACTATCAACGTCAACTCTTTCCCCATGGTAGTTGAGCTTGCTCGCGGCGGCGACGTCGGTAAGTACACCGGCTTCTACTACACCGCTTCGATGTCGGCGCAGATCGTTGCTCCCATTCTCTCGGGCGTACTTTACGACGCTTTCGGTATGAGAGCTATGTTCTTCGCTTTCGGTACGGTTTTCGTCGCGCTTTCCTTCGTAACTATGTTCTTCGTTAAGCACGGAGACGCAAAGCCCGTTCAGAAAAAGAGCGCTCTTGAGAGCCTTGACGTAGATGACTAAGGATTGATTTATGGATATATTTTTGATCGTTTTAGCATCGGTTGCGGGGGCATTTTTGCTTCTGTTTCTGATCTATCTTCTGGTGTTTTTGAGACCCTCCGGCAAGAAGCCCGAAAACGGGAAGCTGCTTTGCGAGTACGCTCACAGAGGTCTTCACAAGGGAAACAAGCCGGGAACTCCGCCCGAAAATTCACTTGAGGCATTTGAGCTTGCTTGTCAGGCGGGATATGGCATCGAGCTTGACGTTCAGCTATCCCGTGACGGCGTGGTCATGGTCTTTCACGACGACACCCTTATCCGCATGACGGGTAAGGAAGGGAAGGTACGGGACTACACCGCCGAAGAGCTCCGTCAGATAACTCTTTCCGACAGTGAGCAGACGATCCCGACTTTTGTCGAGGTCTTGTCGCTGGTCTCGGGCAGAGTGCCGCTTCTTGTTGAGCTTAAGGGCGAGAGCTTTGATAAGTCGCTTTGCCCCAAGGTTGCCGAGATACTGAAGGAATACAAGGGGGATTATTGCCTTGAGTCCTTCAATCCGTTGCTTGTCGGTGAGATGAAAAAGTATCTGCCAAAGTCTTATCGCGGTCTGCTTTACACCAACGCTTGCAAGGAGAAAAAGAAGATTACCGTGATCAACGTGGCGGTAACTTGGATGCTGCTCAACTTTATAGCGAAGCCTAATTTTATCGCTTACAACAAGGTTTATAGAAACAAACTCCAGGTCAAGCTGACGACGAAGCTTTTCAAGGCTCCAAGATTTGTTTGGACTACGAGAAATGAAGAGGAGCTTATGACTGCTAGAAAGCTTGGCGAGTGTCCTATATTTGAAAAATTGGATAAATAAAATTAAAATGCGACCGTTCTTGTGGCGGTCGTATTTTTGTGTTACATTGTGTTCATAAATGTGTGGTATAATGTGGATAGAATAGGTCGGGCGATAAATCAAAATTTGAAACAACTGTAATACATAAAAATGGAGGTAGAAATGGAAGACGTAGGAAAGATAAATTCTGCCGACGAGATGAACAAATGGGTAGACGATGCTATGGATTCTACGGCTGAAGAATCGGCTGTCGAGGGAGCCGAGGGTGAAATATCCGTTATAGACAAGCAGGCGGCGAGGGCTGCGGCGGCAAGGCGGCGCGAGGTAATGCTCAGAATGGTGGAATTCAAGGAGCTGCTTATGCGTAACGCTTGCGCGATCAAGGAGGTCAGGACCAAGCTTGAAATACTTAACACCGAGTTTGCGCTCCGTTACCACAGAAACCCTATTCACGCAATCAATACCCGTCTTAAGAGTATGACCAGCATCGGCGCGAAGATGGAGAAATACGGCAAGCCCTTTACGGTTGAGAGCATTGAGGAGAATATGCACGACATTGCCGGAGTCAGGGTGATCTGCTCCTACATCGACGACATTTACACCGTTGCCGAGGCACTCTTGAAGCAGGACGACGTGACTTACGTTTCAAAAAAGGACTACATAAAGCGTCCAAAGCCCAACGGATATCGCAGTCTGCATCTTATTATCAAGGTGCCTGTGTTTTTTGCCGACAAGAGGCAGGATATGACTGTTGAGGTGCAGATACGCACCATCGCTATGGATTTTTGGGCGAGTCTTGAGCATCAGCTGCATTACAAGGAGAACGACCAGATACCCGAAAGCGTTCTGGCGCGTCTTCACGACTGCGCTGAGAGCATCGACGAAGTAGACCGTGAAATGCTGTTGATTCGCCGTCAGGTGGAGTCGATCGCCGACAAGCCCACCGAGGACGATATTTTGCTTGAAAGGTTCGGTAAGATAGATCTGCCGATATTGTGATTATGGGATGTCTTTTTGAGTTTTTGGGAGAATTTTTGCTTGAGGTCTTTCTTGAAGGCAGTATAACGCTTTTGGGGTATATGTTTCCGTCGGTTTCGGAGAGCGAAAAAAAGCAAAAGGCTTTGAAAATCGTGGTCACGACCATCGCCTGCATATTGGTTTTTGCCATGTTCTTGGGCGCGATCATGCTTCTGGGTTCGGACAGTATTATCGAGCATAACGTGGGGCTGCTTTTGGTTCTTGCTCCCGCGTGTATCATTGTTCTTTACGTGATCTTTTGTATTATCAGCAACGTGGTGATAAAAAATAAGAAAGAATAATAAATTATGCCTCCGATGCGATTTTTTTGTCGTATCGGGGGCGTTTTTTCTTGACAAATCTGTCCTGAGGTGATATACTGTATATATATTTTATAATTGGAGACATACCTTGAAAAACGCAAATAATAATTTCGGATTTACGCATAAGAGCGGCATTTTGATGCCTATAAGCTCTCTTCCGTCGCCTTACGGCATCGGTTCTTTCGGCAAGGGCGCATTTGATTTCATAGATTTCCTCAAAGAAACCGAGCAGAAGTGTTGGCAGGTTCTTCCCCTGAACCCCACGTCCTATGGCGACAGCCCTTATCAGTCGCCTGCGTCTGCGGCGGGCAATCCTTATTTTATCGACCTTGAATTGCTTGCTAATGACGGTCTTCTGACCTTGGCAGAGCTGAAAGGAGCTAAAAGTAAGGCAAAAAAGGTTGATTACGGTTGGCTTTTCTTTACAAGATATGATATTTTGAGAACCGCATATTCTCGCTTCAAGAGTAATGCCGCGTATGCGTCCTTCTGTCGCAAAAATGCCGAGTGGCTTGAGGATTACGCGCTCTTTATGGCTCTTAAGGTCAAGAATGAGTGGAGATCATGGACAGAGTGGGCGGATGATGAAAAGATCGCCCGTGTTGCTCGCAAAAATTCGGAAAAATACGAAAGTGAGAGCGGCTTCTGGAAGTGGATACAGTTTGAATTCTTCAAGCAGTGGAAGGCGGTCAGTGATTACGCAAAGGAAAAGGGCATCGTTATTGTGGGAGACATTCCGATCTACGTGGCGCACGACAGTGTTGACGTCTGGGCTTCTCCCGCGCAATTTATGCTTGACGACGACTATTATCCCACTGAGGTTGCGGGATGTCCTCCCGACGCTTATGCCGAGGACGGTCAGCTTTGGGGCAATCCCATTTACGACTGGAGAAAGATGGAGCGAGAGTATTTCACTTGGTGGATCGACCGCGTGAGGGCGGCTTTCAAGCTTTACGACATACTCCGTATCGACCATTTTCGAGGTTTTGCGAGCTACTTCTCGATCCCTTACGGTGACAAGAACGCTCGCGGCGGCAAGTGGTGCGACGCGCCCGGGATCAAGCTTTTCGAGGCTATCAAGGCGGCTATACCTAATGCCAAGATCATTGCCGAAGATCTTGGATTTATTACCGAGGACGTACGCGAGCTTTTGGAAGAGACCGGATTCCCCGGAATGAAGGTGCTTCAGTTTGCATTCTACGACGAGGACAACGAGTATCTGCCGAGGATGTACAAGACCGACAATTGCGTGGTTTACTCAGGATCTCACGATGCCGACTGCACCGCCTCCTGGTGCAAGTCCTTGAAGGGGGCGGCTAAAAAGCGGTTTTTGCGTGAGTGTCCCGCAGAAGAGGGGCAGACACAGACCGAGGCGGTCATTTCTCTCGCCATGTCCAGCCGCGCAGATCTTTGTATTATTCCTATGCAGGACTATCTTGAGTTGACCAACGCAAAGGGAAGAATGAACACTCCTTCGATAGCCGAGGGCAACTGGCAGTGGAGAGTTGCCGAGGGTTATGCCAACGATGATTTGAAAAATAAGATCAAAACTATGACTCGTAAGTGGCTCCGCGCGTAAGTGAGTGGATGCGGGGGAGCGGAGAACGCGTGCCTACGGCGGCTTAAACTTTTTTGGAGAAAAACCTACGCAAACCGAAAGCGGTTTACTGTGCGAGTTTGATCCGCAAACTTCGGGTTTTAAGAATCCAAAAACTTTCCCGAAAAATGGTTGAAGTGTAGCTATATTGTTTTTATAGCCGTGAGGTTTAAATGAAGCCTCACGGCTTTCTGCGTTGTTAGGCGGAGCTTGGATTTCAAATTTTGATTTGACGGGACGCGAGGGAGGCGCGGTTTCCACCTTTTTTTCAAAAAAGGTTGCACGCATCCCCCGCGTCACCGATAAATTGCAATTTATCAATCATAAAATCATAATTCTGTAGATATATTTAGATAAAGGGGTGATTTTATGAAAAAAAGGTCTTTATTTTTGAGAATTGCGGCAAGTTTACTTCTGCCGCTGATTGTTTTGTCTTGTTTTTCGATTTCGGCATTTGCGGGTGGCAGTTATGAGTGGCAGGCACTTGAGAACATCGCTGCGGCGAAGGATGGGGAGATGAGCGAAGAAGCGGTGGGAGGAATCCAAAGTTCTACGGCTGACGGGGTCATTTCTGTATTAGATCCTATAGAGAACTCATTGAATTTGGGATGCAAAAGCGCGGTTTTGATGGATGCCGCTACGGGCGCGGTGCTTTACGAGCAAAATCCGGACGAGGCACTTCCGCCTGCGTCAGTGACCAAGGTTATGACGCTTCTTTTAGTTATGGAAGCTATTGACACGGGAAAGATAAAGCTTACAGACATGGTCTCCACCAGCGAGAGGGCGGCGAGCATGGGCGGCTCACAGATATTCCTTGAGGTGGGCGAGACGATGAGCGTTGAGGATATGCTGAAGAGCGTAATAATCGCCTCGGCAAACGATGCCGCCTGCGCCCTTGCCGAGTTTGTTTCGGGCAGTGAGACTGCGTTTGTCAAGGCTATGAATGATCGCGCCGCCGAGCTTGGGATGAAGAATACCAAGTTTGAAAATACAAATGGCCTTGACGACACGGCTGAGAGTCATTTGACAAGTGCGAGAGATATTGCTATTATGTCCCGTGAACTGATCAAGCACAAAAAGATACTTGAATACAGCTCGATCTGGATGGACACGGTGAGAAACGGTCTTTTCGGTTTGACAAATACCAACAGATTGGTCAGATTTTATCGAGGCTGCACCGGACTTAAGACCGGGTCTACAAGCAAGGCGGGATTTTGCGTTTCTGCCACCGCCGAGCGTGACGGATTATCGCTTATCTGTGTCATTATGGGTGCTGAGACAAGCGATGAAAGAAACAAAGCCGCGGCGGCGCTCCTGGACTGGGGGTTTGCTAACTACGGAGTTTTTAAGCACACTCCCAAAGAGCTTGAAAATCTGAAGGTTATAGGCGGTGTTGCCGACAGTCTGCCGATAAAATACGATGGCTTTTCTTTCGTTACCGAAAAGAGCTCGGCGGGGAAGATTCAGTATAAGATCGAGCTTCCCGAGTATATTTCCGCTCCCGTGAAGAAGGGTGACGAGGTGGGAAAGGTGATCTTTACCCTCGACGGCAAAGAGATTGGAAGTGTGCCGATATATGCGGACGGAGAGGTTGAAAGGATAGGATTTTTCGGGCTTTGGTGGAGAATTCTCGGTAAGTTTTTGTTGAAATAGGTGTTTGGGTTTAGACAATAAATTGCAATTTAGCGAGGAGATGCGATGCCTCCGGCGGCACACTTTTTTGAAAAAAAGTGTGTCAAAAAACTTCCCTCCAAAAAAGGAAAGATTTCACCAATGCTGTCATTTGAAACCATATTGATTTGAACCGAAGTTTATCTTCTATCAGTGTTGTTACTTCGGGCACAAGTGCCCTCGTTGGTGTATAGGAAACTCTTTTGATTAA
>JAZKYL010000147.1:0-69109 GCA_045612105.1 Eubacteriales bacterium
CGGCGCATCCTCAACTGTAGCTTTAAAACCCTTATCACGGCTACAAAATTGCTTCATTTTCCGCTTTGCGTAAGCCTTCCCCAAGGCAGGGGAAGGGGGACCACGAAGTGGTGGATGAGGATGCACCGTTCAGATTTACAAAAGTTCTACAAATCAAAATTTGAATAATAACAATTTGACAAGAGTCGGAATTGCCTTTGTGGGGCAAGGGCTTGGGCGGTTTAAAAATTTCCGGGAAGGGGGGTTGACAAAATAGAACGGATGTGCTATAATTTCGTCAGTTAAGGTTGCGATGGCGGTGATTGGGAAGTGTTTTGAAGGTTTTCTTTTAGCTTTTTTAAGCTTTTGATTTTCTTAAAGCTTTTGGATTTAGCTTTCTCTCGGGCAGCCGTTACCTTTGCTCTCTTTGACAAGATGCTTTTTCGCGATTTTCTATATAGATCAGGCATTTTTATCTTAGTCTTGTCCCCGACGATGATAAATTGGAAGAAATATTGCTTTTCGGTTTTTTCAAGTTTCTGCCGTTTGGCATTATTTTTTTGAGCATTGAGTTAAGCAAACTTAACGATTATATATAAGTCCGCAATATTGCCCGATAGCGGACGGAAAGGTTTAGTTTTGGCAATTCAAGGTATGTGTCCTTATCTTCGCAAGATGAAGGACAAGCAAGAAATTTCCTGCGAATGCGCGAAGTTCAGATTTCCCGACAAGGTGGCGCGACGCGAGGTGATCTATGCCTTTTGCGCTCATCCCACCAATTTCAAGGATTGCGTATTCAAGCAGGTCATGGACAGATATTATTACGAAAGGAAGTTTGCGGATGGGGCTGACAAGCAGAGCGTTTAAGCTTTTGATCTCGGTCAAGAACCGTCAGCTTCGACTTGAGCGCGAGAAAAACCATGCTCTTGAGGAGACAAATTCAATTCTCTCGGCTTATCTTGCCGTTCTGATCGAGAAAAACGGTGAAGCAAGGGTTCCGCGTCGGCTTGTTCGTGATGCTATCGGTAATTACCGCGCTTGCGTGGAGGTCTTGGGCGACGACTATCTTATAAGGATATTGCGCCCTTGCGGTGATGCGCCCGTAGCCGATGGCGGCAGAGAAGCAGCTGCCGATGAGTCCGACGCTGAAAGAGGTGATTCTCTTGGGAGCGATATACCGCGATAAGAAATACGAGGAGTGGCTTGAGGCATTCGGGCTTGAGTATTTACGCTGTCTTTCCGAGGCGGGATTCAGCGAAGATGAAATTGCTCAACGTATGGGTCTTGAACCTGAAATTCTGTATAAGTGGAAGAGGAAGCATCGTGAGTTTGCCGAGGCTTTGGCTCTTGGCAGGCCCGATTCGGATTTTCATGTCATAAATGCGCTATATAGAAAGGCTACCGGATTTAACGTGGAGCTTAAGAAGACCTACAAGCTGAAAAAGATCGATTTTGATCCCGATACGGGAAAAAAGATACGGGAATACGAGGAGCTTGCCACGGGGGTGGACGAGACCTTTATTCCCGCCGATCTCAGCGCGGAGAAATACTGGCTTGAGAGCAGACAGGGTGAAAAGTGGAGCAGATCGTCCCGTAACAGCGATGCTACTGACGGTGGGGGTGGCGGAGTTGTTATTATTCCCGAGGCTGACTCGATCGACGGTGTTGATGAAGAGTCGGGCTGTGGTGAAGCTGATATGAAAAATGCTTATCGAAATTCGGAGGAGTACAAGCTATATATTGAGGATTTTGAAGAGAACCGTGATCTTGTGCGGTCGCCGTATGGGGTGAGATCGGCTTTCGCGAAAGAAGAGAAGGCTGCTATGGCGGTGAAGTCTTGGAGATCGGGAGGTGGCAATGAAGGCATTGAGTGATTCCCCCGTGCGTGTGATATGGACACCTCAGCCGAGGCAGGCGGAATTTATGCGTCGGCTTGAAGATGAGGCACTCTATGGCGGTGCGGCGGGTGGCGGCAAGAGTGATTGCGCCCTTGCCGAGGCTCTCAGGCAGATACATATTCCGCATTATCGAGGTCTTATTTTGCGTAAGACTTATCCACAGCTCTCTGAGCTTATTGACCGTTCCTTTTCGATATATACGGGGGCGGTTCCAGAGGCTGTTTTCAATGACGGCAAGCATTTCTGGCAGTTTCCGTCGGGGGCGAAGATATATTTCGGGTCTTTGGCGCACACCGACGACAGGTACAATTATCAGGGTAAGCGTTATGATTTTATTGATTTCGATGAGCTGACGCAGTTTACCTATGACGAGTACAGCTATCTGTTTTCGCGAAACCGTCCCAGCGGAGAGGGAACCAGGTGCTATATGAGGGCGCAAGCCAACCCCGGAGGGATCGGTCACGGTTGGGTAAAGGAGAGATTTATTACCCCCGCGCCGCCCATGACCACCATTTGGGAGACGGTAAAGGTGCGTTTCCCCGACGGCAGAGAAGAAGAGAGACGAAAATCGAGAATTTTCGTGCCTTCCACAATATTTGATAACGAGATATTGCTTCGAAACGATCCCGATTATCTGACCCGTCTTGCCTCTCTGCCCGAAGCCGAGCGAGCGGCTCTGCTTTACGGAGATTGGAACGGGTTTTCGGGTCAGGTCTTTACCGAGTGGCGAAACGACCCCGACAATTATTTTGAGAGAGTCAACACTCACGTTATTTCGCCCTTTAAAATACCCAAGGATTGGAATGTATATCGCAGCTTTGACTGGGGGTATTCGCGCCCCTTTTCGGTTGGATGGTATGCCGAGGACAAAGACGGCACGCTTTACCGTATCCGCGAGCTTTACGGCTGCACAAAGACCCCAAACGAGGGGGTCAGGTGGGAGGCCTCGCGTGTGGCGCAGGAGATCAGGCGTATTGAAGCCGAGGATGAAAATCTGCGCGGCAGAACTATTCACGGTATTGCCGACCCTGCCATTTATCAGAAGAACGGCGGTGAGAGCATTGGCGGAATTATGGAAAAACAATGTGTCTATTGGGATAGAGCCGACAACTCTCGAATTGCCGGTAAACAACAGATACACAACCGTCTTGCATTTGATGAACGCGGTATACCGAGGCTTTACGTTTTTTCCTCCTGCCGTCAGTTTATTCGAACCTTTCCTTGTCTCGTTTACAGTTCAAGCGACGTTGAGGACGTTGACACTACGGGCGAGGATCATATTTACGACGAGCTTCGTTATATGTGTATGGAACGTCCGCTGTCTTACAGAAGTAGGGATCGCTCTGTTTATTTCTCTGAGGACCCTTTGGAACAGAGGGGAGTCAATACCGATTACTGTTTGAGAGCAAAGTATAAGCAATAAAGAAAGGAACAATAGATAATGAATGAAAATAGTTTGAGAACTCCCGACATTTCTCGGGCGGTCAAGACTCTGATAGGCTATAAGCGTGAAAAACGTGCCCTTGAAGAGAGGGTACGGGTTGAGGGCGAGGTTTGGAAAAGAGTATATGGGGGAGGTGCATCTTCATCATGGATCTTCAACAGTATCGTCAACAAGCACGCGGACGTGATAGACAGTATTCCTACCTGCGCCTGTATTCCCCGTGAAAAGCAAGATGAGGCTTATGCCGAGATGCTTTCAAAAATTGTGCCCGTTATTACCGCAAGGTGTGATTTTGAGCAGGTATATTCAGACAATTCCTGGGAAAAGCTGAAGCATGGCACTGCCGTTTACGGCATTTTTTGGAACACTGATCTTGAGGACGGTCTTGGTGATATTGATATCCGCGCGATCTCAACGTCGGATATTTTCTGGGAAATGGGTGTCACGAATATTCAGGACAGCAAAAATCTTTTTATAATCAAGCTTTGCGATACCGAAGAGATCGAGGCGAGGTTTGAGAATTTTGATTATTCCGTTTGCCGTGATTCCGATTCGTCTCTTCGCTCGGCTCTTGAGATCGGAGGAGGGGACGGCAAGTGTCTTTTGGTGGATTGGTATTACAAGCGAGTTTTAAGCGACGGATCTGTTGCGCTTCATCTTTGCAAATTCATTGGCGATCACGTTCTTTACGCGTCGGAATCTGACGAGGGGTGTGGTGCGGGTTGGTATCATCACGGACTTTATCCCGTGGTCATCGACAGACTGTATCCTACCGACACGGTCTGCGGTTTCGGTCTTATTTCTATAGCTAACGTGACACAGAATTACATCAACCGCATTGACGAGGATATGCTGGGGTATGCCGATTGGGCTTCCAAGGTCCGCTTTTGGGCAAAGAGAAGCCTTGGTGTCAACGAAAAAGAGTTTCTTGATCTTGGGCGCAGTATCGTTGAGGTGGAGGGAGACATTGATGAAGAAAAGCTTCGTCAGATCGAGATCTCTCCCATTGACGACAGTGTTATTGACATCAAACGTATGAAGATCGATGAGCTTAAGGAGATAACCGGCTCCCGTGACGTTTCCCAGGGTGGATATTCCAGCAGCGTTACTGCCGCCAGTGCTATCAGTATTCTTCGTGAGGCCGGTGCGAAGTCCTCCCGAGACGGAATTGAGGAAAGCTTCAGGGCTTACGTGAAGATCGTTGCTATTATGATCGAGCTGATCAGACAATTTTATTGCGAAAAGAGGATCTTTCGCATTGTGGGAGACAGCGGCAGAAGGGAATATATCGAAATATCCGGCAAGGAGCTGATGAGAGATGACGGAAGGCATGCTCATTTTGATATTGAAGTGACTGCTTTGAAAAAATCGCCCACCGAGTCGGCGCAGAAGAATCAATTTGCCAAGGAACTTTACGATTCGGGAGCTTTCAAGCGTGAAAATGCCACTGAGACCCTTATGATGCTTGAGCTTATGGATTTTGAGGGTGTGGGCAATCTTAAGGCGAATCTCAAGTCGCTTTACGGTGAGGACATAGCAAAGGGAGGCTGTGCGCAGTGATAGTAGCTGATTTTTCTAGAAAAAGGGGAGGCTTCAGGCTTCGCATTGAGGGACACGCGGAATACGGCAAGGCGGGAGAAGACATTGTCTGCGCCGCGGTCTCCAGTGTTTTTTACGCTCTTTGCGGTTTTTTGCTGAATTTTAAGAAAGACACGTTACGTGTGAATGAGATCGAGAGCGGTCTTGCAGAGATCGAGTGTGGGGATGAGTGTGAGGACTATCTTCAGCTTACCTGTCTCGGTCTTTGGCAGATAGCGGCAGCCTATCCACAGCATATGAAGGTCAATATTGGCGCGTGGGAGTGGCGAATGGTTCCGCCGCAAGTCGAGATCCCTATATAACACCGTTTGGTGGGAAAGGATTACGTTTTACCTATGGAAGAAAACAGAATTATTGATGATATGCCCGAGATACAAGTATCTGACGGCGATGTCGCGGGCGAAATACTCTCTTTGGAGGACTCTATCGGGGAGAATCCCGAGGATACCGATGCTATCGGTGAGGATGAGGGAGAGGTCGGCTCTTCCCAAAAAAAGATACGTTCTGAACGCGAAGAATACGATTTTTTGATAAAAAAACGTTTCAAGGAGCTTTATGCCGAGGATACCCAGAGGCTTATCAACCGACGTTTCCGCAAGTACAAGGTTATGGAGGAGAGATACAAGCTTCTTGAAGAGTCTTTGGCGCAAAAGGAGGCGGAGATCGGTGAAAATATGCAAAAAATTGCAGATTTTGACGGTCTTTTGCGCTCTGAGGTCGAAAAGGCGATAAAGGAGACCGAGGAGAGGGTCATTTCGGAGATAAGAGCCAAACAGCTTCGTCCCACGGAGAATGGAGCTATGCCGAGGATGAGTCCGTCGCCTTTTGACGTATCAAGACTTTCCCGCGATGACAGGGCAAGGCTTGCCAAGCGCGCTGCCGGCGGGGAGAAGATAAAATTTTAATGCAAGCTGTTGCATTATATTACAAGATAAAAAACAGGGCGGGAGCCCTCAGAAAAAGAAAGGATGTAAAAATGGAAAATTTGAGATTTAATATTCAGCTTTTCGGAGCAGGCGAGAAGGTGCTTGGCACCGAGGGTGAGATCAACACAAAGACCGGCGCTGTTGCAGAATATGCCGAGGGAGAGGGACTTTCTCCCGAGATGCGCACCTATTATTCCGATTATCTTATCGACAATGCCGAGCCTGCGCTTGTTCACGATCGCTTTGCGCAGAAGCACAAGATCCCTGTGGGCGGTGGCAAGTCGGTTCAGTTCCGCAAGTATGATCCGCTGCCCAAGCTGACCGATCCTATTGCCGAGGGTATCACTCCCACGGGTCAGACTATAAATATGGGCATCGTCAACGCGACTGTTGCTCAGTACGGCGGTTACGTTGAGCTTACCGACCTGCTTCTTATGACCGCCATCGACAACAATCTTTGCATGGCGACCAAGCTTCTTGGTTCTCAGGCAGGCAGAACTCTCGACACTATTTCCCGCGAGGTGCTTGTGGGCGGTACCAACGTACAGTTTGCCGAGGGTCAGGTCAGCGCGCGTTGCCAGCTTCAGGGCGGCAAGACTGCGGGTGAAAACCACTATCTTACCGTTGATGCTGTGCGCAAGGCGGTGAGATTCCTCAAAAACCAGAACGCGGAGAAGATCGACGGCGCTTACGTGGCGATCATTCATCCCGACTGCGCTTACGATCTTATGAGCGACCCCAACTGGAGATATCCTCATCAGTATGCCGAGCCTTCGGCTATTTTCGAGGGTGAGCTTGGCAAGATCGAGGGGGTTCGCTTCATTGAGAGCACCGAAGCCAAGGTCTTCCACGCGGAGGATTTGGCAAGTAACGCGAGAGTTCTCAAGGTGAGTGAGAAGGCGGCTGCGACATCAACGGTCAAGTTCAGCGGCGGCAATGTTACAGCAGGTTCTCTTGTGGGCAGAGAGGTGCTTATCGGCGGTAAGAAATATTACGTTTCTGCCAACACCGCAAGCTCTATGACCCTTACTACCGACAGCACCAAAGCAACTGCGGCAAGCGTTTCCTGTGACGTTGACACCGTGATCTATCCCGGTGAGGCGGGTAGTGAGGGCAGAGACGTTTACGCGACTCTTGTCTTCGGCGAAAACGCTTACGGCACAACGGCTTTGGCTGACGGAGGTCTTGAGCACATCGTCAAGCAGCTTGGCTCTGCCGGCTCCTCCGACCCTCTCAATCAGAGAGCGACTGTTGGTTGGAAGGCGACCAAGGTTACCGTTCGTCTCGTTGAGGCATTTATGATCCGTATCGAGACCGCCGCGTCGGTATAAGATCAGGGGGAGAATGCAGGGGAAGCCTTTTGGAAAAAGGCTCCCCCTGCACCGCCGCGAAAACTTCAATAAGGATAGTTGAAGTTACGGACGGTTTAGGTTTAGAGACGGTGGAGATTTTGGACGGTGCTTATCTGCTATCGTGTTGCAAGTATAATTGAACCGTTCAAGACACACAAGATTTGATCTAAAAAACAATTTTCAAGAGCTTTGAGGATCCCTAAGGGACTTTTACCAAAAGTCCCTTAGGTGGGGTGCGGGGCAAAGCCCTGCGAGAAAGGGGAAATATGTCAAAATTGAATGAAACGATTGCCGCGATACGCGCGGAATATGAAGAGAGACTTGCAGAGAAGGAGGCTGAGAACGCGATCCTTCGCGGTGAGAGGATGATCGCTGCTGAGAAGGCTCGCGCGGCGGCTAAGGAATACGAGGATTATCTCAACGAGTACGTTTCGGTGAAGCTTTTCCGTGACAACGACCGATACAAGGACGACGTTTACGTAGCGGTCAACGGTCAGAACTGCGTTATCAAGCGCGGCGAGTGGGTGAAGATCAAGAGAAAGTTTGCTCTGGTTCTTGACGCGTCGGAGATCCAGGATATGAAGACTGCTGAGTTTATTGAGAGAGAGCAGAAGAAATTTACAGAGGCTAACTGAATATTTGTCGCTCCTTCGTTGTGTGTTGATGCAACGAAGGGGTGTTTTTTATTGTGACTTAATGATAAAATTTATAACTTAATTTTATTATTATTTTATATTTACTTTAATTATTATAAATAACTTGACAAACGTTCAATGCGGTGATATAATTATACTGCGACACAATTTAATACATGATTTCGATTAAAAGTGGGTATTTTTATACTGATAAAAATACGTACTCCTTTTTCATATGCTTTTAATCGAAATCGAGAGTTAATGAAATTGTGTCGCAGCAAATGGAGCGACGTATTTTTTGTGCGTGGCTACGGCTGCGCACTTTTTTTATTTTTTGTTGGATTGAAAAATGAAAAAATCAAAAAAATTCAGAAAAACGTGTCAGCTTTTATATTAATTTACGACTAATATTATTAGTGGGGATTAATGCTGCCGGTTTGCGCGCGGCGGGTTCCCAAAGCATCAAGATAATACGGTCCCGAGTGGATCTGAATTATAATTTTCATTTTAAGGAGAAAAAGGATGAAAAAGACACAGTTTACAGCTGTTTTGCTGTCACTTTGCTTCGTTTTATTGGCTTTTGCCATAGGCGTTTTTGCGGTTGACGGTGAAATAGTCAGCGGAGACGTGAGCGGCGATGGGGTAGTGGATATTAAAGACCTTATCCTATTGCGTCAGTATCTCGCTAATTTGAACTATGATACAGGCATTTCTTCGGTTGAGGTAAGTGCCGGTGCGGATGTGGATGGCAACGGTTTGGTTCGTCTTCACGATCTTTATCTTTTGAGAGAATATCTTGTAGATAAGGATTTTGATGACGATACAGAGGATACCGAGAGTGAGGAAACTACGGAGGCTGAAACCGAGACGGAGCCCGAAATCAAATATAGCGAGGGGCTTGAATTTATTTCAAACGGCGACGGCACTTGCTACTTAAACGGAACGGGAATTTGTACTGATACCGACATTGTTATTCCGCCGGTTTCTCCTGCGGGGGACAGGGTTACAAGGATCGGTGAAATGCTAATTATGGGCACCAATGTTACGAGCGTAGTGATTCCCGACAGTGTCACAATGATTGACACTAACGCGTTTCAAGGTTGCGAGAGTCTTACGAGTGTAACCATTGGAGACGGTGTTACAAGCATTGGTGATTCTGCGTTCAGAGGTTGCTCGAGTCTTACGAGCATCGTTTTCGGTGAAAACAGTCGGATCACAAGCATTGGTTATTCTGCGTTCTCGGGTTGCACAAGCCTTACGAGCATAACTATCCCCGACAGTGTTACAAGCATTGGGGAGCATGCATTCAGTTGCTCGGGTCTTACGAGCATGACGATACCTAATAGTGTGACGAGCATTGGTAATTATGCATTCTATGATTGCTCGGGTCTTGCGAGCATAACTATCCCCGACAGTGTAACAAGCATTGGTGGTGATGCGTTCTACGGTTGTTCGGGTCTTACGAGCATCGTTTTCGGTGAAAACAGTCAGATCACAAGCATTGGTTATTCTGCGTTCTCGGGTTGCACAAGCCTTACGAGCATAACTATCCCCGACAGTGTTACAAGCATTGGTGATTATGCGTTCTCGCATTGCTCAAGCCTTGAGAGCATAACGATTCCCGACAGTGTAACAAGCATTGGTGATTTGGTGTTCATGAACTGTTCAAATCTTGAGAGTGTAACTATTGGTAGCGGTGTTACAAGCATTGGTATTTCTGCGTTCCAAGGTTGCACAAGTCTTACGAGTGTCAAAATCGGCAGTGGTATCATAGTTATTGAGTGGGCGGCATTCTCCGGTTGCTCAAGTCTTGAGACGGTATATTATAATGGAAGCAGGGCGTGTTGGTTGAAGATCAGCATTGATTCGGGTAACGAATACCTAACGAATGCGAATATAATTTTTGATATCGAATGCGTTTTCGGTGACTGGGTCACTGTGAAGGGTGCGAGCTGCACCGAGGACGGTGAGATGGAGCGCGTTTGCGAGTGCGGCGAAAAGGAGACTCAAACAATAGCGGCATTGGGTCATACTGAGGTTATTGACGCGGCGGTTGCGGCGACTTGTACCGAGAGCGGTTTGACCGAGGGTAAGCACTGTGGTGTTTGCGGTGAGGTTCTTGTTGAGCAAGAAGTTATTGCAGCACTTGGTCACACCGAGGTTGTTGACGCGGCGGTTGCGGCGACTTGTACCGAGAGCGGTTTGACCGAGGGCAAGCACTGCTCGGTTTGCGGTGAGGTTCTTGTTGAGCAAGAAGTTATTGCGGCACTTGGTCACACCGAGGTTATTGATGCGGCGGTGGCGGCGACTTGTACCGAGAGCGGTTTGACAGAAGGAAAGCACTGTGGTGTTTGTGATGTAGTTCTTGTTGAGCAAGAAGTTATTGCGGCACTTGGACACACCGAGGTTATTGACGAGGCGGTAGCGGTTACTTGTACCGAGAGCGGTTTGACAGAAGGAAAGCACTGTGGTGTTTGCGATGTAGTTCTTGTTGAGCAAGAGGTTATTGCGGCACTTGGTCACACTGCGGGTCAAACTGTTGTAGAGAATAACGTAGCACCCGATTGTGTAAACAACGGTTCTTACGACAACGTAATTTACTGTACCGTGTGTGGCGATGAGATTACCAGAAATACAGTTACTGTTGACGCGCTGGGTCACGATGAGGTTATTGACGCGGCGGTTGAGGCGACTTGTACCGAGAGCGGTTTGACCGAGGGTAAGCACTGTGGTGTTTGTGATGTAGTTCTTGTTGAGCAAGAAGTTATTGCGGCACTTGGTCACACTGAGGGTTCTGCGGTAATGGAGAATCAGGTATCCTCTACTTGTGTTGTAAACGGTGGATACGATAGCGTGGTCTACTGTTCGGTATGTACAACAGAGATTTCGAGAACGTCTGTGACACTTCCTTTGGCGGAGCATACGGTTGTTGACCGTGAATGTACCGTATGTGATTATATTGAGCCCAGCGTAGGCTTGGCATATACGTTAAGTGACGATGGCACTTACTATTCCGTTAGCGGTAAAGGTGAGTGTACGGATATGATAATCGTTATTCCCGACACATACAACGGTTTGCCGGTTAGAGAAATCGGAAAGCTTGCGTTCAATAATTTCTCGGGTACGACCGTGCATATTCCCGCATCGGTATCCATGATAGGAGAAAGAGCTTTCAGTGGTTACTCAAGTAATCTTTCCTCTATTCAGGTGGCGGTAGACAACCCATATTACAAATCCGTGAACGGCACGGTTTACAGCAAGGACGGTTCTGTGCTTGTTTGCTATGCACCGAACAATCCCGCAAAGACATTCACACTTCCGGATAATGTAACAGAAATCGGTGCGTACGCTTTTAGTTATGCGGATGTGCTGACAAGATTTGTAACCACAAAGAACAGCTCTCTTACAAAGATCGGTGATTGGGCATTTGAAGAAGCTACTTACATCAGTGAGTTTGTGCTTCCCGATACTATATGCGAATTGGGAGAGGGTGCTTTTTCCAGCTGTAAGTCGTTGGAGCAGATCCCGAATCTCGGACAGGTAACCGAAATTGCTCCGTATCTATTCAATGACTGTAACTGGGAGCTTCACGAGGTCGTGATCCCCGATGGAATTACAACGATTGGGGAGTGGGCTTTCAGTTATTGTGATGAACTTGAATTCGTATGGATTCCTACGAGTGTAACGTACATAGGTGATTCTGCATTTGATAACGCTTTTGGCTATACAACGATAGAATATCTCGGAACCCGTGCGGAGTGGGATAGTGTTACAAAGCATTACTATTTTGCCAAAAACTATTTGGTTCGTTGTGCCGGAGAGATGAGTGAGAATCTTTCCTTCACGCTTTCCTCTGACGGTACGTATTACATACTTAGCGGAATCGGAACGTGCACAGACAAGGATCTGTTGATTCCTTCGAGCTACAACGGAAAGCCTGTTAAGGAAATTGCAAGCGGTGCTTTCAATTCTACTTTGGTAAGAGTTACGATTCCCGACAGTGTTGAAATAATCGGAAGCCAGGCGTTCTACTATAACTATTATCTCACCCGCGTAGAGCTTGGCAATGGAATCAAAAGCATTGGTGATTCTGCGTTCTACGGTTGCTCGGGTCTTACAAGTATAACTATACCCAATAGTGTAACGAGTATAGGTAATTCTGCGTTCTTTAATTGCTCAAACCTTACAAGTGTAACTATCGGAAACAGTGTCACCAGCATTGGTTCTTCTGCGTTCGAGGGTTGCTCGGATCTTGAAAGTATTGTTGTCGAAAATGGTAATTCCAAATATCACAGTGCAGGGAACTGTATAATAGAGACCGAAAGCAAAACGCTTATACTCGGTTGCAAAAACAGTGTAATTCCCACGGACGGCAGTGTAACAAGCATTGGTGATTCTGCGTTCGACGGTTGCTCGGGTCTTACGAGCGTAGTGATTCCCGACAGTGTAATAAGCATTGGTAATTATGCGTTCTATAATTGTGATAACCTTACGAGCATAACTATACCGGAAGGTGTAACAAGCATTGAAAGTTGCGCCTTTGCTCACTGCGACAGTCTTGTTAGCGTGACTGTGCCGCGCTCGGTCACCTTTATCGGCTGGAATGCATTTTACTCTTGTGATAATCTGACCATTTACTGTAACCGTGTGGAGGCGCATCCGAATTGGGATAGTAGTTGGAATTCCTCAAATTGTCCTGTAGAATGGCTTACTCCCAGCGAGGGACTGGAATATATATGTCACGGCTCGTATTACTACGTAAGTGGCGTTGGTGACTGCCGCTATGATTCGGTTATCGTTATTCCTTCTACCTATCAGTCACTTCCTGTTATCGGAATTGAGTCTTATGCGTTTGAATACTGCTGGGCAGAGGAGATAATTCTTCCCGATTCTATCCTATATATTGAAGATTATGCGTTCTATTATGCATCGAGCCTTGTGAGCATTGACATCCCTTCGAGTATCATTTACATAGGTGCATATGCTTTTGATGGTTGCTACTATCTTGAAAAGGTTAATTTTGAGGACACGAGCTGCTGGTATGTGAACGGTGCTTCGATGTCTGCTGAAATGTCCGATCCTGTTTTGATGGCGGAGTATCTGACCTATACGTACTCGAACAGCACATGGAATCATCACTACAATGCATATGGCTATGAGAATCCATATTTCATTAGTTTTCCGACCTGCACGGAAGACGGTTTGGTAGAGTATTATTTCGACTGTTTTTATTGTTACGAAAGGGTGGCAACCTATCGTAGTATTATTCCGGCGACGGGACATGAAGGTACGTATGAATACGCACAAGAAAATTACACACCTCCTACATGTACCGTAGCCGGCGGATATGATGGCATCTATAATTGCTATAGTTGCGGTGAATATGCATATACGGAATACGTAACCGTTCCCGCAACCGGTCACACCGAGGTTATTGATGCACAAGTTAATCCTACTTGTACTACCGGTGGACTGACACAAGGAAAGCACTGTTCGGTTTGCGAGGTGATTATCGTACCTCAATATGAGATCAATGCGCTTGGACATACCTACAATTCGGTTACAACTATGCCTTCTTGTACGGAACAGGGTTACACAACACACACCTGTTATTGCGGTTATACGTACATTGATTCCTACGTTGACGCACCGGGTCACGATGAGGTGATTGACGCGGCGGTTGAGGCAACTTGTACCAAGAGCGGTCTTACCGAGGGCAAGCACTGTGGTGTTTGCGATGTAGTTCTTGTTGAGCAAGAGGTTGTTGCGGCATTAGGTCACACATATAATGATGAAAATACCTGTATCGCTTGTGGAGATTATAAGGATAAGGGAGTTGTGTTTACTCTTTCGGGTAATGAGTACAGTGTGACGGGTTATACCGGAAGTGCAACCGAGATTATCATTCCTTCCACGTATAAGGGTTATCCTGTTACGAGCATTGGCGATACTGCGTTCTATGGTTGCGCTGATATTAAGAGTATCACGATTCCCGAGGGAGTCACGAATATTGGCGAAAGTTCGTTCTACGGATGCATTAGCCTGAGGACTATTTCAATTCCAAATAGTATAATTGATGTTGGTGATTCTGCATTCAGAGATTGTACAAAGCTTGCCTATAAATATTACGAAAACGCATGCTATCTCGGTAATGAAGCAAATCCTTACGTAGTACTTTTAAAAGCAGTAAGTAGTGAAATTCTTTACTGTGACGTTCATGAAAATACGAAGGTCATCTATAGTGGTGCGTTCCAGTGGAACGGAAGACTTGTTAGCGTTCAAATTCCGAACAGTGTCACGAGCATTGGTTCCTATGCTTTCTACTATTGTAGTAATATGGGTCAAGTTAGTATTCCCAGAAACGTGACGAGAATTGGCAATTGCGCATTCACTCATTGTTTAATACAAACTGTCAATATCGGAAACAAGATGACGACCATTGGGTATGCTGTGTTTGCTGAATGCGAAAGACTTACCAAAGTCACAATCGCAAGTAGTGTTACAAGTATCGAGAAGGAGGCTTTCGAAGGATGCACAAACCTTACGAGCATCACAATCCCCAGTAGTGTAACAAGTATTGATGGAAGCGCATTCTCGGGATGCACAAACCTTACGAGCATCACTGTACAGAGTGGCAACACCAAATATCACAGTAGAGGTAACTGCTTGATAGAAACTGCAAGCAAGGAATTGATATTAGGATGCAAAAACAGTGTTATACCCACAGATGGTAGTGTCACAAGCATTGGTGAATCTGCGTTCGAAGGTTGCTCGGGTCTTACGAGCGTAACAATTCCCGACGGTGTTACAAGCATTGGTAATTCTGCGTTCTCCGGTTGCTCGGGTCTTGAGACGGTATATTATAATGGATGCAGAGGGAGTTGGTCAGGGATCAGCATTGATTCGAATAACGGATATCTAACGAATGCGAATATAATTTTTGCCATCGAATGCGTTTTCGGTGACTGGGTAACGACAAAGAATGCGACCTGCACCGAGTACGGTGTGATGGAACGCGTTTACGAGTGCGGTGAAAAGGAGACTACGGTGATAGCAGCACTTGGACACACCGAGGTTGTTGACGCGGCGGTTGCAGCAACTTGTACTGAGAGCGGTTTGACTGAGGGTAAGCATTGCTCGGTTTGCGGTGAGGTGCTTGTTGAGCAGGTTGTTGTGGCACCTGGACACACCGAGGTAATTGACGCGGCGGTGGCGGCTACCTGTACCGAGAGCGGTTTGACAGAAGGCAAGCACTGTGGTGTTTGCGATGAGGTTATTGTGGCGCAGGTCGTTGCCCCAGCACTGGGACACAACGTAGGTGCAGACGGTTTTTGTGCTAAGTGTGACGAGCCTTTATGTGCTACCTCGGGCATATCGTATTCGATCTCCGAGGACGGAACGTATGCGATAGTGTCTGGCTATACCGGTTCCTATACCCGTGTAGTGATAGCGAGTGAATATGAAAGTCTTCCGGTAAAAATGATCGGTAACCGTGCTTTTTATGATAATGACAGCATCACAAAAGTACATATCCCCGACAGTGTCACGAGCATTGGTTCTTATGCGTTTGCGTTTTGCTCAAAATTCACAAGTATAACCATCGGAAATGGTGTCACAAGTATTGGGGATGGTGCATTCTACTATTGCTCGGGTCTTACGAGCATAACGATTCCCGACAGTGTAACAAGCATTGGTTATAATGTGTTCTACTATTGCTCGGGTCTTGAAAGTATTATTGTCGAAAATGGTAATTCCAAATATCATAGTGCGGGGAACTGTATAATAGAAACCGAAAGTAAGACGCTTATACTCGGTTGCAAAAACAGTGTGATACCCACGGACGGCAGTGTAACAAGCATAGGTAATTATGCATTCAATAATTGTGATGATCTTACGAGCATAACTATCCCCGACAGTGTGACGAGCATTGGTGATGATGCGTTTTACTGGTGCTCGGGTCTTACGTGCGTTGTTTTCGGTGAAAACAGCCAGCTTACAAGCATTGGAAGTAGTGCGTTCAGCGGTTGCTCGGGTCTTACGAGCATAACGATTCCCGACGGTGTAACAAGCATTGATTCTTTTGCGTTTAGCTATTGCCGTGGCCTTGCGAGCATAACAATCCCCGATAGTGTCACAAGCATTGGTTATTCTGCTTTCAACAATTGCGACGGTCTTGAGACGGTATGTTATACGGGAACCGAGGAAGAATGGGCGGCTATCAGCAAGGGTTCTTCTAATGATCCCCTCACTAGTGCCGTAATTATCTGCAACTATGTTCCCGAGGGGCAATAAATGATTTTGGGCGGCTTTCGAGCCGCCTTTTTCAAATTTTGATTTGTCGGAGAGATAAAATAATGAAATGTTTCGCAAGCGAAACATTTCATGATGCTTCGCATCATGAAATGTGCTACGCACATGAAATGAAATTCGCCTTCATTCATATGCGCTTCTGCGCATTTCATGTTCCCAAGGAACATTTCATGGCGCAGCCATTTCATTTGCCGAAGGCAAATTTCATTGCGCACCTTTGGTGCGCTAAATTGCAATTTATACGTTTAAGTTTTTCTTGACATGGGGAGAAAATGGTGATATAATTTAATTGAAAACTATTGAAAGGTTTAGGTTTTTGATATGAAGAAGATGAGTTTGAGGGGTAAAGTTATTTTATCTGTTATTTCGGGTATTGTTTTTACGCTTTTATTCTTTTATTTTGCGGTTCCTGCCATCAATCCCTCGTATCCCGGGTTTTGGGTGAGTCTTACGCTTGTGATTTTGTCGTTTGCGTATCCTTTTCTCTTTACAAAGGGTGAAGGTAAGACTGTAAAGAGAGAAAAGAAGACAAAGAGCGGTGTTATCAACATTCAATTTGATATGAACGGGTCGAATCTCAACAAGATAGTGGTTATTTTAGTTGCGATCCCGATCGTTATAATGATACTTGGCAATATTATTTCGTCCACGGTATTCAACGCAAAGGGTTACGCGGCGGTCATCGAGGTGACCGAGGCGGATTTTGCCACCGATATGAAGGAGACGAATGAGGTCACCAACATAGCTCTCATGGACGGTGACTCGGCGAGATATCTTGGCAACAAGACTCTTGGAAGTCTTTCGCATATGGTTTCCCAATACGTGGTATCCGACAACTACACTCAGATCAACTACAAATACACGCCCAAGAAGGTTGCAAACCTTGAGCACGCAGACTTTTTCAAGTGGTTTGCCAATATGGAGGAGGGTGTACCCGGATACGTTATGGTCGATCCTGTAAATAACAGCGCGGAGTACGTTGAGCTGAAAAAGCCCTTAAAGTACGTTGACAGCGCGTATTTTGGCGACGATCTTATGAGAAAGCTTCGTTTTGACTATCCTACAAAGATATTTGACGATTTTATCAGCTTTGAGGTTGATGACGAGGGAAATCCTTACTACATCATCACCTGTCTTAAGCCCAAGGTATTTCCTTTTGGCGCAATGGACGTTTCCGAGGCGATAATTTTCGATCCTTGCACCGGCGAGAGCCAGCTTTACGCGGTTGAGGATGTTCCCGCTTGGGTTGATGCTGTCTATTCGGGTGATCTTGCAGAGGAAAAGTACAACTGGTACGGCACTCTGTCTGGTGGCTTTATCAACAGTATTATCGGAAACAAGGACTGCAAGCAGACCACCGACGATTACGGTTACATCGTTATCGGTGACGACGTTTGGTATTACACGGGTGTTACCTCGGTGACGGCGGACGAGTCCAACATTGGATTTATCATTTCAAATGCCAGAACGGGAGAATACAAATATTATCCTGTAATCGGTGCTGAGGAGCACGGTGCTATGAACGCGGCTGAGGGTGAGGTTCAGGAAAAGGGATACGTGGCTTCCTTCCCGTCTCTTGTTAACGTTTCGGGTCAGGCATCTTACATTATGGTATTGAAGGATGCGGCAGGCTACGTTAAGCTTTACGCTCTCGTTAACGTTGAGCATCCCAGTGTTGTGGCTACAGCTCCCAATCAGGCGGAGGCTATGAAGGCTTACAAGGCGCTTATGGTTGAGAATGGCATTACTGAAGAGGAAAAAGCACCCGAGGTTGAGACGAAGAATGCGGAGATCACGGTTGCCGAGATCAAAACTTATACGGTTGACGGAAACACGGTATTCTATATCGTTGGTGACGACGGCTACTATTACAAGGGCCTTCTTCGCGACGATGAGTCTTTGATATTCGTATCGGTTGGTGACAAGCTTTCGGTCGAGTATTCGGAGGGTGACGGTAACAAGATAAGAATTATTAAGAATTTTGACACGGTTCAGGAATAATTTTCTTAAAATCTGCTTAATAATGTACTGATATAATTAATTGAATAAAAGAGAGGAGGACGGGTCATGGCTACTGTTTTTGATTATTTGAAATGGAGAGGTGACCTGTCCTTTTCCGATGTCAGGGTAAACGAGGTCGACAGTATTATCTTCGCTATGCTGACTTATATTGATTTCGGCGAGCTTTGCGGAGCTGATGAGCTGCTTCTTCGTGAGTCGGCTGTCGATTATTGCAGTGACGGGAAGTATGACAGTGTAAATCTTGGGCTTATTATGCCTTCAAAGCAGATAAACAAGATGTTTTGCGACGCGGCAACGTCGAGGCGGTTTGGCGGCGTGAGGGTGACCGATTTTGTTGAGGAGACCAGTGACGAGGACGGTTATCAGTTTTCAGCGGTGACCTTTCATCTGTCGGGAAAGCAGATGGTGCTTGCTTTCAGGGGTACGGACGACTCTATTGTGGGTTGGAGAGAGGATTTTTGTCTTTCTTTTCTTGACGAGATACCCGCCCAGAGGATGGCGGTTGAGTATCTTGAGAGGATGGCGGCGAAGTATCCCGACGAGAGGATATATCTGACGGGGCATTCGAAGGGTGGAAATTTGGCGGTCTATTCGGCTGTGAAATGCTCGGAGTTAATTGCTTCGAGGATAGTTCGAGCTTACTGCAACGACGGTCCCGGGCTTACGGCTGAGACGGTTGGATCCCACAATTTCAAAAAAAGACAGAGAAAGCTGACGGTTTTGATACCGCAATCGTCCTATATTGGCATTATGTTTGAAAAGGGCGAGAAATACAAGGTGGTCAAGTGCCGCGGTGTGGGTGTTTTTCAGCACGATCCTTATTATTGGGAGCTTGAGGGTCCCGAGTACGTTAAGCTGCCCGAGCTTTCCAAGTGGGGCAAGCAAAACGAGCAGAAATTCCGCGTGGGAATGGCTAAGATGACGGCTGACGAAAAGCGGGAGTTTGTGGAGACCTTTTTCTCGCTGGTTGAGGCAACGGGGGCGAGGACTCTTTCGGAGTTTGCCGACGGTGGGCTCAGACGGATAGTGTCGATCATCAAGGGATACGGAGGGCTTGACAAGCAGAAGAGGGAAATGATGCTGGCGATCATTCTGAGGCTGCTTGATATTAAGAAGCATAAAGGGTGATTATCAAGCCTATCGGCGCGATAAAAGTGAAGAACGAAGAGTTAAAAGTGAAGAATTTTGGTTGAAAACCGCCCCCTGGCGGTTTTCTTCATTGTTAGATAAATTGCGATTTAACGGGGACGCGGGGGGACGCGCGCCTCCGGCGGCGAGCTTTTTGAAAAAAGCTCGGCAAAAACTTCCCCCAAAAAAAGGGAAAAATTTCACCAATGATGTCATTTGAAACCATATTGATTTGAACCGAAGTTTATCTTCTATCGTGTTTCGGGTGTATAGGAAACTCTTTTGATTAAAGAGTTTCCAACTAAACTTGCAACACGATAGCAGTGGAGCTTTGATCAAAATTCTAACGGTTTCACAAGATGAAATGGCTACACGTTTAACCATTTTTCAGGGAAGCTTTTTGGCTCCACCTTTTTCTCGAAAAAGGTGGAACGCGTCTCCCCCGCGTCCCCGATAAATCAAAATTTGAAACAATCTAAAAATTATTTTCCCTTGATTCGCTTCCAATACTCCTCGGCTGCCTTCTCGGTCTTATTATCGCCGTAGAAATAGTATTTCTTATTTTTCAGATCATCGGGAAGATACTGCTGCTCAACGTATCTGTTCGGATAATCGTGGGGATATTTATAACCCTTGAAAAGCGGACTTTGAAGGTGCACAGGAGGAGTGATTCCCTTTCCTGCTCTGACGTCCTCAAGGGCAGCGTCAACCGCCAAATGCTGGGTGTTGGATTTTGGCGCAGTCGCAAGCATTATTGCCGCGTTACCGAGCGGTATTCTCGCCTCGGGAAGACCAAGCTCCCTTGCGGAATCGCAACAAGCCTTGACTATCACTGCCGCCATTGGATATGCCAAACCTATATCCTCGCTCGCAATCACCTGCAAACGACGGCAAAGCGAGATAATATCCCCCTGCTCCACCATTTTCGCAACGTAAAATGCCGCCGCATCGGGATCGGAGCCGCGAATCGACTTTTGCAGACAACCCAACATATCGTAATGCACGTCGTCGTTGTAATTGCCCACACCGTAGTTGAACTGATCTGCGTCCGCTGGTGTAATCTCATTATCTGCGGCAAAATATGCATTCTCAAAAAGTCCGATGGATCGGCGAACATCGCCCCCCGCCGCCTTTGCAATATACTCTGAAGTCGCTTGCGTTACAGTCTTTTCGGTACCGTTCTCCTTATTGAGATAATCAAGTGCCTTGTAAAGCATCTTTGCGCACTCGCTCGGCTCAACCGTCTTGAATTCAAAAAGTGACGAACGGGATATGATAGCGTTATAAATATAAAAATGAGGATTTTCTGTGGTGGACGCAATAAGAGTCACTCTTCCGTCCTCAATATATTCAAGAAGAGCCTGCTGCTGCTTTCGGTTAAAATACTGTATCTCATCAATATACAAAAGAGTTCCGTTTGAACCGAAAAGACTTGCAGAGCCGTTTAAAACCTCCTTAACCTCGGAAAGCGATGCACTTGTGGCATTCAGCTTATGAAAATCCATCCCCGATTGCTTCGCAATGATCGAAGCCGCCGTAGTTTTTCCCGTACCGGGAGGGCCGAAGAAGATCATATTGGTGATACGACCGCCCTCCATCATGCGCCGAATAACTCCGCGTTCACCGAAAAGATGCTTCTGACCTGCTATGTCGTCTATTGTCTGCGGACGCAAAAGATCCGCCAACTGTGCGTTTCTCATTTTCTTTATCCTTTATTCAAAAACTCCCGCAGAAAGATATCTCTCTCCCGTATCGGGTAAAATTACAACTATGTTTTTTCCTTGATTCTCGGCTCTCTCCGCAATCTTTTTCGCCGCGCAAATTGCAGCTCCCGAAGATATTCCAACCAGTATTCCTTCGGTCTTGGCAATTTCTCTTGTGTATTCATATGCCTCGTCGTCGGTGACCGTAATTATCTCATCAACAACCGAAAGATCAAGATTTTCAGGCAAGAATCCCGCCCCGATGCCTTGTATCTTGTGCGCTCCGACTCTGCCTTCGGTAAGATATGGCGATGACGCAGGCTCAACGGCGACGACCTTGATCTTCGGATTCTTTTCCTTCAAAAATCTACCCGTTCCGCTGACCGTTCCGCCGGTTCCCGCGCAAGAAATAAAAATATCCACCTCTCCGTCGGTGTCATTCCATATTTCGGGACCCGTGGTCTTATAATGAGCGATAGGATTTGCGGGATTGTCAAACTGACCCGCAATTATCGCATTAGGGATCGATCTCACAAGCTCCTCCGCCTTCTCGATCGCGCCCTTCATACCGAGCGAGCCATCGGTCAGCACCAACTCGGCACCGTAAGCCGTCATAAGCATTCGCCTCTCTTTTGACATAGTGTCGGGCATAACGATAATAGCTTTATATCCCTTTGACGCACATATCGCCGCAAGTCCAATGCCTGTATTTCCCGACGTAGGCTCGATTATCGTGCTTTCCGCCGTTAATCTTCCCTCTCTCTCGTACTCCTCGATCATCTCGAGAGCAACTCTGTCCTTGATCGAGCCTGCGGGATTGAACAACTCAATTTTAGCAAGAAGCTTTGCTGAAAGCTCGTATTTATGTTCAAAATTTCTCAGCTCAAGTAACGGCGTTCTGCCAATAAGAGCCGAAAGTGAATCATATATCTTCATAAAATCTTCCGTCCTTAGGAATCACTGTTTATCATAAAGTATAGCACATTCAGGCACAAAAATCAACATTAAAAACTAAATTTAAAAGATTTCTCTTGATTTTTCACGGTTTATGTGTTATCATATTTTTAATTACTATTAATTGGGGAGATCATTATGAAAAAAACGGTCAAACAAATTTCCATTATCCTGTGTCTGTCTCTGCTCTTCTCAGTATTCGCCGCTTGTTCGAAAAAGCCTGAGGAAACAACCCAAACAACGTTACAGACCTCGACAGAAACGACGGAAAAAATCTCAGAAACTACGGAGACAACGTCAAAAGCCAGTGAAAGCTCCGGAGAAACTACCGAGGGAACTACAGTTGAAATTGACGAAACTACTCGGGAAGAGACAGACACAACTAATATAGCAACCACGCAAGGAAACGATAATACTGAAATAGAAACCACGCTCACAGAAACCGACGCGCATACAACTCTTGTTGAAAGTGTTGCAGAAACAGAAATCCATACCGAAACCCTAAGCGATACTATCACCGTGACGGAGTGTGTTACGGAAACGGAAACACACACGGAAACAGAAATACTTACCGAGTCCGAAATCACCACCGAAGCCGATATTATTACCGAAAGTGAATCCGTGGAGACCGAAATGGTAGAGGACATAGTAAGCTTCATTGACTATTCACGAAACAGCTCAAGAACCTATCACGACCTAAAAAACAGCGGCGATATAGCTATGTCCTTCACTGTTCCCAGCGGATACCTAAAAACCCTTTATCTCAATATAACCGACAATGGCTCTTATACCGATTGCCGTATCGGCGTAAGCATATACGTCTTCGACGGAAAATATAAAACCTCCGTTGAAACTGAGCCCATTTATAATGAATACATAACCTCTACTCTCCGCACCTATGCAATCGAATTCGAAGACGGACAGATTGGAGCCGGTAATTATCTTGTGGTTGTCAGATACGTTGATGTTGTAGTATCTCATAATGCTTCAGCTACCCCCTCTCCCAGTGCCGATGAGCCGTCCGATAACGAAGAGATTGAAGACGTTAATACCGATACAGTATCTGCTACTGACACCGAAAGTGATACTCTTAGTGAAACAGAGACGGCAACAGAAACAGAAACAGAAACAGAAACTGAAACTGAAACTGAAACTGAAACTGAAACAAGTCCCAGCATACCCATCGAAGACCTTTACCATTGCAAGATCATAAGAGATACCTGTTGGGTACCTAAGTCTACCCCCGATGAATATGAGCAATACGATCTGAAGAGCTACGCAAACGGCAAACACATCAAGAGCTTTGCAATGGCAGGCGGCATTGTTATTGTTCACGGAGCGCCCGCTGAGGAAGAGATCACCGATAACACCGACGATGAAACAAAAACCGAAGACGACAATGTCGCAAAAGTCATCCTTTTAGGCGGTCAGTCAAACGCTACCGGTGCATCCGTAAATAATTACCTTAAGAACCATGTGACTGCTGAACAGTATCAAAAATACGTCGAAGGGTTCTCTAACGTCAAGATACTCTACACCAACGGCTCTACCTCTGGCGGATTCCATACCACAACCATTACCGAAGAGTTTGTTGCTACAAAGCTCGGTCAGGGATACCAACCCTCTAATTTTGGTCCCGAGCTCGGCCTTGCAGCATATCTCAGCGAGACCTATCCCCACGAAACCTTCTATATCATAAAATATGCCATAGGTGGCTCGGGACTTTACAGTGCCTGGAACCCTACCGATTCTGAGAGAAATCAGTGTCTTGTAGAATTTAAAGATAAAGTCGATATGGGTCTTTCGCTTCTTGAAGATGAAGGACTCGACCCCCAAATAGTGGCTTTCCTCTGGATGCAGGGAGAAGGCGATGCATCTACGTTCTACCGTGCCCACGAGTATTATGAGCTTCAGAAGGCTCTCGTTGAAGATATTCGCTACGAATATGATTTCTATGCTCCCGAACAAGGCATAGCTTTCATAGATGCGGCAATCAGCAACTCCGGACTTTGGTCATCCTGGTTCATTGTCAACGATTGTAAGCTCAGATATTCCAAGGAGTCCGAAATGAACTACTATATCGACACAAACGCATACGGACTTACAACGCTATACGAAAACAATGACCTCGCTCACTACGACTCTGGCTCTATGCTTCTTCTTGGCAAGCTTTATGGAATGATGATTTCCGAAGTCATTGATTAATTTAACAAAATAACTAAATCCACAAGTGATTGCAAAAGCTTCACTTGTGGATTTTTACAAAAATCAAAAAAAATGCCAATTAATGTTGACAAAACAGATAATTGTGCTATAATATTATGTGGTTAGCAAAGGCTAACTTGCGTTTGAATATTATTTCACATATACATTTTGGGAGGTTCCTTTATGAATTTACGCAATGCTGAGGAAGGAAAAGAATACGTCATCAAAGAAATACATACCGACGATGAAGAGCTGGATGCGTTTCTCTTCTCCTTGGGCTGCTACTGCGGCGAGCCTATCACCGTTATTTCTCACCTCAAGGGCGGTTGCGTGGTCTCCATAAAGGACGGAAGGTATCATATTGACAATGAGCTTGCCGCGGCAATCATCGTCTGACCCTTCTTCAAAAGAAAAAATCATCCTCAAGATTATTTTTTTGCCTCGTGGTTAGCCAACGCTAACCAATCGGGCTTTAGTATAACGGTAAATATTTTTCAAAATAATTTTTTCATAGGTCTCAGGAGGAGAATTAATGAGAATCGCACTTGCGGGCAACCCCAATAGCGGTAAAACTACAATGTTTAACGCTCTTACCGGCAAAAACGAAAAGGTCGGAAACTGGGCGGGCGTTACCGTTGATAAGAAAGAGCACCCCATCAAAAGAAGCTATACAGTCGGCACGGCAGACCTGATTGCGGTAGACCTTCCCGGAGCATACTCCATGTCTCCCTTCACAGGGGAGGAGAGCATCACAAGCTCCTACGTCAAAAACGAAGCCCCCGACGTTATCATCAATATCGTCGACGCTACCAACCTCAGCCGAAGTCTGTTCTTCACGACACAACTCCTCGAGCTCGGTATTCCCATGGTCATAGCTCTCAATAAAGCCGACGTTAATAAGAAAAAGGAAACAACCATCGATTCGGGCGCGCTCTCCGAAAAGCTCGGCTGCCCCGTTGTGGATACCACCTCAACCTCGGGTCACGGCCTCAAGGAGCTGATCTCGGAGGCTGTTTCTATCATCGGAAAGGGTCAGACCGCTCCCTACGCGCAGGGCGACGTTGACCTCAGCGAAAAAGCGGCTGTTGTCAAGGCCGATAAAAAGAGATTCGAATTTGTAAACAATATTGTTAAAGAGGTCGAGAACAGAAAGATTCTCACAAAAAACAAGAACGCTCAGGACAAAATTGACAATATACTCACCAACAAGTGGTTGGGTATTCCGATCTTTGCTGTGGTTATGTTCCTGGTATTCCAGATCTCACAAGCTTGGGTTGGCGAATGGCTTGCCAACGGTATCGATTTCGGTGACTACCACGTATGGGGGCTCGTAGATTGTATCGGCTGGTTCAAGGGTATTGTCGAGGGCTGGATGGAAGGTGCTCACGTGCTGCTCCAGGCGATCGTGCTTGAAGGACTTATCGAGGGTGTTGCCGCAGTCGTCGGTTTCCTGCCTCTCGTCATGATAATGTACTTCCTCATCGCGCTCCTTGAGGATTGCGGATATATGGCGCGCGCTACCATCGTGCTTGACCCAATCTTCAAAAAGGTCGGTCTTTCCGGTAAATCGGTAATTCCCTTCGTTGTCGGTACGGGATGCGCCGTTCCGGGTGTTATGGCTTGCCGCACCATCAGAAACGAGAGAGAGCGCAGAGCAACCGCTATGCTTGCACCCTTTATGCCCTGCGGCGCAAAGCTTCCCGTTATTTCCCTCTTTGTCGGCTCCTTCTTCCCCGGTCAGGGGTGGATCGGTACTCTGATGTACTTCGTAGGTATCGTTATCATTCTTCTTTGCGCGCTCCTTGTCAATAAGCTCAACGGTATCAAGAGCAAGAAGAACTTCTTTATCATCGAGATGCCCGAATACAAGGCCCCCTCGGTCTGGCGCGCATTTAAGTCTATGTGTCAGAGAGGCTGGTCTTACATAGTCAAGGCGGGCACTGTCATTCTCGTTTGTAACTTCATTATTTATATGATGCAGAACTTCAACTGGAGCTTCCAAATGGTTGAAAACGCAGACGAATCCATTCTCGCGACTATCGCGACCCCCGTGGCTTATCTTATAGCTCCCGTAGTTGGAGTAGTTATGTGGCAGCTTGCGGCATCCGCAGTTACCGGATTCATCGCAAAGGAGTGCGTTGTAGGTACTCTTGCAACCTGCTTAGCTTTCGAGCATCTTATCGGCGAGGATCTTGAGATCATCGAGGGCGGAACGACTATTGCCTCCGCCATTGGTATCGTTCCCGTTGCGGCTCTCGCATTCCTTATGTTCAATCTTTTCACTCCCCCCTGCTTTGCGGCAATGGGTGCTATGAATTCCGAGATCAAGAGCAAAAAGTGGCTTTTCGCAGGCATTGGAATTCAGTTTGCGGTTGGATTTACCGTTGGCTTCCTTACATTCTTCTTAGGCACTCTCTTCACCGGTGGAAGCTTCGGCGAGATTTGGATGCCTATCGTAGGTTGGGCTATAGTTGCGTCTCTTACCGCGCTCTTCACCGTACTCATCATCGTGAAGAATAGGCAGGTCAAGACCGAATCCACAAACAAAGCACAGAAAAAAGAAACTGTAAACGTATAAATTGGAGATAAAAATATGGGACCCGTTGATTTTATAATAATTGCGATCATCGCGCTTATCGTCGGCGGTGCCGTCGCATACATTATCAAGGCTAAGAAAAGCGGCAAGAAATGTATCGGCTGTCCCGACGGAGGCTCCTGCGGAAAAAGCGGCGGATGTCAAGGCGGCTGTTCAGGTTGCCGTGGCGAATGCAACTGTGATGATGAAAAATAAGTAATATTTTTGATACCGAGAACGTCAAATGCGTTTTCGGTATCTTTTTTTAATTTCGGGACAAAATAAAAAACAAATTATTAACTTTTTTTGTCAAAGCTAAAAATTTGATTACTTTGTATGATAAAAAAGCAAAATTCACACCAAAAACCGTCAAAAAAATCACTTTTCACTCTTGATTTTTGACAAATAATGTGTTATAGTATATATTGGTGAAATTTGAGACCAAAATCTAAGGAGATATATGATTACCTACGAACAGATAAAAAAAGATGATGCTATCAGAGTCTACGTCAAGGAGGCAGACGCTTCCCTTGCCGCTCTTGGATATACCGAGCATAGCTTCGCCCACGTTACAAAGGTCGCCGAGACCGCGGGATATATTCTGTCGGCACTGGGACACGGTGAAAGAACCGTTGAGCTTGCCAAGATAGCAGGATTTCTTCACGATATAGGAAATCTCGTAAACCGAGTCGATCACTCTCAAAGCGGAGCAATAATTGCCTTCCGTATCCTCGATAAAATGGGTATGGATCCCTTAGAGATCGCGACTATAGTCACGGCAATCGGAAACCACGACGAGGGCACGGGTGTTCCCGTAAACGCTGTCGCGGCTGCATTGATCCTTGCCGACAAAAGCGATGTCCGCCGTTCAAGAGTCAGAGGCAGCAAAATTGAGGTCGGCGACATTCACGACCACGTCAACTACTCGGTCACTAACGCGGATCTGACAATAAACGAGGATAAAACTGTTATCACCCTTGATCTGACTATCGATACCTCCTTCAGCTCTGTAATGGACTATTTTGAAATATTTCTTGGCAGAATGATCCTCTGCCGTAAAGCTGCGGATAAGCTTGGGCTTAAGTTTAAGCTAATAATCAACAAGCAACAGCTTTTATAATTTGACAAAAATTTATATCTATATAAGGAGAAAAAATGACAAGCGAACAAATTATGCAATTAATCCAGAGCCTTATCTGGCTTCTGGCAGGTGTAGGCATATTTATTGTCGGCATGAACTTTTTAGGTGACGCGCTTGAAAAGAGTGCGGGAAACGGAATGAAAAAGCTGCTCGGCAAGATCAGCAACAACCGATTTGCGGGTGTTGGTATCGGCGCGGGTGTAACAGCAATCATTCAAAGCTCCTCGGCAACATCGGTTATGGTCATCGGTCTCGTAAACGCGGGAGTTATGACTCTGATGCAGGCAACGCCGATCATCATGGGCGCAAATATCGGTACCACCATCACCGGCGTGCTGGTTGCCCTTAAAAACGACTATTTCAATATGGTCATGTATCTTCTCGCATTTGCGGGAGTTATGATGGGATTTTCCAAAAATTCCAAGGTGAAGCTTATCGGAAGCCTCTTCTGCGGTCTCGGACTTATCTTCGTAGGTCTTGAGCTTATGAGCAGCGACCAGGCTTTTGGAAACGACCTCGTTCAAGGTATGTTCACAAGCATCTTTGAAAAGATCGAATTCCCCCTGCTTCTCATTCTCGTTGGAATTATTTTCACGGGACTTATTCAAAGCTCCTCCGCCGCAACCGGTGTAGTTATTACAATGGTTGGAACCGGAGTGCTTCCCCTCGAACTCGCACTCTTTATTGTCCTTGGCGCAAATATCGGAACCTGCGTCACCGCACTTCTCGCATCTGTCGGTGCTAACGTCAATTCCAAGAGAGTTGCGCTGATACATTTTACATTCAACGTTATCGGAACTGTTCTCTTCACCACAGTTATCTGGATATTCAAGGAGCCTGCGGTAAATCTGCTCGTTTCGATGTTCCCCGGAGACGATCCGATGTCACTCCAAATGAGAGTTTCAGTTTTCCACGTAATATTCAATGTGACCACCACCGTTATCCTTCTTCCATTCGTAAAGGCGCTCGTCAAATACTCCTGCGTTGTTATCAAGGATAAGAAGGCTAAGGAGGAGATCCTTACCCTCAAATATGTCGACGAAAGACTTCTCTCCACTCCTCCTATCGCTCTTATGCAGGTCAAGAAGGAAATGGATTATATGCTGTCTCTCGTTGAAGAAAACGCGTCTCTCTCCTTCGTAGCTATGGACACAGGCTCCTCTGAGCATGACGAAAGGATCAAACGAAACGAGGAAATCATCGACTTTACAAACAGCGCGCTGACCAAGTTTCTTATCAAGCTTTCAAGCGGTGTGGATCAGAACGACGAAAAAACTATCGGTGCATATTTCCACGTGCTTAACGACCTTGAGCGTATAGGCGACCACGCAGAAAACTTCCACGAGATCGGAATTGAAATGATCGGTAAGGATATATCCTTCTCCGAAAAGGCACAAGGTGAGATCGCGGCTATGCGAGATAGCGTTATGCAGATGTTTGAAATCTCAAAGGATGCTTTTGAGAATCTCAACAAAGACAGATTGGGTAGCCTTACCGAGCTTGAAGAGAGCGTAGACGTAAAAAAGAAGGAGCTCATCGCAAGTCACTTTGCCCGTCTTGCTGAGGGCAACTGTAACGTAGACGTCAGCCCCTATTATTCCTCTGTTGTCGTAGGACTTGAAAGAGTCGCCGACCATCTGGTTAACGTCGGATATAGTATAGTTAACCCCACGGGATCTCAGAAAGAGGACAATTAATCAATACCTATCAGCAAATATTTTTTAATCCATCAGAAACAGAAAGGATCAGTTTATGGACATTTTTGACATTTTGTCGCTTGTATGCGGCCTGGCTCTCTTCCTTTACGGTATGGACGTAATGGGAACCGCGCTGAAGAAAAGTGCGGGACGTAAACTCAAGACTATTCTCGGTAACCTGACCTCAAGCAAGCTCAAGGGCTTTTTACTGGGTCTCGGCGTAACGGCTATTATTCAGTCGTCGTCTGCTACCACCGTAATGGTAGTCGGTTTCGTAAACTCCGGAACCATGCTTCTCTCTCAGGCGATAAGCGTTATTCTCGGTGCAAACTTAGGTACTGCCGTCACCGCTTGGCTGACAGCACTTAACGGTATCGAGGGCGGTGCAGATGCAACCGCTTGGTTGGCATACTTAAAGCCTGACGCATGGATGCCTATCCTCGCACTTATCGGTATTGCCCTCATCATGTTCTCTAAGAAGGACAAGATGAAGGATATGGGCGCGATACTTATGGGCTTTGCCGTACTTATGGTTGGTATGGATCTTATGTCCGGCGCAGTAAGCGGACTTAAGAACGATCCCGAGTTTGCAAGCATTCTCACTCTCTTCAACAATCCCCTCTTCGGTGTACTTGCGGGAACTATACTGACGGCTATCGTTCAGTCCTCCTCGGCATCCATCGGTATTTTGCAGGCATTGTCGGTAACGGGAGCTATCTCCTTTGGAACGGCTATCCCGATCATTCTCGGTCAGAATATCGGTACCTGCGTAACCGCTATGCTCTCCGCTATGGGTGCTAACAAGAACGGTAAGAGAACCGCCGTGGCTCACCTCTTCTTCAACGTGATCGGCGTTACCTTCTGGTTGGGTATGTATTATCTCGTCGGTTGGATCCTCAATCTTACCGGTGTTTACGACATCTTTGCGTTGGCAAACGGCACCACTATCAACATGTGGGGGATCGCCGCGGTTCACACCATATTCAAGATACTCGCTATCGCGCTTATGTGGCCCTTTACCAAGCTGCTTGAAAAGCTTGCTTGCGCTATCGTCAAGGGCGACGACAAGAAGGGCGACGAGTACACCTCTATGCTTGATGAGCGTCTCCTTGATACCCCCGAGGTCGCAATCGAGCGTTGCCGTACAGTTGCCGCAAAAATGGCAGAGCTTTCAATAGTTCCATTCAACAAAGCTATCCAACTTATCAAGAATTACGATCCTAAAGTGGCTCAGGAGATCCGTGATGCCGAAGACAAGGTCGATACCTATGAGGACGCTCTAGGTTCCTATCTTGTTAAGCTATCTGCTCGCAGTATGACCGAGGCAGATAGCCTTGAAGTAACAAAACTTCTCCATATGATCGGTGACTTTGAGCGAATTTCCGACCACTCGGTCAACCTTCTGGAATCTGCCGAGGAAATGAAGGACAAGGAACTTTCCTTCTCCGAATACGCTCAGCGCGAGCTTCAGGTCATGTACGACGCTCTGGGCGAGATCACAGCGATTACTCAGCAAGCGTTTACCGAAGCCAACGTCGACAAGGCAACCTTGGTCGAGCCTCTTGAGCAGGTAGTTGACTACCTCAAGGATCAGATCAAGCTTCAACACGTTATCAGAGTTCAGAAGAGCCAGTGTACCATCGAGCACGGCTTCGTTCTCTCGGATATCCTAAACAATCTCGAGAGAGTTTCCGACCACTGCTCCAACATCGCGGGCTGTCTTATTGAAATCTCCCGTCACGATGATCTTAACCTCCACAATTACCTCCACGAGGTTAAGGCGGGAGGTAAGGAATTCCAGGAGAATTACAGCAAATACATGGAAAAGTATTCTCTTCCTACCGAATAAAAAGCATAACACCTCATCAAGCCAAAAGCAAGATGAGGTGTTATTTATATAATAGATCAATAATGATATTTTTTCTTCTGAGCCAAGATAAAGCATAACGTAACAGCGAAAGCCATCAACTCAGCCACAACTATTGAGATCCATATTCCGTCCATATCGAATATCAAAGGCAAAATAATGACCGCCGCGACCTGAAAAACAAGAGTTCGTAAAAACGAGATGATCGCCGAAATCAAGCCGTTATTGAGCGCAGTGAAGAAGGACGAGCCGAAGATCGTAATCCCACAGAACAAAAATGAAAATGAATATATATAGAAACCTCTCTCCGTAAGAGTAAAAAGCTCGGGATCATAACCCACGAAGATTTTCGACATAGGAGATGCAAGCAATATCGACGCGCCCAGCATACAAACCGAGGTAATGCCGATAACAATAAAGCTTTTCTTCAGCAGATTTTTCATTTCGGCATGATTAGCCGCACCGTAATTATAGCCTATCAGCGGCGCAGTACCTATGGAGTATCCAATAAAGATCGCCATAAAGATCATACTGACGTACATAAGGACTCCGTAAGCAGCAACTCCATCCTCGCCCGCATATTTCATAAGCTGGAAATTGTAAAGCATACTGACCAGCGACATCGAAATATTACTCATAAGCTCAGATGAGCCGTTTGTACAAGCCCTGAATAATGCTCTGCCGTCAAAATTTGTTTTTGTCAGCCTTAAAAGGCTGGTATTCGGACGCATAAAATATATAAGCGAAACGAATCCGCCAACAGCTTGACTGAGCGCTGTCGCCAGTGCCGCGCCCACAAGCCCCATAGGAAATACCGCCACAAGGAGCGCGTCAAGTACCATATTTGTAACACCCGACGCAACCGTTACCGCCAATCCAAGCTTTGGCTTTTCAGCGGTAATAAAGAAGCTTTGGAACTCCATCTGCAGCATAAACGGAACCAGTGTCGCAAGAATTATTCTACCGTATATCACGCAACTCTCAAGCATTTCACCTTCGGCACCGAGAAGTGCCGCCACTGGTCGGATAAATATAATCCCCAAAACGCTGATAACAACACCTACACCGATAGAAACGTAAACCAACAGTGAAAAAATTCGATTTGCCCTCTCGCGGTCCCCTTCACCAAGGGTTTTCGCCACAAGCGCGCTTCCGCCCGTACCAAACATAAATCCGAAGGCACCGAGGATCATCAAAAACGGAAATATAAAATTTACCGCAGCAAACTCAGCCTTGCCGACAAAATTAGAAACAAAAAAACCGTCCACCACGCCGTATATCGAGGTAAAAATCATCATCGCGATAGAAGGGATAGTAAACCTGATCAGCTTACCGTAGGTAAAGTGATCCGAAAGCTGTATTTTCATCAAAAAAACGTCCTTTCTCTAAAACAACACTCCTATTATAGCCGAATGGCACTCAAAAGTCAAGCCTGTTTGAAAAACATGACGCTCATCGGCTGTTTTTTTCGCTAAATTATTGCAAATCCGATGAAAATATGATAGAATAAAATTAATATTTATTTTCAAGAAGGTTTTAGCGTGAAAGTTACTTCTTGACTTATAGTGAAATGATCTTTTTCACGCGCGAATTTTGCCATATGGCAAAATTCATCGATTACTTTTTGTACCGCCGTGCGCGGCGAAATGGAGATTATTATGAAACTTACAGAAATTCTCGAAAAAGGCACACCGCATCTATCCTTCGAGGTGTTCCCTCCCAAGACTACAACTGCATTTGATAGCGTCAAGCTTGCTACCGAGGAGATCGCCAAACTAAAGCCCTCATTTATGAGCGTCACCTACGGCGCGGGCGGCGGAACAAGTCAATATACCCTTGATATCGCAAAGAATATCAAAGCAGAGTACGGTGTTCCAACATTAGCGCACCTGACCTGCGTTTCCTCAACTAAAGAAACAGTCCACAATATGATCGACCGCATAAAGGACGCGGGAATACAGAATATTATGGCACTTCGCGGAGATATCCCCGCAGACAAGCTTGACGAGGACAGAACGCTTTGGACGTATCATCATGCCATCGACCTTATCCGCGAGCTTAAGGAATCGGGTGCTGATTTTTGCATCGGCGGTGCTTGCTACCCCGAGATACACCCCGAAAGCGTAGATCAAAAGACCGATATAAAATATCTCAAAGAAAAGGTTGACGCAGGCTGTGATTTTCTCACAACACAAATGTTTTTCGATAATAATCTGCTCTACAATTTCCTTTATAAGATCCGTGAAGCAGGTATCACAGTGCCGATCATCCCCGGAATTATGCCTATTACAAACGCCAACCAGGTGGCAAGATCTATAAAACTCTCAGGCTCATTTATGCCCCAGAGATTTAAATCTCTCGTGGATAAATTTGGTGATAATCCCGAGGCTATGAAGCAAGCAGGCATCGCCTATGCCACCGATCAGATAATCGATCTCTATGCCAACGGCATCACCAACGTACACGTTTATTCAATGAACAAGCCCGACGTTGCTGAAAAGATACAAAATAATCTTTCGGCAATTATCGGCAAATAAAATATTAGGTTTATTATGAACATACTTGATTATTTAGAAAATAACGTACTCATCCTCGACGGTGGTATGGGAACGCTCCTTCAGGCAAACGGACTTGAGGCTGGCGAGCTTCCCGAGAGATGGAATATCTCACACCCCGATGTGATTCAGAAAATACACCGCGATTACTACGACGCAGGCTCAAACGTAGTATCCACCAACACCTTCGGCGCAAATCTCTTGAAGTTTTCAGCCGACGAGCTTGACGGGATAATACGCGCGGCGGTCGAAAACGCAAGAATCGCAAAAGATACAACAAAAAACAAAGGTGAAAAATTCATCGCCCTCGATATAGGTCCCTCGGGAAAGCTTTTGAAGCCTTACGGCGACCTTGATTTCGAGGATGCAGTCGCGCTTTTTGCCGAGACGGTAAAGCTTGGTGTAAAATACGGCGTTGACCTTATCTTCATCGAAACTATGAACGATAGCTACGAGACCAAAGCGGCTCTCCTCGCGGCTAAAGAGAATTCTTCTCTTCCCGTTTTCGTCTCCAATGCCTACGGCTCCGATGCAAGACTTATGACAGGCGCGTCTCCCGCGGCAATGGTAGCTATGCTTGAGGGTATGGGTGCCGACGCTATTGGAGCGAATTGCTCTTTAGGCCCCCGTCAGCTCGCACCTATTGTTGAAGAGCTTTTGGAATATGCGTCAGTTCCCGTTCTTTTGAAGCCTAACGCGGGACTTCCCGAGATCAAAGGCGGAAAAACCGTCTACGATATCACCCCCAAGGAGTTCGGCAAAGAGGTTGCAGCCCTTGTAAATAAAGGAGTCCGCATCTGTGGCGGATGCTGCGGAACAACTCCGGAATATATCAAGGCTATCAAGGATAATAGTTTAAGCCTTGTCACTCAGACCAAAAAAGAGCGCACACTCGTCTCCTCATACACCCATGCCGTTGATTTCAATAATGCCCCAATACTAATCGGTGAACGCATAAATCCCACGGGCAAAAAGAGATTCAAGCAGGCGCTTCGCGATAATGATCTTGATTTTATCCTCAAAGAAGGGCTTGATCAAGAGTCCTGCGGAGTCCACATTCTCGACGTGAATGTAGGTCTGCCCGAGATCGACGAAGCGGAAATGATAAAAACCGTGGTCTGCGAACTGCAAGCAGTCACGGCACTTCCCCTTCAGATCGACACCGCAAATCCCGTAGCTATGGAGGCTGCCCTTCGCCGATATAACGGCAAGGCAATGATCAATTCGGTCAACGGCAAATCCGACTCAATGGCAGCGATCTTCCCTCTCGTCAAAAAATACGGCGGCGTTGTGGTCGCTCTCACACTTGACGAGGACGGAATCCCCGAAACGATCGACGGTAGGGTCGAAATCGCAAAAAAGATACTCGATACCGCTGCAAAGTACGGAATAGATAAAAATGATATCGTTTTCGACACCCTTACTATGACGGTCTCTGCCGAACCGAATGCCGCAAAGGTAACCCTCGGCGCGCTCCGCAAAATCCGCGAGGAGCTTGGTTGTAACACCGTTCTGGGTGTTTCAAACGTCTCCTTCGGTCTGCCAAACAGAGATATTCTCAACGGCATCTTCTTCGCAAACGCCCTTGAAAACGGTCTCACCGCGGCGATAATGAACCCCTACTCGGCCGAGATGATGAAAACCTACCATTCCTATCGCGCCCTTAACGGTCTCGACGAAAATTTCGCGGATTATATGGCATTTGCATCAACCGTTGAGTTGGGTGCGGCAACCACAAGAGGAGCGTCATCAAAATCAGCCAATCCTGACAGTATCTACTCGCTGAAGGATGCCATCGTCAAGGGACTCAAGGAAAAGGCGAAAGAATTGACCGCCGCAATGCTCGACACAACCGAGCCTCTTGAAATAGTCAGAAATCATATCATCCCCGCCCTCGATTTCGTGGGCAAAGGCTTTGAAAATCACACGATCTATCTCCCCGGTCTCCTTATGAGTGCCGAGTCTGCAAAATCGGCATTCGAGCCTATAAGTAAAAGACTTGCCGCAGCTAAAGATGAGACAAGTCAACGCTTGACTGTAATTATTGCAACAGTCAAAGGCGACATCCACGACATCGGCAAAAATATCGTCTCTCTGCTCCTCGAGAATTACGGCTTCAAGGTCATTGATCTTGGCAAAGACGTGTCTCCTGAGGCAATCTTAGCGGCGACAGAAGCACGCCATGCCCCCATTGTCGGTCTCAGCGCGCTGATGACCACCACCGTCCCCGCAATGGAGGAGACGATCAAGCTTCTCCGTAAAAATGCCCCTTGGTGCAAGATAGTTGTGGGCGGTGCGGTACTGACCGAGGAATATGCCAAAATGATCGGTGCGGATAAATATGCCGCAGACGCTATGGAAACGGTCAGGTATGCTGAGAGTGTTGAGGTTGAATTTAAATGACACCGTCACTCCGACCAACAGAAAAAGGAGGCTTTCGCCTCCTTTTTCTGTTGGTCGGAGTGACGGGATTCAGAACATTTACGCAAATTTGCAAGCAAATTTGGTGGTGGATTCAAATGGCACCGCCCATTCCGACCATAACAAAAAGGAGGCGTAAAGCCTCCTTTTTGTTATGGTCGGAGTGACGGGATTCGAACCCACGACCTCTTGGTCCCGAACCAAGCGCACTACCAAACTGTGCCACACCCCGTTCTATCTCAAACAAGGGGTATTATAGCACATTTTTGACTATTTGTCAAGTGTTTAAAATTATTTATTTAAATAAATTCAATTAATGTATACGATTTTACATCACAAACTGGAACACACAGAATGCCGCGTAAATTCCAAGCAAAGTAATTCCCTGCCAACGCTTCAGCTTACCCTTGATAAGCGCGGGAATCGTCATCAGAAGCATTACGGTAAACATAACCGGAATGTCAATTACAAGAGACGCGTTCATTCCAGCGATCATTTTCTCGGCAGGAACAGCAAAGGGCGAGATAGTTATTGCCGCACCGCTTACAAGCACGAGATTGAAAATGTTCGCGCCGATAATATTACCGAGCGACAGCGAGCTGTGACCCTTCGCAAGCGCAGTAATTGCGGTTACAAGCTCGGGAAGCGAGGTTCCGAGAGCCACAAAGGTAAGAGCTATAACGCTTTCGGGAACACCAAGCTCGGTAGCGATAACGGTACCGTTGTCAACGAGAAGTGTCGCGCCGACGGCAATAACGATTGCACCGAAAATCATGTAAATAATATTTGAATTAAGCAAACCAAGCTTGTTGGAAGTAATCGCCTTAATAAGACCAATCACAAGCAGGATAACACCCGCAACACCTACTATATAGAAGGTGTTGAGCAGGTCTCCGAAGCTTGCGCCCTCGGGAAGAACGCCGAGAGGCTTGTCGGCGGAAACCAGAGCAACTATGTGACAGATCTGTGCCGCAATAAGTCCAACACCAACGATAATAAAACCAAGGAAATCACCAAGAGAGCTTTGCTTTTCCTCTTCAACCTCGTCGTCAAGAGCATCTACAACGTGTTCAACAGTCTTCTCCTCGGGCTTCATATTTTTAAATGCCTGAATCACCTGGAAGGCCATATAGCCAAGGAATCCCAAAAGAAGCACGATTCCCGCAATTCTTGTAAAGCCTTCTGGTGAGAAATAAGCGATCAGCGAATAGAAGATCGCCGCGCAGAAGAAGAAAATAACGGGAAATACCAGCGTTTTTCTTTCAGCCTTTGCGGGTCGGATCGCAATCGTAAGAGCAGCGATGAGAGCGGTATTACAGATGATAGAGCCGATGGCGTTGCCGTATGCCATAGATCCTGTTCCCTGCGCAGCCGCAGTCGCCGATACCATAACTTCGGGCAGAGTTGTTCCGATAGATACAACGGTCGCTCCAATAAGTATCTCGGGAATGTGGAATCTTTTAGCGATTCCGGTTGAACCATCAACGAACCAGTCGCCGCCTTTAATAAGCAAAACAAGTCCGATAGCAAATAAAACTACGTTAATTATCATTTTTGCCTCCAAAAAATATACATTTATAATATTTTACCACACAAAAACCTTTTTGTCAACAGGGTTTTCATGTTATTTTATTCAAATTCAAATATCATAAAAAAGAGCCTCTCATGCACCCAAAAGCGCGTGAAAGACTCCTTTTACTAATTATTATCAAGCCTTTCTCTCTTCAAGAAATCGGCAAACGTCGCCAACGGTCTCAAATCTTACAGGCTCGGTAAACCTGAATCCGAATGCCGCCTCGATCTCCATAGCAAAGAGCATGATCGACAATGAATCAAGTCCAAGATCGTCGATAAGCTTTGTTGACTCGGTAACCGAATCCATATCAATGTTTTTATTTACTTTTCCAAGTATTTCTTTAAGCTGTTCAAGCATATTTTTATCCTTTTTCCTTTCTTATCTGATTATAAGTTTTTTACGTATGAACGGCGACGTTTATGCTGTTTCTGATCGAAGTATTTCCACTGCGCCAGAACCTGAGTGTTGGTTTCAAGGTTGAGATTAGTCTCAAAATAATCGATCTCGCCGCTCTCAAGATATTCGGTCATTTTGTGGAGCATAACGGCATTAACACCCGCCGATTGATACTCGGGAAGTATCGCCACCAAGGCAAGATCAACCACCCTCGGCTTTTTCACAAGCTTCAGAAGCTTTAAAAGCGTTGTGGGTGTCAATCTTCCTCCGCTCTTCTGTAAGGACTCACCAAATCCGGGAATACAAAGGGCGAAGGACACCACCTTGTCGTTCTCATCACATATAATTATCAAATATTTCTTGTTGATCACAAGCATAAACTGATCGATTATCTGCGCTTTCATTTCTTCGGTAAATGGTACGGTTCCGTAAAGATGACGGTAGCATAGGTCGATGCACTCAAATACTCCGTCCTTATATTTAGAGATATATTCCTTCTTCGACATCGAGTCGGGATCAACCACGTGAAGCTTGCTAAGCTCAAGGGCGCGCTCGGCAACTCTCTCAAGCATAATATTCTTTTCCTTTGGAGCGCGAAGCTGAGATTCAAGCCAATCTATCTCCTTTACGTATCCGCATCCTTCGATAAGCGCGGGATAGTAGTCGTAATTGTACTGCTCCTCAAAGGTAGAAAGCTGATCGAATCCCTCGATAAGCAATCCCTCTCTCTCAAGGTCACTGTAACCAAGAGGACCGCAGACCGTATCAAGGCCTCTGGCTCTTCCCCACGCTTCAAGAGCGTCGAAAAGTGCCTTTGCCACGTCAAGGTCATCTGTCGCGTCAAATCTTGTAAAACGAAGCCTTTTTTCGTTATGAATCTCATTGGATTGCTTCTGCAAAATTCCTTGAATCCGTCCTACCGTCTTTCCGTCCTTCTCAGCCAGGAAAAACACCGACTCGCAAGTGTTTGCGTATGCGTTTTTGTCGGTAAACATCTGCATCTCGTCACCGTAAAGGGGCGGAACGAAATAAGGGCAATCCTTATACATACGTAAAGGAAACTCAACAAACTTTTTCCGCTGCTTTTTGGTCTGTACTTCAATAACCTTAATATCAGCCATTGTTATACCTCGTCAAGAGACTCATCGTTACGGCGAATGAATGCAAGACCGTATCCCGCAACCCAGGGACCGTTATGACAGCCGCTGACAGGCGACATAATAACGTCTTCGTGATTGGTCTTGATACCGTGCTTCTCTTCTATCTCCTTAAGTTGAACCAGAAGCGACGGACCTGTGTAAATGTGCCAAAGCAGATAATCCTCGGGAGAACGGTCGCCGATAAGCTCCTTTAACACCTCGCAGGTCTGATTAAGTGCTTTTTTCTGAGTTCTGACGCTCTGTAAAGGCACGATCTCACCGTCGCGCGTAAAGTGGATAACGGGACAGATGCTGAGCATTTTACCCATAAGTGCCTTACCGCCCTTAAGTCTGCCATTGTAAATAAGATAATCAAGTCTGCCTGCCACACCGAGAAATTCCTGACGGTTCATCATCCAAGCGATCTCCTTAAGGATAGTCTCGGTAGGAATACCCTCCTCTATCATCTCTGCCGCCTTAATAGCAAGCAAGCCCTCGCCAAAGCAGGTGATCTTGGAATTGATGACGTGAATATTCATCTTATCCTTGTACTCCTCGGCAATAAGACGAATGAGGTTATACGTGCCGCCTAAAGCCGCGCTGATGCAGATTACAATAAGCTCACCATAACCCTCTTCATATGCCTTATCAAAATGAGACATTATCTCCTCTCTCGTAGGCATCGACGTATAGGGCAGATTGTCTTTGGGGTTCTCAAGAGTCTCAAGCTCCGCGTAAAAAGCCACGGGATCGAGATCAAAGCCCTCAAGATACTCCTTGCCGTTAAAATGCATATGTACGCGAATTATGTCAATATTCTTTTCTCTATATCTCTCGGGAGCGTACTCAATGCAACCCGTAGACGTACACATTACTTTTCTTTTGGTCTCCATAATCATCTATTGTCCTTTCCGTAAAATATGTCTCTGTTTTTAACAATATTCAAAAGCATAGCCGAGGTATTTGTAATAGAATCAGCGTTTGCCGAGCCTCTCGCCTTGATTATTGGTTTGCCCGCGCCAAGCACGATACCGCCGCCAAGCGAATTGAAATCGTAAATGCCCATAAGATGCTTAACCAGCTTCATTATCTCGGCACTTCCCGTCGCCTTCGAATATTTAACAATATCGGTTATGATTCTTCTGGCAATTCCCTCTGAATTCTTGAATACCTGATTGCCCGCAAAGCCCTCGGCAACAAGCACGTCGCAGTCACCCGAAAGCGCGCGGTTGCCTTCGATATTACCGACGAAATTAAGGTCTTTTTCCTCCTTGAGAAGCGCGTGGGTAGCCTTAACAAGCTTGTTTCCCTTGGTCTCCTCCGCGCCGTTGGAAAGAAGTCCTATCCTCGGGTTTTCGATATTGTAATAATCTCTCATAAAATCCGAGCCCATATGAGCAAAATCCACCAGATGCTCCGCGTTACAGTCGATATTTGCACCCGTGTCTACAAGGCAGGTAAATCCACCCGTCTCTGCGGGAAGTATAGCCGCAAGCGCAGGTCTTTTCAGCACCTTTGCGGGAACGTAGCGAAGCGAGCCCGCAAGCAAAGCTCCCGTGCTTCCCGCGTTGATAAGACCAACTATATCTTCTCTCTCTCCGGTGGCAACAAGTGCCTTCACAAGAGAAGACTCGGTCTTTCTGAATATCGCCTCCATAGGATTGTCGTAGTTTGTTACAACGTCGTCCGCGTGAACAACTTCAACACGCTCTTTGTCATATTCAAGCTCGGAAAGCTTTTTACCAATAGCCTCCTTGTCACCAAACAGAACGATGGCAAGGTCGTCATTCTGTCTTAATGCGTTGACCGCTCCCTCCACAAGTATCTCGGGACCGTTATCACTGCCCATTACGTCTATTGCTATCTTATAATAATTCATATCAAAAAGCACCTTTCACTATATTATTCAACCGCCACAAGGTAATCGTAGATATCCTGACCGCCAATAAGCACCTGAAGCTCAAGGTCCTCAAACCTTTCCTCAATCGCCTCGGTCATCTCTACTCTCTCTTCTTCACTTACCCGAGCACCCACAAAAAGCGTAATAAGCTCGCGACAGTCAATATCGTCTATCTTCTCTATCATTTCGCAGGTCGCCTCAATAACGTCATTCTTCGAAGTAACTATCTCACCGCCAAGAATACCGATATATTCGCCTCGCTTGATGTCAAGTCCACCAACCGAAGTATCCCTGATAGCAACCGTCACCTCGCCCGAGCAAACACCGTCCTTCGCGGCTAAAATATCTTCTATCTGCTCGTCAATGCTTTCAACCGACGAATTAAATACCGAAAGCGCCGCGTATCCCTCGGGAAGAGTTTTGGTGGGAATAACCGTCACGTTTTCGCCGCCCCAAAGCTCCGCCGCCTGACTTGCGGTAAGCAGAATGTTGCCGTTGTTGGGAAACACAAGTATGTGATCGACGTTAAGGCTATCAAATGCCGACAAAAACTGCTCAGCCGCAGGATTTCCCGTCTGACCGCCGTTGATAACCACGTCAGCTCCCAACGACTCAAAAAGTGCCGTCATACCGTCGCCGGTTGCCACGGTTACTACTCCGTAACGCTTGTGCGGCTTCTTTTTCTCATTCTCGGCTTTTTCAAGCTTTTCGGAATGCTGAAGACTCATATTCTCAATTTTAACGTTCAAAAACTCACCGTATTTCTGGCAAAGTATCAATATATCGCTGGGTGTCGGGGTGTGAGCGTGTACCTTAAGTACATCCCCGTCCCTGATAGCAACAATAGACTCGCAACCCATACCTTCAAGTGCAGCTACGAATTCTTTTTCACTGAAATCCTCGGACTCACCCTTGATCTTTTGCAATCTGACGAGACATTCGGTGCAATAACCGTATTCAAGAGAGCTTTCCGAGGTAAACAGATCGTAGTTGACCTCAACCTTCTCCTCTGCACCATAGCTGACGTTCACCGCCTCGTCTTCAGAAACAAGCGACTCGTACATTCCCTTAATAATGCAAAGATATCCCGCGCCTCCGCTGTCAACAACGTCAGCCTCGGTGAGAACGGGAAGGATCTCCTTTGTCCTTTCAAGAGATCTCTCGGCTTCTTCAATATTCAGCTTCAAAAAATCTTCGACCGTACTGTCATCTCCAATGTGAGAACCCGCATATTCCGCACTCTCTCTGAAAACCGTAAGTATAGTTCCCTCAACAGGATTAGCTACCGCAGTATAGGAACGCTCAACTCCCGCCAGACAAGCATTGGCAAGATCTCTGGTGCTTGCCACCTCCTTGTCCGCAAGAGAGCCGCACATTCCCGCGAAAAACTGCGACAAAATAACCCCTGAATTTCCTCTTGCGCCGAAAAGCGAGCCTTTAGAAAATCCTCCCGCCACGTCGCAAAGCGAAATATTCTCGTTGGACGGAATCTTCGCAATACCGCTCTCTATAGTCTTGCTCATATTGGTTCCCGTGTCACCGTCGGGCACAGGAAATACGTTCAGATCGTTTATAGTCTTGATATTTGAACGGATCCCATCGGCACCGCCGCGCAGAATGCGTCGGAACGTGTTTCCGTCAAGCTGTCTTATTTCCATAATTTTACTCCGTCAATATAATTTAAGCCTCTGCTCTATTCAAAAGCGGCTCTACCATAAGTACCGTCGCCTCCGCAAGACTGTTAATGTCATAACTCGTCTCCTTCAAGAGATGATCCCTTACCACACTAACAAATCCGCCGATAGCAAATGAGAGCTTAACTCCGTCCTCTGCTTCCTTTACTCTTCCGTCATAATAACGGTGAAGCCTTTCTCCAAGCTTTGCGCAAAGTACGTCCTGCTTTCCTCTGAAAACTATTTTTAAATAAGACGCTTCTTTCTCCAGCGAACGCAAAAGCCCAACAATATATGCCTTGGGATCGTCAAACATCTTATCTTTTTCAGAAAAGCCCGACATCACCTTATCTATGGCAAAATCGTCTATTTCATCCGACAGCTGCGCCGAATCGGCATAATGATTATAAAAAGTAGTCTTATTTATCATCGCTACCTCGCAGATATCCTTGACCTTTATTTTCTCAGGCATAAGCTTTGTCCTGAGAGTTAAAAAAGCCTCTTTGATCTGCTTTCTGGTCTTTACCATTCTAAGATCCATAGCTTTACCTCACCTTTCATATATAATTTATGCAAAGATAATCAACTTTAGTTGTATAAGTATATTATAGTCGTTTTTTGTCGAATTGTCAACAAAGTCTAAACCGAATTTTTCCTAAATTAACACAGTTTAACTTCAGTTAACAAAAAAATACGGGAAACACCGAAATGCTTCCCGTATTTTTCAATTGATCAGATTAAATATCCTTCTTTTTCTTAATAAAGGTCAATGCTCCAAGTAATACTACCGAAAACAGTGCGCCAAAGCTTATGGAAGATCCGCAACCCCAGGATTTATCGGGATTCTTGTCGCTTTCAACTTCCGCCTTGGTGCTCTCTTCACTTGCGGAAGTGTCCTTGGCACTATCGGTTACATCCCCGATCGTAAGGTCGGTTGTATTCTCAATTCTATCCTCAGTTGTATCCTCGGTTGTGTCCTCGGTTCTAACATCGGTCTTATCATCGCTTGCCTCTGTCACTGTAACAGTTTCCTCAACCTCATTCTTAGGCAAAGTCGTTTCCTCATCCTTTGAAGAATCATTGTTGTTCGAGTTGTCACCTGAAGAAGGGTCGTTGTTCGAGTTGTCGCCCGAAGGAGGGTTATTGTTTTCCTCATCTGAAGTGGATTCCGCTTCAGTAATAATTCCGCCTTCGGTATCCTCCGCAGCTTGAGTCTCATCCGTAATAACGTCAGTTTCCTTATCGGGATCAGTAACGCCACAGTCGGTTTCTGTTTCTGCTTTGTTGGTTGTGTCCTCCTCTGTACCTATAGCGACACCTTGAGATTCGGTCTCACTCTCAACAGTTTCTTCGCTTACGAATATTTCATCGGTCTCTGTTGTTACCACGTCAGCCGTAGTTTCATCGGTCACAGACTCAATAGGACCGCCTAAAACGTTGATCTTTATAGGCTCAATATTTACAGTAACGTCTTCCAGCTTAGCATTGCAACATTCATAAACTTTTACTATAATAACATTCTCACCAAATTTTGCGTTTTCACCAATTCTGAAGGTAATAGTAACTAACGTTCCCGTGGCGGTTGAATCGCTTACTGAATCCCAAAGAATATTCAATCCGACGGTTATATCTTTCTTTATAGTACCGTTCTTTACGTCAACCACCTCAAAATCATCCGTTGAAGGCACATTGATCCTCATACCGGCGAATCCGGGATTGCTTTCAACATTAAGAACGACCTCTACCAACTCTCCTCTCTCGCCCTCTGCATCCGACACGGTGATCGTCATAACGTCAGACGCAGAAACTCCGACACAGAGTAAAGAGAAAACCATAAGAACCGTTACGGTTATTAATAAGATTTTTTTAATTGCAGTCATATAATTATATCCTTGTAATTTTTTAATTTTGCTTGCCTAACACTACCGAAGAATGTCCCGTTTCGTAATCATAATTAGCAAGATACTGACGGATAAGTATAAGGTCTTTACCATCAACTGAACCATCATCGTTTGCGTCAGAACCGTAGAGCTCGTCGGAAGAGTTGCCATTAGTCAAATACTCTCTGAGCTTGATAACGTCAAGTGTATCGACATTATCGTCACCGTTTACGTCACCGTACATAGGCGCAAGAGGCTCTCCGAGCACTTTGATCTTTATAGGCTCAATGCTTATACTAACGGGATCCAACTCATCATTAAAACACTCAATAACTCTGATATTAATGGTGTTCTCGCCTGCCTGCGCGCGATCGCCGATCCTAAATGTAACAGTAAGTAATGTTCCCGTAGCGGTTGAATCACTTGCAGAATCCCAAAGAATATTCTTTCCGCTGGTCATCGTTTTCATGACCGTGCCGTTCTTTACCTCCACGACCTCAAAATCCTCAGTCTGAGACACGTTAATCATCAAAGCGCAGAATCCGGGATTGCTTTCAACATTAAGAACGACCTCTACCAACTCTCCTCTTTCGCCTTCAGCAACAGATGTAGTAACCGTCATAACGTCAGACGCAGAGACTCCGACACAGAGTGAGGAAAAAATCATAAGAACCGTTACGGTTATTAATAAGATTCTTTTTATTGCATTCATATGATGTATAAATCCTTATAACTTATTAATATTGCTTGCCTAACACTACCGAAGAATGTCCCGTTTCGTAATCATAATTAGCAAGATACTGACGGATAAGTATAAGGTCTCTGCTATCAACCACACCGTCATCGTTTGCATCAGAACCGTAGAGGTCGTCGGAAGCGTTGATGCCGACTAAATACTCTCTGAGCTTGATAATATCAAGGGTATCGATATCATTGTCACCGTCCACGTCACCGTACATAGACACATAGTTATCTATGTAATCCGTAGTGCTTGTATTAGTTCCGGTAGCAAGCGTGAAGCTCTCCATATCCCTATTGAATTTACAGATATCCTCAAGATCATCACTCATTCCGACATAAGCAATATCTATGTAGTCCTCGGTTGACATAACAGAACCGAAAACGTCGAAACGAAGATACTTTGCCGCATATTCACCGTTTCCGTTTGCAGCAAAAGTAGAGCTCTTGCCGAACTTAGAAAGATCAACCACCAAAAGGTGCCATTCACCGTCGCCTATAGCTACGTTATTTATTGCAAAATAATCGCTGGCTTGGGCACTTGAATTGACCGTGCTACAGTAAATATCAAATGAGGTTACCGTTTTTGTATTGGTAGAGGGCAATCTGTATTTTACAGCAACGTACTGTCCTGTAACAGAAGAAGAACTGCCTGCATAGGCATTGAAATAAGCCTCGGAGGAAGTGCCGTCGCTATAAAGTCTTACGTAGCCTCCGTTTTCCATATAACGAGTACTTCTTATACCGTGCTTCTTAGTGGCGATCAACTGTATCTCACCGGGAGTCTGATATACGTTAATAGGATCCACGTCAGCTATGCCTTCCTCGGGCCAGCCTGCGAAATCATCGGAGGCAACGACCTTGAAGGTTCTGCTCTCTACGTCGGTCATATCAACCGCGAACGAATAAGAATAGGTTCCGTCATCGTCAAGATATACCATATATCCGTCGTAGCTGTGATGATAACCGTGAGTATCTGGGGTCTTATAGGAGCTTACGTCGTATTCTACCCACTTGCCGTCGATCTTTTCATAGATCTTGGGATTAGTGAGCTTGTTGAAGCCGTAAGTATGGACAGCAACGTTATTGGTTCCGCCCGAAAGAGTAAACTCAACGCTCTCGCCGTTAGCCGACTTCACTCTGGGAACAAAGGGGCTATCTATCTTACTTCCCTCACCTACGGTTACGGTAAGAGGATCAAGACAAGTGTTAGCGCGAATATTCTGCATATTGGTGTCGTCAGCGGAATCTGTCCAACCCCAAGGAGATATGACCATATTCAGGTTAATGGTGTCACCGGGATTGAGAGTTACAGTTCCCAGATCCATAGAAAGGCTATAAACGTAATTCTTGCCGACCATAACGAAATTATCGTCACGCTCAACGCCACCAATAACTATCTCGGAGTCGTAAAGAACGAAACCGAGGTTTGCGTTGTTCACAGACCAGCTTGCGCTCTCGGAATAGAGATCGTAAAGCGCAACGTAAGGACAATTCTTACCGAGAACAAGCGTTTCTGCGGTATCAGTGCCGTTTGTAGCCTTGTGAACTACACCCTGCTCTCCCAAATATCCGAGTTTCTGATAATATCCCGCATAACCCTCAAAGGAGTAGAACGAGAAATCATTTGCGAAATCATTGATAGTAACCGCACCAAGTATCTCATATTCGATCTCATAATAAGCGCGAAGCTCATCGGTCTGAGGCATTTCAATGTGCTTATACGTAACTTTGATCTTACCGTCATCGGAAATGTAGGACATATCCGCATCGACGTAGACGGGACCCGAAGAATTTATAATGTTTGAGATATTCTCCGTACCGTTCTTGTTACCTGCGGCATCGGTGTACTGTAAGAAATACTGATATCCCGCATGAGTGTGCTGAGGCTGATTGCTGTATTCATCACCCTCAAGCTCAAACCAATAATCCATCGACTGAGAACGGAAGTCGGGCAGAGTCCAAAGATCGCGAGCACCGAACCAAGGAGCAATACAGCTGGTCTCGGTAGTACCAACGGAAAGATGATAATAAGGGTTAAAATACTGAATAGATGATAACTGCTTAAGAGGAAATCTTCCCCAATTCTGATAGAGATTGAGCACCGTGAAGGTAAGGCTCTCGTTAGCGCCAAGGCTGAGCGGGAACACGGTCTCACTGTAAACCATATCGCCTGCATCGTAGATAGGCTCCTCATTCTCTCCTCCGAAGTTCTTGGAAACCTCCATAGGAATAGGAAGCAGCATATTGTTTTCATCGAGAAGCGCAGCACCCTCAAGGCTTCCGCCCTCATAAAAGCCTGAGTAAACATAAATGTTTCTGTCGCTGCTGTCACCTGTAAAGGTAGCCGTTGCGCTGTAATGCTTGTTCCACTCGGCAAAGAAAGGAGTATTAAAGCCTGTACCGCCGATAGAAAGCTTATATGCTCCGCGAAGCGCATCGTATGTATATGATGTATCACAAGTAATAGTGCTCAGGGGAGATCTTTCATTCTCCGCCTCGGCAATAAACGCATCAAGCGTATCGTTTTCGTCGGTATAAATACGCTGACCCATACGGTAGTCGTTACTTGTATTGGTAACTTTTGCCTCATTTATATTTGTTGTATTAGGATCATCAACAGGATAAGCAGAAATAGCGCCTCCCGTGGGAGTAGAAGCCTGAGTTATAGTATAAATACCGTTAGCAAGTGTTACAGTCAGCTTACCGCTGTTCTCGTGAACAGGCAGAATATATCCGAAAACACCTACACCCGTCACGTGGAAACCAACGTACTCTGCAGTGCTCCAATCAACCCCTTCAAGAGACGAGTGAGTTCCGTTTGCGTCCTTAACCACCAATGCGTCAACTTTGCTCTGCGCAAGCTCGGTGATCATTCCCACCTCGGCAATTCCCGAAACGTCCTCGGTTGCAACGAAGTGAAGCTCCTGATGAAGCTTGTCGGAATAGGTGTGGAAGGTTCTGTCAAGTCTGAGCGCAGGGATCGAGCCCTCTACGTTAACTATGCTCACGTCCTTGAGAGAAACCGTCGCGCCCACTGTCTTACCCAAATCAAATCTGATTCCGCATACGTCGCCAGTGTAATTCGAAACGCCGTTAATAAATACGGTATAGGTATGATACTCGCCGTCGTTAACGAGGTCAAAGCTAACACTCTGCGCTTCGCTGTGTCCCGTGGCACCGTTTGCAAGAATATATATCTTTCCCGTGGTAGCATTTGCATCGGTAATTTTCGCGGTAAATCTTATAGCGTTGTATGAGGTGGCAGCATATTTCGTGCAGCTATGGTAACCCATTGTCGTCTTGTGCGGTACATACACGTACGGATTAGTTGTGGTTGCGGTATAGGAAAGCTCGCCGTTCGAAGTGGTTTTGTTTCCAACACCGTTTGTGCCCGTAAATTTGGAAATGTCGATCGCAGTCTCATTGGTCGTCGGCAGATCGCCGCCAAAACTTTGACCGAGCATATGCACGTCATAATAGTAAAAACCGTGCTTATATATATTTACCCTTGCCGTATTAGTTGACTTAGAGGTATAATATACTCCCCCGTCGTTCATTTTAACGTAAGCGTCCATAGTACCCGCAAGGTATTCTTTGCCGCTTGCGCTCTTCAAGGAAGATACCTGATTGTTCTTCGCAATAGACAAATAATAGTCCAGCGACATATTTTTATTCTTCACCGTAAATCCGTCACGGCTTTCGTCGATATACTTCGCGGTAATGCCGTTTGCCATAGCATTGGCATATTCTATCGACTCAGAAAAACCGTTTCCGACCGAGAAAGTTGTTCCCGTTGCACCATCGCCTGTAACCGCATCCTCGGCAAATACAACAAAGGTATTCGCGGAGAGAAGCAAACATATCGCAAGGATCATAGAAAACACTCTCAACATCTTGTTTCCATTCATTTTCAAAACTCCTTCATGTCAAATTTTTTGGACATCATATATATAATAACATAACTTCTTCCATTTGTCAACAACATATGATTTTATTAATTACATATATTGTAATATTTTAAAACCAAATTTATCATTTACAAATTATCCCCCACGCAACGAAGGTCACGTGGGGGAGCAAAAAAACACTCAAAAATTATTAATCTGTGCTATCCGTGATCTGGGGACCCAGAACAACAGTTGATTCACCGGTATCGTAGTTGTAATTCGCGAGATACTGACGAAGAAGGATCAGATCAAGCGTATTAATGCTTCCGTCACAGTTGACATCTGCACCTGCGCTTACTTTTACAGTTGACTCGCCTGTCTCATAATTGAAATTAGCGATGTATTCTCTCAAGGTAACGACGTCCTTGGTGGTTATCTTCGTGCTTCCGTCATCAACTACCTTACCGTAGGCATAGGATCGGAAAGTCACAGTACCTGCTGTAACCGCAGTATTAACTCCCTGACCCGAGATAGAGTTTGCGTCAACTACCTTGACCGAGAAATCGTACTGTGAATCCTCTTCAAGGTCGAAATTAGCCTTAAATGCAAGATTAATAAGCGTTCCGTCCTCTGAAGAATCATAAGTATTGCTCCATATGATATGTGAGCCGTTTACCGAAAGTCCTTCAAGCATGTCTCCGTTCACATATCCCATAAAAGTGAATTTGGTATTGTCGTATACGGGCATAATGTCGAGATAGGAAATACCCGTGTTATTTTGAATGTTTACAGGAATGATGAAAAGATCGTCGGGATTGATAACGGGACTTGCAACGCTGATGTTTACGATCTCGTTTTCTTCAGGCGCGGTTATTTGAGAATAGAGTCTCGTACCCGCCGTTATGTCAGCCGTACTATACAGCATCCATGCGTCCTTAAAGTTCGTGTCGTAAGCGAAAATCTCGGAGATGCTGTCAGTCATACCGACGTATGCCACGTCCATATAGGTGCCCGTTGGAATCTCAACACCATTGAGGAAGTCGATTCTCATATATCTTGTAAGACAGGTTCCGTCTGCTTCCGGCTTAAAGGTTTTAGACGGGAACGATGCAGCATCAAATATTGCCAGATGCCAAGCATCGTCAAAAAACACTTTATGATTGTCTATAACATAGCTATCAGAACTGGTTGCATTTGCATTTTCCGTACTGGTATACATCTCTATATACGCGCTATCCTGAACTGTCTGATCTGTTGTAGAGGGCAGTCTGTACTTGATAACCACGTATTTACCTGTGTTTACAGGGTCTGTAGCAGCATAAAGATTTGTATAAAACTCTTTTTGACCGGTAGCTTTCGGGGCAAAACGAACGAAAGTTACTCCGCTTTCGTCGGTTTGAGCGTCGGAAGCGACAGCATTGCTGTTTACCATAATGTTCCTAGCGCGAAGGTCATCTCCCGCAAAAAGCACGTTCATATTCTGGAGAGACACGTTGCTGTCAACACTAAGCTCCCAGCCGTCGAATGCCGTATCAGCGACGACCTTGAATTTCCTTGCCTGATCGCCATTTAGAGTAATTACAAACGAGTAGGAATACGTTCCGTCTTCACTATTGTAGTAAACGTTGTAGCCGTCGTAGCTGTGTCCGTCACCGTTGACGTCGGGAGTTGTAGCCGAGCATACGACGTAGTCGACCCACTTCGATTCCATTTCTGACCACTCCTGGATCTTGGGGTCGGTAAGCATTGTAAAGCCGTCAACACGGATGGTCTGATTACTTTCATCACCCGAAACGGTAAAGATTGCCTCGGTGCCGTTTGTGGTCTTGACTCTGGGGAGATATACGCTTTCGACGACCTCCGCATTTTCAACGGGAGTTATCGTAACAGGTCTGAGAGCCATATCTGCTCGAACGTCACGAACGTTCTTATCCTGAATGTCGTCGTATGTTCCCTCCATCTCCTGAGAACCCCAAGGAAGAAGAATTGCGTTGATGGTAATGCTATCGCCCGCCTTGAGTGTTACCGCTTCGAGGTTAAGAGACAACGAAAGCTTGCCGCCAAGATCGTTGAGAACGAAGCGAGGGGTTTCAGTTGCATCCTTGATAGAGATATCGGAACCGCATACGATGAGGCCTAAGTTGGCATAACCGCCACGGTTGTGATCACTGGTAGCACCGTCCATATCAAAGAAGGAGAAATAAGGATAATAGCTACCAAGCGTATACTGCTCAGATGTTCCCTTTGCTTTTGCAGTAGCTACATAACACTTATTGTCTGTACCAAGATAACCAACACGCTGATAGAGACCCGTGGGATCCATCGATTCTACAGAATAGAATTGGAAATCTCTGCTGAAGTCTGTGAAGCTGACGTCTCCAAGTATCTCGTACTTAATTTGATAATAGGTTCTGTTCTCGTCGGTCTGAGGCATCTCCATATGAGTGTAGGTTACTCTGATATTGCCGTCATCGGAGATATTCTGCATTTCTATCTCGGCGTAGGTAGGACCGTGAGAGGTTATGACATTGTTGTAGTTTTCACTTCCGTTAAAATTGCCTTCTGAATCGGTATACATCAGCCACTTGTGGTCACCGCAGGTAGGATGCTGAGGCTGATCGCTCCAGAACGGCGCAGACATCGGACGGAAGTCGGGCAGCGTTGAGTAGGTTCTGTTCGCAGCCTTTGTAGAATACATAGGAGTTATACAGGTAGACTCCGTAACACCCGTGGACAAATGATAGTAAGGAGTTGAGAACTGGATCCACGAGATCTGCTTCAAGGGATATTTTCCCCAGTTCTGATAAGCATTTACTACGGTATATTCAGCGCTTGAATTCGCCTTAACCTCCATCGGGAAGATAGATTCGCCGTAGGATGTGTCGTCAATGTTGAAGAGTCTTGGATTCTCCTCCGAGAAGTTCTTACCGACCTGAACAGGCACGGGGATCAACATTTCGTTTGCGTCAAGCAATACGGCACTTTCAAGACAGCCACCGGTGGTTGCGGTCATCACCCATATCTTGCGATCTTTTTCGTCGCCCGTTACGGTAAAGTTTACGTGGAATTTCTTATTGATCGCTGAAAGGGCAGGCTCGCTGAAGCCGTGAAAGCCATCTATATTAAATTTATAGATGCCGCGGATAGCGTCGTATCCGACAAAACTGCCGTCGCAATCTTCGCTTACTTCGATATTCTCCGAAGTAAGAGGCTCTCTCTCGATTTCTGCCTCTGCAATGAAGTCAGTGAGGGTATCATTCGTATCGGTATAAATTCTTTGACCTATGTAGAAGTCGTTTCCGTTAGGGATCTCCATGCCTTCATACGAAGGAATGAGAGTGCCGCCTGCAGGCTTGTTGATCTGTGTTATGACGTAATAATCGGTGCCATCTATAGTCTTTTCAGTCACGGTAAGCTCGCCGCCCGAGCCGTCGCAGGGCATAATATATCCGAATACACCGACGCCCGTAATGCAAAATCCGGCGTACTCATCCTTCTCGAAAACGTATTCGCTAACGTCATTCTTGGGGATCTTCACCTCGACACCGAACTCTGTGATTTTCTCTACGGTCTTGGTGGTTGCAAACTGAGTAAAGCTATGCATCTTGTCGGTATAAACGAGGAATGAACGGGCAACCTGAAGTCCCTCGATCGAGTCCCCCATATCGACCTGAACTACCGCCAACTCGCTGACGGTAAAGGTTTCGTCTATTCCACCCGAAAAGTCAAGGCGAAGTCTGCCTATCGTTCCGGAGTAATCACTACCGTTAAACATAGGCACCATATATTCACGCGATTGACCGTCGCCTATAACGCTGAACGAGACACTTTTATATTGGGTAAAGCCGGTTGCGCCGCTTACCTCATAAAAGAAGGTCGCGCCCGTAATTCCCTCAGAGACGGCCATTGTTATACTGATGTAGTTATATGTGCCTGCGGGATACGCGATGCTTTCGTATTTATAGCCTCTAAGGCTATCCATCCAACTGGGATCGGACTCTCCGAACACTATATAAGGGTCCAATGTATTAAGGTCACCGGTATTGGTGATCGTTCCCGAAACGCTTCCGGGTGACGACTTTGAGCCACCCGAGGTTACAGTGACATCTAAACTGTTTTGAACCCAGAAGTTCTTTACGTCATGGGTTTCCCCGTCCTCCTTCGTTGTGGGAGAACCGGCAAGGAAGTCTTGACCCTCAAATCTCGCGTCGTAATAGTAGTATCCGAAACGGTGAAGGTTAGCAGTAGCGACAGAAGAAGAATTGGAGGCGTAAATCCTATCTTTACCATCGATCGTGACAAAAGCGTCCATCGTGTTTTCGATGTAGGTTTTTGTGCCATCTTTAGTCGTTAAAGAAGCTACCTGCTTATTGCCTTCCGCATTAAGCTCATAGGTTAGGTTCATCTGCTGATTTTTAACGATGAACTGTTCTCTGTTTTCATCGGCAAAGTATGCCTGAACTCCGTTTGCCAACGAATCTGCATTTTCAATAATCACGCTCTCGTCGATAGGAGTGATCTCGCCCGCAGCAACCGCGGGAAGCACACCTATACAGAACGACGACAGAAGCATTGCAATCGATAACGTGACAGTCAGAATTCTTGTTGAAAATTTCTTCATATCGCACCTTCCAGAAATAAAATTTTCCCCAAGAGCAATATTAAATTGCCCTCGGGGAAGGTCGTGGTCTGCATTTGTGCATACACATTTATGCATACCGTTTATTAAATTATAACATAGTCACCAAATCTTGTCAATGATAAAAATCAGACAAAAATATGTTTATTCTGTAATTTGAGCGATCTTGATGAATGCCCGTTTACTTTGCTCCGAGCTGTACGCCGGGGGTATTGCTGTCGTAGTCGTAATTTGCCAGATACTGACGAAGAAGAATGATATCCTTCATATTCACCTCTCCGTCGCCATTGGCATCAGCTCCCGAAGCGAGAACAAATGCGGGAGTATCGGTCTCGGTATTATAATTCGCCAAATATTCTCTGAGCTTGCTTACGTCCAAAACAGAGATTCCCAAGTCTCCGTTAGCGTTACCGTATTTGGATCCTATCCACACGGTCTCTCCGGTCGCCTTTTTGATTATCTTATTTCCATTTGCGCTATAAACGGTATTATTTTCATCTATCACTACCGTAACACCGGTATAATTACCGGAGAAAGCGTTTTGGTTAGAAATATTCGTAACAGATGCGGGGATCTTGATGCTCTTGACGTTTTCGGTAACAATAGCACCGCTTTCAATTCCGGTTACAGGCAGACCCGCATATTCTTCGGGAATCACCAGCGAATTGATCGCGTGTCCGTCAAATCCTACGACAGCAAGGCTTTCGCCGTCGTCGTTTAGAGCATATTCAAGGCCGAATGTTGCGGGTTCCTCAACAGTAACGCGGAAGGTTCTTGCAGTTGTATCGGTAATTGTAGTTACGAAGGAATAGTTATACTTACCGTTTTCATAAGTAACTGCATAACCGTCGTAATCGTGATACGAGCCAGTTGCATCGGGAGTATCCTTGGAGGAAACAACGTATTCTACCCAATTTCCATTCACAAGCTCCTCGATCTTGGGAACACCCAAGAATTTAAAGCCCTTTGCGAGAACAGTAATGTTAACGTCATCGGCAGCAGTGTCAAATCCGCCGTTGATGGTAAACTGAGCCGAGGATCCGTTATTTGTAACCACGGTGGGAAGGAAAGCCGAAGCCTCAACGGTACAATCAGCTACCGCAGTTGCCTTATAACCGTTTGCGGCAATCAGTTCTTTTCTGATTCGTCTTACGTTATTGTCGTTATTAACGTGATATACCTTGCTACCGTCAGCCTGCTCTTTAACGTCAACACTATAATCGGCAGGATCGAATTCAACCACGTTGGAATCCTTCCAACCGCCGCCCCAAGGCATAATGATGGCGTTGATCTTGAAGCTATCGCCCTTCTTAAGTGTAACAGCGCCGTCAATATCGAGAGTAAGGCTTAGAGTCTGATAAGCTTCCTTTACGGCAAAATTCGCGCTGCTCTTCTTTCCTCCTATGACTATCTCCGAGGTATCAACAATAAACGAGAGGTTTCCGTAGGAAGTAGCGTTCGACATATAATAAACATCGAAATACGGCACATGTGTTCCGAGAGTGTGATATCTCGTCTCCTTTTCCTTGCCGTCGGGCCAGATCATTTCTGTGACCTTGCAGTTATTGGTGTTGTCAAGGTAGCCGAGATATTTATAATAGGAATAACCGAAGAATGAATACAGGGAGAAATCTTCTCTGAAATTATTGATCGTCAGATCCTCTTCAACGGTATAGACTATCTCATAATAGCCTCTGTTCTCATCGGTCTGAGGCATTTCCATATGGTTGATCTCTACCTTGATCTTACCGTCGTCGGTAACATAATTTGTTGTTACGTCAGCATAGGTGGGTCCATAAGAGCCGATAGCTACGTCGGTGTATTCGGTTCCGATCATCTTACCCGTAGAATCTTCATAGCGAAGGAAAGCGTGGTGTCCCGCGTTATAGTGCTGGGGCTGGTTGTTCCAGAAGGGCTGAGACATAGCTCTGTGGTCGGGGAGCATCTCAAAGTTTCTTCCTCTTGTGGAATAATGAGAGATACAGTTGGTCTCGGTAACACCGGTGGAAAGATGATAATAAGGAACGTAATATCCGATAGAGGATATCTGCTTGAGGGGATATTTACCCCAATTCTGATAGAGATTGAGGAGAGTGAAGTATTTGTCGTCGTCACCGCCAACGGTTATGGGGAATATTGTGTCACCGTAAGTAGTGTCGCCGCAATTATAAATCGGCTCTTCCCCTTCAGAGAAGTTCTTACATACCTCAAGAGGTACGGGGAGCATCATATCGTTTACGTCAAGGAGCGCGGCGCACTCAAGAGCGCCGCTGGAGGTATGGGTCATTACGTAAATATTTCTGTCAGTACCGTCACCCTCTATTCCAAAAGAAACGTTATAGTGCTTATTGGGAGAATCCTCGTATGCTATGCCAAAGTTCGCTACACCAGAAAGAGTAAAGTAATAGGCACCCTTGATAGGATCGTAGCCCTTGAACTTTGAACGGGGGGTTGCATCGGTATCGATCTTGATGTTTTCCGCTGTAAGAGGATTTCTTTCGATCTCAGCTTCCTTAAGGAATGCATCGAAGGTATGATTCTTATCGGTATATATTCGCTGTCCCATTCTGAAATCGTTTGTAGCATCATAAACAGGTGCGAGGATCGTATCGTTGCGAGGAAATACCTCCTGAGTGATAGTATAAACGTTGTTCGAAAGAGTAACCTTCATGCTTCCGCTCTTTCCGTCGTAAGGAAGGATGTATCCGAAGATACCAACGTTCTTAATATCAAATCCGATATACTCGGCACTTGCCCAATCAACACCGTTAAGAGAAGTGTGAGTTCCGTTCTTATCCTTTACGATAAGCTTGTCAACTGTGCTTGCGTTGATCTCGGTGATAACACCGAGAGAATTGATATTGTTAACATCCTTATAGGCAACAACGTGTATCTCCTGATGGAGCTTATCGGAATAGGTATGCATGGTACGGTCGAGGGTCAAAGGAACCTTATCGTAGGTTATGTTCAGAACCTTGATGTCCTTGATCTGGACGTCTGTTCCCTCCATGCCGTCGAAATCAAACCTCAAGCCGGTGACGTTACCTGTGTAACCCTTCTCAGCCCATCTCTCGGTGGAGAAAGTGTAGGTATGCCACTCGCCGTCGTTCTTGATATTGTTTCTGATCTTTCCCTTGTCTGTTGTGAATGAGGCTCCGTCAATGCTGAACAGAATGTCCATTGATGAAGACGTCTCGCTCTTGATTGTGATCTGAATAGCATTATAGGATTCTGCGGAATAAGACAGACTTGTTGATCCAACCCAGGTATCAAGGGGGTTAGCTATGGTAAAGCTCAATACACCGTTAGATACCTTAGGCTTTGTGGAATGGTGGGTGGAGTATTTTGTAAACGTGCTTATATCAAGAGTTTTCGTGGAAGAGACCGTTGCGCTGTTTACAAAATCGTTATCCAGCATATGAACGTCATAGTAATAATAGCCTAATCTGAAGATATTAGGTCTCGGCTCGGCGGTATAATTACTTGCGTAATAGGTCTTACCTGAAGTAGTTTTCGCGAAGACCTTCATAGTGTTCTGAATATAAGCCGCGCCCGAAGGATCGGTTATAGAAGCAACGGTGGAGTTTCCGCCGGTGGTAAGATTATAGTTAACGCGAACGTTTTGATTCTCGATAGTGTACTTATTACGGTTACCATCCTTATTGTAATATGCATCAACACCGTTCACAAGACCGTTTGCATGTGCAATCACATCTTGATTGTTGTTACTGTATTCATATTTGGGAAATCCGCCTTGATCTTCAAGGCTTCCAACGTAAACGTCCTCAACAAAATCAAGCACACAAAGTGTGGATGTATTCTTCACGGGAACTGCCGCAAAGGTCACATCAACCCACTGTCCTTCATAATCGGAAAGATCAGCGGCTATTCCGTTACAATTTTTTCCGCTTCCCGCAGCGCACTGATAAGAAGCCTTGACCTTGGTGCTTGCCGCATCCGCAAAGGTTATACCAAGTTTCTGCTGAGCCGCAGTGATAACGCTATCGCCGGCATTAAAGATCGAGGATCTTCCGTAAAGCGTGGCATCATTCCAAGTCTTTCCGTCGTCAACCGACCACACGTACTTACTGATACCACCATCTACTACGCTCCAGCCGGAAAATACGAGACAGTTATCTTCAAAGGTAGTACCGCCATAAAGTATTCTGTCAACACCGGTTTTCGAGCTTCCGCCGCGAGCACTTAATGTTGCTGCTCCGTTCGCACCCATACCGTTGATCATATCAAGAGCAGAACAATAAGCGAGATTCGACTTGGTATAAGAGGACGAGGGATCTATATATTCCTCTTTATTTTGATAATTCTCTGCGTCATATGCCTGAGCCTCAGCCGCTGAATTAAAAAAACCGATATACTCAATATCAATGAAGGCATCCTCGGGAATTGTTCCCGCGTTCATAAAATCAAAACGGAGATAATTTGCTGAACTTCCATTATAATCTGCTATTTTGGATGCAAGATCAACCGTTACAAGATTCCACTTACCGTTAGCGGTTATAGCAAAATGCTTTGAACTGCTTGCGGCAACAGGCTTCTTGTTAACCGAATCCGAAAGGATTTCCATAGAAATGCCTGCTGTCTGTGTCCTGTACTTAATAGCAATGACAGGAGCTACAGCATGAGCCGTATAAAAAAGATGAAAATACGCTTCCGCTGTGCCCGGACCTCCCGCAGAAAGAAGACGAACAAATTCGGTACCGTTTTTCTTGTAATGAGTTACTTCGTCGTATCCCATACAACCATATTTGTCACCCCAGATACCGGGCTCGGCTAGGTCATATATTTCCTGTGCGGTAAATATAAGATCGGTGGTGTCGTACTCCAATGCAACCGCGGGCATCGCGGCAAAAGGCATAGAGAGCACCGACATTACAAGCGCCAGCATAAGCGAGACGCCTCTAAACAGTTTCTTTTTCATAATGAAACCTCCTACTGATGAGTTGTGCAAATCATACAAGTCAATTAAACACTTTGAAACATAATAACATATTTTCTCCAAAATGTCAATACTCTTGTATAAAAATTATAATATAAATCACGGTGTTAGTCTATGGACTATCCGATTGAAATAGCTAAAAAATAGCACTATCTTATACATTTAAAGACCAATCATTTAAGGCATATAACTAAAAATCCCCCAACAAAAATATCTCCCGAAAGCCAAATTACCTTTCGGGAGATATTTTTCTTTTTTGTTAAACTCTTTCTTTTTTACCGAAATACGTCAGCATCATCTCAAGCACTCTCGAGCTTCCGCTTCCGTTTGGTTGCCAAGGATTGTACCAAGGATTTATTGAGCAATACCGTTCAGCGACGATATTTTCCTTTGTCATACCGTACTTTAGGCAAGCATCCAGCGTTTCCTTCGCCTTTTCTCGCTCACCGCACGCGCACCAAGCTTTTATCCAATAGGTCTCACTCTGCATAGTGTACCATACGTCGCCGTATCCGCCGAAATAAGCCTCGTCCCACATGCTGGCACAGCTGGTCATCCTGCCCGTAAGTCCGCGTTCAAACTGACCTCGAATACGAAAGAAATTCTCCATCTTTTGGTGTATCTCACCGCCCGGCTCAATGAAACCGGTATAGAGCAGATAAGGCGCACCGTCGGTGTAATAGCTGTAATTTTCGCTGTCCTCAAAAGGTACTCCAAGCATATGCGGCAGAATGTAATATTCATCATCCTCATGACCCCTGAAAAGCAAGTCGCGAATGTCCTCGATCACTTCTGAATAATCGTCAAATATTGCTTTGGTGCGTTCATATTCATCGGACCCATACTGTAAAAGAACTTCGTACATCGAGCGCAATGCCATACAGTTGTGGCTGTCGGTAAAGGTCCAGAATTGACCTCTTTCGCTCCAATCACTTCCGGTTCCCGCAGGAAATATTCTCTCGTATCCGTCCTCGCGAGGCGACATCCTACGTCTGTCTATCCAATCGCGCATAGCGGTCATATATGGCAAAAAGTGTCTGAATTCTCTTTTGCTGTCAGAGTTTTTCAAGTGCTCACAGATTCCGAACAGCACGGATCCCGTAAAATTGTCCCATCCCGCGGTTGAGCCGATCTTTCCGTGATCCTCACCGTCGATAATAAACCAACGTTCAAGATAGCCGCAATAAGCGTTAAAGGAATACTCATATATTCCCGCCTTTTCAAGATTTGTCAGCACCTGGACGCCCTCATACGGCCAGACAAATCTTGCTATATCTCCTTGGCGCACAGATACCCTGTCCTGCCCCTCGTATCTTGCCAACATCTGCATACACTGAACGGCGCAATGCTTGTAAATCCCGAGATATTTTTCGTCGTCGGTGTCCGGCAGATATTTGATCTTTTCAACTATTCCCTGCCAGAAATCCACCGCCTCGGCTCGCTTTTTTTTGTAGTCAAAATTCCCTATCGGCTCGTTAGCGCGGACGGCACCGGTAAAAGTAACCTTCTCCCACGCAGACAGAGTATATTTCACGTCAAAATAATCCGCCGCCGCAAAGCTGTGCCGACTTTTTGAATCGGTTACCCAATCCACATGCAAATTATCCGCCTTGACCGTCAGATATCCCATATCGCTCTCGGCAACCCCTTCTTCGTTCTGCGCCCAAGTGCGTTTCAGCATATACCAATTCTTGAAATTCGGACGGTACGGGCTGTACCCCTCTTGATGCTGATTGACCATATATTTTTCCTGCCCGGAACGCGGCATCACGGCAATATTACCTGAAACGGTCTCGTCGCTATCATTGATAAGAGTTACCTTAAAATATACCGTCGGATTCCGCTCACTGCCCGCAAAAGCCTCAATTTTTGTAAGACACTCTGCGCGATTTATCACCTCATATATGGGCAGACCGCACTCGACCTCTCTGTATTCGGTCTCATCAAGATCAAATCCCACAGGCTCTTCTCCGTGAAGAAACAAAACCCCCACTCCGGGCTGACCTACGTGTGTACCGTTGTCAAGCAAAGAGAGCGACAAGATCTTAAAATCGGGACAGAGCAATGCGATCCTTTCTGAAAGCGGACGATGAAGATAGGCCTTCGTAGTCTTCGGTCTCAACCAAGCCTCTTTCATTGATCGCCCTCCTTCTCTTTCAACTGTTTTCTCCAGGAAACAGGCGATGTTCCGTAATAATTCTTAAAGCACCTTGAAAAATACTCGTTGTCACAAAATCCGCACTCCTCCGCAACCTCACGTATCGACAGCTCGCTGTTAATAAGCAGTCTCGCCGCCTTCTCCATGCGCTTTTTCATTACGTATTCCATTATAGTAATGTCGTATTCCTTCTTAAAATGCTCGGTGAGAGTAACGGTACTGTAATGAAGCTTAAAAGAAAGATCTGAAAGGGTTATTTTTTTCGATAGATTGTTTTTAATGTAAGACTTTATAAGCTGACCGATAGTCATATCGGCATCCGCCAGAAGATTATTAGTCTCAATGTACTCGGAAATAAGCGGAAGCAGAGCCGCGAACGCATCAAGCTTCTCTTTTGAATATTTCGGCAGATCCTGAATACTCTTTTCAAGTTGACTTTTGTTAAGAGTGGGCGACACATCCAAAGCAAGCTTCATAAGCTCCTTTTCGCTCTCGACTCCGTCCTCGATACCCATTCCCACAAAAACGTATGCGACGATCTCATCATTTTTATGTATAGGCATCAAAGCTTCATAAATACCGAAAGGACACTTGTACACGTGCAGACCGTTCTTCTCGTATGCCCTCTCAAGCTCACAATCATCCGATTCAATGCAAATATCCATGCATTTTTGTGATTTGTGTATATTTGAACAGTACAAAGCGCCCGAATAGCGGCGGGCAATTATTTTATTTTTGCTGTTGACTATGGCAACGTCCATACCCGATATTTCATAAAAGCTCTGCAAAATATCTTCGATCTTAAGCGAACCCATAATTCTGCCCTCCTTCAAAAATCCGTTTTTCCAAATTGAATTACTCTACTGCTTCATAATAGCATAAGACCCGTAAAATTGCAAGCCTTTTTTGCTAAAAAGCCATAAAATTTATCGATTTTACGGTTTTACTTATTGATTTGTAGTTGTCAAGGCAAAAAAAGTTTGCTATAATGTACTCGTAAGGCAGAAAAGCCTGCCCAAATTAAAAATATTTATTACACAGGAGGATGTGTATCATGAAAGACGGAAAAGTTGTTGTTGGTATTATGGGCCTGCAGTTCGGTCTGCGCCATATGGAAGGAGCTATGGAAAACGGATACGAGATCGGCGCTATCTGCGACACTCTGCCCGGCAGACTTGAGGATTACGGCACGGAGTACAAGATTCCGAGAGACCGCTGGTACACCGATTACAGAGATTGCCTTAATATCGGACTTGACGTTGTAGTTCTTGCGGTTCCCGACCAGATGCACAGACAGATGTCCGAGGATTTTCTTGCCGCAGGAGTAAACGTACTCTGCGAAAAGCCTCTCGCGCTCAACCGTGAGGATCTTTGCGCAATTATCAAGGCTGAAAAGGCAAGCACCGCACGCTTTATGGTAGGTCAGGTCTGCCGTTTCACCTCCAATTTCATTCTTGCAAAGCAGATGATCGACGAGGGCAAGATCGGTGACATCTACTTTATCGAATCCGAGTACGCTCACGACTATATGAAGATACTTGCCAACGAAAAGGCTTGGAGAGCAGATCCCGCACGTCACGGTATGATCGGTGGCGGTTGCCACGCTGTTGACCTTATGCGCTGGATCGCAGGAGACCCCTATGAGATCATGGCATACGGCACGCATAAGCTCCTCCCCACTGTTCCCTACAATGACGCAACCATCGCAATCATGAAGTTCCCCAACGACGTCATCGGTAAGGTATTCTGTTCTACCGGTTGTAAGAGAAACTACACCATGAGAACCCTTATCTACGGAACCAAGGGTACCATCATCTGCGACAACACATCTCCTACTATCACCTACTTCGGTGTGAATGAGGATCAGACCCACAAGAAGGCTGAGGAGATCCCCGTTGGCACCGTAAACAACCACAACGTAAAGGACGAGATCAGAGTATTCGTTGACGCGATCCTCAACAATAAGCCTATCCAGATGTCTGCTACCGAGGGTGCAAAGAGCGCTCAGGCTTGTATCTCTATCGTTGAGTCCAGCGACACAGGCAAGATCGTACATCCCAATTATAATTTCGATTAATTTGCATAGATTATAATAAATTATCCGTCTGGAACCGAAAATTTAGGTTGCAGACGGGTATTTTTTAACAAAAAAGTCACATATAACACAAAAAATATTGTTGCAAATGTGAATATTTAATGATATATTAAAGTTACATTTATACTATATTTGGGAGGATTTTTATGAAAACTAAAAGACTCATTTCTTTGATCCTTGCAGTAATTCTATCGTTAGGTACGGTAGTTTATACTGCATCTGCTTCCGAAGCTTCTGCAAGCACAAACGCAGATATTCTCCTCGGCGACGTTAATGACGACGGGACCGTCGACACAAAAGATATTATTCTTTTGCGTCAGTATTTCGCAAACTATAATTACGACACCGGCAAAGCACCGTTCGAGATTGGTGACAGCGCAGACGTAAACGGTGACGGAGAAATCAATTCGACCGACATTGTCGAATTAAGAGATATTCTCGTCAATAAAGTTTATCCCGATGATGAAGACTCAAAGATCGGTGAGACTATTGATGCGGAATATGCCGCTGATTTCACGGTTGCAAAGGTTTTCTCCGATAATATGGTCGTCCAGAGAAACGAGCAAATACGCGTTTGGGGCTTTGCTCCCGAAAGCGAGAACGGCAAAAAGGTTTCCGCTACCTTCAAGGGTATGTTCGCGGAGGCACTTGTTGAGAACGGTGAGTGGTGCATCACCTTTGGTGCGCGACTCGTTGAAAACGTAAACGGCGCACAGATGAAGATATACACCGATACCAAGACAGTTGCGTTCGAAAACGTCCTTGTCGGCGACGTTTATCTCGTTATGGGTCAGTCCAACGCGGCGTATAACGTAGAACAGCATCTCAAGTACGACGATCCCGCAACTCAGGGTGGCGGATTGGATGCCATAGATGAGAATTCCATAATAAGACTCAATTATCTTAACGGTTCGGGCGGCGAATACAGCAAAAAAGGAACTGATTACGTTTATTCAGACCTTGAAAACACCACCTTCTGGACAAAGACCACCCAGAACGATACCAAACGCTTCTCTGCATTGGGATATTATTTCGCAAGACATATGACCGAAAAGGATCCCACCGTTCCGATTGGTCTTATGGAGGTAGCCGTTGGAGGCGCTCCCCTCGTATCCTTCCTCCCCAACGATCTTGCTGAAAAGTGGGATGGCGATTACTTAAACACCGCTGACGGCAAATATTATTCCAACGTCAGCAACGAGCATATGGGCAGATACTTCTATAACTGCTATCTCGCTCCCGTTTCCAGATATGCCATCGCAGGTGTGCTTTGGTATCAGGGCGAAAGCAACAACGGAATATCCGAGTCAATGAAGTACAATGCTACTTTTGCGGATTTTATGACCCGTTTGCGTTCAACTCATAACGTAACAAATAAGGACTTCCCCGTATTCATCACCGAGCTTCCTTCTATATATCAAAAGCCCGCGGATTCCACAGCAACTACCTGGTATTATATGGAGCTTGGAATGATCCGTGCTACCATGGGCGCAATTCCTACAGTTCTTGATAACAGCTACGTATCCGCATCAGGTGACCTTTGGAATGACAGAACCTTCTATAACAACCTCCACCCCAACTGCAAATACGAGCAGTCCGAAAGACTCGCTGCTATTGCTGATGTGATCGTCAACAAAAACGGAACTCTTGATGCCGCAACCGGACCGATATTCGAAAGTGCTGTTATCAGCGCGGATAAAAAGTCTGCTGTAATTACCTTCTCTAACGTAGGCGAAGGACTTACTACAATCGACGGCGGCACCGAGGTTCTCGGAATCAAAGGACTCAGAGCTGACAAGCCCGGACAGATTACCGTAAATGCTACAAGCGCAACAATAACCGCCTCCAATCAGATCACCGTAACCTTTGATACCGAGGTAAAAGCGGTTGCTTACAACTGCATCTCTGCTGATTATTACGGTGAAACACTAAACCTCTGCAACAGCTACGGCTGCCCTGCAACCGCATTCCTGTCTTCCTACACAGAACTCGAAATAGGAACCTACAAATCTGAAGATTTCGTTACAACCTCCCATAGTTCTTTGACTTATAAATCTAAATCAATCGATACACTTACCGCAAACGGAAGTAACGTTTTTGAAGTCGGAAAGGTAACGTCCGGACTCGCAGCAGCAGGAAACCGCATTGAATTGCCTCAGGGAACCGAACGACTCAGCACCGCAGGTTGGACAGGCTTCTACGATCAGGAAATTACGATGTTCGGCTATTCTATAGATGGCGGTGACGCAATATTCAACACCTATCCCTCGGAAGCCGGTGATGCCGTCATCAAAGCAGGCGGATCGCAGGCAAAGAGATTCTCAGTTCATATGAATATCGGCAGTCTTTCCGCCGGCGATCATACTATTGACGTTTTGGTTCTCGTTGATGTGGACGGCGGTGTTGCGGTCAAATTCCTCAGCTTTACTCTTACAATAACTAGACAGTATAAAGCTGAAGATTTCGTACCCACCACTGATAGCTCTGTTAATTTTAAGGGATTTGCGATCGATACGCTCAAGGCAGACGGCAAGGAGATTTTCCAGACAGGTTACGTCTCAGACTTTTTGAAAAGCACCGACTATCGCGCTTCGGTATCCAAGGGAACAAGCCGTATCGCTACAAGCGGTTGGGCAGGTTTTACCGGCTACGACATATTAAAATTCGGTTATTCTATCGACGGTGGTAACGCTGTATTCAATTCTACCCCGAATAGCGTAAGCCAGGCCGTAATAAATGCCGGCGGCGAGAAGGCAAAGGGCTACGGAATTAATATTGATATCAGTGCTCTTGAAGCCGGAGATCATCAAGTATACCTCCTCGCGCTCGTTGATGTCGATGGCGGAGTTGCGGTCAAGCTGCTCGGATTTACTCTTGCGATAATCGATGATTATACGAATGATGATTTCAAGCCTACAACCGACGCTTCTGTTAATTACAAGGGCGCGTCACTCGATTCGATCACCGCTGAGGGCGGAACTAAATCAGGAACCACTATTACGATTCCTCAGGGAACAAGCGTTGTGAAGGCTTCGGGCTGGGCAGGATTTACCGACCACGAGATAATTATGTTCGGTTATGGCATAGACGGCGGAAACGCTATATTCAATACCTATCCTTCAGATGCAGAAGCAGGAGTGCTGAATGCGGGCGGTGCGTATGCAAAGAGATTCACGGTTAGTATCAATACCGCTGATCTTGCAGTCGGAGATCATCCCGTATATATCCTCGCTCTCGTTGACGTAGACGGCACCAGAGTTGCTGTCAAGCTGGTCAAGATCACTATCGTGGTAACCGAATCAGCAACCGAATAAACGGTTATGTCCGAAACTTAATATTTTTTGGTAAGGCGACCTGAAAACGGTCGCCTTACTCTTTTTATGGTGAAATTTGCCGCATTTATGGTGAATTTTGTATTGAAATATGCAAAAAAATATGTTAGAATTATATTGACAATATTTGCCTGAAAACAGGAGGTATCAGAATATGAACAGAAATATCGATAAATTACTCTCTTACGTGGAAAAAACCGTCAAGGAGCACGAGCTTGAGCCCGGAAAATACGCTCGCTGGCTGCTTCAGGACGCAAAAGGAAGCCGCGACCTCGGCTCATCCGAATACGGTTGCGCAGATGCGGCAAATATTCTTTACACGATCGGCAAATTTCCGAGAGATCTCGCAGAGAGAGAGGCTTGCGTAAAGGAGCTTCAGCGTTTCCAGAAGGAGGACGGTCGCTTTGAGGAGCCTACCCACCACACCCTCCACACCACCGCGCATTGTGTTGCGGCACTTGAGCTTTTCGACGCTGCTCCCCTGCTCCCTCTTACTTATCATATGGAAAACTTCGGCACGGTCGAAAAATCGGTAGCATTCCTTGAAAGCCTCGGCTGGGATTGGCATCCTTGGGATATGTCCCATCAGGGCGCGGGATACTATGCTGCAATGGCACTTTGTTGCGATATGCCTATGGAGTGGCACGACGCATACTTCGATTGGCTCTCGGCAAACGTGGATCAGGAGACGGGTATCGGTCGCGAGGGTGCCCATAACGGCAAAAGATCTATGATACACCACCTGGCAGGCTGGTTCCACTATATGTTCAACCACATCTACGCGCACCGTCCCATGCCAAACGCAGAAAAGGCGGTGGACACTATGATCGACTACTATTCCAACGATCTGCGCTACGCAAAGGGACATCCTTTCGGCAAGATCATGGGCTTTGCAGAGATAGACTGGACGTTTATTCTCAACCGCGCGTCAATGCAGACAGGACACCGCCGCGAGGAAGCAAAAGAGCTTATTCGTGAGTTCGCAAACAAATATCTCGACTTCCTTGAAGCAGACATCGAAACCGCTTACAAGACACGCTTCGACGACCTTCATATGCTCTTTGGAGCTATGTGCGCCGTTGCCGAGATGCAGTTGGCACTCCCCGGCGAGATTAAGTCAACGATTCCTCTCAAAAATGTATTAGATAGACGTCCTTTTATTTGATAAAATCATTTAAAAACCGTTAAAAACTAACAAAAAATCAACCTCACATCTACTAAAATGTAAATGCGAGGTTGATTTTTCTACATATTGTTATAAAATCCAACAATGCCTTAAATTTCAGGCACCGACTTATATTTACCGGGTGTGACACCCACATTTTTCTTGAATACGCGGATAAATCCCGAATAATCGCCAAAGCCGCAGAGCATGGCTGTCTCGGTGACGCTCTTCCCCGCCGCCAGCATCTTCTTCGCCTCGGTGATACGCTTGGAGGTGATATATTTTGCCACGGTAGTTCCGCTATGCTCGGAGAAGAGGCGGCAGAGCTGATTGACCGATAGATATGCCGCCTTCGCCACGTGGTCAAGGGTCATAGGCTCACCGAAATTGCGATTGATATAGTCCATAGCAAGCTCGACAGCAGTATTGGAATGAGATCTGCTATCCCCGCCCTCGCGCTGAAGGATGGCGCGGTTCAGGTCAACGAGAATTTCGGTCATGATGCCGCGCTTAATAAGGTCGTCGCCGTAGTCTCCGTCTTGGGACAGTGTTTCGAGACGCTTTTTCATTCTCTCGGCAGAGTCATCGTCGAGATGCACTCGGTGGTCAAAGCCATGCTTATGAGGATAGAAGCATTTTGACAGATCGGTCTCGCGGGTTGAGCAGTTATGAAGGAAATCGGGGCTTATCTGAAATACGTAGCGACGGAAGCTTTTGTCCTCGGCATAGGTTATCTTATGCGCCTCGTACTGATTAATGACAAAAATATCATTGTCGTTTACATCGTAGATCTGACCGCCGATAAGGAAGCTTTTACCACCCGAGAGACAGAAAAAGACCTCACAGCAATCGTGGATATGTATATTGGGGTTAGCATTTCTGTCCTCGGAGTAATATACGCCAAAGCTTGCGTTATCACAAGCGTGGGCGATTGCGAGAGAACAGCTTTCAAATACGCATTTCATTTTATTTCTCGCTTTCTGTTTTAGAGTTACAAATTGCAATTTATCGGGGTGGCGGGGGAGACGCGTGTTACTTTTCTTGAAAGAAAAGTAACCAAAAGAACTTCCCTGAAAAAAGGAAATAATTGCTCCCATTTTGCCATTCAAAATCTGTTTGATTTTAATCGAAATATATCTTCTATCGTGTTGCAAGTTTAT
>JAZKYL010000148.1:0-11532 GCA_045612105.1 Eubacteriales bacterium
CCTTTTTTGGGGGAAAGTTTTTGCCGAGCTTTTTTCAAAAAGCTCGCCGCCGGAGGCACCGCATCCCCTCGCTAAATTGCAATTTATATACCGATAAAAAACGCCGAGATCATTAGAAATCGGCGTTTTTATGTGATTTAATTGCCGAAGCTGACGATATTTTTGAAGAATTCCACGCTGGCGGCATATCTGTCATCGTCGGAGCTTGCTCCGTGGATATATTGCCTTGAAATGCAAACAATAGTATCCTCGGGCAATATCTGCAGATCGGGGAAATATTCATAGAGATAAGTATCACCCAATCTAACGCCAAATCCATCCTTTGTAGCTCCCGCAGGCAGTTTTTCCCCAAAAGTATCGCCTATGGGGCGCAAACGGTTGTTTGCCACAAGTCTTGAGTAAAGATACTCACTGACAAACAGCACCGAGCACTCACCCGTCTGCAAAAACTGATCGTATTCCTGAATTTTGGATGTATTGAAGGACCCCAACACCTTAGGAATAAAATTCCCCTCGTCGTCGGTCTCGCTTTCGTTAGCCTCCTTCATCTCTTCCTCGGAATAGATGGGATAGGTATATATGTTCAACGCTTTTGGACTTCCGTCGCTGTTTTTCGGCATAAGCGAAGTAAGTATGCTATCTATCTTCCCGTTATCCTCGTCAGAAATATCAACGGGGGCGGCTATGACCAAAATGTCATCGCTGTCCTCTTTATTTATCATCTGAAATATTCCAACCGCAAAGATAATAGCGAAAAAGGCAATGACAATTACTTTCCACTTATGGTAATACCAAAAATTAGAAAGCCAAGATAAAACTTTGTTTTCTGAGGTCAAAGTGATCTCCGCCGGTTGGATCTTTGACCCGTCGTGATCTCTGTCGTCTCTCATACAACCGCCTTACTGCTCGTTCTTTCTGGTAACGTCCTTGATCTCCATATGGATGGTACCGTAAGGAACCTCGACCTCAACAGTGTCGCCCGCCTTCTTACCCATAAGAGACTTACCGATGGGAGACTGGTCGCTTATCTTCTGCTCCATAGGATTTGCCTCGTTGGAGCCTACGATGCTGTACTTGATCTCCTCGTCCTCCTCGATGTCGTAAACGGTTACGACGCTTCCGAGGGAAACGATGCTGTTGTCTATCTTGCTCTCGTCAACGATGACCGCGTTTTCAACCAGCTCTTCAAGCTCCTTGATTCGAGCCTCGGTCTTAGGCTGATCGTTTCTTGCCTCATCATACTCGGAGTTTTCGGAAAGGTCACCAAAGCCCTTCGCAACGGCGATAGCTTCCTTAATTTCTTCTCTTCTTACGGTCTTGAGGTAGTTGAGCTCGTCGGTGAGAACCTTGTAGCCCTCGGGTGTGTAAAGCATCTGTTTCTTGTTAGACATAATATTATCTCCTTAAAAATTATCTTTAATTATTTATTTAAAAGCACGTCAATGCCTTTTTGAAGCTGATCGTCAAGGTTCTCGGGAAGCAGGTAAAAATTATACTTCAATGCCTCTTCACTGAGAGAGACCTTATGGTCGGGTTCGATTCCGATTTCGTGGTAGACCTTATGGCTCTTGGAAAAATACATAGCCGTGGTAACTCGAAGAGCACCCTCAAGACCGTACGCGCTAAGATCCTTGATGTTCTGCATACAGCCCTTGCCGTAGGTAGTCTCACCTATGATAGGAGCTATGCCGTAGTCACGGAAGGTTGCGGTGAAGAGCTCCGCAGCGCTGGCGGTATTCTCATTGACCAAAACCACACACTTACCGCGAAGATCCTTATACTTACCAATATCCTTTTTGGTTACGTTATATCCGGCATAATAGGGACCGTAATTTATTTCTCTGACTTTGTCCTCATATTTATCTCCGTTAGCGTATTCGGTTGAAACTATAAGATCGCCTTTATCAAGGAAGTACGAAAGCACCGCCTCGATGGATGCCAAAGCACCTCCGGGATTGTTTCTCATATCGAAAACGAAATACTCGCAGCCCGATGCTTTAAGGGCATCTACTGCCGCTGTGAATTGAGGAGCTGTGGTCTGGTCAAAGCTGGACACTTTTATGATACCGACTTTAGCGTCAGTCTCGCTGACTTTATACTTAACCGATTCGGTGGTAACCTTTCTTCTCTTGATAGAGAAGTTCAGCTCCTTGTATCCTATCTCCTCGGTCTTATCGGGACGGAAGATCGTAAATTTCGCCTCTGTTCCCGCCTCGCCAAGCATCTGATTCAAAGCCTCGGTGTGTCCTAAAACATTCACAAGAGTTCTATCATCTCCGCCGCCAACGTACATAATGCAGTCGCCGACCTGAACGCCATTCTCAATAGCGGGGGAATTTTCAAATACCGAGATTATCTCAAGCACTTTATAGTTATATCCGTTGACTTCTATCGTCGTATTCACGATAGACACGCCAATGCCTACGAAATCTCCTCTGCTTTCGGAAGTATAGTCCTCGTATTCCTCTTTGGTCATATACTCTGCGTAAAGGTCTCCCGTCGCGGCAACGTATGCCTTGAGAATAGCCGCGCCCATCTCTTCCTCGTCGATGCCCTCGTATGAAAGCTCTTTGAATATCTCATCCAGCTTGGCAAGATCTTCAATATACTCGGGAAGCTCGGCTTTCGTCTCATCGGTGGAAGGCTGCTGAATTACGCTATCTCCGCTTTTGTCCACAAGATCAAAGGTAGCGTAGCAAAAGAGCATCGTGATCGCCATAACCGCGGCAATGATCGAAAGTGCCACCGACAAAGGTATCATCTTTGTCTTTTTGGGATTATCACCGACGTATGAAAACGTCTTTACTCCCTCGGGAAGTATCAATTCAAATCCAAGAGCCTCAAGCGCCCCCGAAAGTCTTTGCTCCGCCTTCTCTCGGTCATCACTGGTATAGTTTGCGGAAAAGCTGAGCCTTGATTCGGTCAAATCGTATTCAGCATCTGTAGCATCGGGAAGGATCTTGGCAAGAGCTTCAAGCAACCGCTCTCCTCTCTCGGGTGTATCCAACCCTTTTACAGTATAATTAAATCTTTTCATCTTCGCACTGCCTTTCAATGGGTATATCATATGTAATTTTGCTTATTTTAGGCATTTTTTAGTCGAAAAATGCCCTGTTCGGTCGTGCGGATAGTCTAAAAAATCCGATATACAATCCAATAAGCGAAACGCCCGAATGAAACAAAGGCGTCTCGCTTATTATATTATTTATCAAAATGATCAATATTTATTGGGCTTGCTTGCAAGGTATTTCTTAACCATAAGAGCTACCTTGAAGGTGATCGCATGCTCGAATTCACGAAGGTCGAGGCCTGTGATCTTGCGGATCTTCTCAAGTCTGTAAACAAGAGTATTTCTATGTACGAAAAGCTTTCTCGAGGTCTCGGAAACGTTGAGGTTGTTCTCGAAGAAGCACTGAATAGTCATAAGTGTCTCGCGGTCGAGAGACTCAAGGCTTCCCTTCTTGAAGATCTCCTGGAGGAACATCTCGCAAAGGGTGGTAGGAAGCTGATAGATAAGTCTGCCGATACCAAGATTTTCGTAGCTTACGATGTTCTTCTCGGTCTCGAATACCTTTCCAACGTCAAGAGCAACCTGAGCTTCCTTGTAAGCGCGTGCCAAGTCCTTGAGGTTATCAACGATAGTGGAGATACCGATATTGACCTTGGTGTAGAACTCGGAAGTAAGAGTATCGGAGATGTTTGTAGCCATCTTCTCGATCTCCTTGATGTCGGTGTCGGGCTTTACGTCCTTAACGAGAACAACGTCGTGCTCGCCAACGCTGATAACGTAATCCTTGCTCTTGTCGGGGAACATATTCTGGAGCATCTCAAAGGGCATAACGTCGGTCTTACCGAAGAACTTGATAAGGAAAACGATTCTGCTCTCCTCCGAGCTGAAATGAAGCTCCTTGGACTTAATATAGATATCACTGGGAAGAATGTTGTCAAGAATAATATTCTTGATGAAGAGACCCTTATCATACTTCTCGTCGTAAAGGTTCTTGATGTTGCAGAGGGAGACTGCAAGAAGCTTACTCATCTTCTCTGCCATCTTGTCCTCGCCCTCCATGAATACTATGTACTCATTTTTTGCGCCGACCGAAATAGGACGGTAGGTATAACCGCCGGATACCGCGATATCGGTGGAATAGGTGAGCTCGTCGCGAACGCCCTGCTTGATCTCGCCGATCTTAACAAGCTCGGAGCACGCGATGACCACTCCGTTTTCATCGATAACGCCAATTACACGGTCTACCGCGGACTTCATCTGATGAATTACGTTCTGAAACAATCTGTTTGCCATGTTTTTACCTCTTTTATATCTTTTTTATTCCTTATAATAATTATTCTACGCCATAACGGCTCATTTATGATAATAAATTATAATTCAAATTCATAAGAGAGACAGGAAAGAACGAAAAGGGGCGCTGTCTCTGTGCGCAATATCCTTTTTCCAAGACCAATGGGAGTAAATCCCGCAGCCTTTGCCTTTTCGACCTCGGAAAGCGAAAAACCGCCTTCGCTGCCGACTATTACGGAAATCTTCAGGTTTTCAGCCCCGTCCTTCAACGCAAGTCTTTCCCTTTCTTCAGAAAGGAACTCCTTCATTGACCTTGTTCCGTCGCCTTCGTAGCAAAACAGCTTTATATCGGCTTTTGAAGCATCATTCAACATCTGTGAGAAGCTTACGGTAGCGTAAACCTCGGGAATGAGCCCTCTGCCCGACTGTTTAGCGGCTTCAAGAGCGATCTTGTTCCTTCTGCGGAGCTTGTTCTCCTCGTCGCCCTTTTCCTTTGCGATACAACGCTCGCTATTGAAAGTAGTAATAGCGGCAACACCGCATTCCACAGATTTTTGTATCACCGTGTCAAGCTTATCACCCTTTGGAAGCGCTTGATAAAGGTGTGCCGAAAACGGCGGCTCTGTGTCGCATTTTCTCTGCTCAACCACTTCGGCGGTAACTCTATCCGAGAGAAACTCGGCAAGAACACACTCGTATTCGTTCTTTTGCATATCACAGACCGTTATTCTCTCACCCGATGCCATACGTAACGAACGGGAGATATGATGGGCATCGTCACCGAGTATGGTAACTATACCGTTTTCGATCTGATCCTTTCTGACAAAAAAACGAGGCATACGAAATTCTCCAATTAGTTTTTGACAAATCCAACACAAATATTATCTTTTTGCACAAATATTGTTCGCATAATTTAACACAAAAAGAATATTTTTGCGTGACTGTAAACAATTATACAACAATATAACCAATTTGTCAACTGTTTTTTTGTAAAAAATGACATCAATTTTCGCACAATTTACAATTTGTTATTATTTTATTTGGTCAATAGGGGCATAACAAACAATATTGATAAAATTCACAACTAAAAACTGCACAAAAGATCTCCGAAAGGAAGCTATCCGATCGGAGATCTTTTATCTTATTAAACGGTATGAACTCCTGCGGCTGCATCCGCGTTTGCGTCAACTCCGTATTTTTGATTCTTTCTGTACTCAAAGAACTTGAGAGCTACCTGCTCGAAGAGCGCGTAGGAGAGAACGTCCTCATCCTGCTCAAGATATCCCTGAGGGATAGCCGCTCTGAGAGTCTCAAGCTCGGGAGCGAGATCGTCTGCGGGACGGTAATCGATAACCTTAGCGTCCTCGCCGAGGATCTTCTTAATAAACTCGGGATCGATAGCCACGGGAGTCTTACCGTACTCGCCGCGAACCACACCCTTGAATTCCTTGGTGCAGGTCTTGTATCTTTCGCCGTTGAGAACGTTAAATACCGCCTGAGTACCGACGATCTGGGAGGAAGGAGTAACGAGAGGAGGATATCCTACGTCTGCTCTTACTCTCGGAACCTCTTCAAGCACCTCTGTCAGCTTATCCTCCTTGCCTGCCTGCTTAAGCTGAGACATAAGGTTGGAGAGCATTCCGCCGGGAACCTGATAAAGGAGCGCGTTTACGTCGACCTTAAGTGCCTTGGGGTTGAGAAGTCCTTCCGCAAGATACTTCTCACGGAGAGGAGTAAAGTGCTTACCTATTTTATTGAGCTGATCAAGGCTGATGCCCGTGTCGTACTCTGTTCCCTGCAGAGTTGCTACGAGAGTCTCTGTAGGAGGCTGGGAGGTACCCATTGCCATGGGAGAGATCGCGGTATCAACTACGTCAACGCCTGCCTCGATCGCCTTGAGAAGGGTCATGGATGCGAGACCTGCGGTGTAGTGGGTATGGAGCTGAATGGGAAGCTTTGTGCTTGCTTAAAGAGTCTTAACAAGCTCGTAAGCATCGTAGGGCTTAAGAAGACCCGCCATATCCTTGATACAGATAGAGTCTGCGCCCATCTCTTCAAGCTGCTTCGCGTACTTGGAATAGTAGTCCATGGTGTAAACGGGACCTGTGGTATAGCTGAACGCCGCCTGAACGTGACCGCCCTCTTTCTTTGTCGCATTAATTGCGGTGGTGAGGTTACGGGGATCGTTGAGCGCGTCGAAAATACGAATAATATCAATACCGTTAGCGATAGACTTCTGAACGAAGTATTCAACAACATCGTCGCTGTAGTGACGGTATCCGAGAATGTTCTGTCCTCTGAAGAGCATCTGGAGCTTGGTGTTCTTCACCTCTGCTCTGATCTTGCGGAGTCTCTCCCAAGGATCCTCGTTAAGGAATCTCATACAAGCGTCGAAGGTCGCGCCGCCCCAAGCCTCAAGGGAGTGGTAGCCAACCTTATCCATCTCGGCAAGTATGGGAAGCATCTCCTCGGTAGTCATTCTCGTTGCAACGAGAGACTGATGAGAGTCACGCAATACTGTTTCGGTAATCTTTACCTGTGCCATATATACTGTTACCTTACCTTTCTTAAATTAGCCTATCCAGCTGAGGAACACGCCCGCCGCAACTGCGGAGCCGATAACGCCCGCAACGTTGGGACCCATAGCGTGCATAAGCAGGAAGTTTGTGGGATCCTCCTTCTGACCGACGGTCTGAGCAACTCTTGCCGCCATAGGAACTGCGGGAACACCCGCAGAACCGATAAGAGGGTTGATCTTTCCGCCCGAAAGCCAGTTCATGATCTTTGCGGTGATAAGTCCTCCGCAAGTAGAGATGCAGAATGCGACCAGACCGCAAACAACAATAATTACTGTTTGGATGCTGAGGAAGTTCTGTGCAGATGCCGTAGCACCCACCGAAATACCCAGCAAAATTGTAATTATATTCATAAACTCGTTCTGTACGGTCTTGGAAAGTCTCTCCGTAACACCGCAAACGTTCAGTATGTTACCAAACATCAGACATCCAACAAGGGAAAGCGCGTCGGGAACAAGAATACCAACGACAAAGGTTACAAGCACCGGGAAAACCAGCTTTTCAAGTCTCGATACGTCGCGGAGCTTCTCCATCTTTATAAGTCTTTCCTTTTTAGTGGTAAGAAGCTTCATAAAGGGAGGCTGAATCATAGGAATCAGCGCCATATAGGAGTAAGCCGCGATAGCGACCGCGCCGAGAATAGCGGGACCCAAGGTCTTTGTGACCAGGATTGCCGTAGGACCGTCCGCGCCGCCGATGATACCGATGGACGCCGCCTGACCGACAGTGTAAACTCCCGACATAAGCGCCGCAGAGAACGCCACGAAAACGCCAAACTGCGCGCCTGCGCCGATAAGGAAATACTTGGGGTTTGCAATAAGAGGAGTAAAGTCTGTCATAGCACCGATACCGATGAATATGATACAGGGATATATACCCAGCTTTACGCCCATATAGAGCAGGTCAAGGAACCCGCCCTTGTTGATGACCATCTTGATCGACTCAAGAACGGTCAATTTTCCCGAATCGTCTATCCACATCTCAAGGTGGAAGAGGTTAGCGCCCGGCAGGTTGGTAAGCAACATACCGATAGCGATGGGAAGAAGAAGCAGAGGCTCAAATTTCTTTGCGATCGCAAGATAGATCAGCACGCCTGAGATGAGATACATAACGAGATATCGCCAGCCCATCCAGACGCCGTTCTCATAGCAATCTATGATATAGTTGAAGCCCATACTGCCAATAAAATTCTTTATTGTGTCTAAGATGCCTTCCATCTATATAATTCCTTTCGTAGTTTTATTGAGAGAAAGCAGCTTATCAGTTAAGAGTAACGAGAACTTCCTCGGTCTGAACGCTCGCGCCCTTCTGTACGTTAACAGATGCAACTACACCATCCTGGGGAGCGGAGATATCGTTCTCCATCTTCATAGCCTCAAGCACGCAGAGAACGTCGCCCTTCTTAACTGCGTCGCCGGGAGCTACGTTGACCTTCATAATGGTTCCGGGCATAGGAGCCTTAACTGCTACAGCTCCTGCCGCTCCTGCGGGAGCTGCCTTGGGAGCAGGTGCAGCTGCGGGAGCCGCTACGGGAGCTGCTACAGGAGCTGCTGCTACGGGAGCTGCTGCTACGGGAGCCTGTGCGGGAGCACCGCCAACCTCTTCAACTACTACGTCATATGATACACCGTTTACGGTTACGTTAAATCTTCTCATTATATTAAACCTTACCTTTCACATATTATTTTCTGTTCCAAGCGCCCGATGTCGTTCTCTTGAATGACACGACTCTGAAGCCGCCGACAAATTCGTTCTTATAATCGCCGCTCTCTATCATAGCCGCGATAGCCGCGGTAATGACCGCCGCCAATTCTCCGTCGTCCGCCGTCTGCTCTGTCGCGACAGGCGCGGGAGCTGCTACAGGAGCAGCCACGGGAGTGGGAGCAACCGCAGGAGCGGATGCCTTGGATGCCTCCGTCTTTTCTTCCTTCTTCTTGTTGGGGATATCGTGGAAAATGACCTTCGAGATAGTCATAATGACCGCCAGGAGTCCGAGAACGGCAAATACCATAACCATTCCCGTAACCGTTCCCTGCAAAGCGAGCTCGGCTCTCTCCGCAAAACTCTCGGGCTTCATATCCATATCAAGCTTGCCCGAAGCCTCGGTCACAGCCTCGGTTGCCTCGGTCGCAAATGCCACCGTAGCGAAAACCGAGCATAAAACAAGAGAAAGAATGACGAATATGCAAAGTTTCTTAAAAATTTTCATATTTATCACCCCGCTAAATAATTAAAGAGGTGTTCTCGCATATTTGCGCTCGGGAATACCGTCTGCCTTGGAGGCAAGCATATAAAGTGCCGAGCATATACGCGCTCTGAGGGTCGATTCCTCGACTATATCATCGATATCGCCCTTCTCTGCCGCGCAAACAGCACTTGCGTACTTCTCGCACCACTCCGCTTCAACGTCGGCACGGGATTTTTCCGCAGTGATCTGATCATTCATAATGAACGCAACCGCGCTCTCGGGGCTCATAACGCTGATAACTGCATTATCAAGTGCGATCTCAAGGTCTGCACCAAGCGACTTGGATCCAAGGAGAGTAAAGCCTGCTCCGTAAGCGTTGCCTACTACAGCCGTTACCTTTGCTACAGTTGAGTTAGCATAAGCCATAGCAAGTCTTGCTACGCACTTGGGACAAGCACAATCGCAAAGACCTTCGCTGTCAACAAGTGTGAGAACCGAAATTCCAAATCTGTCGCAGAAGGAGATAAGGTCAGCCGCCTTCTTTGCACCGAGGAATCCGATCTTACCTGCGTCACAAGCATTGTTGGACGCAACAACACCGCAAAGTGTACCGCCGAAGAATGCGAATCCGGTCACGATTCCGCTCTCTTTAGCATAGATCTCGGTGAAAGCACCGTTATCGGCGAGAGCCTTGACAAGCATAGCACCTGTAAGTCCCGAAACCGCAACCGCGCGAGCCGCGTCGTCACCGCTCATCTGACTTGCGTCGTCCTTATTATTTTGAGGAAGAATTTCTATAAGATTTCTGACAGAAGCAAATGCCTCCGCTTCATCCTTCGCTTCGATCGCACAAAGCATATCCTTATCCTTCGCCGTAGCGGTGAGATAAAGCTCCGCCTTGTCCTCTACCTTTACGGAAAGGTCGAACATATTGGCAACGGTCAAAGCCATACCGGTGCAGAGTCCGTCGTAAACGGCGATCTGAGGTACGATGCCCGAAGCCTTCGCAACGCAAGAAATAAATCTTCCGTATGCCGTGAGTGCCGCGCTTCCGTCGAGAACTACCGCTCCCGCGCTGTCGAACACGCCGACTACGGGCGCGCCGTTCTTGATTGCCATGTCGTAGAGCATTTCGATCTTGCGGGCTCCCGCTTCATCGAAAGCGCCCTTTGTTCTGTCGCTGTCCTGAACGAACGCGAAAGCGAGCTTGCCGGATATCGAACCGTATCCGCAAATAACTCCGTCGTACGCTGCGCTATCGCCGCTTCTCTTTACGTAAGCGCCGATCTCAACGAACGTACCCGCGTCGAACAGCGAGGCGATCTTTTGGGTTCCAACTGTCTGATTTTTATCCATTTGAATGCCTCCGTTTGGGGTTTTTAAAATATTTTTTCATACGTGAACGGGAGAAAAACCATTCTCCCCCATTCTATTAAATTATACCTCATTTTCTATATTTTGTCAATTTATTCCGAATTTTTATTTGTAAACTATTAGTGAACACAAAACGAATGTAATTTAAAGACAAAAATATTTTCCTCACCTACATATTGCGACCTTATTTTCGCTTTCATTCGTGTAAAATAATACTGATATTGCGTTCAGTATGATCTTTTGAGCAAGAAAAGCTCAAATTATTCGCAAAAACATAAAAAAACGAAAGGAAAAACAAAATGAACTGCGAAAAATGCAAAAATAAAAAAGCAACGCTCTTCTACGCAGACGACCAGGGTCAGCGACACGCACTGTGTCCCACCTGCGGAGAAAGACATAGTAAGCTTCTCGACCTTAACTCCCGCCCCGCTGAAAAAAGCGAAGAAAAGCGTGAGATATACCTACCCGAGCCAATGCTTTCGTCATATTGGGAAGACTTTTCCGCGTTCTCGGTTTTATATCGCAGATCGGGCAATATCCAGATGACCTGTAAGGGATGCGGACTCACATCTGATCAACTAAAGGAGGACGGAGCACCCGGTTGCCCAGAATGTTATGAAGCATTTGCCGCTATGCTGTTCCCCACACCGTCACCCAATATACCGACTATGAACGCAAGAATGCCCTCGGCAAGACGGGCAAGACTTGATAAGCAAAAGACGCTCACCGAGCTTCGCGTTCAACTTCGCCGCGCCGTTGACGGAGAAAACTACGAGCTTGCCGCAACACTGCGCGATAGAATAAGAGGTCTGGAGAACGGTTAAGCTACATAAATAAATTGCGATTTATCTGTGTGTTTATTTTTTGTTCATTTCTTGCCCGCGTCGGCAAGAAACGAACCAAAGAATCGCCGCTTAAGAGGACGAGGGTTTCGATTTCAAAAAAGCGACGAATCGCTTTTTTGAAATCTTCAACATCCTCTCCCTCTTAAGAATCACCCTCACCTGTCGGCAAAGCCGACTTTTTCTAGACATTTTCTTACTTCAACTTAGTTGAATTTTGCTTTAAAATAAACGCTTTGGTTGGGTTTAACA
>JAZKYL010000149.1:0-10900 GCA_045612105.1 Eubacteriales bacterium
TTATATATTATATATAATATGTTTGTTCTCAGTGAAAAAGGATGGCTTTTGACCATCCCTTTTTCTTTTTCTAATTTATTTATTCTTCATATTGTTTTCAGCGTCTTCGATCATTTTCTTAGACGTGTTACCCGTACGACCTTTACTCCGTGTATGGAGCTTTTTCAGCCATTTTTCCGTGTTTTTGCCTGTAAATATCTTGATTTCTAACTTCGCTGTATCATCATCAGTTAATGTGACGAAGATTTTGTCAATATATTGGGCAACAAATTCTGTTGATATCACGCCTGTGCTTGCATCCTTAATTGCCGCATCAAGCCTTGTTTTCACCTCTCCGATATGCTTTCTGTATTCCTCTTTGGTGAAGAGTTGTTCTTCAAGCTCTGCGAGGGTCTTCTGTGCTTCCTCTACCTCTCGGTCGCAGGTTGCGGTCATGGACTTGAAGTTTGCCGTTGTGATAGAGCCGATCGTTACAAGCTCAAGGAGCTTGTTTTTCTTTTGGTCTGCAAGTTCGATGATGCGTTTCTGTTCTTCCATCTGCTTGGTGGTTTCGTCGTCAGCCTCCATTGATCTGAACATTTCTTCGTAGCTTGCAAGCAGGGCTTCGACGTCAACTCTCGTTTCGCTGAATACCTCGAACAGGATCGGCTTGATCTCATCCTCGTATATCGGGAAGGACGGACAAGCATCCGCACCGTTGTTGATCTTGTTTGAGCAAACCCACTTGGAGTTCACCGTGCCGTCCTTGCTTTTGGACTCACGGCGGTAATAGGCGGTGCCGCAATGGGCGCAATATAATTTGCCGGTAAGCAGGTTTGCGTGGTTGCACACACCTTGGCGGTTCTTCACATCTTCGCTTCTACGAGACAACACCTCGTTTGCCTTATCCCATATTTCTTCGGATACAATGGCAGGCACGATCTCGCCCGTTTCATCCTTAAACATAACCCATTCTTCGGGCGGTAGGAATTTCTGCTTCTTCGTGAACATATCCACGATACGCACTTTATTGCCAACGTAATATCCCTTATATTTAGGATTAGAGATAATTCCAGACATTGTGGTGTGGGCGATTTTGTTGCCGTTGTAATTACGGTAGCCCTGATCGTAGAAAATCTTTTCAAGCTGCTTCATACTGTATTCGCCCGTAGCGTACAGACGAAAGAGGTCACGTATCATCGGCGCATGTGTTTCATCTATTACCAATCGTTTATCCTCTTTCTTGTATCCGAAGATACGGCTGTTGCCAAGGACTACGTTTGATTTGATGGCTTGCTGATGTCCGAATTTTATGCGCGAGGACAGTTTGCGCAACTCGTCTTGGGCGATAGAGGACATAATTGTGAGGCGAAGCTCCGCATCCTCGTCAAGGGTGTTGATGTTATCGTTTTGAAAGAACACGCCAACGCCCCATCCGAGAAGTTCTCTTGTGTATTGAAGAGAGTCGAGAGTGTTACGGGCAAATCGGGATATTTCTTTTGTAATGATGAGGTCGAACAGCCCTTCCTTTGCATCCGCAATCATCTCGTTAAAGTGCTTTCGTTTCTTTGTGGAGATACCCGAAAGTCCTTCATCAACGTAACCGGGGACATAAGTCCATTGCTTATTTTTCTGTATAAGTTCTTCGTAATACGATATTTGGTTGTCAAGGGAGTTTATTTGTTCTTCGCTATCTGTTGAAACACGAGCATAGAACGTAACTCGCAGAGGAATATCGTATATCGATTTTGTTCGTAATAGTGTTCTGATATTTAATATATCCATATCGTTTTCCTTTCTTAAAGTTCGTTGTATCATTATCTATCGACTTTATTATATCACAATCGACCTCATATTGCAATACCAAAATCGAAACTTGCCAAATATTTTCTTTGGCGTTTATGTATCGGAAGAACCTTTCGGTATCTTCCGAGGTGAACACGCTCACCTTGCGTCCCTTTCGGGAGATCGTTTCGCCTTTCTAATGGCAATCAATTCGGTCATCTTTTTATATTCCTTTTCCGAAATTGTGCCATGCTCAAAGAGATAACGGTTGAAATAATTCAACCAAATATCTTCTGCCATACGCTTCTCGCGTTCTTCATCTGTTAAAACTTTCCCCATTCAATTACCTCGTTCTTTCAAAATTTTTCAAATATATTTTCCTCCTTCCGAGAGAAAAATATACCAATGGTATGGGCGTACCAATAAGGCGCGCCCGTTTTGCTTACATTCTTTGTTCCCATTCGTGTTTCTTACGCTCCTTTCGGGGTTGTGGCATCGTGGTGCAATCCTGCGGCTGACGGTAGCTCTCGATGCTGGCAAGGCCGCCGACAAGGTTAAGGACATTGGTTGTGATGGCAAGGAACTGATTGTTCGCCATCCGCGTGAGTGCCAAGGCGGCAGATTCATTGCCCGCGTGTGCCGAGCGATTCAGATATTCAAGCGCCTTTTCCATATCGAATATATCCGCTTCAAAGAGATAGATCTGAGCCAAGCGGTAGTCGGCGTACATATTTCCTCGTGCCGATGCGATCTCCAAATGCTCAATGGCTTTGGCAATATCCTTCTTCACGACCTTGCCCTCCATATAATATTTACCGAGTGTATAGGCGGCGAACTCGCTACCGTTACGCTCGGCATTGAATAGATGACTGAAGCCTTCATTACGAAATTCTCCGAACAGATCGCTCTCAACATAGAGCTTTCCAAGGAGAGCGTCGGCGCATTTGTTGCCGTTGCCTACCGACTCCGACAGCCACTTTTGAGCTTCGTATTCGTCCTCGCGGTATATGATGCCGTAATAAAACATCTTTCCCATATGGTACTGCGCCACGCTGTGACCTGCCTTGGCAGCCTTTTCAAGATAATAATCGCCGATGCTTTCGTTATAGAAGCGGTTGTTCTCATCCAAATACAGACGGGCAAGTCGGTACATCGCGTAGACGTTTCCTCTGCGAGCTTCCGCTTGAAGCTGATTCAAAGGATTGTCCGCATCCATATCTTCCTCGTCAAACGGCATATCGTCATAGAGATTTCGCTCGTCAGCGAAGAAGGAATTTATCTCATCAAGAGACAGATCACTATGCTTAACAACGCGCTTGCCAGTCCCGTACCCACTATCAAGCCCATGATCCACTTCTTCATCTCGGATATCATATCCGATAACGTTTCCATTCGGTTGTCCGTTTCGGTGTTCAGCCGAGAGAAAAATTGCTCTCGCGTCTTCCCATCCTGTGAGAGAATTTCTTTGTTCTCTCGCAGAAGATCCTGCACTCTCGGTACGATACTGTTCGCCGAGGTCTTGACGTTCTCGCTCAGATTCGTTGACCATTTCTCGATCCTGTTCCACATCGTATCCCATTGTTCCTGTGTCAGAACCTGTGCCTCCAGCTCTCCGAACTTCTCGAACAGCTCCGGCTGAAACTCCTTCATCGCTCTCATAAATTCGAGAAGCGCCTTGAAGTCTTCCTTCGGGATCGCGTACACGATCGGCTGATAAGGCGTCTCCATCACCGTCTGCATCGCCTGTGCCGTGTTCTGCTTCAGCTTCGAAAGAGCCGAAGGGGTTGATTGTTTGTTGTCTGATTGCAAATTCATACTGCATATTCTCCTTTAGAAATTTTGATTCGTGGAGCTTGTTATCCCTCACCTTCATACCGTTTGGGCAGGTGTAGGTGATATATTTTCGGCTATCCGTCCACGTAACCGAATAGCCCTCGGACTCCATAATCGCTATGAAATCCTCTTTACTTGCCGCTCGCATCATCGCATTTTCAATTGTAAAGATGGCTTTGAACTTCCAACTGTCACCCTTGAGTGCGACGCGGTACTCTCTTGTCGAGATGGATTTTCCATCAAAGGTCTGCTTGAATTCGGGAAGCACGGAGAGCGCGTGTTCCTCGCACAAGCGGTCGCTGATACGGCGCATCTTTTCAATCGTATACGGGCCGTAATCAAGCTTCATACCGCTTGCGTAGCTGACGCTGTTGATGACGAAATGATTGTGGACTCTCTGCCGACCGTCATCGTCGTGAGCGTCAAGGTGTGTGCCGACAAGCACCTCAAAGCCGGGAAACATTTCCTCGGCAAGCCGTAAACCGATCTTGTGTGCGGTGTCATAATCCTCAATCTCTCCGGGCGCGAAGGACTGTTCGTAATGATAATAATACACGCCGCTTCGCTTGCCATAGAGATTTTTGGTCGCCATAAATTCATCGTAGGCGGCTTGTCCCAAGCAATTTATCCCCGACAGATAGCGGTGTCCGTTCTCGTCAAGTGTCTTTGCATCTTGCGAAACGTAACGGATGACCGCCCTCATCGCGCTCTGATTTTGCTTCTTCGCCTTGATATAATTACACGTCGCCATCGTCATTCACCTCAACATTTCCGCTTGCAACTGCGCCGTCGAGTGCATCATACAGACCGTTTATCGCGGCGTAATTTCTCTGCAAGGCGCTCGTTGCTTCGGTCAAATTGACGGTCGTAACGCGACCTTGGTGGGCGAGCATCGTGAGCTGATTGACGTTTCTGCCGATGGCTTTCAACTCAAAAAGCATCGGCTTCAGCTCCTCGACCTGATAGATCGTCCTGCCAAGTGCGGCGCTCAAAAGATATTCTCTTTGCGAAAGTCCTGTCTTGGCAACGAGCTTTTTTATCTTTTTCTGCTCGGATTCGCTCACCCAAAAGGACATCTTTTTATCTCTGACGCGACCGCCGGAATCAGATTTTTCTTTTGTGTTTTCGATAATAATTTACCTCACATTCTTTAATATTGGCGCTGTGCTGAAGTGGGGGCTTGGGGGCTTCGCCCCCGACAAGCGTGGGGTTGGGGATGCGCCGCCTTTGGCGGTGGGAACCCAACACCTCTGCTTGCCCCGCTTCAGCGGGAGTTCTACTGCGGTACTCATCGCTTTTCAAATAGCGGACAGCGGATGATTCCCACGCGGTAGCTCTGCTTACATTTGCGCTTACAATGCAAGCACTTTTTGTTATAGGCAACGTGTCCCGAAGGCTTTCGGAAGAACTGCCATTCGTCGATCTTTTCCTTTATATCGGTGCATCTCCTTTCTCAAAAATACAGACAGGGGTATAATGAAAAAGGCGTAACATCCGATACAAGCCTCTCGCCAAGCTCATACCATCTGTTACGCCATAACGCCATTTTCATCATATACCCATAACTTTTTCAACCATCTCTTTACGCAGAAGAAGGACACGCTTGGTCTTGCTCCCGAACCGCATCGTGCGCGTGTTCTCTCCAGTGTCGGTATTGATAAAGCCCTCGTCTGCAAGAGCCTTGCCAAGTGCCTTGGTGGAGATGGTGAAGCCTTCGCCTTGGTCGTCACAGAATTTCTTGACGGCTCTCTGTGTTGACTCAAAGAAAAGATAATAATGTTCCTCGTCCTCATATCCGAGACAGCCCGAAGGAAGGAGACCGTCGCACTCGCTTGTCGGGACAACACAGACTTGACCGCAATCAAGCATCGCCAAGAGCTTGCGGATAAAGATGTGAGTAGGTCTGTCCTGTTCAACCGCCTTGGATTGGTTGGCTGCGTGAGCGAGCATGATCGAGCTGAAACGCGGTGCGATCTCGTCAACGTCCCTTTGCATCAGCACACCCGAATGAAGCATAAAGTTCATCGCGTAATTGAAGCCGAGCTGAAGGCAAGCCAAGGTGTCGGGGATACGGTCGTGGAACTTGACCTTGTTCTCTCGCAGGGTTTCTCTCCAACAAGCTCGCTCGTTCTGATATTCCTCTGCGAGCATTTCAAGGAATCTCGCGTATCGGTCATCGTCACAGAGATAGGTCTGCTTCATCCATTCGGTGTAAGCATACATCATATGAGTGAGCTGACCTTTGGCGGCTCGCTCTTGAAGCTCTGTGAGGTGAGGCAGGTCGATCTGACCGGGCTTCATTTCAATGCAGAACAGACGAGCCGTGCCGCTCTCTCCAATGTCGGGAGCGAACTCTGCCGTCACGATAACGTTGCCCTGCGGAGGACGAGCCTCTCGCAATGTGATCTCGGGAGTCAGACGATTGCGGGCGGCTCTGTCACCGTAACCTCGCGCTACCGTCTGCATAATGGCTTTCATATTCTCGCTTTCCTTTCTGCCCGTGGGGTGGTAGTCATCCACGCAGGTCAGCACGTCCTTGAGGGAGAAGGCGCTGTGCGTTATGCTGTTGGCGGTATCACGGAAGCTCATCGGAAGGTCGGTTGCCGAGAAGCTGCCGAAGAAGGAGGTCATCAGCGCGGCGACCGTGCTTTTCATACTGCCTGTTCTTCCGAGCAGTGTGAGAATGAATTTCGGCTCGTGTCCGATCTGACGGAGGAATTCATTCAGCGGAGAGAGGAATACAAGCGCAAGGCAGGGATAGGTGATCTCCATTGGGATAAGGTCAAGACGGAAGAACCCTGCAAGCTCGGCGTAATCGAAATCCTTAACGTCGGCATCAAGGAAGTACCGCTTCTGCTTTCCTTGAAGCTGAACGTCGTAAGCTCCGACACCGGGCATCAGATATTCCCATTTGCCATCCACCTGCTTCCACCCTGTAAAGGTGAAGATGGATTTCTTCGTGGCAAACCTTGCCGTGCTTTTCATCGCGTGGCGCACGTGCTTTTCCACTTGGGGGATGATCTCAAGATCGAGGGAGGCATCAAGATGATTGTGTAGCCAATCCATCTTTTCAAGCTCGGTAGCGTCAATCTCGAATTCGGGAAGCGGACGACCGTATTCGTCCACACCTCCGATGCGGTATTTGCGTGTCAGCTCCGTGCCATCATCGATGGTCAGCTCGCTGACGATCTTGGGTGCGAAATTACAAAGCCTTACGTAGAAATTACCTTGCTTCGTGATATGCACCTTGCAAAGACATCCGTTCACCTCTTCATAAGGCGATGAATAGACGTCTTGAGTGTCCGACAACGCGGACGGGGTTTGGTTAGTTGATTCGCTCATTGGAATCTCCTTTCTGCCTTATGGCGTAAATTTATTTGCAAACAGAAAAAGCCCTCCGATTTGCTTCGGAGGCCTTGTCTGCGGTTGCCGATTTTAAAATTATGGGAGTAGTATTCATATTACCACTCGCTATCTTTCCACACCTCGGTGTAGACATTTAGGGGTGTATATAGGGCGTATTTTGCCCGTTATGTAAGGGCTTTCTTTGGCTTTTAAGGCTCGAAAAAACCTTCCGAGGGTAAACGTACCACCCACCCGTGAAACGCCGAAAAGGGCGTACATCGGGCAGGATTATGGGAGTAGTATTCATTTTACTGTACCTATTGAAATATTCACAAAAATATGGTATAATATTAGTAATGATTACGAACAGGAGGCGAAACAATGTCCCACATCCGTTATAAAATACACACTATATCCGCACAGGCATTGATCGCCTACGCCAAAGGATATAACGCCGACCCCGACCGCTATCATTACCATCTGAACAAGCGAGAGACAGAGAGTACCATTGTAAGGCAAGGCGAGACCTACCAAGAGGACAACGCGATCTTCTTCCAAGCCATGTGCGCCGTCAAGGGTGATGAGTACAATCACTCGCCCTTGGACACCGTCCTTGATGATCTTTCCGACGTCATCTTTTACGTTGACTTTAAGGGCATCTTTGACCGAAGTGACAGCAATCCGAGAATTGCTACAAGACAGAAGAAGGCGGAGAGTATGTTCCGCCCCGAAGGTATCTTCCTTGACTTCGGTAACGGTGAGGCACAGTATTTCGCCTTTGAACGCTCGGCAAGTATGAGCCGTAACGCTCGCCTTGCCTTTATCCGCGCCGACGTATACGGCAAGGTTCACTCTCGTATGACTCTTGATATGAAGATCGGAGATTGTCAGCTCTCAAAGCTCTATGCTTACAATGGTCTGATGTTTTCAAGCGGAACGAGAATTGAAGCACCGAACCTTTGGCGCAACCACAGTATCGTTGTTATCGACAACCCCAAGGAAACGGTCAGAGGCGTGAACGTGATTACCGTGGAGGATGCCACGGGCGAAGGCAACGTCCGCAAATATGAGCGCGTTGAAGCCAAGACCGATATCAAGGTCACGCTCTTTGACGGTGAAGGACTTATCTCCAAGGAGTTCTCGGAACAGATCGACAAAACCCTTTCCAAACGCCACGAGCATCATTCGTTTCAGATCCGTATGCCATATATCAAGGGAATGGTTCACGAGGTGGACTTCCGCAAAATGCTTTTGGGCGTTGGCATTACGGCTATTAAAGATATATGGGGCAACACTCACCCTGTCAGTGAGATCAATCTGATCCTCACCAAGAGCCAACTGAAGGGATTTGGATGGCTTGAGGAAAGCGGATACCATTGGTTCAAATATATCCGCGTGTGTGAAATGTACCGCCACGCGCTCTACGTAACGGGTATCAGCAAGCCTGATCCCGAGGAGCTGACCGAGTTGAACTATCAGTTCCTTAACACCGTTTCTATGAAAGCCGAGCTGTTCCGTCCAGATGATCTGCCTCTCGGTTGGGAGCATAGCCCCGAGGAGGAAGAACGTAATTGGCTGACTAAGGCAACCGAGCAGAGGTATTATGATCTGATTGCCAACGAGGACTATCGCCGTGAGATGTTCCGTGAGCATGAGGATTATTGGTTTGCCGTAAAGAAGAAAAAAGAAAGCAAGCTCGCAGACCTGCTTTATACCAACCCTTTATTTATAAACGAATCCTATTACGAAAACGAGCTTGATGCTCTTGCAGAAAAGGTGCTGAAAAACTATGCCGTAGGCAAGCTCTTGATTTCCGGTGATAACCGTTTCCTCTCGGCTGACCTCATTTCTTTTCTGTATTATCTTGTTCAACCCTATGCAAACGTGAGCGAGAAGGCATACCGCTTGCAGATGTCACTCTTGAATAGTGTCCTCAAGGACTCGGAGATCTACGCTCCGGGTGCCGCATACGATGCCCAAGACCGCTACACCTTGCTCCGCAATCCGCATATTGCGCGTAACGAGGAGGTATTGGCTGAACCTGCCGAGGAAAAGGAACACAGCTTACGCGACATATACCTATCGCACTTGACCGACGTGGTTATGGTATCTCCCACGGCGCTCATTGCCGAACGCCTTGGCGGTGCTGACTACGACGGCGATATGATAAAGACCATAGCCGAGCCGATTCTGAACGATTGCGTTATGCAGAACTATGCAGGGGCAGACTATGCCATCACCAATCAAATGGCGCTCCCGCTTTTGCAGATACCCTCTGCCGATCCGCTGATACATAACGCCCATGATTGGCACGCCCGCTTTGAAGCGATCCGCAATACCTTTTCTTCCCGTGTCGGTCAGATATCCAATGCGGCACTTGACCGCAGTATCATTGCCTACGATGAGAATATCGACTCCGAGACAAAGGAGAAATGCAGACAGGAAACGGAAACGCTTGCCATCCTTACGGGACTTGAGATCGACTCCGCAAAAAGCGGTATCAAGCCCGATCTGTCTGAATACCTCAGCAAAAAGAAGGTAAAACGAAGCAGTTTTTTGAAATATAAAACCATTCTTGAAAGCTCCGAGGAGCGCCGTCCGTGGTATGAGCCTACCTTTGACGAGCAATTCAAGGAATATTTCGGCTCGACCGATTGGCAGGGTGTCAGCTCCAATTTGGAGAAGCTGCCGTATTACGCACAGATGCTCAAAAAGAACACACCCAAGGCAAAGCGCAAGCCTGCGAAGGCTTCCGAGCTTTTTACCTTTGCTACCGAGCAGGGGTGGGAGAAAAAGCTTGATCCCGTTATCCTTGAACGTATTAAGGCGCTTGTCGGAACGTATGAGAGCTGTCTGAAGCGCATACGCGCAAGTCAGCACCTCCCGAACGCCAAGGCAAAGAAAAAAGGCATCAACCGCGTCCTGTTTATGCGTGACGAGGAAAATACCTACGATGCCGACGAACTTTACGCTCTGTTTGTCAATCTCCCTGCCGACCGTGTGAGCGAGATCCGCCGTGCGATACGCGAGGAAAAGTGGCACTTTATGACCGAAGATCAGAGAACGTTGTTCCTCTGCAAGTATCTGCCCGAGGAGGAATTTACCGAATACTACGATCTGTTCTCGGATTTCCGTTGCGGTGGTTATCGTTTGCTCGGAGATCTGATTATGGATACCGACAACGATAACATTCATCAGAACCGCGCAAGGCTGCACTATGAGGGTGACTCACCCGAAATGACAGCTCTGCTCAAAGCCTACACGGACAAGCTATCCGGCACAAACTACCGCGAGGCGGTTGCCAAGAAGTGCTTGGAGCTTGTCAAGGGCATTTGCAAGCCTGCTACAGCGGTCAAGTATGTGGTAGCGCTTAATAAGAGGTCATTCCTTTGGGATGTGCTTTGGGATTACGTTGAAAAATTTGCTTTGAAATACTAATTTTAAATTACAATATAAGGAGATTATTATGGGCTGTTGGGGAATGGGAATAGCGCAAACCGATGAGTTCTGCGAGTATTATGATAATTTCATGGAGGAATACGATAACGGCAAGGCGGTTGCTGAAATCACAGCAGGTATTCTTGCAAAGTATCATGCTGAGTTTGACGATGATGACGGAGTGATGCATGACGTATATTTTGCACTTGCCAAAGCCGAGTGGATGTGCTGTGAGCAATCGGAGCTTGTTTTGAACCGTGTAAAAGAGATCATTGAAAGCGGTGCAAATATTGAATTTTACCGAGAGCTTGAAGCGTCCGAAAAGGACTTAATCGTTCGTCAAAGAAACCTTGAAAAGTTTCTGACAATGATTCAAACTCCTCGCGAAAAACCAAGAAAACGAAAGAGATCGGCTCCACCCGTTGAAAAAGCATTTCCTCCCCTTGAAATCGGTGATTGCTTCGCTTATAAATATGACAGCGGCTACCGTGTGATATGTATACTTGAACGCTTCAAGCCG
>JAZKYL010000150.1:0-5284 GCA_045612105.1 Eubacteriales bacterium
GCATACGATAGCGCCCGAGGGTGCATACAGCGCACAGGTTGCATTGTTTGAAATGTTGGGCTCGAGAGCCTTCAATTCGTCCTTTTCAACAAGTCGAACTCCTTCAACACCGTTCTTGATACCTCTCTCAACAAGAGCCTCCACGTTTACTCTGTCCTCATCATTGAAGCCGATAACGAGAGAGCCGTTTTTCTGATACTTAACTCCAAGCTCACAGCAGACCTTCTCCATCATCTTGGAGCCGCGAACGTTAAGAAGAGCCTTCAAGCTTCCCTCTTTTGCGTCAAATCCCGCGTGGACGATAGCCGAGTTCGCCTTTGTGGCACCCATAGCTACGTCGTTTGCTTTTTCCAGAATACAGATACCGAGTTCATACTTCGACAGCTCGCGGGCGATCATTCCACCAACCACGCCGCCGCCGATAACCACTACGTCGTACATCGTAAATCTCCTTTTATATCAATTATTTTTTTACTATTTGCAAGAGAATGAGGATAAAAAAAGCGCACCAAAACGAAAAGTCGACAATTGCCTCCTTTCGTCTCGATACGTCTCCAAATCTCTGTACCAAATTACATTATATAATATACATAATGATTTGTCAAGTGTTTTTCAAAAAAAACACACATTTTTCAATTTAAAGCATGAAAAACACAATAATCAATTTGTTTTGAAAGACATCCTCACATTCTATTGACATATTTTACTCAATATGTTACAATGTTACAAAATAATGTGTACAAGGATGATCGAGCTTATGAAATCAACACGAATTCTTGCGGCGATTCTTGCTTTGGTAATGACTCTTACAGTAGTTTTCACTTCCTGTGGCACTACCGAGGAGAGCAAAACTACCGAAGTAACAACCGCACAAAAAAACCGAAATCACTACCGAGGCAACATCAAGTGAAAAAACCGAGGTTACTACAGAAAAAATCACAGAGACCTCTCAAACACCTTTCGAAAGCACCTCCGAAAGTGAAACGGCATGCACTACGGAAAGCAAAACGGAAACAGAGTCTGAAACACACTTCGACTCTACGTCGGATTCTGAATCAGTAACCGAGTCTGCCAGCTCGTCTCAAATAGAGACCGTCGAATCTTCACAGGAAGCAACCGACGAGGAAACCACACAAAAAGAAGAAACAACTACTGAAACCGAGGAAATGACCACTGAAATGAAAGAAACAACCAGCGAAATAAAAGAAACAACTGCTACTGAATTTGAGACAACTATCGTTGAAAGCGAAACAACTGCTGTTGAAAGCGAAACAACCGCTGTTGAAATTGAGACAACTGCTGTTGAAGTAGAGGAAACCACCACCGAAATTGAAGAAACGACAACCGAAGAAACCACCGCCCTGATCACCGACGTAATGATCGGTGAGACTATCGAGGCTGAGCCTGCCGCTGACTTCTCTGTATCAAGAGTATTCTCTAACGATATGGTCGTTCAACGTGGCGAGCATATCAGAGTCTGGGGCTTTGCTCCCGAGAGTGAGAACGGCAAAAAGGTGTCGGGCGAGTTCAAGGGTATGTTTGCCGAGGCGCTCATTGAAAACGGCGAATGGTGTCTTACCTTCGGAGCGCGTCTCGAGGCTGATACCGAGCCTGCCGAAATGAAGATATACGCAGGCGAGAATAAGACCGTAACCTTCACGGGAGTTCTTGTTGGCGACGTGTATATGGTTGTCGGTCAGTCCAACGTCGAGTACAGCGTTCAGACTCATATCAGCAACACAAATGCAGCTACTCAGGGCGGCGGTACTGCGGCCATCGACGAAAATTCCATCATCCGCCTCAACAAGATCAATAACAGTTCGGGCGGCATCTTTGATAAAAAGGGCACCGACTACGTATACAAGGACGCTCAGGCCACCAAGCAGTGGACTAAGACCGCTCAGTCCGACACCCTTGGTTTCTCTGCAATAGGATACTACTTTGCTAAAAAGGTAGTTGAAAAGACAAACGGCGAGATCCCCGTAGGTGTCATCGAATTCGGTTTTTCGGGTGCGCCCCTGGGCTCCTATCTCCACAATGAAATTGCCGAAAAGCACAATACCGATACCCTTTCCTCGGTGACAGGCACATATATGACCACAGGTGTCAATGCAGAAGCCTCTCCCGGAAGATGGATCTATAATTGCCATATGGCAGCATTTGAAAAGTACGCTATGGCAGGAATCGTTTGGTATCAGGGCGAGAGCAACAATACCAATGACGAGGCGGTAAAGTTTAACGAAATATTCTCTTCCCTCATCGCCTATATGAGAGGAACCCACAACGTTGTAAACAAAAACTTCCCTGTTTTCATCGTTGAATTTCCCTCGATCTATCAAAGACCCGAGGGCTATACCGACACCTGGCACTTTATGGAACTTGGTATCATCCGTTCCTTTATGGGCAGTATCCCAACGGTGCTGAAGAACAGCTATGTTGCGGTATCAGGTGACCTTTGGAGCGACAAGACCTTCTTTAACAGTCTCCACCCCAACTGCAAATTTGAGCAGGCTGAAAGACTCGCCGCTCTCGCAAACGCTGTTGTATACGGAAACGAAACTCTCGACAAGGCAACGGGTCCCATCTTTGAGAGCGCAACATTGAGTGCCGATAAAAATACCGTAATTCTCACCTTCACAAACGTGGGCGAAGGTCTCACCACCAAAGACGGCGGCCGCGCGGTTCAAGGAATAGTCGGATTTGGCGTAAAGACCATCGGTATCATCAATTACATCACACCCGTAAGTGCCGAGATCACCGCCAAAGATCAGATCACAGTAACCTTCGATGCAGAGGTTAAAGGCGTTGCATACAACTACCTCTCAAGCGATCTTTACGGTGAGACCTTGAATCTCTGTAACAGCAACGGTTGTCCCGCATCTGCATTCGTTACTCCTTACGAGGAAATTGACCTCAACGGCTTCGAGGCAAAGGACTTCGTTGACAAGAGCCAGAATTCCTTAGGTCTTAAGAACAAATCCTTTGATTCACTGACAGCAGACGGAGTTGCCGTATTCAGCTCCGGAAGCGTTGAAACAAACTGCAATGCAGGAAACAAGGTCGTTATAACCAAGGGTACCGGAAAGCTTCAATGCAGAGGCTGGATAGGCTTCAGATACAAGATTATCGTATTCGGTTATTCCATAGACGGTAGCAACGCTATTTTGAAAACAACTCCCTCCACTCCCGAGCAAGCGGTCATTAACGCAGGCGGTGAACACGCGGTCAGATTTAATATCAACATTGACATTAGTCAGCTCGAGGTCGGCAATCATACCGTATCTCTGCTTGCGCTTGTTGACGTCAAGGACGGTCTCGTTGCAAAACTTCTCACCTTCACCGTAACCGTAACCGAGCCTGCAGAGACTCCCGATGATCCCGTTGTGGATCCCGACGAGCCCCAAGCTCCCGCAACGCAAACATCCCCTCCCTATAATGCCTCCGGATACGGATTCAAGAAATTCGCATTCGATCTGCTTTCCAAGGACAGCACCATTATCTACACCAATGGCGGTGTTGTTGAAAAGCTGAAGGCAGACGGCAACGTAGTAACCGTAAATAAAGGAGCAAAAACTCTTCGTCTGTACGGATGGATAGGATACGAAACACCCCTTGATAAATTCGGTTGGGCGATTGACGGAAAAGCTGTCATCAATACCGACCCTCTCCAGAATCCCCATCAGGCAATTATCACATCAGGCGGTGAGCATGCCAGAAGATTTGATATTTTTGCCGATATTTCCGGACTTGATATCGGAGATCACACCTTCGAGCTGTTGGTAAGAATCAATACTAAGGACGGACAGACGGCTACCCTTCTTGTTTATTCCTTCACCCTCACCGTAACAGAATAATCTGCATAAAGCCCTCCCGCAAGCAAGCTTTGGGAGGGCTTTTCAGCGCCCATTCGGGATTATCTTTTCACATTAATCAAATCAAGCTTAACATGGTGAAAAATGCAACATTTTAGTTGTTATTTGCCTGTTTTTTTGCAAAAAATTATGTTAAAATGGTCTTACCGAATACATTTTATAAGGAGATATCATTATGTCAACTCCAAGCTATTGGAAAACAGACCTTGAATACATAAAAAATGCCTATGAGGGCGCAAAAAAATGCACCGAAAAGCGTATTCTTTGTCAAAGCGCGGGAAATAGACCCGTTTATATGCTGGCTTACGGCGAGAAAAAGAAGCTTGGCACGGCAAACCTCTCCTCCGCTCTCGGAGCGCGCGACAAGGGCTGCTTTGCTCCCGAGAAGCAGACAAAATGCGTGATCCTTATCGGCGCGGTACACGGTCAGGAGACCGAGGGCGTTGCGGCGATCACTAATCTCATCTCGCTTCTTGAGACCGGTGTAGATCTTGCGGGCAAGCACAACGATGCCCTGCTTGAAGCGGCAGAAAACATTCGTCTGGTCATAGTTCCCGTGGCAAATGCCGACGGCAGAGCCCGAGTCGAGCCCGACTGTATGATCGGAAAGTCCTTTGCCGAGCTTCGCTACTGGGGTCAGGGCACCTGGAAGGACGGCTCACCTTGTAACTGGCCCGACTGCAAGCGAGTTCACCCCATCAAGGAAGCTGCGGGATTTCTCGGAGGATATTACAACGACGACGGCGTAAATCTTATGCACGATAACTTCTTCCACCCTATGGCGCGTGAAACTCAGGCGATCCTCGACCTTTGCGAGAGCGAAGCGGCTGATTTCGTACTCCATCTTCACGGCGGCGGAAATATCAAGGGCGGTATGCTCCCCACCGACTACGTCACCGCTGAATGCTCTCTTGCTATAGAGGCTCTTTATCAAAGGTGTCAGGCTGTGGGAGACCAAGAAGGACTTGAATTCTTCCACGGAGCTATTCCCGGTGTGCCTACGGGCAAAAATCCTCCATCCTTTAATCTCGTCAGCGCAACTCACCACGTCTGCGGCGGCATAGCGGCTTGCTATGAAAGCAACGAGGGTATCCTCGACGAGCCTGTAGGAAAACCGCTTGATTGTGAAACGATCCTACGTATGCACGAGATCTTATTTGAAGAGTGCTTCAAAATGGCTCAAGGCAAATAAATTGCAATTTATTGGGGAGATGCGATGCCTCCGGCGGCGAGCTTTTTAGGCAAAAAGCTCGGCAAAAACCTTCCTTGAAAAAAGGTTTAAATTACATCAATGTTGTCCTTTGAAACCATATTGATTTGAATCAAAGTTCATCTTCTATCGGGTTTCGGGTGTATAGGAAACTCTTTTGATTAAAGAGTTTCCAACTAAACTTGCAACACGATAGCAGTAA
>JAZKYL010000151.1:0-6151 GCA_045612105.1 Eubacteriales bacterium
TGGAAACCGTATTGATTTTAACCGAAGTTTATCTTCTATCGTGTTGCAAGTTTATTTGAAACCTTTTAAACAAAAGAGTTTGCAATACACCCGAAATACGATAGCAGTGAGGCTTTGATAAAAATCCTCACGGTTTCATAAGATGAAATGGCTACACTTCCAGCCTTTTTGGGGGAAGTTTTTGAAGAGCTCGAGAAACTTTTTTCAAAAAGTTTCTCGAACGCGCCTCCCCCGCGTCCCCGATAAATCAAAATTTGAACTTTACGCTATTATTTAAATTCGTCTCTGTGCTCTTCAAAAAATTCGTGATAGATCCTGACGTTTTCAAGCTCGGTCCATTTTTTCGCTTCAACGGGGACGGAATCGAGATCGTAAACCTTCGCTCCTTTCATTGAGAGCAGGAATGGCGAGTGGGTAGCGATAATAAATTGACAGTTATAAAATCTTGCAGAATCCTCGATGAACTGACGGAGCTTATTCTGAAGAGTTGCCGAAAGGCTGTTTTCGGGCTCGTCAAGGAGATAGAGAGCATTTTTCTCGATCTGCCTTGTGAAATAATAGTAAGCTGTCTCGCCGTTGGACATGCCGTCGATCTCCTTGGGGAGTCTTTTTGAAACGTAGCTTGATTTGGTTCTTCGCTTTGCCTCGTTTCGTCTTTTGAATTCGTCAAGATCGTCAAAATTGCGGAGCAGATAGCGTTCCTCACGGCTGCTTTCATACTCGGCAAAGAGCTCCTCGCGGCGGCGGTCAACTCCCTCGTTGATGGCGCGGACGTCAAGCAAGGAATCAAAAACTCCGTCGCTTGTGACGATCTTGCCTCCCTTTGGCACACTTCTGCCGAAGGTCAGCTCGCATTTGCAATATTTCAGATATTCCTCGATGAAGGGGGTATTATTAAAGGGCGCGCTTCTCTCAAGACGAAGCTTTTCGGCAATCAGGTTAAGAATGGTGGACTTTCCCGAGCCGTTGCCGCCGTAAATGACCGTTATCGGCTCAAAATCAAGGCGGTCAAGCCCTTTTGGGGGAAAAATCTTAAAGGGATAGACGTTAGTTCGGGAATAGCATTGCATATCCATCTTGCCAAGCCTCTGACCGAAGCCCAATATATAGTCTACCTCTTGCTCCTCACTCGCCAGAGTGAAGCTTTCAAGATATTTCATTTCCCTATTCCCCCTTGATCTCAATTCTTGGTTACAGTATACCACATTTCAGCGCAAAAAGCAATATTTACAAACAATATATTTCTTTTTTGAAAGTTCTTGAAAGGATAGGGGTGCGGGGGAAGGAAAACTGAGTTTGCCTCGCAAACTCACAGAGTAAATCCCTGTGATTTACGTAGGTTCTTCTCAAGAAGTTTTCCTTCCCCCGCAATCGTATCTTTCAAAAATTATCTGTTATTAATGATCTTGGTGAGCTCAACGGGGTCAACGATCTCATTGCCCTTGTAAACTCTCATATTACCCGAAGCGATCTCGTCGATCAGTATTACTTCGCCGTTGTTGTAGCCGAACTCGAACTTGATATCCCAGAGGTCGAGACCGAGGGTCTTCAAATCATCGGCAACGATCTTGGTAATAGCAAGGGTCTGAGCCTTAAGGCTCTCGAACATCTCGGGAGTCATAATTCCGAGAGCTACGAGACCTTCGCCTGTTACCAGCGGGTCGCCCTTCTCGTCGTTCTTGAAGGTACACTCAACGTAGCCGCCCTCAAGACGGGTTCCGTTCTTGATGTACTCACCGTAGCGGCGGATAAAGCTACCGGTTGCTACGAGACGGCAGATGACCTCAAGTCCGTTACCGCCCTTGTCCTTACCGAAGCACTCTGCGGGAAGAACCTCCATGGTTGCGTTCTCAACGTCAGCATTTACGTAGTGGGTCTTGATACCTGCCTTCTTGCAGAGCTCGAAGTAGTAAATAGATGTCTGAAGATTAGCCTTACCGATACCGTCGATGGTAAGTCCTACGCTGTTCTCACCGGGATCGAACACGCCGTCTTTACCTGTGCAATCGTCCTTGAACTTGAGAAGAACGTTGCCGTTTTCAAGAGCGTAAACGTCTTTTGTTTTACCTTTGTAAAGCAGATTCATAATTACTCCTTTTCCTCGTTTTCTCCGAGGCTGTCCGTTAATTTACGGTACCGAAAAAATATTACGATAATATTATACTATTTTCTTCTCATTCTGTCAAGAAAAAGTTATAAAAAATGCGTAAAAATATGTGTTTTTTGTAAAAGAAATTATAGTATATTTTTCACAAAAAGCTTTTTAGCCTAGAAGCACGTCGAAAACAAGCATCAGACAGAAGCCAAAAAGCAAAGAGTAGGTTGCTCCCCTTTCGCTTCCGTGAGCATGAGTTTCGGGGATCATCTCGTCGCTGATAACGTAGAGCATTGTACCGCCCGCGAATGCCAGGGCGAAGGGCAGAATTGCCGTGGATATACTGACGGCGAAATAGCCGAGCAGTGTTCCGACCACCTCGACAAGGCCGGTTCCAAGGGCGATAAGGAAGGTGCGCGAGGGCTTGACTCCCGCCGAGAGCATAGGAGCGATTATGACCATTCCCTCGGGAATATTTTGCAGCGCGATACCGCCCGCGATAAGCATGGCTTCGCTAACGTTGCCGGAGCCAAATCCCACGCCTGCTGCAATTCCCTCGGGAAGATTATGGATAGCGATCGCCATTACGAAAAGCAGCACCTTGCTTGCCTTTTTGTTGTTTTGATGATCCTCGATATCGGTTCCCATCATTTTGTGCAGATGAGGAACAAGCTTGTCTATCAAATTGAGGCAGAGCGCGCCTGCGAAAACACCTGCCACGGTTATTAAAAGGGCAAGTATTTTTTGTCCCATAAACGGCGAATCATCGTTTGGTCGAAGCATTGCAACCCCGTGCTCAACAGACGGAATGATAAGTCCAAGCACTGCTGCCGCAAGCATTACGCCTGCCGCAAAGGCTAAAACTATATCGCTGAATCTATGTGATGTTTTCTTGAATATGAATCCTATAAGCGCACCGATCACTGTGGCACCGCCAACTCCTAAGGCGGTCAAAAGCACCATTGTCATAAGAATTCTCCTTTCGGCCTATTTCTTAATTAAATTATACATTATCATTCACATAAAGTCAATACACAATTCGCTCCACGGTGATCAAGTCACATTTTGCTAAAACATGATCGAAATTTAATAAAAATTGAGGAAAATGTTATAGAAATGTTTTAATTTATGCTTTATAATAGATTTACAGACCATATTATTCGATTTTGGAGGTCAATTATGATCACATTAAAAAACAAGCTTTACGGCGACGGCATCCATGACGATTACCCTGCCATTCAGGAAATGATAGACAGCGGAATCTGCGAGGTCTCTCTTCCCGCGCCCGAAAAATGCTATCTTATATCCAAAACTCTTACTCTTCCGTCAAATTTCAAGCTGACGCTTCCCCGCTATGCCGAGATTCGTCTTATGGATATGTCCAACTGTCCTATGATCTCGAATAAGATGGTGGAGTGCTACGCCGAGCGCATACCTGAAAAATACAAAACGATATACAACGGCGACCCCTATTATCTTTGGGCGCACGTCAACAAATATCTCCCCGAGATCATGACCGAAAACATCGAGATCGAGGGCGGAATCTGGAATTTCAACAACATGAATCAGCTTGCCAACCCCGAGCAGACTCACGTCAGAGAACCTTACGGTTATTCGGGCGACGGAATGCTCTTTTACGGCGTCAAGGGGCTGAGAATGGCTAATATGACCTTCAAGGACCCCGTTCACTACGGCGCGACATACGACAGAGTTTCATATTTCACCATCGAGAACATAGTTTTCGACTACAACATGGGCAACCCCTACGCGGTCAATCTTGACGGTGTGCATTTCGACGGCAACTGTCACTTTGGCGTCATCCGCAACCTCAAGGGCACCTGCTACGACGATTTGGTAGCGCTGAACGCTCACGAGGGCAGCTGCGGGGACATCACAAATATTACTATCGACGGTATCTATTCCGAGAATTGCCACAGTGCCATCCGCCTTCTTGCCGTTGGCGAAAATGTCGAAAACATCCACATCACAAACGTCCACGGCACATATTATCAGTACGGAATCGGTATTACGAAGTTCTATCCCGGCGAGGCTACGGGGCGCTACGACGGAATACACCTTGACCACATTTATATGTCCAAGGCAGAAAGAAAGCCAGAATATATGAAGGGCAACGGCTATATTTATCCTCTGCTCTACGTTCAGAACGATCTGACGGTGAAAAATCTTGTGATCGAGAATGTTCACCGCATTGAGACCGACACACCCGTTGAGACGATATACGTCGGTCAGTGCGCTACGGTTGAGAATATGATCGTCAACGATGTGACCCAGGAAAATCACACTGACAAGGGCGACATGGCGGTAATGGTCAACAGAGGAACGATAAATAAGCTTCAATTCACCAATATCCGCGCAGGCGGACAGAGTGAGCTTATCAACAACGGAGAGATCTATGAGATCTTGAAATAATTTTGTTTTTACAGCTGCAAATTATCTACAAGGAGAGTAAAACTATGGAAATAATTCTTCAAGCAAAAGACGGCATTATGACCGCCGAGATACAAAAAGCTATTGACGATTGCTTCATTTCGGGCGGCGGCAGAATCGTTCTTGAACGTGGACTTTATCTCACGGGCGGACTTCGTCTGCGCTCGAATTGTACTCTTTATCTTAAAAGCGGCGCGACCTTGAAGGGCACGAGAAATGTCGAAGACTATAATATCCTTGAAGGTGACACGGTAGAGCCGGTTAACGAGGACTACAAGACCGACGTGCTTTGGACTCCCCCGAACAAAAGAACCACCTTCGATCACATCACCAAGGTGGCGGGTGCCTGGAATAACGCTTTAATACGTATTCTTGATGCCCACGACGTGAAGATTATCGGTGAAGAAGGCTCCGTTATCGACGGCTCGGATCCCTACGACCCCAAGGGCGAGGAATATTACCGCGGTCCTCACGGCATCGCGTACCACTACTCCCACGATCTGTATTTTGAGGGCTATACCATCAAAAACACGGGCAACTGGGCGCATATAGGCTACAAATCTCAAAATATCGAGTATAAAAATCTCGAGGTTTTGGGAGGTCACGACGGAATACACAATTCCTCCTGCGATAATTTCACAATAGAGGATTGCGGCTTCTACACCGGCGACGACTGTATCGCGGGCTTTGATAATTTCAACGTAAGAGTCTCAAATTGCGTTATAAACTCGGCTTGCAGCGGTCTGCGCTTTGGAGGTACCGACGTGCTGATCGAAAAATGCCGATTCTTCGGTCCTGCTAAATACTTCTTCCGCGGAAGCCTCTCCCTTGAAGACAAGCGAGACGGCAACCCCGCGCCCAAGACCGGTCGCACCAATATGTTGGCTCTCTTCACTTATTATTGTGATTTCACTCTTGACGTTCGCCGTATGCCCGGAAATATTGTCATCCGCGATTGCACCGTGGAGAATTGCGACAGATTTTTGCACTTCGATTTCACGGGAACTCACACCTGGCAGAAAAACAAGCCCCTCACAAGCGTAAGCTTTGAAAATATAGAGGCAAAGGGTATCAGCATGCCCTTCAACGCATACGGAGACCCCGAGAATCCCTTGAATCTGACTTTAAAAAATTGCGGAATCGCATTTTCCGCCGAGACCGATTGCGCTATCCGCGGCGGTAATTTCGAGCTTGTCAGCGTGAAGGATTCGGTGTTTGAAAATGTGAAGGGTGCATTGATCAAATGCTATGGCGAGCAAGGAGAGATCATCGCAGAAAACGTTATCGGTGTTGACCGAATTTGTGACGTTACCAATGAAAAGTTTGAAAGTAAAAGTATCTGATCTTCAAATTTTGATTTATCGGGGACGCGGGGGAGGCGCGTTCGAGAAACTTTTTGAAAAAAGTTTCTCGAGCTCTTCAAAAACTTCCCCAAAAAATGGTTGGAAGTGTAGCCATTTCATCTTGTGAAATCGTGAGAATTTTTATCAAAGCCTCACTTCTATCGTGTTTCGAGTTTTTTGCAAGCTCTTTTGTTTAAAAGGTTTCAAATAAACTTGCAACACGATAGAAGATATATTTCGATTAAAATCAAACAGATTTTGAATG
>JAZKYL010000152.1:0-10203 GCA_045612105.1 Eubacteriales bacterium
GAAGGAGTTGAGAGTCATAGTCTGAAGGTCATACTTGGAAGTATCGAACTCAGCATTTGCCTCACGCTCGTTGATAGCGTCGATGTGACCGTTGAAGATGAGGAAGAAGATGGTCTCGGAAGGAGTTACGTAAGCACGGTCAGAGGTTCTGTACTCTGCAAAGTCAGCAGCCTGGAGACTGTAGCCCATAAGCTCGCCTCTAAGGAACATTTCCTTTCTGATAGCGGATTCTCTAACTGCTTGGCAAATGATCCTATCGGTTTGGTACATAGCGTAGATTTCTCCGCTATAAGGATCTAAGTAGTCGTGGAGACCGTCATAGTAACCGAACCAATTTTCGTTTTTCTCGAACATCATGTACTTGCCGGGCTGATACTCAACAAGCTTATAAGGACCGTAGGACATAGTAGAAGCTACGTCAGAGCAATAGCTATTGATCCAAGCATCGGTACCCTCGATCCATACCTTGCCTGACTCGTAGTACTCCTCGTAAACGATCCAGTTATTGGTGAGCTCTTTGGCAAGTTCGAAGCTTGTGAGAGCTTTTTCGAGAACGAGAACTATTTCGTAGGTGTCGGTTTGGTAAATACCAACGTTGGAGAAGTCATAGCCGGCCTCGAAGTGCTTGCCTTCTACGAAGTAGTTGTGCATGTAGGACTCATCCTCGCCCCAATTGGGGTTACCTGTGACAACGTCAAAGATCATAGGATAGGTCTTGTCGGTAAGAGCAACAACGCCGTCCTCGTCAGCAAGTGCTGCGAGCTCCTCCCAGTAAGTGAGGGAGAAGTACTGGTCGCCGTATGCGCCTACATAGTCAGCAAGGGAGTTCTGACCGCTGAAGTAAGCAATGGGAAGAGAAATGGCGATATACATTTTATTACCGGTTTCGGGGTTATAATATATGCCATCCTCACCCTTAACGAGATCGTCAAGACCGAGCTCGTCGCTGTTAGTGAGGTAAGAAGTATTACCCTGATAGTAGTAGTTTCTCGCGTTAGCGATTGCGAAGCTACCGTCAAAGTAGTTAGTAGCGTTATGGTTTCTAAGATCGGGATCGAGGAGCTGCATCATTGAGTAGACGTAAGTATAAGCGTCTATACCTTCGCCGTTTTCCCAAGCTGCATTGGGGTTGAGCGCGATCTTATACGCGTAGCCCGTGGTAGCGTCAGTAGGAATGTTGAACTCGGGGAATTCTGCCTTTACCTGCTCGGTAATGTCAATAGGCATATCAGCTGCCATTTCGGGAGCTAAAACATATCCTGCGTAAGGATCCATTCCGTTGGGGGAGCAGTAGACCAGTTCATCATTATAGAAGAATCCGTAAAGGCCGGTGGTGATATACTGTAAAGGATACTTTTCATCGGTAGTCTGGTAGGTGTGCTGGTTCCAGTTTGAAGAAAGAACGTATACGGAATCCTTGTAGGTGTAGCCGTTACCTGTGGGGAGACCCGTGGGAAGACCTCCGGGGGTTCCTCCGGGATCCTTGCTTGTGTCAAAAATTATATTGCGAATATAAGCGCAATCGCATCCGGAAGATACAGAGCCATCTTTTTTGTAAACAAAGGATACTGTATCGCCTGCGTAGAGTCCTACCGAATGTCTTACATAGTCTCTTTCGCCGGAGACTTCTATTATAATAGAGTTGTTTAAGTATATGCATAATCTATCAAAGCTCTCTTCGGAGGATACGGCATAATCGAAGGACAAAACTCCATCCTGATCTGCTACGTAGTCCATTCTGGCGAGAGTGTTATGCACGTTATGGTTGGTTGATACCCATACTTCATATGAAGGCTCGCCTCCAATATTGGTTTCGTATTCCTCGATGAAGGGGTAGCAGGTAGTCTCTTCTATGGGAGGTTCGGGTCCATCTTCGTTGCCATCGTCATAACCAAGTGCTTCGAAATAATTAAGAGCGTAGTTTTCCGCATCGTCATCGTTACGGAAGAAGCCCATGGAGCAAACCTCAAAGCAGAGGGAATCGGGGGTGGAAGGATCAAGGTCGAAAATGTCAAGACGTGCACCGTTGATCCTACCGCCTTCTGCCATTGTAGTACCGTCATTATTGATAACTCTGTCGCCGTATTCGTCAACAAGGTTTACCATGAAGTAGTGATATACGTCGTTGCCGATAACGAAGGCTTCGTCACAGACCCAAGCGTCTGCGGTGTGTGTGGCTGTCGGATTGGCGATATCGCCAATCATATAGTATATTTTTGCTTCTTCCCAAGCCTCGCACTCGGTCTTGTCATCACCGCCGCAAGTACAGAGGTTCTTGGTAATTACCATATAAGTGGGGAAATCTGCGATGCTGTAGTACTTGGACGGCTTAACCTTCCAAGTACCTGCGTCGCTTGTGCCGCCTCTGCCGGTTACAGCAACATTGTAGTCGGGAGTGATGGAGATATTAGAACCTGTAGCGGTAGTGGGAATTGTCCAAAGGTCGCTGTTTACAAGGTCTCCGTTCATAAGGATACCGGGCTCACCTTCGGGAACAAGGTCGGGATCCATAGGATCTGCGATTTCAATGCAGTAGTTCTCGGGTTCTTTGGAGGTGGTTCCAAAGGGAACTGTCGCATCAGCTGCGCAAGTACCGAACTTGGTAACGGTAGCGGACTGCTTGCCGCCTGCTTTAGTGTGGTGCATAGCAAAACCGATGTATGCCATAGAGGAAACGGAAGGATCATCGTGACCGAATGCCTCGTTAAGATATGCGTCGGCCCTGTTAAAGGTCTCACCTGCGGGAACTGCAAGAGAAGAGCCGTTGATGGTAACGCGATAACCTGTCTGAGGATCATAGGTGATCTCAAGAATGAACTTATCGTAGTTGACCCCATCCTTGGTCTCAACTAAGGGAGAATTAACGAAGGAAGAACCTGCAAGGGTCCACTGCTCCTTAACCCACTGGATATATCTGCAGTTACCTGCCTCTACAGTGGGACGGATAAGGGTCTGGAGACCGAAACCGTACGCGGGATCGGGAGAAGGAATAGCAAACTTTTCCTGGCTCCAGACGTTAATGTTGAACCACTTATCTCCTGCGTCATAGTCAAAGTCTTCGACTACGATCTCCATATAGATACCTTGCTTCAGGTCATATGCCTGAGTAGACTGAATGTGGGTAAAGGGAGTCTGCAACGTCCAATCGGCACTGATGGAGGTAAATCCGTCGAACTTACCTACGTTATAGCCGTAGCCTGCTACCGAGGTTCTTGCTTCGTCCGGAATGCCATAGTTATAGTCTGTAGCCATACCCCAAGTGTGCCAGTCGGTTCCAAGCGCGGGGATAGGTTGACTTTGGAATACAGAGCCGCAGTCGTTACAAACATAGGCCTTTATTCCATCTGCGGTATTGGTGGGCTCTTTAACTGTTTCTTGGACGATATTTTGGTGCTGACTATGGGATATAACAAATCCGCACTGTGAGCACTTTCTGTTACAGTTGTCTTCTGTGTCGATAATGAAGTCGTGGTCAAGCTTGGGAATGACTCTCTGGGCTTCAATAACGTTGCCGCATATTTCACAACCAATGCCTTCTGTAAGACCTGTGTTGCTACACGTCGGGGGGACAGCCTCGAGAATCTCTTCTGTGTGCATACCAAACGCAAATACCATATGGCATACGGCACATTTTTCGTTACAATTATCATATTGATCGATATAGGTGTCGCCGCTGTGCTGTTCCCATTCAATGATAGTATGGCAATCGGCACATTTTTCATTACAATTGTCATATTCATCGATATAGGTGTCGCCGCTGTGCTGTTCCCATTCGAGAATAATATTACAAACGGTACATCTGATATTACAGTTATCGTAGGGGTCGGGTTCAGCTGCGGGGCTGTGACCTATGGTTGCGCCTGAAACTATTTGAGTGTTGTCACATCCGCTGCAGATTCTGTAATACATTCTTTCGTCGCAGGGGAGTCTGCTGTTATTGCTCAAATCGATGAGGTCGCCGTATGTATGAACGTGATCTTCATCTTCTTTTTCGGGGAAAGGTATGGGATCAAGGACGGTTCCGTCTGTCAAAGTGATGACGAGGCGGCCCTGTTCGTCAATTTCAATCTTGGCGATGGTTGCGCCGGTGTCGCCCTTATCACCCTTGTCGCCCTGGTCGCCCTTGTCACCCTTTTCGCCTTGGATGCCTTGTTCGCCCTGGTCGCCCTTGTCACCCTTTTCACCTTGGATGCCTTGTTCACCCTGGTCGCCCTTATCACCCTTGTCGCCCTGGTCGCCCTTATCACCCTTTTCGCCTTGTATGCCTTGTTCGCCCTGGTCGCCCTTGTCACCCTTTTCACCCTGGATGCCTTGTTCACCCTGGTCGCCCTTGTCACCCTTTTCACCCTGGATGCCTTGTTCGCCCTGGTCGCCCTTGTCACCCTTTTCGCCTTGGATGCCTTGTTCGCCCTGGTCGCCCTTGTCACCCTTTTCACCCTGGATGCCTTGAGCACCGTCGTTTATGGTGAAAATTACGTCTTCAAAGGTAGGATCAGTAAACTTTATGGTAATTGTTGTTACACCGTCGGTTTTGGTTGCGGTGATGCTTGCAATGCCGTTTCCGGTTTCGCCTTTTTCACCTTGGATACCCTGTTCGCCCTTGTCGCCTTGGTCACCCTTGTCACCCTTGTCACCCTTGTCACCCTGGATGCCCTGAATACCCTGAATACCCTGAATACCCTGAATACCCTGAATACCCTGAATACCTTGTTCGCCGTCATTTATAGTAAATACGACGTCTTCCGCCTCAGGATCGGTGAATTTAATGGTAACTGTTGTTACACCGTCGACTTTTTCTGTGGTGATGCTTGCGATGCCGTTTCCGGTTTCGCCCTGGATACCCTGGTCGCCCTTGTCACCCTTGTCACCCTTGTCACCTTTGTTACCCTGGGCACCTTGAACACCCTGGATACCCTGGGGACCTTGAACACCCTGGATACCCTGAACACCTTGGATACCCTGTGCGCCGTCGCTTACTGTGAATACGACGTCTTCTATCTCAGGATCGGTGAATTTAATGGTAACTGTTGTTACACCTTCGGCTTTTTCTGTGGTGATGCTTGCGATACCGTTACCTGCGGCACCGTCTATACCGTCTGAGCCGATAAGAGAGAGCAACCACTCATCAAGTGTGCCTTCAAATCCGTTTTCAACGGCAAGCTCGTAGGCAGACTTTCCGTCTTCGCCGTCAGAACCGTCGATACCGTCGGAACCGTCTTCGCCATCTGAGCCGTCTACACCGTCGGAGCCATCTTCGCCCTTAAGAGAGAGCAGCCATTCTTCAAGAGTGCCTTCAAATCCGTTTTCAACGGCAAGCTCGTAGGCAGACTTTCCATCTTCACCGTCGGAACCGTCTGCACCGTCGGAGCCGTCCGCACCGTCGGAGCCATCTTCACCGTCTTCGCCGACGAGAGAGAGCAGCCATTCTTCAAGAGTGCCTTCGAATCCGTTTTCAACCGCAAGGTCGTATGCGGATTTACCGTCGGCACCCGTAAGAGAATTAAGCCATTCCTCTATTGTGCCGAGATATCCGTTTGCTACTGCGAGAGCATACGCGGACATTCCGTCTTTACCTGCTAATGAGGAAACCCATTCCTCGAAGGAGCCGGTATAGCCTCGGTTAGTCAGTTCTTGGAATACAGCGTATGGGGTCTTGTATATTTCGCTGTAATTTTTGCTTTCTTCTTGTTCTGAGCCGCCCGTGTGTGGGGGATCGTTTTCATTGGTGTTTTTTTCTTGACTTTCAGCAGTTTCTGCTTTTGTTCCCACAATGTCACCTATATCACACGCTACGAAAGCGAGGACTGTGAGGCAGAGAACTAAGAAAATTGCTAAAAATTGTTTTTTCATTTCTTTTTCCTCCTTAAAATGAAATACAATATGTCTTGCCAAAATTTGTTATACATCTTATATAACATTATTAATTATATCACTAATATGTATACTTGTCAATACATTTGCGGGTGTTTGTATATATTCGTATATATTCCCGAAAACTAAAAAGCATCGAACTGAATTCGATGCTTTTTGGGTTTAATTTTAGTTACCAATAGAGCTTCCACTCGGGGTCGAGCATTCTATGGAGCGCTTCCATAAAGAAATAGCAGCCCCAGATGTTCATTTCGTCGACACCCAGCTTTGCGGGTTTAGAGTAGGTTGCGTGGAAGAGAAGTCCGTTAGCCTTTTCGTCGTCCTTGGTAAGATAGCCGTCGATGAGGGAGTTCATCATACGGTTGCAGGCATTGACATATATTTCACGGAGGGGGTCGTCCTTATCCATATGCTTGATACCTTCAAGAATTCCGCACAGGGCGATAGCCGCCGCGCTGGAGTCCTTTGGCTCGCCGTCGCCGTCGTTGTACATAAGATCCCAGTAGGGAATATAGTCCTCGGGGAGGTGGTTGAGGAAATAGTTGCTTGTCGCTTTGAAGGTCTGAAGGGCTTTTTCGTCTTTTTTGTAGATATATGTCAGCATAGGACCGTAGATTCCCCAGGTCTGTCCTCTTGCCCACGCGCTGTCGTCGCTGGCGCCCTGGGCGGTGACACCCTTCTTGGGAAGTCCTGTTTCGACGTCGAAATAGTAGGTGTGGAAGGTGCTTGCGTCCTCACGGCAGCAGACCTCGATGGTGGTCTTGAAGTGTTGATATGCGATCTCATCGAATCTCTTGTCACCGGTGATCTCGGCTGCCCAGTAGAGCAGGGGGATATTGAGCAGACAGTCTACGATAAGACGGTATGCCGCGGGATCGTCGACTCTGCCCCAAGCTTGGATAAACTTGCCCTTATCGTGGTAACGTGTGCAGAGGTGCTCTGCCGCCTTTATAGCCGCTTCTTTTGCTTGCTCGTTTCCTGCAAGCTTATATGCCGCGACGCAGGAGGGAATGAAAACGAAGCCCATATCGTGGTGGTTTACGCCTATCTTTTCGTCGATGCGCTTATAGTAGGATGGGATCTGAGCCAGGGCGCGCTCTTTGTATTTTTCGTTGCCGCTGAGCTCATATGCGTGCCAGAGGATGCCGGAATAAAATCCTGTGCCCCAGCCACCGACGTTTCCGACTTTGCCGTAACGCAGATTGGTACTGTTTTCGGCGGGGAATTCGGTAGGACCGAAATATTGCATCATATAATCGACTTTTTTGAGCGTTTCCGCGAGGGCATATTCAAGCTTTTCGCGGGAAAGGTCGAAATTTTCAAATCTTTCGGGATTTTGTATTTTAGGGATGTTTGGGATCATTTTTTTGTCCTCCGTATCAGTGTTGATTTAATTATATCACTATTTTTGCGTTAAAACAAGGCATATTTCACTTGAAAAGAGGATAAATGCGGCAATTTTCACCATTGTTGTGAGGACGTTTAAATTTTGATTTGTCGGGGACGCGGGGGAGGACGCGTTCCACCTTTTTCGAGAAAAAGGTGGAGCCAAAAAGCTTCCCCGCAAATTAATCGGAAGTGTAGCCATTTTATTTTGTAAAACCGTGAGGATTTTAGGCAGAGCCTTACTGCTATCGTGTTGCGAGTATGTTTCAAATCGCTTGTAAATAAAGAATTTGTGATACACCCGAAACCCGATAGAAGATGCACTTTGATTCAAATCAATACGGTTTCAAAGGACAACATTGGTGTAATTTAAACCATTTTTCAAGGAAGGTTTTTGCCGAGCTTTTTGCCTAAAAAGCTCGCCGCCGGAGGCACCGCGTCCCCCCCGCTAAATCGCAATTTGTTTTACAGAAAGTTAGTATTGACAAAAGGACTGATTTATGATAAAATTAATTGTGTAACGTTTATTTTTGTGAGGAAAAATATGTTTGGACTAATAATGACTGCCATAGGGCTTGGTTTTGGGCTTGCGATGGATGCTTTTTCGGTATCTCTTGCCAACGGACTTCACGAGCCGAAGATGAAAATGCCGAGAATTTTACTCATTGCCGGTACGTTTGCGATCTTTCAGGGGCTTATGCCTTTGCTTGGTTGGGTTGCCGTTCACACGGTGCTTGAATATTTTTCGGTATTGGGTAAATTTATTCCTTGGATTGCCTTTGGTCTTCTCGGATTTATCGGCGGCAAGATGATAATTGAGGGTGCTAAGGGCGAATGCGCTGACGGTGAGTGCGAGGACAGGCTGACCTTTGGACTCCTTATGATACAAGGTATTGCGACCTCTATTGACGCGCTTTCGGTTGGGTTTGCCATTGCTGAAAATACCTTTTTTGAGGCACTTATCAGTGTTGCGATAATTGCGGTACTGACTCTCTTTATTTGTATTGCGGGTATTATAATCGGCAAGCTTTTCGGTCAGAAATTCGCGGGTAAGGCTTCGATTTTTGGTGGAATTATTTTGGTTGCTATCGGTCTTGAGATACTTATCTCGTCTTTTTTCTGAAAACACAGTCGCTTTGGCATTTTTTTACGCCAAAGCGGCTTTTTTCTATTGATTTTTCTGTTTTATTATGGTAAAATTGTTTTATGAATAAATCAATGCCGAAAGGATGAGAATATATGGGAAAAAACGAAATGATGCAGAAGATACTGTCTTCCTGCGATCACACACTGCTGTCACAGACTGCCACGTGGAATGATATTCGTGAGGTTTGCAACGATGGTATTAAGTACGGTACTGCGTCGGTATGTATTCCTCCTTGCTACGTCAAAAGGGCGAAGGAATACGTTGGCGGCAGACTTAAGATATGCACGGTCATTGGGTTTCCTAACGGTTATCAGACAACTGCGGTCAAGGTTTTTGAGACTCGCGAGGCAATCGAGAACGGTGCTGACGAGATAGATATGGTGATCAATATCGGCGAGCTGAAGGCGAGAAATTTCGGATATCTTATGAATGAGATCTCCGAGATCAAGGAGGCTTGCGGTGATAAGATTTTGAAGGTAATTATCGAAACCTGTCTGCTTTCAGACAGTGAGAAGATGGAAATGTGCCGTGTGGTCAGTCTTGCGGGTGCGGATTTTATTAAGACAAGCACCGGTTTTTCCACGGCGGGCGCGACGGTTGAGGACGTAAAGCTGATGCGCGATTCCTCTGATCCCAAGGTTAAGGTCAAGGCGGCGGGCGGCATCTCCAGCCTTCAGGACGCTTGGGATATGCTTGAGGCAGGCGCTGACAGACTTGGAACCAGCCGTGTGGTGAAGATCGTTAAGGGCGAGCAGGGCAAGGGCTATTGATCTGCACCCCGGAAAGGAGCTTTTATGTATAACAAACTTCAAAAAGCAATTAAAAGTATAAGAGAAAAGACGAATTTTGAGCCTGAGGTGGCTATTATTTTAGGCTCGGGACTCGGTGATTTTGCCGAGCAGATCGAGCAGGTTGCGGTGGTAGATTACAGCGAGATCGAGGGATTTCCGATCTCCACTGTGGCGGGGCACAAGGGTCGTTTTGTATTCGGATATCTTTCGGGCAAGGCAGTGGTAGCTATGCAGGGAAGAGTTCACTATTACGAGGGCTATTCTATCGGTGACGTAGTTATGCCCACCAGAATTATGGGAATGCTTGGTGCTAAAAAGCTGATACTTACCAATGCGGCGGGCGGCATTAATTACAACTACCGTCCCGGAGATTTTATGATAATTACCGATCATATTTCGAATTTTGTTCCCAGTCCTCTCATTGGCGCGAATATTGACGAGCTTGGTGTGAGATTCCCCGATATGAGCGAAGTTTACAGCAAGAGAATGAGACAGATCGTCTCTCGCGCGGCGGTTGATTGCGGCATTTCAATTAAAGAAGGCATTTACGTTCAGCTGACGGGTCCCAACTATGAGACTCCTGCAGAGATCCGTATGTGCCGCACGTTGGGTGCCGACGCGGTTGGCATGAGTACTGCCTGCGAGGCTATGGCGGCAAGACATATGGGCATTGAGGTCTGCGGTATTTCCTGCATTACCAATATGGCGGCGGGAATGAATCGAGAGCCCTTATCCCACAAGGAAGTTCAGGAGACTGCTGACAGAGTCGCGGAGCAATTCAAGGCTCTTGTCACCGCCGTGGTTGAAAGAATTTAAAAACTTCAAATTTTGATTTGTCGGGGACGCGGGGGAGGACGCGTTCGAGAAACTTTTTGAAAAAAGTTTCTCAAGCTCTTCAAAAACTTCCCCGCAAAAAGGATTAAAATGTAGCCATTTCGTTTTATAAAACCGTGAGGATTATAGTCTATGCCTTACTGCTATCGTGTTTCGAGTTTTTTACAAACTCTT
>JAZKYL010000153.1:0-79986 GCA_045612105.1 Eubacteriales bacterium
AAAATGCTATAATTATTCATCGCGCAGAACGTGGAGTTATTCCCTTGTAGCGTTTGTACGTTGCCGTAAAATATGATACGTTATTATACCCACACCGAATTGCAATATCCGCAACAGGATAATCGGTCGTTTTCAGTAATCGCTCGGCCTCGTTTATTCTTGTTATATTAAGATACTCTTTAAAGGTTTTCCCCGTTGCTTTTTTGAACATTCTCGAAAAGCTGCTATAACTAACATTTATCAACGCCGCAACAGATTCTGCGGTCAGATCACTATCATAATTTGAATTGATGTACGTTATGCTTTCATACACGTTGGAAAATTTCGGAGACAGCTTATCCATTTCCTGCTCTACGCTCTTCAATATTCCGTATATAAATCCGATCAGATTTCCGAATATTGAAATATCAACGAATTTTCCTCCCAACTCACAATTATTTATCATTGCATCTAAGCTTTTCATAATCTCTGTGCCAAGTATTTCATTTTTGCGCCAAACGCGTTTCAGATTACCGTTGTAAACACAAAAACGAAAAAGTATCGACGCAACCATGTCCTTGGGAAGAATGCTTTGGAGCAGTGTGGTGCTTATTTTTAATATATAATACTTGTTGATGCTTTTTTCATTTGTTCTTATTGAATGAACACCTTGCGAGCGAAACAGTACAAGGTCACCCTTTTCCAAATATTCTTCAAATTCATCCACCGTTGCTGATATACTGCCCTCTACGACATAAATAAATTCTATAGCATCATGTACATGCAGATCCGCCGCCGGGCAATTTTGAGGTAAATCCAAATAGCGATAAAACTCAAAACCTCTGCGCTGCAGTTCCGATCTTACTGTTTCATCCTCAATAATGTAGTTCGGTTTCATACACGTTATCCCCCACAAAGCACTGATTAAATTTTATCATATAATACAATCAAAGTCAATAAGAAAGGTAAAGATATTATGAAGAGCAATTACAGCTTTGTCAACGTTTTTCAAGGTTCCGGCAAAATAGATCTGCCAAAGCCCGAAGGATTAGCGTCCAAATGGCTTTTTATCAAGGCTCAATGCGGTAACACTACTCCTGCCGCGGCATATCCTTTCGGTAAAATGTCACTTTGCGCTTATACGGGCGCATATCCGACAGGTTACGGCAACCTCGTTCCAAACTCATGCGGTGATCCACAATCCTTCGATGCAAAGGTCCACGGATTTTCACATATGCACGTTAGCGGAACCGGTGGGATCAGAGCATATTACAATTATGCTGTAACCTCGCCAATAATCGGTAATATACTCAGTGAACTAAATGATACGATCGTCGAAGAAAACGCAACACCCGGTTTTTATTCGGCAAAACTTTCTTCCGCTGTCAGGTTTGAAGGCACAGTTTCACAAAAGCTGGCATACCACCGCTATACGTTCCCCGATGAAGGTCTGTTGCAAATAGATTTTTCAAACAGCGGCTTAAATCGAAAATGGAACGGATTTTACAGCCTACCCGAAAACGCGGAAGTTAGTATTACATCTTCGACCAGGGTGACAGCACATATCAAAGTACAAGGAATTGATCTGTATTTTGCAACCGACTGCCCTTCATCAAAAGGAGTGTTTCTCTGGCAAAATTACATTCAGAAAAATGGAACCCGTCTGTATCTGGCAGATAAGTCTGAGCGCTTCGGTGCCGCATTCCGTGTCAACGGTGTGGCAGAATTGAAAATGGCAATATCTTTTGTAAGCTCCGATGCCGCTGTTGCCATGCTTGATTCTGAAGATAACAATTTTGATACCGTAAAAGCGCAAACAGAAGAAAAATGGTGCAGCTATCTGAATAAAATAATCATTAAAACCGATGATCCCGCTCTTTCCGAGATCTTCTATTCTAACCTTTATCATACCTTGATAAAACCCTGCAACGGTTGCGGAGAAAGCTATATTTACGATGCCTCAAAAGCCGACGGCAACTTTTATTTCGATTTTGCCACGCTTTGGGATCAATATAAAACCGCCATTCCCTTGATATTAACGTTATATCCGAATGAAGCAAATGGCATTATCAACACCCTCCTTTATCTTACCGAATCCAACGGTCGCTCACCTATTAACGTAACGGTGGCTGAAAATAATGATTTTACTGATCAAGCACGCATGTTGGTTGAGCATATATTTGCCGACTATCATTTCCGATATGGAGAAAAATACAACAAACGTATGTTAGAAGCTACAAAACACGATCTTGAAGAGTTCAACAAAGACTTTATCGAAAGCGGATATTGCAAAAGATACACTCATATTCTTGATATTTGTGAAGCTTTAAATGCTATGTCGGTTATTGCCCGCACACTTGGAGAAAACGATACCGCCGAAAGATTTGAGACTCTTGCATCAAGGTGGATAAATGCATTCGACGTTTCTACGGGAATGATGAGCACAGATTCCCCATATTACGAAGGGACAAACAAAAATTATTCCTTCCGCTTGCTTCATAATATGCAAGAGCGAATTGACCTTATCGGCAAAGAAAGATTTGTCGCCGAGCTTGACGAGCTTTTCGGTTACTCTCGCGAACCCGTAAAGCAATCTGCGTCTCCAATATTCGATCCACTTGAATTAGGCATTAACAGCTTCGAAGGCTTTAACAACGAAAGCGATATGGAAGCCCCTTATGCATATTTATATGCAGGCAGACACGATAGGACCTGCGAGATAATTCGTGCAGGCATGAAGTATATGTTCACCAGGGGGCGCGGAGGTCTCCCGGGAAACAACGATTCAGGCGGCTTATCATCGTGCTACGTATGGAATGCACTCGGTCTATTCCCCGTAGCCGGTCAAGATCTTATACTTATAGGCAGTCCAATTGTTAATGAAGCAACTCTTTTGCTTCCAAACAACAAAGCTTTCCATATAACCGCACACAACAACAACGACAAAAATATCTACGTCGAAAAAGTCTTATTCAATTCACAAAAGGTCGAAGGTTATAAAATATCCGTATCCGATATGATGAATGGCGGAAACCTCGACGTCTTTATGACAAGCTCCCCTGATTGACAAACTAAAAAAATGACTACCGTACTCGTTGTACGGTAGTCGTCTTTGATTATCAAATATATTATATCCGGCATTGCCGTGGTAATAAGCCTCTGTGTTCTATGTTAAAATATATGTGAATCCTTAACTGTAACTAAGGAACAAAGATTACAGAATTTTCTGTATATTTGATTATTTCGCGTAGTCGACTGCGCGACTTTCGCGAATGAGATTGATCTTGATCTGTCCGGGATACTTGACTTCATTCTGGATCTTCGCCGCCATCTCGCGAGCGATGACCTTCATGCCTGCGTCGTTAACCTCCTCGGGCTTGACCATAACTCTGATCTCACGTCCTGCCTGGATTGCGAATGCCTTGTCGATTCCTTCAAAGCTCTTTGCGATCTCTTCAAGCTTTTCAAGACGCTTGATGTAATTTTCCATATCCTCACGTCTTGCACCGGGTCTTGCCGCGCTGATCGCGTCAGCGGCCTGAACAAGCACTGCGATAATGGTCTTGGGTTCAACGTCATTGTGGTGCGCCTCGATAGCGTGGACAACCTCGCGGCTTTCCTTGTACTTCTTAACGGCATTTACACCGATCTCAACGTGGGAGCCCTCAACGTCGTGGGGGAATGCTTTACCGATATCGTGGAGCAGACCTGCGCGCTTCGCAAGATTACTGTCTACGCCAAGCTCGTCCGCCATAATACCAGCCAAGAACGCAACCTCAATAGAATGCTTGAGAACGTTCTGACCATAGCTGGTTCTGTACTTAAGCCTACCGAGCAGTCTGACAAGCTCGGGATTAATTCCGTGGATTCCGACCTCAAAGGTAGCTCGCTCTCCTGCCTGCTTGACAGAGATATCAACTTCCTTCTGTGCCTTTTCAACCATTTCCTCGATTCTTGCGGGATGGATACGTCCGTCCGAGATAAGTCTCTCAAGAGCAATTCTTGCAACCTCTCGTCTTACGGGGTCGAATCCCGACAAGGTTATCGTTTCAGGGGTATCGTCAATAATAAGTTCAACACCTGTAAGCGTTTCGATCTTCTGAATGTTACGTCCTTCACGACCGATGATTCTTCCCTTCATTTCCTCGCTGGGCAGTGCCACACTGGAAACGGTAGCCTCGGAAACGTGATCGGATGCATACCTTTGAATTGCCAAAGACAGAATGTTCTTTGCCTTATCGTCTGCTTCTTCCTTGAACTGAGTTTCAAGCTCGTCGAGTCTCTGCGCAAGCTCATGCTTGACCTCAGATTCAACTCTCTCTATAAGCTCTTCCTTAGCTCTCTCAGATGAATAGCCCGAAATCTCCTCAAGCCTTTTGACCTGTTCCTCGATCACTTCGCCCACTTTCTCCTGCAAAGACTCGTAGTCCTTGATCTTCTTATCAAGCACTTCGTTCTTCTTTTCAAGAGCTTCGGACTTTTTGTCAAGAGTTTCTTCCTTTTTGTTCAAGCGATTCTCGGTACGTGTGATCTCGTTTCTTCTTTCTTTGATCTCACGGTCGAGCTCGTTTCTTTGAGCCATAATGGTTTCTTTTGCCTCGATCAAAGACTCTTTCTTTGCAGATTCGGCATTTTTCTTTGCCTCATCCAAAATTTTGACAGCCTCAGCCTCAGCAGAACCTATCTTTGCTTCACCGATCTTCTTTCTTACGAGAAAACCGATAAGAAACCCAAGAGCAATACCGACTACAGCGCAAATAACGCTTACGATTATTGCCATTTCTGTTGTCATTTCCCCTTTACACCTCCTTTTCGTTCGTTTGTGTTTTTCTTTTTTCAAAGCAAATCGGTATATCGCCTATCCGCTGCTTTGAGAACGGTCAGCGAATTTATTGAAAGCGGTTTTTCGTTATAATCAAACGTTTTTTGCCGAGTCAATCAAATAATAATTATTAAAACCGTAAATCATGTAAAATCTACCACATTTTAATAATTAATTATATACCATATTACATTATAGAATAAAAAAAGCGTTTTGTCAATAGGTTTTTTCAAGTCCACTGACAAAACGCAGAAAAATTCAAAAAATATTAACAATTTTTACATATATAAGGCCGTTATTACTTACCTGCAACACTCATTCCCTTTACAAGCACGTCCGGAGAACCGAACACCGTGAATCCGGATGGAATTCCCCACTTTACCTCGTTGCCAAGAGAATCTATATCATTTAGAAGTTGGAAGAAGTTGCCCGCAATGGTGAAGGACTTGATAGGACCTGCCTTTTTGCCGTCCTTTATGAGGAAGCCCTCGCTCTCTACCGAGAAGTCACCGGTAATAGCGTTGGCTCCTGCGTGGAGCCCCTTGACACCGGTTACGTAGATACCGTCGCCGACCTTTACGAAGAGCTCTTCCTGACTTTCGCTACCCGCACAAATGCTAAAGTTATAGGGGGCGATATTACCGCCGCGGCGACCGTTACCGGTAGTGGTCTTGCCGGTCTTATGTGCGGTGGTCAGGTCGTAAAGCATAGTCTTGAGAACACCGTTTTCAACTACAGTCTTCTTATAGGTTGCAACTCCCTCGTCGTCGAAGTGGGTCTGCACGGGACATCCCTCTCTCATGGGATCGTCGGTGATAGTAACTATATCGGTAGCGATCTTCTCACCTTCTTTACCTGCAAGACGGGACATACCGAGAAGCGCATTCTTCGCGGAGAAAGCCGACGAGAACGCAGACAGCAGCGAGCGCATCTGTGTTCCGTCGATAACCACGTCATACTTACCCGTGGGGATCACGGAAGCACCAATTTTATCAAGTGCACCCTGAACCGCCTTTGCGGGAAGCTTTGCAGCATCCTCACTGTTGATGTTCTCCGCGAACTCAAAATTATTTCTCGACTCGCCGTCCTTATTAACGACAGCCTCAACATAGCAACCCGACATACCAACGCGGTTGGAAAGCTCGAGGCCGTGAGAATTGTAGAGATAGATCTCATTTCTGAAGGAGAGTGCCACGGTCTGTGTGCCGTCTACAACTGATGAATCAGCCGCATAGGTAGCTCTCTGAAGCTCAAGTGCCTTGTTCTTCAGCTCACCCGCGTCAACGACTACGGGCTCGGGAGCGGTGGTCTTTGCATAGGACTCTGAGCCCTTGAAGATAACTACTACGTCATCGTTTTCAATAGCACCCGCGTTCTCCTTTGCGCGAACTACAAGGTCCTCAAGCTCATCAGCAGCAAAATAGCTACTTGAGGCATATCCCATATGTCCGTCAACCAAGCAACGGAAATTGACCTTTGCGCTCTCACCCGAGGAGAATGCGCTGACCTCATCCTTAAGGGTTTCTGCGCTGATGTCCTCGCCCTTGGTATAGTAGATCTCATATTCCTCAACACCAAACTTTGTACAAGCGGCGGAGATTATTTCTTTAATTTCAGTAAAATTCATATCAGCGACCTCCTACTGTGATCTTGGATACGCGGATCAAGGGCTGACCTACGTCGGTAGGCACGCTTCCGCTGGATGAGCCGCACATTCCCTGCGCAGTATCAAGATTCTGTCCGACCATGTCAATGTCCATAAGGATCTGAGAGCCGGTTCCAACGAGAGATGCGCCTCTTACGGGCTCACAAATCTCACCGTTGCGAACGATATAGCCCTCGCTGACACCGAAATTGAATTCACCGGTCAGGGGGTTAACCGAGCCGCCGCCCATGCTCTTTGCATAAAGACCGTACTCAATGGACTTGATGATGTCTTCGTTCTTGTCCTCACCGTTTGCGATAAAGGTATTGGTCATAGGGGAGGTAGGCTCGTACATAAACCTCTGACGGCGACCGTTACCCGTCATCGCCATACCCATTCTGCGAGAGCCGAGACGGTCGATCATATAGCTCTTGAGAATACCGTTTTCGATAAGTATATTCTTCTGAGTGGGAGTTCCCTCATCGTCGATGTTAACAGAGCCCCAAGCACCGGGGATAGTACCGTCGTCGATAGCGGTGACCTTTACGTTAGCGATCTGCTGACCCATCTTGCCGCACATCTGGCTTGTACCCGTACCAACGCTTGTTGCCTCAAGGGAGTGACCGCAAGCCTCGTGGAAGATAACTCCGCCAAAGCCATTCTCGATAGCGACTGTCATCTGACCCGCAGGACAGTAATCGGCTCTGAGGTTAACAAGAGCCTGATCTGCCGCCTTGATACCAACCTCTCTGGGATCGATGAAATCGAACATTTCAAGACCCATTCCGCGTCCGGGAGATGCGGAGCCCGACTGATTGTCGCTGCCGTCTGCGGAAAGAGCAACTGCGCTGACAGCGATTCTGGTTCTTACGTGTCTGTCGCTGGTGTAGAGTCCTTCACTATTTGCGATAAGGATCGTATGGTCGACGGATGCAAGATTACCCATTACCTGCTTGATCTTTTCGTCTCTCTCCTTTGCGGCAAAGCAAGCAGACTTGAGAATGTCGGTTCTCGTAGTAAGTGCCGTGCTTCCGGGAAGGATCTTAACGGGGTGGATATTGGGGAAAATACGCTCGGTCAGATTGATACTGACCTGAGCATTACTCTCTCCGAGTGCATCAGCAACTGCTTTTGCGCAACGAAGGAGACCGCTTCTTGAAAAGTCAGTAGTGGTAGCGTAGACGGTTCTTGTGCCGATAAAAGCGCGAATACCGACACCTGATACCATCTCGTCGCTTACGGTATCGATCTTACCGTCGAGAAAACGAATGCCGTTATTTCTCGTTTTTTCCGCGTACACTTCAGCAAAATCTGCGCCCGTGGACATAGCGGCAGCAAGAACGTCTTCAAGTAAAATTCTTGAAATCATTTTTCTGGGTTCCTTTCAGTATTTTTATTTGAAACTATATTTCATTCTCTTTTTTGATAAGGTCTATAACTTCAAAAAGACTGTTATAGACCGCGTAGCAAAGGGGCTTTGCCTCCTCGTTTGGAGGATTGTGGTCTATAACCATAACGGGCCTCATTCCCGCGCGGTAGCCTCCTATCATATCGAAGGATGAATCGCCTACCACCAAGGTTTCCTCGGATATGGCACCGATTCTCCTACCTGCCTCGAGGAAAATATCGGGGTGAGGCTTTCCCTGCTTTACCTCGTCGCCGCAAACCACGGCGTCAACTCTTTCGTAAAATCCAAATCTTTTGATATTCGGCTTGGCGATAGCTCCCACGGTAGAGGTGGCAATTGCGATCTTTATTCCCTGCGCTCTCAAAAAATCCAGAAGCTCTATGCAACCGCTCTTGAAACTGATATCTCCACTGAGCAGTTTATTGACCAATTCCATTCGCTCGGTCATAAAACCTTCCGCATCAAAATCTTCGCCATAGGTTTCTTTCATAAACTTCTTGGAAAGCGACACGCTCTTACCCGCGATATTTGGATAATAGTTCTCTCGCATTCCGGCAAGACCCCATTTTTCTCCTACGGTGTACCACGACTCGTAGAAAAAGGGCTCGGTATCTATAAGAGTTCCGTCTTTATCAAAAATTACGTATTTAATCATAGCTTAGTCGGGATTTCTCTCACCAAGAGCAATGTGATATTTCTGATAAAAGCTCTCGAAATATCCGCCGTCAAGTGCTTCTCTGATCTTTCTTGTAAGATTGTTGTAGAAATAGAGATTATGCGCTACCGCAAGTCTCATTCCAAGGGATTCCTTCGCCTTGATAAGATGACGGATGTAGGAACGGCTGTAATTACGGCACGCAGGGCAATTGCATGACTCGGAGATCGGACGGGGATCCTTTGCATACTTCTCGTTGAGAAGATTCATCTTACCTTCCCAGGTAAAGAGGTTACCGTGACGAGCATTTCTCGAGGGCATAACGCAATCGAAGAAATCAACACCCATATGTACTGCCTCAAGGATGTTACAAGGAGTACCAACACCCATAAGGTATCTTGGCTTATCCTTGGGCATATAAGGCTCAACCGCATTGATTATGCGGTACATCTCCTCGGTCTCCTCGCCGACCGCAAGACCGCCGATAGCATAGCCCTCGCAGTTGATTTCTGCAATTCTCTGCATATGCTCGATACGAAGATCCTCATAAGTACCGCCCTGGTTGATACCGAAAAGCATTTGATTGCGGTTAATGGTATCGGGCAACGAATTGAGCCTATCCATCTCGGATCTGCATCTTTCAAGCCATCTTGTCGTTCTATCGATAGACTGACGGACGTACTTATAGGGCGCGGGATTCTCGATACACTCATCAAAAGCCATCGCGATAGTGGATGCGAGATTCGACTGTATTTGCATACTCTCCTCGGGACCCATAAATATCTTCTTACCGTCGATATGAGACTGGAATCTTACGCCCTCCTCGGTGATCTTGCGAAGCTGAGCCAAAGAGAAGACCTGAAATCCGCCCGAATCCGTAAGAATAGGCTTATTCCAGTTCATAAACTTATGCAAGCCTCCCATATCACGGATAAGTCCGTCACCGGGACGGATGTGAAGATGGTAGGTGTTGGAAAGCTCGACCTGGCAATCAAGCTCGTCGTTAAGCTCGACGGTAGACACACCGCCCTTGATAGCGGCACAAGTACCGACGTTCATAAATACGGGGGTCTGAATATCCCCGTGAACGGTGTGAAGCACGCCTCTGCGCGCTCTGCCGTCCTGTGCTAAAAGTTCAAACATAACTTTGCTCCTTCTATCCGCTGACACAATCCAAAGTGACGCGGTTTTTTTATTGTAATTATTAAGTTCTCTCGAACTGTCTATCTATATTATTTTTGGATAATTCCATCGCCACGGGTCTGCCGTGAGGACAGAAGGTGATGTCGGGTATTTCCATAAGCTTTTCAACTACCCATTCGCCGTGACCCCTGGCATATTCTCTGCCTGCCTTGATAGCTGCTTTGCAAGATGCCTGATAGAGAGCCTTTTCAAAGATAATGTTTCTCGTCAGCTCAACCTTTCCCGTGCCGTTCTTGATCCTGTCGGCAACCACGGCAAACATATCCGCAACGGCATCCTGCTCGATACCTACGGGCAAAGCTGTCACCGAAACCGTATTTCTTGAGGTTGAAAATTCAAATCCAACCGACTCAAGCTCGGCTCTGTATTCCTGAATTGCCGCCACCTCGTCCGACATCAGCATAACGTCAACAGGAAGCATTAAAAGCTGGGAAGAGACCTCTTGCGAATACATATTCTTCTTGAGTTGTTCAAAAATGATACGCTCGTGAGCGGCATGCTTATCAATAATAAGCATTTTTTCCTCAACCTGTACGATTATGTAGGAATTGAATACCTCGCCGATGATCTTATACTCAATTTTTTGTGTTTTGGCTTCCGCCACCGGCATTTCGGGGGTTTTTTCAACAACTGCCTTATTTTGTGGGTGGTTATCAATTACAGACGAAGGGGATTCGATGTTTTTTTCTACCACTTGCGGTTTATTCTCCGAAGCTGTCTCCACCGGAGATTTAATTTCGGCATTCTGAGTCTCGGGAGCGATAGCTGACTCGCCATCGTCCTCCTCGGGAAGCGACTCGGGATTATAGTAATACTTTATGTAATCTTCAGCGGTAAGCCGCGTGATTCTTCCCTGATCCTCGTGGATATTTGACGAGTTTTGGGAATTGCTTTCAACATCTGTCGGTGCCTTTGGTGAATTTACAGGCTCACTTGCTTTTTGAGGAGATATCTGCGGAGCCGTCGCCTCAGCAATAAAAGCGGGAATCCGCTCTTCCTCTGCAGCCCTCGTTTGTGAGGGCTTATTTTGTACTGCGGGGGGGATATCGATTGAGATCTGCCTTGCTTTCAGAGACTTCTCTCTTTCTACCGGAACGAATGCCTCCGACATTCTGACACCCGCCGACGTTTTTGGCATTTCCATTTCGGGACGCGTGACGTTACTTTCAAGTGCCTGTCTTACGGCATAGTATATTGCCTCAAAAACCGGCTTTTCGTTGGAGAATTTGACCTCAAGCTTTGCCGGGTGTACGTTTACGTCAACCCTGCCGGGATTGAGCGAGATAAACAGCACACAAACCGGGAATTTCTCCGACGGCATATAAGAAACATATGCTTGCTCGATAGCCGCGCTTGCTGTTCTGCTCTTGACGAAACGCTTGTTTATGTAGAAATTCTCATAATTTCGGTTGCTCTTGACGTTATCCGATCTACCGATATATCCTTTGACAGAAATGCCGTCAAATTCACCATTGACCTCTATAAGCCTATTAGCGAAATCTCTGCCAAACACCGCATAAATTGCGCTTTGGAGCTTACCGTCACCGGCAGTTTCAAGCTTTATCTGTCCGTCGGTGATAAGTCTGAACGCTATCTCGGGATGAGAGAGCGCGATCTTTTCTACGTTGGCGCAGACTGCCGTGGTCTCGGTAACGTCTCGCTTCAAGAACTTTCTTCTGGCGGGAACGTTGGCGAAAAGGTCTTCTACGATAATAGTCGTACCGTTTGAACAACCCCTCTCCTGAAGAGCTATCTCCTCGCCACAATCAACGATCAGCTCGGCACCCAAGGGAGCGTCGTGAGTCTTCGAAATGATTCGGAGCTTTGAGACCGCAGAAATTGCCGCCAATGCTTCACCTCTGAAGCCGAGAGTACAGATTCCGTCAAGATCTTCTGCCGTTCTGATTTTACTTGTTGCGTGTCTTTTTATACACAGAGGCAGATCCTCGGGCTCCATACCGCATCCGTCATCGGAAATTCGCATAAAAGTGATACCGCCGTTTTGTATCTCGATGGTGATATGCTTGGCTCCCGCGTCGATAGAATTCTCTATCATCTCTTTAATTGCCGAAGCCGGCCTGTCTACAACCTCGCCGGCTGCTATAAGGTTGGCTACCTCAAAAGACAAAACGTTAATATTTCCCATTAATTCTGCCTCCTTTCTTATATTTTATCAAAATCTTTAACCTAAACGCTTTTTTAGATCGAAGAGGAAGGTCATACACTCGTAAGGCGAGAGCGTGTTGATGTCCACCTTTTTCAATTCCTCGATTATCTGATCGTTTATGCAGTCCTCGAAGGTGATAAGGGTATCGTCCTTCTCGACTGTCTTTTCTTCCCTGTCGGTGAGCTTGATACTCTTGGCGCTCTCCTCAACGGTGGCAAGAATCTCCTTGGCGCGCTTGATCACCTCACCCGGAAGTCCCGCAAGCTTGGCAACCTCGATTCCGTAGCTATCGTCGGTTGAACCTTTGACGATCTTTCGAAGGAAGGTAATACTGTCACCGCGTTTCTTTGCGGCAATATTGTAGTTGACGATGCCGTCAAATTCCTTCTCCATGCTTGTCAGCTCGTGGTAGTGTGTCGCAAAGAGAGTCTTCGCTCCGATTCGCCTGCCCGAGGTGTACTCAACAATAGCACGTGCAATACTCATTCCGTCGAAGGTGGACGTGCCTCGTCCGACCTCATCATAAATGATAAGCGACTTTCTCGTAGCATTCTTCAGTATGTAAGCCACCTCGTTCATCTCAAGCATAAAGGTAGACTGACCAGATGCAAGGTCGTCGCTGGCACCTACTCTCGTGAAAATCTTATCCACGATGCCAATCGTTGCCTCGGCGGCAGGAACGAATGAGCCCATCTGCGCCATAAGGACGATCAAAGCGACCTGTCGCATATAGGTAGATTTACCCGCCATATTGGGACCTGTGATCAACATAAGACGGTCGGTGGTCATATTGAGCATTGTATCGTTGGGCACAAAATAGGAGTCCTTAACGAACTGCTCAACTACGGGGTGTCTGCCGTCGCGTATGTCGATCTCATCGCTTGACGTGATTTCGGGGCGGACGTATCTGTTTTTAGCCGCAACGGTTGCGAGACTGTAATAAACGTCGGTCTCGGCAAGAAGTGCCGCGGTTTTCTGTATTCTCACGCTATTATCCGCAACTGTGGCGCGGATATCGCAGAACAATTCATATTCAAGTGAGCAAAGCTTATCGGAGGCACCAAGCACCTTGGCTTCCATTTCCTTAAGCTCTTCGGTTATGTATCTCTCGCAATTTGCAAGAGTCTGCTTTCTGATATATCTGTCGGGAACGAGATCGTACTGTGACTTGGTGACCTCTATAAAGAATCCGAAGACCTTGTTGTATCCGACCTTCAGCGTCTTGATTCCCGTCTCTTCTCGCTCTCGCTCTGCGATCTGCTCTTTCCACTCGTCGCCGTGAAGAACTATGGAGCGGAATTCGTCAACGCGCTCATCGTATCCGTCCTTGATCATTCCGCCCTCACGTACCGAGAAAGGCGGTTCGTCGTCGATGGAACGGTCGATAAGGTCGCAAATGTCCTCAAGGGTGTCGAGTTCACTATAAATTCTGCGCATCTCGTCGCTTGTGCAACCGGAAAGCAGCTCCTTCAGCTCGGGAAGGATCTTTATGGTGCTAGCCACCGCGCGGAGATCCTTGGCATTTGCCGAGCCGTAAACTATCTTGGTAATAAGTCTTTCAAGGTCAAGGACGTTGTCAAGTAGCTCGCTGATCTGCTCACGGAGCATAAAATTATTATAGAACTCCTCGACTGCATTCTGTCTTCTGACGATAGCAGAAGGTGTAATGAGCGGATGCTCTACCCATTTGCGAAGGAGTCTCGCGCCGAGAGACGACCTTGTCTTATCGAGAACCCAAAGCAGGGTTCCCTTTTTTTCCTTGGCTCTCATGGACTCCACAAGCTCCAGGTTTCGTCTTGTGTTAACGTCCATCTCAAGGTACTGACCGTCGGAATAAACGTTCAGCTTGTTGATATATCCGATATCCTTCTTCTGAGTGTCACGGACGTAATCAAGCATAGCTCCCACGGCGCAGACCATAGCCTTGTCGGCCGTATCATCCTCGCGAAGGGTGGATTCAAACTGATTCTTCACTCTTGCAAGGCAAGAATCAAGCTCGAATCTCGAGGGCTGACTGTCGTTGAGCATCGCGCCAAGACGTGATTTGATAAATTCGGCAATCTCACCGAACTTGGACGCTCCGAGATTGGAAATAACCTCTGCGGGAGCATAGGTTCCAAGCTCATTCAGAAGTCTCGCGTCCATATTCGATCCCGAGAAGCTTGTAGCATAAATTTCTGCGGTAGATACGTCACAAAAGCAGACGCCGTACTCAAATTCACCCATATAAAGGGCGCAGAGATAGTTGTTTTTCTTCTCGGACAAAAGATTTGATTCAATTACCGTTCCGGGAGTAATAACCCTTATAACGTCGCGCTTTACAAGACCCTTTGCAAGAGCGGGATCCTCCATCTGCTCGCAAATTGCGATCTTAAAGCCCTGATCAATGAGCTTTCCAATGTAATTATCCACCGAATGGAACGGAATTCCGCACATAGGTGCTCTCTCGGCTTCACCGCAGTCTCTTCCCGTCAAGGTCAATTCAAGGGCACGCGACGCTACGATAGCATCGTCAAAAAACATCTCGTAAAAGTCACCGAGACGGTAAAAAAGCAGATAATCCTTGTATTTCTCTTTTATCTCAAAATATTGCTCCATCATTGGAGTCATATCGATTTCCTCGCTTTTACTAAATTTAATGTGTAAAAACTACTCATCCACCGTGCATAGCACGGTCCCCCTTCCCTCACAAGGGAAGGCTATTAATGACAGCCGGAACAGGAAGAACAATCGTGAGTGCACGCCGTCTTGCCGGTCGCGTTATACATAATAGTGTTGTTAACGCTCTCCATAAGCTCGTTGACGTCGTTCTGTGCCTCTTCAAGCTCCTTGAAAATGGGATCCGTGGTGATCTCGGCATAGATCTCGTCGATTCTGTCCTGAATTCTGGTCAGCGCGTCGGTGTCGATCTCCTCGCTGTCTCCCATGGTGGTGAGAGCCTGCTGCTGGATACCGTATTCCATCATAAGGTTACCGATCTTTTCGCTGGACTCGTAGGCTTCCTTTGCCTTTTCCATACGGATCATTCTCTCGTCTTCTTTTATAGCCTTTCCAAGCTCTGCTGCAAGTGAATAAATGCTCATTTTCTTTATTTCCTTTCAAATTTTAACAAGTTTTCAGATTTTGTCGCCGTAGAGCGCAAAGGTCTCGGCGCGTGTGATCTTTATGTTTATGAATTTTCCAACGTCACTTTCATCTCCGTCGAACAGTACTATTTTATTTCCCTCGGTTCGACCCGAATATACGTTTTCGTTATTTTTGCTCTTTCCGTCGCAAAGCACTTTGAGAATCTGACCCTCCAAAGGCTTGTTTTTCTCCAAAGCGATCTCGTTTTGAGTTTCGAGCAGAAGGTTCATTCGCTCGCCCTTGATAGAGTCGGGAATCTGACAATCCATAGCCGCGGCTGGGGTGTCCTTTCTCGGTGAATAGATGAAGGAGTAGGTCATATCAAAACGCACCTTGCGGAGCATTTCGAGGGTCGCCTCAAAATCCTCATTAGTCTCTCCGGGGAAACCGACGATAATATCAGACGAGATAGTAACGTCGGGCACTCTCTCACGGAGATAATTGACGGTTGAGAGATATTTTTCTCTGTCGTAGTGACGATTCATCGCCTTTAGAATACTGTCGCTTCCCGACTGCATCGGCAGGTGGAATTGGTGCGCAATATGCTTTGAAGCAGCGATCACGTCGATAAGCTTTCTTGACGCATCCTTCGGGTGGCTGGTCATAAAGCGGATGAAATAATCACCCTCGATCTTGTCGATATCGGCGAGCAGGTCGGCAAAGTCGTAGACCTCGCCGTCGTCGCTTTTAGCGTCCTTACCGTAGCTGTTTACGTTCTGACCGAGGAGGGTTATGTCCTTGTAACCGCTCTCCACAAGCTCTCTTACCTCGGCAATGATATCCTCTGGGCGGCGGCTTCTCTCGCGTCCTCTGACGTAGGGCACGATACAGTAGGTGCAGAAATTGTTGCAGCCGTACATTATCGACACCCACGCGCGGTAGGTGGACTCGCGGTAAATGGGGAGACCCTCGGCAACAAGATATTCCTTTTCCTCGGGACAGTAAAGCCTTTTTCCCTTTTCCATCTTGGTGTAGATGAGCTCGGGCAATCTATGGAGTGACGAGGTTCCAAGCACGAAATCAACGTAAGGGTAGCTGTGCTTGATGGTTTCCTTGCGGTGCTCCTGAGTTACCATGCAACCGCAAACACCGATAAGCATTTCGGGCTTTGCCGCCTTTAGGTGCTTATACTGACCAACTATGGAAAGCGCCTTTTGCTCGGCGTGCTCGCGTACCGCGCAGGTGTTGACCATAATCAGATCCGCTTCCTCGGGGGTATAACAAATTTCATAGCCCATGGAACGGCACATTCCCGCAATTTTTTCACTGTCAGCCTCATTCTGTTGGCAACCGAAGGTCTGAACGAAAGCCTTCAAAGGCTTTCCGCTCTCCTCGGCTTTGGCAAGAATTATTGCGCGCACCAGGTCTCTGTATTCATTTTGCTTTTGCATCTCATTTTCGGGCAAAATTCTGTATTCTTTCATATATTCTCTCTCAAATAAGCATAATTATAGATAATATATTATTATATAATAAAAATACGAAAATGTCAAGGGGGTTGGGGTGATTTTGTCGTAGTAAAAAAAGCCCGCCAAGCGGGCTTAAAAATATTCTTTTTACGTAACTATTTGATAATTAATAACAATAACCAAAAAGCTAAATAATCAACACAAATCCAATAACCACGCATAATACTATTACCAGCAACACAACAAAAGAAATAACGATATATTCATCTCCGGACACGGTCAGCCTTTGATTTTTTAACACGGTCTTTATATATGCTCTTTGCGGTTTTTTTGTTTGATAAACAACATCAACAACCGCTGGCAAATCTCCTTTTTTCGCGGGAAGTCCGCTATCAATCAAATATTCTTTTCCGTCAACTCGGTATACGTAAACAAACTTCAAATAATTTTTAACAATTGTTTTGCTAAAAAAATGTCTTCCAAGAACTGCATTTTTTATGTGTTCTTGTCTTCTCAAAACACCCTTACACTTTTTGCACTTGTCAGGATTTCGAAAATCCATACCCGTTTTAAACAAATAAAACCATAAAGCGAAAAATCCTAAACCCATCAATAAAACTACGCAACCAATTATCTTTTCTGCAAGTATCTCATCCATAATTTCACAAATAATTACATCTATAACGCAGATTGATTATCTTTCCCCTCTGGCGATACTTGCCGCGGTGAGGGTGTTTTTAAGAAGCATTGTGATAGTCATAGGACCTACGCCGCCTGGGACGGGGGTGATATAGGATGCCTTGGGCTCGACCTCAGCGAAGCATACGTCGCCGCAAAGCTTGCCGTCGGCCTTGCGATTGATTCCAACGTCAACCACAACGGCTCCCTCCTTGACCATATCGCCCTTAACGAATTCGGGCTTACCGATAGATGCAACGAGAATGTCGGCTTCACGGCAGATCTCGGCAAGATTCTGAGTTCTGCTGTGGCAAATAGTCACCGTACCGTTAGCGTGGAGCAAGAGCATCGCCATAGGCTTGCCCACGATATTGGAGCGACCGATAACCACGCACTTTTTGCCGCAAACGTCGATTCCGCTCTTTTCGAGCAATACCATAACGCCTGCAGGTGTGCAAGGAAGAAGATCGTGATTTCCGATCATTATTTTTCCCACGTTATAAGGGTGGAATGCGTCAACGTCCTTTTCGGGTCTGATCTTCAGAAGCACCTCGGTTTCATTGAGATGCTTGGGGAGAGGCAGCTGAACGAGAATTCCGTGAATTTTGTCGTCGTTATTAAGTCTTTCAACCAGCGCGATAAGCTCCTCTTGCGTTGTGCTTTCGGGCAGCTCGTAGCTCTCGGAATAAAATCCGACCTCCTCACATCCCTTTTTCTTATTTCTTACGTAAACCTGAGATGCGGGATCATTTCCAACAATAATTACCGCAAGACCGGGCGCGGAATCATACTTTTTCTTGAACTCGACCACCTCTGCGGCAATCTCTTCTCTTACCTGCTTGGAAATAGCCTTTCCGTCAATTATCTGTGCCATTTTCATCTTCCTTTCGGTTATTATCTGTATTTTCTTCTACGACGCTCTCTTCGGTGACGTTTTCGGTATTCGTTTCATTTTCTTCTGTTTTCTCTTCGGTCTTTTCTACTTTTTTAGCGAAAAATACGGGATTTTCTACAAGCGAGGGCTTGAGAAGCTTTGCAAAGCCTGCAAGCTCGGTGTCTCCCTCAAGCTTTTTCGAATAGATAAGTCCCCAAATAAGCAGACCGCCAAAAACCAAGAAGCACAAAAATCCTACCACCTGTGATATACGGAAAGGTCCCACGTAGAGACTATCGGTACGAAGTGCCTCAATGAACATTCTGCCAAATCCATACCAGGAAAGGTACATGCAAGCTATCTGACCATTGAATTTTTTCTTTTTATAGAAGATATTAATCAAAATAAAGCCCGTTATATTCCAAAGCGACTCATAGAGGAAGGTGGGGTGAACGTAGACCATATTGTAGGTATGAAAATCGGACACGGTATTGCTTGAAATCAGTCCCATTCGCATAAAATACAGAGGACTTCCGGGGCTTACAAGACCGCCGAAAGCTTCTCCGTTGAAGAAGTTGCCCCATCTGCCCATAGCCTGAGCGATCATTACACCGGGGCCGATCATATCAAGCAGCTTCAAAGTATTCATCTTCTTTACTCTCGTTACAATGACGATACCGAGAATACCACCGATGATACCGCCGTATATGGCAAGTCCGCCGCCGCGCACGTTGAAAACGTTCTTTATAAACTGCAAAAAATCAAATGGCTCGGGGATATACATATCAAGCGAGGTCAAAACGTAATAAAGTCTTGCTCCGATAACACCAAGAATTACGGTCCAAATACCGATATCCAAAATATCGTCAAGCTTTATGCTCTCGTACTTGCCGCGGAAAATTGCGTAAAGAAACGCGAAAACTATACCGCAGGTAATAATTACACCGTACCAATATACCGGGAAATCTCCAATGGTAAAGGCAACGTTATCGAGCTGAAACTCGCCGATACCAAGCCCGGGAAAAGCAACTAAGTTTTTCATAATAATCCGCTCCTTAATTATTCTTCGGGTTTTACTACAGAAAGGACGAAACACTCGTCAGAGAAGGTCTTTTCAAGCAATTCTTCCACGTATTCAAAGGTGATGCTGCCGATAATATCCGGATAATCAAAAAGACCTATCTTATCGTAAGCGTAGCTTGTGAGGGCAAAAGCTATATCCTCGGTAGAGTCAAAATCGGACACGTAAGAAGAATAAAGACATTTCTTTTCCCTCTCAAAATCGGCTCTGTCGAGTCGATTTTTGCGACAATATGCGATATGTTCCTTAATTTTAGCTAACAATAGCTCCGGGTTATCGCTCTCGCCCGAGATCATAACGTATGCCGTCTTAGGACTTGCAGAATATCCGCTGTCAAATCCGGGAGAGACTATGCCTTGCTCCAACATATCAAGATAAAACTCACCCGCCTCGGAAAGCATCATATGTAGAAGAATATTCATTCCCTCGGTCTTTTTGTATCTATCAATGGGTGACTGAGGAATATCCGTGTCCTTGACTCCTATACAGAAAAGCGGCTTGCCTACGGGCATTTTCTTATCGACGTAAGGAATTCTTGCTTCACGCGGCTCCTCAAAGCCAACAAATTTTGATCTGAACTCTCTTTTTTCGGTTCCAATCTCACGATCGACGATCTCAATCGTCTCCTCTACGGTAATATTACCGCAAAGGCAAAGTACCATATTTTCGGGGGTGTAAAAATCACTACAACAGAGATAAAGTACCTCGGGAGTTATTCCCCCGATCGAATCCTCGCTGCCGCATATCTCATTCTTGACGGGGTTTTCAAAATACATCGCGTCAAGCATATTCATATAGCAACGGTCGTATGGGTCGTCCATACAGCCTCTTATCTCTTCTGCGATGATGCCGATCTCTTTTTTAACGGTTTCCTTTGTGAAATAAGGATGGGTCACGAAATAAAGCAGGTGGCTGACCGCTTCTTTTACGTTTTCCGTAGCAGAGAAAAGATATGCTGTGCGCTCGTTGGAGGTATAGGCATTATCATATGCTCCAAGGGCTGAAAAAACGTCGTCTGCGTTACTTCCGTCTTCATTTTCAAAGAGCTTATGCTCAAGAAAATGAGCGCAACCCTGAGGTAATACTACCCTCTCGTTTCCAAAGTCATATTCGATAGCATTTCCACCGAAGTTGACGGAAAAAACACCGTACGTAGTGGTCATATTCTTTGGAAACACAAAGACAGTCAAGCCACTGTCGTGGTCGATCTTATAATAATGCTCGCCAAGAAGAGACGACTCATATTTTTTGATCTCACTCATCGCACTCTTCCTCCTCTTCACCGTTTCCGCAAAGGAAATAGACGGTATCAAATCTGACCTTGTTTGCCACCGCAACGATCTCTTCCTTCGTCACGTTATTTATTCTTACAACGACGTCCTCGGGACTTTCGTCAACGTCTGCCAGATATCTTCTGAATTTAAATGCCGCAATAGCAGCGGGACTGTCTGACGTCTGCATAACACTGGATATAAGGGTTCTTTTCGCTGTCTCGATATCTTCAGCAGTAAAATTACCCGCCTGCATCTCACGCAGCTGAGTCTCAATTTCCGTATAAGCCACGTCACGGTTCTCGGCTTTTATGCCACACGCGATCATAATTACACCCGTAGCCGAGCTGTACGACGAATAGCAATAATAGCAAAGGCTTTTCCTCTCTCTTACGTTCATAAAGAGCTTTGCTACCGAAGAACCTCCGAATATCTCATTGAAAAGAACGGCGGCATAGCTTTCGGGATCGCTCATAACGATACCGCTTGTGCAACCGATATTAAGTCTCGCCTGAGAGACGTTCATTGTCTCCTCAAGAGCTTTAATTTCTGCATCAGTATCTCTTAGAAAAGCGGTCTCTTTACCGAAAAGCTCACGTTTTTCTCTACCAAGAGCGGCAAATCTGTTTCCGATAAGCTCTGCTACCTCGCTTACATCGTCACTGCCCACGTAGTAGCATTCAAGCACCGATTCCTTGAGGAAAACGTCAATATTATCCGAAACCTCGGTAAGGGTCATTTTTTCAAGCTGCTCCACGGTTCCTCGCGTGCTTATTCCCGCAGGATCGCCTTCTAACATAAGACTTGCACACTTTTCAGCGGCATAGGATTTCTGGTTATTTATTTTTGCCTTTATAGCGTCGATTGCAAGCCCTCTCTCACTCTCAAAATTGCTTTTTGAAAGCAGACCGTCCTCTCCTCTGAGCGGAGCAAACAATATTTCAAGAATTATCTCGCAAACGCCCTTAACTATACTTTCCCTGTCGTCCGAAAATCTGAATCTGTCGCTCAGCATCTCGCAGGAAATCCTGAATATATGACGCGATCCAACCGAAACCGCGCGCCAGGTCACGGTGGCTCCGTAAAGCTCGTCAAGACGCTTATTTATCGCTACTACCGACGGATATTTTTCACATCCTCGCATCATAGTCGCCATCATCAGCGCCGTTTTAGGAGATCTTTCAGCATCCGCCGGCAAAATAAAATTAAACGACAAACGCGACATTTTGAATCTATCTGTTTTTACCGTATGAAAACGGAGAGCTGCATCTGCTCTCTCTATAGTTTTTTCTATCATCTCTGACATTTATCCCCCAAATACGGAGATAAAATCCTTTCAAATACATATTTAATATATTTTACACCATTTCCTCATTTTTTTCAAGTGGTATTTATAATTTAATCCTCATTTTATAAAAAGTTCTTGAAAAAATGGGGCGCGGGGGAGAAAAGTCTTCTTTCAAGAAGTTTTTCTCCCCCGCAAACGCTTATTTATTACATTTTTTAATTATCATATCAGCCGCCGCATCAAGATAATCGCACTGAATTCTCTCTACCGCGCCGCAATCGATGAACGCCGCAACCTCGGGATCGATCGGGAGCTTTGCAAGCAGGTCGTAGCCGAATTCGTTTGCAATATCATCGATATGACTTTCACCGAAGATCTTGATCTCCTTGCCGCAATCGGGACACTTGATATAACTCATATTCTCAACGAGACCAAGCACAGGAATACTCATCATATCAGCCATATTCGCAGCCTTTTTAACGATCATGGAAACCAGATCCTGAGGGCTGGAAACGATTATACAGCCGTCGATGGGAAGGCTCTGGAATACGGTCAGCGGAACGTCGCCCGTTCCGGGAGGGCAGTCGATAAGGAGATAATCAAGGTCGCCCCAAGCCGCATCCGTCCAGAACTGACGAACTGTTCCCGAGATGATCGAGCCTCTCCAAACTACGGGGTGACTTTCGTCATCAAGCATAAGATTTACCGAAAGAATCTTGATACCCGTAGCAGTTTCGGGGGGAAGCATATTTCCCTCTCCGTCGCCGTCTACGTCGTCGTGCATTCCAAATGCCTTAGGAATAGAGGGACCTGTAATATCCGCATCAAGGATACCGACGCTGTATCCCTTTCTATTCAAATGAACTGCCAGCATCGAGGTGACGAGAGATTTACCGACTCCGCCCTTTCCGCTCATTACGGCAATTATGTGCTTTACGTTACTTTTTTTGTTGGGCTCGTCCTTGGGGATACCGCCGTTCTTGGACGGACAATTCAAGGAACACGAGGAACAATCATGAGTGCATCCTTCTGCCATTTTAAACCTCCGAATTTATATAAAGATAATTTTTACCAAAGGATATTATACAACATTATTCGCAAAAAAGCAATAGCATTTTCGGAAAAAGAAAAAAATAAAAAGGAATCTCTCACGGAGACTCCCTTTTATTTTTGCTTTTGTGTCAATTAAGCCTCTTTTACGTTGAGAACCTTCTTGCCGTTGTAGAAGCCGCAAACCTTGCATACGCAGTGGGGCTTGAGCATCTCGGAGCAAGCGGGGTTGGAGCACTTAACAAGTCCGGGCATAGTAAGCTTGGAGTTGTTGCTTCTTCTCTTATCTCTGCGTGCTTTGGACACTTTTCTCTTCGGTACTGCCATTGTGAAACCTCCTCTCGAAAACGCTTTCCGCGTTCCCGATTATAATAAAATTATTTTTTACTGTTTATGAGCGTTTAAGTCTCGTCTTCCTTGTTCAGCAGTTGTGCTAAAACCGCAAGTCTGGGATCGATCTCCTTCTTTGGGCAACCGCAGTCACCATCCTTGAGAGATTTACCGCACTTGGGGCAGAGTCCGGGGCAATCCTCTGAGCAAAGGATCTTACGGGGGAAATCAAGCAAGAGCGCTTCGGAAAGCTGCTCATCGATATCGAGACGACCGTTTTCAACGATAACGTACTCGTCAACGTTGTCCTCGATCTGTTCCTCGGTAAGGGTTCCCTCGTCGGCGACCACTCTTTCGAAATCAAGCACAAATTCGCCCGTGACGGTATCGAGACACCTGTCGCACTCGGTCTCATACGCAAGCTGAGCCTGAGCCTTCAGTTGCATATAACCTGCACTGTTGGTTATCTCACCCGAAACGTGCGCGTCGTCCTTGAAGCTGACTCTGTCCATAGGAATGGGTTCAAGCTTGTAATCAAAGGTTATTCGGTTTTTCTCTCCTCTGAGGAGAGGTCCTACGTCCAATATCATACAAAAACCACCCTTCTTCAAGACATAAAACGCGACTTTAATTATTATACATAATAAAATGCGATTTGTCAAGAGTTTTTTTCATTTTTTAGAGGGATTTTTTACAAAATTCAAAAAAATTCTTTTTTCTTGACAGAACGTAGCAAAAATGTTATACTATATATTGTTAAACAAGTATTCAAGAAAGGAGAGCTTATGAAAACCGTAGGCATCGTATGCGAATACAACCCTTTTCACATGGGTCACAAGCGGCAATTTGATCTTTTGCGCGAGAGCGGCGCGGAGACGATAATCTGCGCAATGAGCGGTAATTTTTCCGAGCGCGGTGAGTTGACAGTTGCCGACAAATACACCCGTGCCGAATCTGCCGTAAAATGCGGCGCGGATATAGTCGTTGAGCTTCCCTTTCCCTTTTCTTCCTTTTCCGCAGAAGGATTTGCTAGGTCGGGCGTTCACATTTTGTCAAACCTAGGTTGTGACACGCTGTCCTTCGGAAGCGAGTGCGCAGACAAAGAGCTTTTGATGCGCGCGGCTGACATTGTTTTGTCGGAGAACTTTGTTCGAGCTTACACCGAAGCCTACAAAAACCAAGGGGCGGCAAAGTCCTATTTCGACCTGCTCACATCGCATCTCGGAGAGGATACATCTCTCTTATCCAATGACATTTTAGCGATTTCCTACATCGCCGCTATCAAGCGTGAGAATTTGAAACTTGAAGTTTTCCCCATCAGGCGTGAGGGGGCGGCGTATACCGAAAATCAACTTGGCGACGATTACCCCAGTGCAACTGCCATCCGCCAAGCGGTCAAAAATTCTTCCGAGGAATTTTTCTCATTATCGGACAAGTATCTGCCGGGTGAGGCTCTTGAAACCCTTCAAAACGCTCAAAAAGCCGGACTTGCGCCTGTATTTACCAACAATATCGGCTCAGATATATTGAGCTTCTTCAAGCTGATGTCCCCCGATGATATTATTGCAAGGGCGATCAAAAAATCAGGCGGCGGCACGACTGTTGCCGAGGACGGTTGCGGACTTGTGGAAAGACTTTGCAACTGCGCGAAAAAATCCAAAAGCTTCGATGCTTTTATCGATAGCGCATACAATTCCAGATATACCGATGCGAGAGTCAACCGTGTAATGCTCTTTTCCCTGATTGGAGTATCGGACATTTTTGCAAAAGCTGTTCCCGAGTACGCAATTTTGCTTGGGGCAAGTGAAAAGGGTCGGAAGTACCTTTCAGAGATCAGAAAAACACCGGGATTCCCCATAATAACAAAACCTGCTGACGCTCCCGCGGGAGTTTTGACGGATATTCTGCAACTTTCCGATTCACTTTACGCATCTGCAATGCCAAAGGGCATAAATTTCGACTTTTTTATAAAAAAACACCCTTTTATGGGATAAAATTGTAAATTAAACGAAAACAATAAGATTTTTGTGTTGACTTACAGACTTTTATATGATATAATTTGTTATTGATATATTTTCGCAAATTCAGAGAAAGGATTTCGAGCAATCGAAAAGGTGATATATAATGGCAGAGACTCGCGATATGGTCAAGGGCGACATTATTTATTATAAAAACAAGCCCCTTGTCAGGGAAAAAGATACAATTTGCTACGGCGATTTTACTGAGAAGTGCGTTCTTATTTTTGAGATAATGTCGTACGTTGAAAAGGAAGGACAGAAGGTCCCCGGAAAGATATTCATTCAGGTTATCGACTCCGAAAGTGGCAAGATACTGAAGCAGGCAGACAAGGAAGGTATGTTTGATGCCTTCACCTACGGAATCTTCTGGTACGAAAAGTTCCTTTCCGAAAATTAATATTAGAGATATACTTGTAAAATTCCCCGTTGCGGTTCGCAACGGGGATATTTCTATTTAAGTTCAAAGAAAAATGGGTCGACTACATTAATTCTCTCCTTTAACAAGCTCCACAACAACGATCTCGCGCGGATTGTTGAACCTTATGGGAAAGCTGCTGTTGCCAACACCTCTGCTGACGATCAGCACGCTATCCTCCCTTTCATATATTCCGCCGTCATATTCGGGGAAAAATCCGTAACTAGGGGCATAAAGACCACCAATGAACGGAAGACGGAACTGTCCACCGTGAAGGTGACCGCTAAAAACAAGATCAAATCCGCAATTAGCGTACTGAGGAAAATCGGTTGGACGGTGTGCCAAAAGCAGAGAAAACTTCTCGTCCTTTCCCATAAACTCGGTCAACTCATCGTTTGAAGGAATATGACCGAAATTTTGGTCGTTGAGTCCAACCAAGTGGATAAATTCGCCACCGCGCTCGATAGTCACGCTTTCATCTTCAAGCAAAATCGCACCAACCGACGCAAGTCGCTCTTTCATTTCTGCATATTCGTCCTCCGGCAAAGCCGCCTCGTGATTTCCGCTTATATAATAGGTGGGAGCAATTTTTACCGCCTGCTCCACAAAGCTCACAGCAACGTCAATATTGGTTCTGTTTCGGTCAACCAGATCGCCTGTAAGCACGATAATATTAGGTCTGCTCTCTTCAAGCGTGGAAAGAAGCCGCGAGTTTCCTTCTCCAAGCTCGTCGTTATGTAGGTCTGAGACCTGAGCTATGCGAAATCCCGAAAAGGCATCGGGGAGCTCTTCGCTGTAAACAGTAAATTCTGTGACGGTTATCGCCGTGTTTCCCCAAATCATCCAGATGACGAAAGTAAGAAGCAACACGGCAACGACCGAAAAAATAATAAATCTTTTTTTCATTAAAGTTTTTCCGTATATCGACATTTAGGATAGCTCTTACATCCCCAAAATTTTTGACCTGCATTATCTCCTTTTTTTGATGTTCTCAAAATCAAATCAGAGCCGCATCTCGGGCATCGTTTTTCATTGGAATCCAAAGATTCCTTTGAATAATTATTTGAACTATTTAAATTTTGTTCACTATAAACGTTATTTTGATAAGCGGTTTTCTGCTCCATCTTAACAGAAACATCATACACGTGCTTGATCTTTTCAAACTCACTAACCTGCGTCAATGGAAACAAACGATCATATATCTCATCCACCTGATACTCTGTCAAAATGCAACAAGACGAATCGAGATGGTTCTGCACAAAATCGTGTAATTCAAACTCGTTTAGCACAACGTGTCTGTTGCTCGTCAGCGTCACATCCTTCAACTCGCACGAATTTCCAAACACAATACATGAGTAGAATGGGATTTGTAAATTCAAAGGCTGAAGGTAATTTTTTAACCACTTTATATGGGTTTTATTTTGCATTATAGGGTTATAAAAATGAAATTTTTGTGAACCATAACGACCTTTCCTAAAGGATTGAGTCCATTTTGGCTGTTCTTCAGAACCAAATATCCAGCCGCTGTAATTTTTGGATTCAAAAACGTATATTCCCTTTTCATGAATCATTATTACATCTATTTCGGTAGTAGTCGAGTCGTTTTTTGGAATATAGCAATTAAATATCATCTTCTTATATCCGGATACTATATCTAAATGCTTCGACAATACAAATTCCGCAGCAGATCCCTTATCATTATACAAATCAATTATACTTTTTCCTGTTTGTCTGTAATAGTCACTTTCTTTATGTTTTTTTATTATGAAAAATAAGATTGCTAAACATACCGCAGCAAATATCAAAAGTAAAAATCCAAAAAAAGAAGCATCTCTGACAACAAAAAACAGACTATTTTTCATCGTTGGCTATCTCCAATTATAACATATCATTCCCCACGGGGGTATAGAAAAGCTTTGAAAATTCAGCGGCAGTCTTACATTTGGGAAGTGCCCACATGACCTTGGCAACCACCGTCTCGGTGGTCATATCGTATGCCTCGGGCAACTCGTATTTCTGCTTGATGCGAAGTCCCACCTGGTAAACTCCCATATCACTTCCTTCATGAGGCACCTGGGTGGTGATAACGATGCGAACGCCCTTGGCTATCAGCTTTTCGATCTTTTCGACGAACTCGTCGTTGTCGTAGTAAGGCAATCCGCCCACACCAAAGCTCTCGATAATAACCGCGTGGTATCTGTCGGCGATAAAATCAAAGATGTCCGCGCTCATTCCGGGGATCAGCTTAACGACGATGACCGAGGAGTCGATCTCGTCACAGAATACGGGCTCGCCGACTATATTTTCACGAATATAATATTTCACCGAGCCGCGTATAAATCCAATTTCAGGATAGTCTATGCTGGAAAAGGCATTGAAGCTCTTGGTTCTCGTCTTTCTCGCTCTTGTCGCGGCGATGATCTTGTCACCAAAGACAATATGTACTCCGCAAGCCGAATCGTCAGCGGCATACATAAAGGCATCGGTAAGATTTTCGCGTGCGTCAGTATCTCGCTTCTCTATCGGTATCTGCGCGCCTGTGAGGACGATAGGCTTTCGGCTGTTCTGTATCAAATAATGCAACATAGCCGCCGCGTATGCCATAGTGTCGGTGCCGTGGGTGATGACAAATCCGTCGTAATCGTTGTACACCTTACGGATATATCTCGCCACCTCAAGCCAATACTCTGGCCGCATATTTGTGCTGTCGAGATTGTAAAGCTGAACGGTGGACACACGACAGATCTTTCTGACCTCGGGAACGTGGGATAACAGCTGCTCCGAAGCTAAAGCAGGCACTAAACCGTTTTCGCTTTCAGCGGAAGCAATAGTGCCTCCGGTGGTAATTAAAAGAATGTGTTTCATATGCCAAAACCACCATCCACTCCAATAATTTGGGCAGTTATGAACGACGCCTTCTCACTTGCAAGGAAATAAACAAGCTCCGCAACCTCAGCGGGGTCTCCGATTCGATAAAGAGGGGTCTCCTCGCAAAGCTCTGCCATAGTGTCGTCGTCGTAGCAATCGTTCATTTCGGTATCGATAACTCCCGGCTCAACGCAATTGACGCGTATTCCCGAAGGACCAAGCTCCTTGGCAAGAGAAAGCGTCAGACCGCGAAGTCCCGCCTTGCTTGCCGAGTACGCAGACTCGCAAGATGCGCCGCAACGTCCCCACACCGAGCCGATATTGATGATCGATCCGCTCTGCTGTTTCACCATATCCTCTGTTGCCGAGCGACTCATATAAAAGGCACTGGAAAGATTGGTGTTTATCATCTTCATCCAATGATCGTTTGTCATATCGGTTATAAGCTCGCTTTCGCTGATGCCCGCATTGTTTACAAGCACGTCAACACCGCCGAGATACTCCACCGCCTGACTGTATGCCCAAGCGGCTTCGTCGGGATCGGAAAGATCTGCCTTTATGGGGAAAGCTCCGGTCTCATCGGCGCAATCCTCTGCCGCATCGTCGTTATTACGGTAAATAAACGCCACGGCATAGCCGTTTTCGGAGAAAAGCTCCACGCAGGCGCGTCCAATGCCTCGCGAGCCACCGGTAATGATAACCTTTTTCATTTGTTGAATTACCTTTCTCGAATATGTATTTTAGTCCTCAAGCACGGATTTTTTGGCTAGGATAGCACTTATAATCTCGGGCGGGAACTTGAACTTTCTCTCATATGTCAAAAGACCGTTCTGCTCCTGCTCAACGTCGGTGAGCTGGGTGTAGCAATATGCGAAAATATCCTTGTTTTCAAGCAAAACGTCGGTAAGTCCCTCAAGACGCTTAAGGAACTCCTCCTTCGTCTTGACGCTGACACCGTAGCCCCAGCCGTTGCCGTCTCCCGGGGCCCAACGGATTCCGCCGTATTCGCTGACGAATATTGGCTTTGTGGGGTCGTACCACTGTCTGTTCTGCTGCCCTCTGAATATCTGGCACTTGACCACACCCTCATTGATGTGTGAGTAATACTCTCTGAATTTTTCGGGATCCTGCTCGTAGTCGTGGACGTCGTGAACGTCGCTTCGGCAGGGGTAAGAACCGCTGTTAGTTACGATAGGACGGGTGGGATCGATAGCTCTCGTTACGTCGAAGATCATATTTATAAAATCGTTATTCTGTCTTCTGCCCTCCTGATCCCAAGTCTCGTTGAAAGGACACCAGCCGATGACCGAGGGGTGAGACATATCTCTCTTGACCTCTTCGATCCACTCTGGTAGGAAATGGTAGATGCTCATAGGATCGGTGTGGTCGAGTCCCCAGTTTCCGGTCTCGTCAAAGACCATATAACCGAGTCTGTCTGCGTGATACAAAAATCTCGGCTCAAACACCTTCTGGTGAAGTCTCGCGCCGTTAAAACCAAGCTTCATCGATGCTTCGATGTCGAATATCAACGCTTCGTCCGAAGGCGCGGTGTAGATTCCGTCAGGATAGAAGCCCTGATCAAGGACAAAGCGACCGAAAACACGTCTGCCGTTGAGGTAGAGTCCATCTCTCGTAAGTCTCACGTCGCGGAGACCGAAATAGCCCTCCAGGGTGTCCTTTGTCTCTCCGTCCTTGACGATTTCGAATACTACGTCATAAAGGTTGCCCTGTCCTAAATCCCAAAGGTGCTTTTCCGAAAGCTTTACGGCAAGGGTGCTTCTTCGGTCAAGGATCTTGGTCTCGCCCGAGCCGACCTCTCTACCGTCGAAATAAACGGTTGCCTTAAGTGTCGCACCAAGTGCTTTTTCGCTCGTTTCTGCCGACAAAATGACCGTGGTATTAGCAACGTCAGCCACCGCCTCGTATCTTTCAATATATGCGGCATCGACCGCCTCAAGCCATACCGTCTGCCAGATACCTGTCGTTCTCGTATAGTAGCAGCTGAAGGAATCAAGCCTCGGGCTCTGCTTTCCGCTGAGCTGACGGGGTGAGCGGGTGTCGTCCTTGGCATAAACGGTGATATAGTTACTATTCTCTGCCAGCGCGGAGGTTATATCAAAGCAGAAAGGTGTATAGCCGCCCTTGTGAGTACCAACTCCCTTCCCGTTAACAAAAACCTGAGTTTCATAATCACAAGCGTCGATATGGAGCAGGACTCTCTTGCCCTGCCAAGCCTCAGGGATCTCAATATTACGTCTGTACCACACCGCATTCATAAAATCGGTGTGCCCGATACCCGAAAGTCGGCTCTCGGGACAGAAGGGTACGATTATCTTGCCGTCAAGGCTATCTCTCTTTTCAAAATGCTTTTCTGCGCCGACAAGCGCGTTATCTATCTCAAAATCCCACTCTCCGTTGAGGCTTATCCAATTTTCTCTCATCGCATCGGGGCGGGGATGCTCAAGTCTCAAATTAATATTCTCCATAAAATCCGCCTTTCCGCGCAAAAACGCTTTGAGTTAATTAAATTATAGCATATTAATATATAAAATTCAATATTTTTTTCATTTTCTTGCGATATTTTAATCATTATTTCAATATTTTTTTGCCAAAGCTCTTGCAAAACGGTAAAATTTGTTGTATAATATAATTTGGTATACGATGTATGCCCTAAAACAGTAAAAAAATAAAAAGTACATAATACATAGGAGGTCATTATGGCAAACGCAAGATACGAGTCCGCTAAGGAAATCTACGCAAAGTACGGTATTGATACCGAAGCGGCTATCGCAGCTCTTTCCGACGTTCGCATTTCTATGCACTGCTGGCAGGCAGACGACGTTCGTGGATTTGAAGGAACCGGCACTCTTTCCGGCGGTATTCAGACTACCGGTAACTACCCCGGCGGTGCAAGATGTCCCGACGAGCTCTTCGCAGACCTTGACAAGGCTCTTTCTCTCATCCCCGGAACCCACAAGATCAACGTTCACGCAAACTATGCTATCGCTGAGGACGGCGAGACCATCGACCGCGACTGCATCGAGCCCCGTCACTTCAAGAGATGGGTCGAGTTCGCAAAGAAGCACAACTGCGGTCTCGATTTCAACCCCACCTTCTTCTCTCACCCCAAGGCTTCGGGTCTTACCCTCTCCAGCCCCGACGATGAGATCAGAAACTTCTGGATCAAGCACGGTATCGCTTGTATCCGTATTTCCGAGTACTTCGCTCGTGAGACAGGTTATCCCTGTGTTATGAACATCTGGACCGGCGACGGTACAAAGGACATCCCCGGCGACAGAATGGGTCCCCGTCAGAGATACGCTGACTCCATCGACGCTATTTTGGCTTGTGGCTACGACAAGAGCCAGGTTTACGTTACCGTTGAGTCCAAGGTATTCGGTATCGGCGTTGAGGCTTACACAGTAGGCTCTGCTGAGTTCTCTCTCGCATACGCTATGACCCGTGGTATCACTCCTCTTATGGATAACGGTCACTATCATCCTACCGAGGTAGTTTCCGATAAGATCCCCGCGCTTCTCGTCTTCTCCGACAAGATCGCTCTTCACATCACCCGTCCTATCCGTTGGGACTCCGACCACGTTGTTGCATACGACGATGAGACCCGCGAGATGATGAAGGAAGTCGTTCGTTGCAACGCTCTTGACAGAGTATTCCTCGCAACCGACTACTTCGACGCTTCCATCAACCGTGTAGCGGCTCTCGTTATCGGTATGAGAAACGTTCAGAAGGCTCTTCTTAACGCTCTTCTTACTCCCAACGCTGAGATCAAGGGCTACCAGGATAAGGGCGACTACACCAAGATGCTTATGCTTCAGGAAGAGATCAAGACCCTTCCTATGGGCGACGTCTGGATGGAATTCTGCGAAAGAGCTGGCGTTCCCGGCTGCTCTTGCTGGTTCAAGGAGATCGAAAAGTACGAGGCAGAGGTTCTCTCCAAGAGAGTTTAATTTGTAAGTACATAGTTAAAGCGCCCGCCGCGGCGGTCGCTTTTCGTTTTTATTAAGATTAGCATATCTCTTCAAAAGTGAGTCGGTATGCGGTACCGTATCCTGTGTTCCAGTTGGTTCCCACAACGTAGACTACGTTATCTACGATATTTATACTTTCCGGCTCGACGTTGTCGGGCAGGGATACCTCGATGGTTCTGACAAGATTAGCATTCCAATCGTATATCCTTATCTCCGAGGAATATCCGTTCTGTGAGGAACGGATGAAATAGATTCCTTGAGCATCACAGAAAACTCCTTGAGAAAGCGAGCCGGGCATTTCCACCGAAACGCTCTTTTCAAGCTCCATATTTCCGCTCCAGATGTCGATTACTTCTCCGCTCCATTCACCCGAGGCGTATTTATCAAGCTCGGGGAAATAACCCATAGCAAAGAAGGGCTTTTCGAGGTCTGCGGTCTGGGTTATCTGCAAAGTATTTGGATCTACTAATGAATAGCGATAATAATGTCCGTCGGGTGACTGACAGTGAGTAACCACCAGCTTTCCAAGCTTTGGATTATAGGTTATATTGTTGGCATGATCAAGGGCGAGGACGTCGCTCTCCTTAACTATTTTTCCCGTCTTGTCTATAACCATTATCCGCGCGTTTTCATAGTTTCCCTCAAGCTTTCTTATTCCGGCTACGTAATAATAAGTTCCGTCGAAATATCCACCCTGAATGATGTAATAATTTATATCCGAGCACTGGAACGCAAAAAGCTCCTCACCGTGCGCAATATAACTCTTACCCGCCTCAAGCTTATGAATATTCGTCATTTTTTCGAAATCCTCTTCGTTGCCGTTAAGTATGCCTTTATTGGAAAAGCTGCTGCCGTAATAGTAATAGCTCTCGCCATCCTCAAGCAGATATGATATCTCGTCTATAGTGTCAAGCACCGCAACGTAGGCCACGTCAATAGTATATGCTCCCGAAGTCAAAAGCATAAAATATATTTCTTGAGTCGATTCGACAGTATAGTTCTTGCCTTCGGGTATCTTTGCAAGAGCAACCTTCCATCCGCCCATAGTCGAGTCGCCGACAATTGCACCAATATCCTTGTAAAGCGGTCTTCCAGGCTGATCAGCCTCTTCTCCGTTATTTTTCGAGCTCACGTTAAAGGTGAAGCTTCCGCCTTCGGCTCGGTATTTAATCGCAACGTAATTTCCCGTAGCATATTTGTCTGCAGTCCAAGTGCCCGCGCCGGAGCCACCGGTCAGATTAAGATGACCAGCAGACGTGCCTGTAAAACGGTTATAAAGCGTAAGACTTCCATTATCAATCTGTAATTTTGAAATTTCAGCATTAAAGCAATCCATACTACCAAGAGTTGAATACCAATTCACACTGTCCGGCATGCTTATGCTCTTAACCGCTTTACCGCAAAGCAAACAATTTATTTCTGACTTGTTTCCGTTCGTATTTTCTGTGGCAAAGTATGATTCGGGGTGAACTACGCAAGTGTTGTCATTTGTATATCGCTCTATACTGTTGGTTCTATCAACAGACCACTCGTATCTTTCCGCACTCACGATCTCACCGACCTCGCTGAGCTGATCAAAGAAAGCAATATACGCTATATCCATATAGTCACTCAAATCAAATCTAGGTTCCCATTTGTCACCGTTGAGTATTCCCTGGGAGCCGACAATCGGGCGAAGCTGTAAAAATCTCCAAGTATAGCTGCCATCACTGTTCTGAACAAAATACGTATTGGAATCTCCGATGCACTTTTCAGCGTCAATAACGATATAGTGCCATTGATTATCCTCGGATACTTTAATTGATATATTCTGTCCTTCGCTTTCAAGAATACCGACAGTTCCTCCGTAAAAGGTTATATGCTGTGAGTTGTTACCGTTTTCGCCTATACGGAGCTTAATAGCCATATACCTTCCGCTGTTAATACTTTGTCCGCTGAGAAGATTTATTCCCATCCAACCGCTTGCGTTAAGCTTCATATTGTCCATGCGGACAAAACTCTCTCCTCCCTCGCTCTTCAAGGTAAGATCAATATCACCTACTACCGCCTTACTGCTTTCCGCCAACACCTCTGCAGGAAGATACCCTTCAATGCTTGCAGATACTCCATAGTTTTTCATGACGTGACCGCAAGAGCAGGCATAAGAGTATTCACCGTTAATTATAACAACGGAATAAGTATGATAGTGAACCGGAGGAGTCACGGTTTCGGTCGCGGTACTTTCTTCGCTTTCGCTATTTTCCGTGTCACCGCCAAAGTTTTTATTTACAAGGTAGTATCTTAAAAGATTGAGATCGTGCAAACGAACTGTGTCGTTGCCATCCATATCAGCATTAGAATTTATCTCGACTGATGAAATTCCTGTATCATAGTTCAGGTTGGCGAGATATTTTCGCACTAAGATAAGGTCTTTACTGTCTACTGCTCCATCACCGTTTGCATCTCCGTTGAGCGTTTCGCTATTTACTGCTAAAATACCAATCGTTAAAGCAATTAAAACAAGGAAAATTGACAACAAAGCGCATAAAATCTGTGTTTTTTTCATTACCTTTTTATCCCCAAAAATAGTCGGTCGAAGCCTTTTCATCGTGAAAAGGCTTCACTTGTTGCTTTTTTGTTATATTCTCTTAACAACTTCCCCTTGCTTTTTATATATCGAGCCCTCGGGGACCACTCCTCTCACAGAGGAGAGTGGGTAAACAGAGGAATTTCTACCGATGACGGTTCCGGGATTAAGCACCGAGCCACAACCGACCTCTACAAAGTCGCCAAGCATCGCTCCCACCTTTTTTCTTCCGGTCTCGATCTTCTCACCGTCATAGTTCTTTATAACTACGAGAGTTTTATCGCTCTTGACGTTACTGGTGATCGAGCCTGCGCCCATATGAGATTTATAGCCTAAAATACTGTCACCGACGTAGTTATAGTGAGGTACCTGCACGTTATCAAAAATTATGCAGTTTTTAAGCTCTGTGGAGTTACCAACTACGCAGTTCTCACCAACAAGCACGCTGCCGCGAATGAACGCGCCCGGTCTCACCTCGGTATTATGACCGATAATGCAAGGACCCTCGATATAATTGTTGGGATATATCTTCGCGCTCTTTGAGATCCAGACGTTTTCACCTGTCTTTTCGTAAAGAGTGGGATCAAGTGTCTCACCAAGACCAACTATCATTTCTTTAATTCCCGCAAGGGCTTCCCAAGGATAGGTGAATCCTTCGAGATAGCCTTTTGCTTGAGTGTGTGTCAGATCGTAAAGATCGGTAATTTTGATATTAGACATAGTTTTTCTCCTAATATAATTTATTTTAATTCAACGATAGTAACACCGCCGTCACCCTCTCCGAACTGACCTATTCGGAAGCTGGATATACGCTTGTCTCCTTTGAGGAACTTCCAAAGGGCGGTTTTCAGCGCACCTGTTCCCTTTCCGTGGATAAGTCTGACACATCTGATATTCGCTAAGGTCGCCTCATCGAAGTATTTATCAACCGCCAGCCAAGCCTCATCACCCGTCATACCGCGAAGATCGATCTCATCCTTGAAGGTAGTGACTCGGGAGACCGTATATGAGGAAGCTTTGATCTTTTTATCACCGCTTATGACCTTAGGCTCGTTTTCCTTCAAGCGGAGATTCTTGATATTGACTCTCGTCTGCAAAATGCCCGCCTGAACTCTCACATTGCCTGACTTATCGGGGTCCTCGAGCAAGGTTGCGTCGCTTCCAAGGGTTACGATAGTTACCTCGTCGCCCTTTTTCAGCTTTCTCGGCAGAACGTAATTCTCATCGACCTTCGGCTTCTCGACGGGGTCGAATTTTTCGGAATTCTCTCTCCAGTGATCTCTGACAGCCCGTCTTGCTCTGTCAAGCTCGTCGCCGAGTCTATCGGATTCCTTTGCCTTGCGCACTTTATCCATCTGCTCCATAATGAAGTCGCTGGATGCTTTTGCGCTTGTCACCATTGAGACAGCTTTTTGTCTTGCCTTTTCAAGCTCACGCTCACTCTCGGTAAGTCTTTCTTTTATCTTTTTTTCGGATTCCTGCTTGAATCTTTCGTAATCTGCCCTCATTTGCTCGGTCTCCTCGCGCGCTTTGTCCATTTCAAGACGGCTGCACTCAAGCTGACCGATTATATCCTCAAACTTTCTGTTATCGGTACTGATATAGTTTTCAGCGTTATTGATGATCTCCTTGGACAATCCCAGTTTCTCAGAAATCGCGAAAGCATTGGATTTACCAGGAGTTCCGATTATCAGCTTATATGTGGGCTTCAGGGTCTCGACGTCGAATTCGCAGGAAGCGTTGCAAACTCCCTCTGTGTCAAGCGCGTAAGCCTTCAGCTCGGCATAGTGGGTGGTCGCCGCGCACATAGCGCCCTTACTTCTAACATAATCGATAATAGAAACCGCAAGCGCCGCGCCCTCTACGGGGTCGGTTCCAACTCCCAACTCGTCGAAAAGCACCAGAGAACGGTCATTTACCGAGTCCATAAAGGAAACGATATTTACCATATGCGACGAAAAAGTAGAAGGCGACTGCTCGATACTCTGCTCGTCTCCAATATCAACGAGAACGTTATCGCATACCGTAACCACGCTACCCTCGTCCGCGGGAATGTGAAGCCCTGCCTGGGTCATAAGAATGAACAAGCCAAGGGTCTTAAGAGTTACTGTCTTACCGCCGGTATTAGGACCGGTAATTATCATAGTATCGTAGCCCTCGCCAAGTCTCACGTTGATCGGCACTACTCTGTCCTTATCGATAAGGGGGTGTCTCGCGCGCTTTAATTCAACGGTTCTTTCCTCTGTCACTGTGGGGGCAGACGCGTTCATCGCTATGGACATCTGGGCGCAGGCAAAGGCAAACGCCAGCTCGGTGATATTTCTGTAATTGAGCCAAATAGCGTCGGAGCTTTCCGCAACCTGTGCTGAGAGAGCCGAAAGGATCTTTTCGATCTCGTGCTGTTCCTTTGATTCGAGGACGCGCAGCTCGTTGTTGGCTTCCACCACCGCCACGGGCTCTACGAATATAGTTGCGCCCGAAGACGAGGTGTCGTGAATAAGTCCTTTGACCTCATTCTTGCACTCTGCTTTAACAGGGATAACGTATCTGCCGTTACGCATGGTTACGATGTTTTCCTGCAGGTATTTAGCGTGTGAGCCTCCCTGAACGTATTTTTGCAGAGTTTCTTTTATTTTATTGTTGGTAATTCTTATCTGTCTGCGAATATTTGCCAGCGTATCGGATGCCTCATCGGCGATAAGCTCTTCAGAGATTATTGATCGGCTTATCTTTTCCTCAAGGGTTCTGTGAGGCATAAGGCGGTCGAATATCTCGTCAAGCACCGTGTCAAAAAGATGGTTGCCGTGGCAGTAGTCGTAAAGCATTCTTGCGGTACGCAAAACCGAAGCGATAGCAAGCAGCTCACCCGGTGAGAGTGTAGCTCCCTTGTCAGCTCTTTCGCAGGACTCCGACACGTCCTTGACCATACCAAACGAGGGCATTCCCTTCGCATCGCACAGCCTTCTGGCATCGGTAGTTCTTCTCTGCTTCTTTAATACCGTCTCGATATCGTCTGAAGGTACAAGAAGCTTTGCTGACATTTTCGAGCCCTCTGTGGGGGCATAGGTTGCCAGCATTTCACAGATCTTATCAAATTCAAGTGAATGTAATGTTTTTTCGTTAAAGCTCATTTCAATTATAAATAATCGTATTCTCTTTTATTTTTTCTTTAATTCCATTGGCAAGGGATATATGATCCAGACCTGCCGCCTCAAGATAATTCTCTCCCGCTTTTCTCATAATGAAGGGATCTCTTATGGCGAAAATTTCGTGTCCAATTCCGTTAACAAAGCCCTTTTTACGCAAATGCTCCCAAAGGGTCATTCCAAAACCGCCGTTTTCGATCTCTTCTTCAACAAAAAACAGATTTTGGGGCTTTATTTCAGTGATCATACTTCCTATATCTTCGGCAAGAGCATCATAAGGAGCGATATACTCGCAAAGCAATATTCCTACGTCAACACCGCACTCACAAAGCAACTTTTTCGCTTTCAGACACTCTACTGCAATGCGTCCGTGAGTAATAATAAGATTCTTCGGCATTTGATCAATCGAAAAATCACGTCTCACTCCGATTATTTCGTTTTTTTCGCGATAAAAAGCATTTATGACCGCTTCGTTCTCGCCACCTGCGGGATAACGAATAAGTGATGGGCAATCACTCGCCAAAGATCCCTTCAACGATAAGCGAAGCCCGTCGTAGGTCACGGGGGTATAAATATTTATTCCCGGGATATGTGAAGTAAATGCTACGTCGAAGATTCCGTGGTGAGTCGCCCCGTCGGCATTATTAAATCCCACTCTGTCAACGCAAAACACCATAGGAAGCTTTTGAAGCGCCACGTCGTGTATCATCTGGTCGTAGCTTCTCTGCAAAAACGACGAATAGACGGCAAACACCGGCTTATATCCATTTGCCGCAAGACCAGCTCCAAAGGTGACCGCGTGTTCCTCGGCAATTCCAACGTCAAAAAATCTTTCGGGAAACTCTGAAGCAAATCCGTCAAGTCCGGTCCCCGAGCTCATAGCGGCGGTGATAGCGCATATTTTGTTGTCCTCACGGGCAAGATTACATAGCTCGTTACCCATTTCCTTGGAAAAGCTGCTTTCGCTTATTGGGGCATCTAACGGGCGAAGTCCGTGATACTTATCGGGATTTTCCTCGGCAAGAGCATATCCTTTACCTTTTTTTGTCTTCAAATGAACAAGAACGCTCTCACCCGCTCCCTTGGCCGCTTCAAGCAGAGATTCAACGTCACGGTAATCATTTCCGTTGGCAGGTCCGAGATAATAAAGCCCCATATCCTCGAAATAATTACTTCCGTAAAGCTTATTCTTCAAGGACTTTTTAGCATCTCTGATCTTACAGAAGGTCCAGTTACCAATAAGCGGTATTTTTTTTATAAACGAGACAGTCGCTTTCTTTGCCTTGAAATACCCTCTCTTTCGGCGAAGCTTAGCGATGCTCATTGCAAACCTGCCGATATTCTTTGAGATAGACATCTCGTTTTCATTAAGGATTATGATAAGCTTAAGATCCTTTTCGCAGTTGTTCAGAGCCTCGTGGATCATTCCTCCCGTAAAGGCACCGTCACCAAACACTACAACAGTATATGCGTCACTGCCCGAAAGCTTATCGGACAATGCAAAACCAAGTCCGGCAGAAAGCGACGTGGAGCTATGACCCGCGCCGAAGCAATCGTATTCGCTCTCGTCTCGATTTGTAAACCCGGTAATGCCGCCTGCGCGACGTAAGGTATCGAATTTTTCATATCTTCCGGTCAAAAGCTTATGTGTATAGCTCTGATGACCTACGTCAAATATTATATGATCCTTCGGGCAATCAAATACCCTGTGTATGGCAACGGTCAACTCAACCACACCAAGATTTGATGCCAGATGTCCGCCGTTTTTCTCGGTAGTAGAAACGATCTTTTCACGTATTTCCGCACAAAGATCGCCGATTTCGGTCTCATTAAGTTTTTTAAGATCCTCGGGAGAATTCACTCTGCCGAGAAATTTGTATTCACTTTCCACGAGCGATCCTCCTTTCGATAAAATAAATAATATTTATATTATTATATCACTTTTCATTTAAATTGTAAAGAGGTTTCTAGAATAATCAAAAAAATACTAAAAAAGGTTGGGTTGCCCCAACCTTCTTTATGTAATTACTTTGCAGCCTTAACAGCATTCTTGTGACCAAACCAGATCATATTTCCGGACTGCTTGATCTCGTAATCGCTCTCTTTTTCCTTGTCCTTGTTCTCGGTAAAGTACTTTTCTACGCCTTCCCAAGCGGTAGCAGCTGCATCCTTATCCTCGTAGTAAATAACAACTACTGCCTCAGTAGCATCTTCCTTATTTACACCGGTTACAACGGTCTCAACACCCTTACCTGCCCAAACAAACGCAAGAAGTCCTATACCATCAAGCTTTTCAGCAGCATATCCGTTCTTTTCAAGAGCTTCTTTAGCCTTATCGGGATCGGAGTTAGGACCGCCGCAGGATACCAGTGCGAAGCACATCATAACAGCAATGAGAGAAAGAGCAATGACTCTAATGATAGATTTTTTCATGTCAAAAAATCTCCTTTCTGAAATTGGTACTATAATTATATAATTTTTTGAAAGATTTGTCAAGGGATTTTTCACAAAAAAATCACAAAGCTGTCAAATTTAAGATTTGTTAAGGAATTTAACCTTTACTTTAAAATACACTTGTAGCATAAGCAATCCCGCAATATATACGGCGCATAAAACCACAAAAAGATTTCCCAAAACGGAATATAATGTAACGTTATTTCTCAAATAAACGTTGGAAACAACATAGCCTCGTTCAAGCGCGTCAAGCTCCTCCACAACATTACCCATAGGATCGATTATTGACGAAACTCCCGTATTTGCGGAACGCACCACATATCTTCCACTCTCAATAGCACGGAGACGGGACTGACCGTTATGCATATCAAGAGCCGCGCTGTCGCTGAACCATGAGTCATTGGTAGAGATCGCAATTATCTCGGCTCCGTTATCAAGTGCTCCCAGAATTACCGATTCATAAATTGAATCAAAGCAGACGCCGCAACCAACTTTTCCGATATCGGTGTCAAGCACCACGCATTCCTCACCTGCCATAAGATCGTCATCAAGCATTCCAACGTTAGCGAGCGGAGGAATCAAAAACATTACGATATCACGCATAGGCACAAACTCGCCAAACGGAACAAGCCTTTGCTTGGAATAAACTGCCTCACCTATGCTTCCGTCGGGTCTTATCTCGATCATAGAGTTTGAAAGATTAGTCGTTCCATCATTTTTTGTAAAAGCGGAAACGATTATCGTCACGCCGTTTTCTTTGGCAAGAGTGGTAACGAAACTTGTAAGATCTTTGTTTTCAAGCAAAACGTAAGGCAGTGCGGTTTCGGGCCAGACAACAAGGTCTGCTCCGTCATTTGCTGCACTTTCGGTGAGATCGGTATAAATCTCAAGAGTATTTTCAAGACTGTTTGAATCCCATTTATCACTTGAAGAGATATTTCCCTGCGCCGCCGCTACGCGACAAAGTCTTCCATCGGTCTCATTATAGGTGAGAGTTACTAACGTACCAAGTGCTAAATTAAGACAGAAAAGACCGACGGCAACAGTCGAAGCGCTCTTGCGGAAATCCTTATGAAGTATTACCATAGCTAAGCAGAAGTTGACCGCCAGTATGACAAAGGTCACAAAATACGATCCGAAAAGCGCGGAGCTGCGGACAAACAGAGGGACGTCAATCTGACCGAGCGGTATTCTTCCCCACGGAACTCCCCACCAGCCGATAGTCTGCCACCACTCGGCGACAACCCACACGGCAGCACCTAAGAACGGCAAGAAAAATCTGTGTTTTTTTACAAATTCGCATTTAGTCGCCGCGCCGAACAAAAGGAATGCCAAACCGCTCCAAAGAGCCTGAAACAGAGAAAGTCCAAAGCAAGCGACTACCACGACCACCAAGGATGCGGCATTGTTAAGTCCCGCGAAATCCAACGGGTACATATAGAAGAACCAATGGAACGTTACGATGTAGTAGCTCCAGAAAAACAATAATCCTCTGCCGTAGAATTTTCGCAGCTTAGCCCCCTCCTGGGCAGACCATAAAAGTGCTATCGCCGCAGGGATAAATGATATCCACTGTAAAAATCCCAAAGACGTAAAAACCAACGGGAGCGACGACAAAAGACCGCTTAAAATCAGCATCAGCGGTATTTTTCTTTTTAAAAGAAATTCTTTCATTATCATAGGCTCCTTTTGGTGATTTACTTATTGGACTCAATTATTTTCTCGATCTTCTCAAAAGCCCCTTGATATTCTTCAACAAACCAGACGTCGGTAGGATCAAGATTTACCTGCTTTCCGGATAGATAACCGAGGTAGCCCTCATCCTTGCCGAAATCGAAAATAAGGCGGTAGGAATAAAGAGCCTGATATTTATATCCGCGGGGCTTGTCTTCCTTATTCACACCATATTTTCCATCGCCAAGCAAAGGATGACCTATGTGCGCCATATGGGCTCTTATCTGGTGAGTTCTTCCTGTCACAAGCTCGACTTCAATCAGCGAGCTGTCGCGTCGAGTGGCAAGCACCTTGTACTTGGTGATAATATTCTTGTAGCCATCCTTGGGCTTATCGGAAATCGTTACAAGATTGTCAGCACTGTTCTTTTTTAGGTATCCCGTAAGGGTGTCGGACATCTTCTGCGGCTTGCCGTGAACTGCGCAGAGATAGAACTTTCTGATCTCGTCGTTTTTGATCTTTTCGTTCATTACTCTGAGAGCCTCGGCATTCTTCGCCGCGATAACGATACCGCCCGTGTTTCGGTCAATTCGGTTGCAAAGCGCGGGAGCAAAGGACTGCTCCTCGTCGGGGTCATACTCACCTTTTTGATAAAGATATGCCTTGATATGCATTATGAGGGTATTTTCCTTTGCGCTATCGTCCTCGTGGACCAGCACCCCGGGACGCTTATTGCACAAAATTATATTGTCGTCCTCATAAACAATATCAAGCTTGGGTGTAATTCTCGCAAGGGCTCCGTCGTCCTTTTCGGGCGAGCCGAAGAATTCGTCTCTTATAAAGAGCTGTATTTCGTCGCCTTCTTCAAGTATCTGCTTTTGCTCGCACCGCTTGCGGTTGACCTTTATCTTTTTCGTTCTTATGTACTTATACATAAGCGACGCAGGTAGCCCCTTGACGGCTTTCGTAAGAAATTTGTCAAGTCTCTGCCCCGCGTCGTATTTGTTAATTTTCAATATTTGCATAATTAATAATTAAAGCTATCTTTTTAAGGTTTTTGGGGGAGGTGCGGAACCCCTTTTTATCTAAAAAGAGGTTCCGCAATCTCATCAAAATCTTATAAAGTACCGAAAATTCTGTCGCCTGCGTCACCGAGACCGGGAACTATGTAGGCGTGGTCATTAAGCTTTTCGTCAAGCGCAGCGGTGAAGATATCAACGTCGGGATGATCCTCCTGAACCTTTGCAACACCCTCGGGAGCGGCAACGAGGCACATAAACTTGATGTGAGTACAGCCCGCCTCCTTCAGCTTTGTAAGAGCGTCACTTGCACTGCCACCTGTTGCAAGCATAGGGTCAACGAGAATAACGATTCTCTGGTCGATATCTGCGGGAAGCTTGCAGTAGTATGTAACGGGCTGATGGGTCTCGGGATCACGGTAAAGACCGATATGACCTACCTTGGCAACGGGAACAAGGTCGAGAAGTCCGTCTACCATACCGATACCCGCTCTGAGGATAGGAACGATAGCAAGCTTCTTACCCGAAATAGTATAAGCCTTGGTCTTCTGGATGGGGGTCTCGATGGTTATCTCCTCAAGGGGGAGATCTCTTGTCAGCTCGTAGCCCATAAGCATAGCGATCTCGTTGAGGAGCTCTCTGAAATCCTTTGAGCCGGTCTTCTTATTTCTCATAATGGAAAGCTTGTGCTGAACAAGGGGATGATCTACAACATGAAGTGTACTCATAGCAATATTTCCTTTCTGAATGTCAGAATTTATATTCTCATATAATTATAACTCATATTTTTATCTTTTTCAAGAGCTTTTTTTATTTTGTTGAAAAAATATCTTTTTTTATACAAAAAAATATCTTTTCTTATCACTACTATTGACATTTTTCGGAATGAGATGTATAATTTTATTATCAATTACCTTTTAAAGAAAGGATAACAACAAAATGGATGATAAGCATAAGGTAGCGCTTCCCACAAGCGGCGAGACGGCAACAGATGAGAGTGCTGAAAGCACTTGGGATTGTCCCGAATTCAAGATCTCGGGCATTTTTTCGTCGCACATGGTGCTTCAGCGCGAAAAACCGATAAAAATTTGGGGATTTTCCACTCACGTAGGAACGAAGGTGGCAGGACACTTTATGGGCGAGACCGCGACGGCAACGGTTGGCGAGGACAATCGCTTTGAGCTGCGTTTCTCTGCCCGTCCCGAGTGTACTGACCCCCAGATCATGATAATTTCCGACGAATTTGATCATATGGTAACCTTTGAGGATATTCTGATCGGTGACGTATGGATCATCGGCGGTCAGTCAAATGCGGAATTGCATTTACAGCCCTGCATGGCTCTGACTCCCAGCGTTGATTTTGACGAAAACGATAATTTCCGTCTTTTCTTCCAACACGGATGGAGCGGCATGGCACTTGGCAAGGAAAACAATGCCGTACAAAAGGATATTATCAATCCCGATTGGACCTGGCAGAGACCGGACAAAGAGAATTCGCTGAATTTCTCGGCGATCGGTTGGTATTTTGCGAAAGAGGTAACCAAGCACGTCGGCACGCCTATCGGTCTTGTTATGATGGCGGCGGGCGGTGTTTGTCTGCGTGAGCTTATGCCCGTAGACCTTGCAACCTCTCTCGGCTACACCAAAGGCGCAAACACAAGAATAGGCGGCGCATTCGACACACTTATTAACCCCATAATTCCTTTGCCCTTCAAGGCGCAGATCTTCTTCCAGGGCGAGAGTGAGGGCTGCTGGTTCTCTTGCGCTAACAAATATGACACCGATCTTGAGGCATACTTCAAGAACGAAAGAGAGCTTTTCGGTCAGCACTTCCCCGTCTACAACGTTCAGCTTTCGGAATACGGTGAGAACTGCAAAAAATATTTCCCCGCACTTGACATAGTACGCGTAAAACAGTTCGACGCTCTTTCTCTTATTGAGAATATGACTCTGACCGTTGATATGGATCTGGGTATCGTTGAGGGTTATGACTGGGCGCATTCTCCCAGAAAGATGGAGCTTGCCGAGCGACTTGCAAAGCTTGCTCTCGCCAAGGAATACGGCGTGGGGCTCGTAGTGGACGCGGTATCTCCACGTCCTATCTGCGCGTCACTTTCAACTGATAAGAGCGAGATCGTCATCGACTTCACCGACCTTGGCACGGGCCTTATCGTTACCGGACAAGATCCCAAAAACAGTGTCGGTCTCTCGGTTGGCGGCTTCTCGGTGGGTCCCTACGAGGACAGAAAAGCAGCCGAGGCAACTATCACGTCCCGCGGGCAGGTCACCGTAAAGGTTCCCGAGGGCGCGGACACAAGTTTTGTTAACTATTGCTTTGCCATCAACGTCGATCCCGAGCTTTATAACGGCAACAATCTGCCCTGTCCCGCATTTGCAATTCCCGTTTCGGAATAATATAGGAGGTTTATTATGATTGAAATTAACGGCGATCTTTGCCACAAGAAAATAACTAAAAATCTGACACCGTCCCTTGCCTTTGACAAGAACAAAGATTTTGGTGAACAAAGAGCTGAAATTGATAAAAAGCTCCGCGAGCTGCTGGGTCTCGATCTGATCGAGGCAAACGCTTGCGAGCCGAATCTCACTATTGAGGAAGACGTTATGATGGATGGCTACCGCCGCATCCGTTTCGTATTCTTCAGCGAGCCCGATACCCCCGTTCCCTGCTATCTGCTCATACCCGATACGGGAAAGGAAAAATACCCCGTAGCCATTACGCTGCAAGGACATTCCACCGGCTTCCACAACTCTATCGGCGTGCCGAAATACGATCAGGACAAGAACTATCTGCCGAGAGGCGCGTTCGGTCTCCAGGCGGTTGAAAACGGCTTCATTGCCCTTTGTATCGAGCAGAGAGCAATGGGTGAGCGTCGCCCTCCCGATCCTGCTGACAGAGCTCACAATTGCTGTTTTCAGGCGCATAACGCCTTGATGCTGGGCAGAACTACCATTGGCGAGCGCGTTCACGACATAAGCCGCGCTATCGACCTGCTCTCAAATTTTGAGCAATGCGATCTTGACAGGATCCTTATTACGGGCAACTCGGGCGGCGGTACGGCTTCTTATTATGCCGCTTGCATTGACGAGAGAATTAAGATAAGCGTGCCCAGCTGTGCCTTCTGCCCCTACGACGACTCGATCATGGCTATGCTTCACTGCGGATGCAATTATATCCCCTCTGCGCGCCGCTATTTCGAGATGCAGGATCTGGCTTGCCTTATCGCTCCCCGCAAGCTTGCAATCGTTGCCGGAAATCTTGACCCCATCTTCCCCATTGACGGTGTCAAGCGCGGATACGAGACGGTAAAGGAGATCTATGCCGCAGCAGGCGTACCCGAAAACGCAAGCCTCACCGTTACTCCCAAGGAGCATTGGTGGTGCGTGGATATCGTCTGGCCCCTGATCAAGGAAATTTCGGGTTGGGTATAAGACGTTTTAACAACAATACAACGCAACAAGCCTCCGGATTTTTCGGGAGGCTTGTTTTATAAAAATCAGAATATTGTTTTTCTATCATCATTAGTCGAAGCTTATCCGCAATCGCAAGAGGGATAATATTCTTGAAATCGCAAGCAAAATATTAACAATCTGAAAAATAACGGTAAAATTCTGTATTTGTTATAGCATTTTATAAAAATGTATGCTATAATTATTACACTTTAAAGTATAAAAAATCTATTTTTGAGGAAACCAATGACTGATTTCTATAAAGAAAAAGAACTGCCGCAATTTCTTGAATACGGTATAGATTTTTTTCAGTTGCAACACAAGGAACAGGGCGACGTCACCAGAGCTCACATCCATCCCGCAATCGAATTTATTTATATAACCAAAGGAAGATATGAGATCGGAGTCGACAACGATACATTTATTGCCGAGAAAGGCGACCTGCTCCTCTTTCGCTCCAACGTCATTCACACCATAAAGCATCTTGGTGATAACGGCGAATTTTACGTACTGAAGATCAATCCCACTCTGCTTTTTCGGATATTTACCGGCAAGGATAACAACGAATGCGTTATTCCCTTTATACATAAGAGCCCCGAGGACGTCTCCTTTTTTCCGTCAGCGGATATTCCGAGCGAAACAAAAGCTATACTTGAAGATATGATAGGCGAATACAATCGCTCCGACAGATTCTTTTATGCCTCGGAGAGAGCGTTTTCCGCAAGGCTTCTTATTTCTCTATTTCGCACGGTTATACCTCCAAAAAGCTCTATTGATGACGGTGAAATAAGTGAGCGAAGCGTGGCTTTGATACACGAAAGCGTCGAATACATAAATGAAAACTATGCTTCGGACATAACTCCCGACGAGTGCGCCGCGAGCATACATCTGAGCTACAGCTATTTTGCCAAACTATTTCGCGCCGTTATGGGCAAGACCTTCAAGGAATACTTAACAGGTGTAAGACTTGCCAAGGCTCACAATATTCTCATCTCCACCTCTCTCCCCATCACCGACGTAGCGGCATCCTGCGGCTACGGAAATCTTTCCTATTTTATTTCTGAATACAGGAAGATATATGGAAAAACGCCGAGGGAAACGAGGAAAGAACTATCTGCTAAATGATCGAGGTAATTATGGATAAAAAACTAACCGTCGGAATACTGACCCTCGGTTGCAAGGTCAATCAGTATGAAAGCGAAGCCATAGCCGAGGCTTTGACCGACAAAGGATTTGAAATTCTTCCGCACAACGAGAAGTGCGGCGCGTATATAATCAACACCTGCACCGTCACCGCAGAGTCAGATAGAAAGGCGAGGCAGATGATAAGACGTATGATAACAAAAAATCCCGAGGCTTACGTACTTGTTACGGGGTGTTATTCTCAGGTCTCCCCCGAGGAGGTCGCTGCTATCGTAGGTGTGGACTATATCTGCGGAAGCTCCAACAAAATGACCGTGGTTGAAGAACTTTGCAGGCTTGTCGAGATCGGCAAAAAGAATGAAAAATGCAAAATTTCGGTTCCCGCGCTTGACACATCCGGCTTTGAGCCGATGTCTATACGCAGATTTGACCGCACGCGCGCTTACGTAAAAATTGAGGACGGATGTGAGTCGAAATGCGCCTATTGCACTATCCCTGCGTCGCGCGGACCTATCCGTTCAAAACCATTTGGCGAAGTTATTGATGAAGTTAAGACTCTTACCGAAAACGGTGTGCGCGAGGTAGTTCTCACGGGCATTGAGACCGGATCTTACGGCATAGATCTGCCCGAAGATGAAAGCTTCGCTTCACTGCTTGCCGCCATCGATAAGATCGACGGCATCGGCAGAGTTCGCACGGGCTCACTTGACCCAACGGTAGTAAAACCGCAATTTGTTGACACAATAAAAGACCTGAAATCGCTTTGTCCGCATTTTCACTTGTCGCTTCAAAGCGGATGTAGCAAGATCCTCGCGCTTATGAAGAGAAAATACAATGCCGAGCAAGCTCTTGCCGCTATGGAAAGGCTGAGAGCGGCGATGCCCGAGGTAAAGTTCACCACCGACGTGATCGTAGGATTCCCGGGCGAGACCAACGAGGATTTTCTTGAAACCTGCGAATTTGTGAGACGTGCGGGATTTTTGATGATACACGTTTTCCCTTATTCGAAAAGACGCGGCACGGTTGCGGCGGTAATGAAAGATCAAGTTCCCGAAAACGTCAAAAATGAGCGCGTCGCTATTCTCTCGCAGATCAGCCGCGAGATCAGGTCAAAAATTCTTGACGAAAAGGTGGAGAGTGGCAGAGAGATCGAGGTCTTATTCGAGACCTGTCGCGACGGATTCGCTAACGGTCACACCTCGGATTTCATCGAAGTCAAAGTTGCCACCGACAAAAAGCTTCACGGTCTTTTCCGTAAAGTGAAGCTGATAAGTCACGATGGCGACGTTTGTCTCGGAGTTTTCGTTGAATAAAAACATTGAATTTGTGAGAAAAACCTATAAAAAGTCTTGATTTTATTGGCTTTTTCGTATTTATTTAAAAAAAGCAAAAAAATTTGAAATATTTTTCAAAAAACTATTGCAATTTAGAAAAAAATGTGTTATAATATCGAAGTTGCATAATGTTTAAAATTTTGTTTACTAATAGATGCAAGTTTCGCAAGGAGGAATTTATCATGGCAAAGTGCAGTGTTTGTGGAAAAGGCGTTGTTTTCGGTCAGAACGTTTCTCACTCTAACCGTAAGACCAACAGAACCTGGAAGCCCAATATCCGTAAGGTAAAGGCAATCGTTGACGGTACTCCCAAGACCGTTGCTGTTTGCTCCCGTTGCCTTCGTTCCGGCAAGGTTAACCGCGCTTAATTTCGGTTAATTAGGTTCATAATCACAGATAGGGTGCGCGTGCGCACCCTTTTGCGTTTTTGGAGAAAATATGTTTGTTATTACCGATCACAAAATATGTGCCGAGTCGATCGCGGTGCTTGAAAATAATGGCTTTGAGCCTATTCTTCTCCCTCCTGCCGAGTATTTATCGGAAGCCGTGGCAAGCCACACCGATATGCTGATATTTATGGGATTTGGCAGGCTTTTTTGTCATAGAGATTACTATGAGAGCAATTCGGCGCTTACCGATCGTATCGTCTCGCTTTCAGGTCTTGAATTGACCTTATCCGACGAGCCAACAGGCGAAAAATACCCCCTTGATGTGCTTTTCAACGCGTGTATTGTGGGCAAAAGGCTTATTTGTAACGAAAAGACTGTGTCAAAGCTGATACTTGATGCGGCGCAAGGCTCGGGGTGCGAGATAATAGGAGTTTCGCAGGGATACACCAAGTGCTCTGTCACAGTTGTGTCGGATAATGCGATAATCACAGCTGACAAAACGATAGCGGCGGCTTGCCGCGCGGTCGGGATCGATGTTCTGACGGTTTCCGAGGGGCATATTTCCCTGCCGCCATATAATTTCGGCTTTATCGGTGGAGCAAGCGGCTACCACGGTGACAAGGTCTATTTTTGCGGATCGCTGGACTCCCATCCCGACGGTAAGAGGATCAGGGAGTTTTGCAAAAAGCATAAAAAAACCGCAATTTCGCTGACAGACGGCGAATTGCAGGACGTGGGGAGCTTATTTTTTATTTAAAACGACGAGAGCTACGAGCAATACCTTCGCTATCATTTCTATATCTGCGAAAAGCCCGAATTTCTCGGCATGAGCAATCATTTGCTTTTTGTGGGAAGGTAAAAAATGGGAGACCTTTGAAAAGGTCTCCCTCGTTTTTATCAATAGTTTTCTTCGTGGATCTCGAAATAGCTCTGAGGATGCGCGCAAGTAGGACAGATCTGAGGAGCCTTCATACCAACCACGATATGACCGCAGTTACGGCACTCCCAAACCTTTACCTCGCTCTTTTCAAATACCTGAGCGGTCTCAACGTTCTTGAGAAGAGCTCTGTATCTTTCCTCGTGGTGCTTTTCGATTGCAGCAACCATACGGAACTTTGCAGCAAGCGCGGTGAAGCCCTCTTCCTCGGCGGTCTTTGCGAAACCGTCGTACATATCGGTCCACTCGTAATTTTCGCCATCTGCTGCATTGGCAAGGTTCCAAGCGGTGTCGCCGATTCCCTCAAGCTCCTTGAGCCAGAGCTTTGCGTGCTCCTTCTCGTTATCTGCGGTCTTCAGGAAGAGAGCCGCGATCTGCTCGTAACCCTCCTTCTTTGCCTTGGATGCAAAATAGGTATACTTGTTTCTTGCCTGAGACTCACCCGCGAATGCCGCGAGAAGATTAGCCTCTGTTTTTGTGCCTGCGTACTTGTTTGCCATTTTTATAACCTCCGAAAAATTTATATCATAGGATATTATTCCCACAGATATATAATATCATACATTTTTCTTGTTGTCTATATTTTTTTAAATTTTCATCAATTCTTTATCGAGTAGACCGTACAAGTCTCCCAAATATCACCTTTTTTTACCGAGCCGCCGTGGTTCAGGTAAAAATACATCTTGTTGTACGGCACGCCTCCGTTATCGGAAATAAGAAAGGTATTGTTGCCGTCATTCAGATATTTTTCTACCTTCATTGAGAATGTAAATCCCGATTCTCCGCAAAGACAAAGAGTATCAAAGCTACCTGTTTCTGAAATGCTCACTTTAGTGCAGATCGGCTTTGGCTCGGGATCGGTGTCAGTATAGTAGCTGTCGGTAATTTCCTTGAAAGGAGGCAGCATTGCCATATAGGAGTTACCCAACGGGTAATCGTTAAGCCATTCTACCTTTTGCTCTACCTTGATACCGTCAGTACTGACAATTATTCTTTTGTGATGAAGCAAAGCTTCCGTAACAGAATCGATGGGGTCATATCCTATTGAACTTATCTCAAATACCAACTCATCGAACGACGTCATATCAGACAAGGAGCTGATTTCCCTTTGTTTTCCGTCAATATACAGCTCAGCTTTTCTGAACACCTCATCACCGTGGGCATAGCCACCGATAAAATCAGGTCTTTCGCTGATTTTTAATGCCATTTCCCACTCGGCACCGCTTCTTGTCAGCGGCTTAACGGCAGAAAGCAAATCATCATAATGATAGACCACGCTGAGCCGCCAGGTATCGCAATTACTTCTCTGCATTACCGAGTGAACGATATTGTAATTGATATATCCGTCTTCTACGGGCAAAAAGAGCTTCAACGCTTCTTTAGCCGAGTCGTCTGTCTGCCCGCTGACGTATTTGCATAATGCTTCCTTCTTCATTTTTTACCTCAAAATCAAGTTATACGCCTATTATAACACAAATGATCGATTTTGTCAACAGAAAAACCGCCGACGTTTCCGTCGACGGTTTTATTTTTACTAATTAGTCAGTAATGTAGGGCAGAATAGCAACCTGACGTGCACGCTTAATAGCGGTGTTCAGTTCTCTCTGGTGTACTGCGCAGGTACCGGAAATTCTTCTGGGAAGAATTTTGCCGCGCTCGCTGATGAACTTGCGGAGCTTGCCTGCATCCTTGTAATCGATGTAAGCTACCTTATCAGCGCAGAAGATACATACCTTTTTTCTCTTTGCACGCATAGCAGGGCGTGCAGGACGAGTATTCTCAGTCATCTTATGAAATCCTCCAATTCAAAAATTTAGTTGACGGCGATTCAGAAAGGAAGATCGTCGTCGGTCTTGATCTCCTCAAACTTGGGAGCAGCTCCCGCAGGTGTGGAGAACGAGGGGGCGGAACCACCGAAAACGTCGGAATCATCTCCTGAGAAGGAGTTACCCGACTCAGCGCGGCTATCAACGAACATAACCTCATCAGCAACAATGTCGGTTCTGTAACGGGTAGCGCCCTGCTGATCTGTCCACTTGTTGTTCTGGATAGTTCCTACAACGCAGATGGACGAACCCTTCTTGAAGTAACGGGAAACGAACTCAGCGGTCTGTCTCCAAGCGGTTACGTTAAAGAAGTCTGTTTCACTCTGCTGTGCGGAGTTCTTTGTATATCTGCGATTGACTGCGATGCTAAAAGATACGACAGCGATGCCACTCTGTGTAGTCTTCAGCTCGGGGTCTGCAGTAAGTCTTCCGCCGAGAATGACCTTATTAAAGTTAAAGTTTGCCATAATAGTCCTTCCTTTTCAGTTTGGATTATTCAGCGTCGGTAGCTTCGGTAGCTTCAACAGTCTCAACTGCTGCAACAGGCTCTTCAGCAACAACTTCTTCTACAACTTCTTCCTTAACAGTTGCAACGGGCTCATGCTCGAGCTTAACTGTCATGGAGCGCATGATGGACTCGTCGATGTTGAAAAGACGGTCGAGCTCTGCGAGGAAAGATGCAGGGGACTTGTGGGTTACAATGGTGTAGTAGCCTTCGTTCATATCGTTGATAGGATATGCAAGACGACGCTTACCCCACTCAGCGACCTCAACGATCTCACCGTTGGAACCGATCAAACCTGTGAACTTGTTTACAGTAGCCTTTGTAGCCTCCTCACCGTTAGAAAGATCGGTGATGAACAGAGTTTCATAAGAATTGATGATGTTTTCCATGTTTTATTACCTCCCTATGGACTTTATATCGACCGCGCTGTGTCTTTTTGCGCGGTAGAGAGACGGTCGTGGGCATCAGGACCGTACCGAATAAAGATTATACCATAAACATTATTGTTTGTCAAGTAAAATCCAAAATCATCTGTAAACTTTTTGTGAATTTATCGGATAGCATCCTTTCTTAATATATTTTTTACAATTTTAAGCAAGAAAACATCAAATTTACAAAGATTTTTTTGATAACTGCACAAAAAAATCAAGGAAATCACAATGAATATGATGTATAATATTAACAAGAGAAATTTTTGAGATTTTTTGTGAATATCCAATCTTTTTTCGAAAGACGTATGCTTCGGCTGTAAATTCTCAGTAAACCAAATTCTTGCTACATCATTACAAATAAATTCTTGCAATCAAATCACAAACCGTTTAGAATAAATTCATATAAAAACAATCGGAGGTTATTTATGAAGATCAGATCCTTTCTATCAATTTTTTTAATTATCTGTATGATTGTAGGTATTCTTGCTTCTTGCGGAGGACCCGACGAGCAGACCACGTCTGAAGAAACAGGTGCGCAGCAAAGCAGCACCGAAACAAGTGCTGCCTTGGAATCAGATACAAAACTCACTACAGAATCTGATGCAACTTCTGAAGCAGACACAGTGACAGATGAACATACAACCAACAGCAATATTCAAACTTCTGATGGTTTAACAAACACAGCCAATACTGAATCGGAAAACGTAATTGAAGACTCAACCGAGTCCGAAAAATCGACAGAATCCGAAAGTATTACTAAACCCGAAAGCGCAACGAAGCCTGAAAGCACTACGGACTCTGAAAGCGTGTGCGAATCCACTATCGAAACCGAGTCGGATACTGATGATGAACCCACCGTCACCACTCCGGAACCCGAGGAAAAGCCCGAGGTTGAGCTTGAAGGTCCTTATGCTGACTCGATTATCTATGCTAATAAGATAAAGAACGGTGTTCAGTCGTATTATCCCGACGGTGTTGCCCGAGATAGATATTATGTCGAAAACCGGGATATGTCTGCGGAATTCGCTCTGCGCTCGGGCTCGGGTCAAAAGCTTACTTATTTAAAGAATAAGAGTGGCGGTACCTATTTGCAGGACACAATGGACGTGTTCATACGCATGAATGACGGTAAGACCTACTATGCCTCCGAATCAAGCAACAACGCAAGAGCCAACGTTTACAGAATAGGCTATTATTACTACGACGTTCGTATTCTTGAGCAATCTTTTTATAAGGATGCCGTTGTCTCTGCCGAGTACGACATCGACGAAGCACTTTTCAAATATACTCACGACATTTCAAAGATCCAACTCAAAAACGGAGTTATCAGATACTCGGTCGGAGGCGGCGACCCTTATATTTCCTGCAAAAGCAACGACATATCCTTCTCAAGCAACGACTTCGACGCGCTTCAATTTACAATTAAATCAGAAAACTCGTCGAACGCACAGCTTTTCGTAGTTACCGATAACAAACCAAATTATAACGACAAACAATCTATCCTCTTCAACATAACAAACGACGGTGAATTTCACACCTACACGATTATGCTCTCTGCTCTCCCCGATTATTCGGGCAATGTAATCGGATTAAGACTTGACCTGGGACAATCCACCGGCGAGAACATAGAGATCAAGGAAATGAAAGCCGTAAAGCTTGAATCGGATTCTCCCTACGTTTTGCTCGACAGAACCTGGCACACATATTCCGACAGACTCCACCAAGAGCTTCATTTCGTAGCACCCGACGGTCAGGACAACATCGCCGCTCTCGGCTTGATCACCGAGATTGCCGCAGATACCGTTGAAAAGATTGTTGTCAAGGACAAAAACGACCTACACACGTCTCTTGACGGTGTCGATTGGGATACCGTAGAATACGTAGGCTTCGATATCAAGGATGCGGGTATCTTCGGTTACATAATGCCCGCCGATAACGGCAGCGGCAAGATCAAGGTCACACTTGAGGGTGAAAACTACGTGATAGTTCAAGAAGCTTCTCCCGAGAACGGCGAGATCCGCTCTCCCGGCGAGGTCGGCGACACCTCCAACGACTTCTTTATGGGTCAAAGGATCTACACCGATGAGAGCCATGATTTCGCGGAGTTTATTTCCGAGGCAGAATTCGAACGCGATCCCCTTGCAAACGGTCAGAATAACGATTTTCTCGAATACGACGCCCTGCGCGGCGCGTACCACTATAAGATCGGCGGAACAAACTTCAATCCTCCCTTCTTCTCCTCCTGGAACCAGCACTACTCAACCGAGATAAAGCTGACCACCAAAAAGGGTGACAGAAGAATATATATCCGCACCATTTCCTCCACCGGAGGGCTTGAAAACGCTGTTCTCTTAGACAACGACGGCTTGATCATCCCCATTCCCCTTGAGGTCTCCAAGAACTTTGGCGAGCTTGAGGAGCCCGTAATGAACTACGGCGACGAGACCTATGGAGAGACCCTCTTCCCCCTCTGCCTGGCAAACGGCGAAAAATATGAGATCAAGGTGCTGAATCTCTATCAGAACTGGGGCAAATTCCCCATAAAGCAGCTCTCCTCCATCGCTTATTACGCTCCCTACTATCACCTTTCCGTAGGTGTTACCGAGACCACCTGTATCTCCCCCTGGTACGTCCGCGGAAGAACCCTCTGGACTCTTCCCGACTTCCGCTCTCAGTCGGCTCCCTACTGGTTCGAGCTTGAGGGCGACAAATTCGACAACTCGCCCCAACATACCAACGCGGGTGTATTTGAGATAATTCAGTACACCGATGCTGATGGAAACTACTCGGCAAGTGAAAACTACCGTAACGTTATCGATTCCTCGGGTCCCATCTATGCCAACGTAAAAATGGACTATATTTCCGACGACGGCAAGATGAAGATCAGCTACGAGCATCTCGAGCTCCCTCAGACCGACGAGCTTCGTCCCTTCTACGAGATCAATATCGAGGTTCTTGACGACGTAAGCTTCAATAGCTTCAAGAATGATTTCGCTTTCTACTCATGGGAAACCACAAGAACTCACGTAGGCTACCTTGATGCTGACGGCAACCACATGGAAGCTGCTTACAGTGCCAACGACGACGTAACCGAATACGTTCTCGGCAAGGTTGGCGGATATTTTGGAAACTTCGGTATCAACTCTAAAGACGCTACTAACCTGGGCTTCGTTATTCACAGCTCCGAGATCTACTTCGAAGGTCAGAAATTTGACGGAAACTTCGTGGTTGTTGAGGAACGCGAAAACCGTTTCCATCTTTCTCTTGACGTTGGTGAAGCGACCTTCAAAAAGGGCGACACAATCACCTTAAACATCTTTATGGTTCCTTGGGGCTCGCACCTCTCCACCGACGCCCATAATCTTGCGTATATCCGTCAGAACTCTGTCGTCGATCCTTACAAGGTAACCGCTCTTAAGGGCGATGTAATCGAAAGCCCTTATATGCCCAAGGTCAAGACCGACGACGGCAAGAGCGCGGAATTTACCGTTTCAGGCGGTGTCAACAATGCCGCGATCCGCGTTTACGGCTTCAACAAGCTTACTTCTCCTAAGATATACGAAAAAATTGACGGCGAGTGGGTCGAGTATCAGGTTTCCTCCCACGGTCATCCCGACAACGTAGGTATTCATCACTATTACGACGGATACATGACCTATTACGACGGTGACGGTACTTATTCCTACGCCTTTACCTTCAGTATGGACGGTGTTGAAAGTCGCACCTTCAAGATGGAGGCTTCCGAGGACTTCAAGCCCTGGCCCAAGGAGGTCATAGAAAACAACGATCCCATAAACGTCTATCTCGACCCCTCCGAGATCGCTCAAAAATTCCAGAATCCTATTCCCGGAGTCGGATCTGCGACCGTTTCGGACGAAGCAGACTACGTCAGACTCACGGGCGACGGAAAGGGCGCCATTGAGATTCGTATCGACGTATTCTCCGCTCCCACCAAGATGATTACCGGTAAATATCTGGTAGTCAAGTTCCGTGCTCCCGGTAGTAATCCCAACAACCACTTTGAATACTTTGCCGGCACAGTCAACAGCGGTCCCAAGGGCGAAGACTCTATCTGGTTAAATCCCAAGCTGTCTCCTCAGGACGGCGAATGGCACGTGCTTGTAGTTGACGCAAACTCCTTCAACTCCGACGGATTTATTGCCGATAGCGACGGAAAGTATTACGCTAATTACGTAAGCTTTGACGTCTTCAATACCCCTATGGGCACCGATAATTACGTCGACATTGCCTATATTGGTCTCTGCGAAGATCTTGAAAAGTTCCGTGAGCTTGACGTAAACAAGGACGTTGAGACCTACACCCTTGCCACCAAGGAAAAGACCGAGGTCCGCAGCATGAGTACGGATGAGCTTATCTCCTCCGAAGAAAACGGCGGCGGAACCGTAGTAACTCCCACCGACGACGGTGTTACCGTCAGCAAGGATGCCTCTGCGTTTATCTCGAGCGAAAGCGACTATACCATTTCCACAGTTCCCTATTTCGGCAGAATAGACACCCTCAACGGCTACGGTCCCGCGTTTACCACAGGTACAGCTTATAATAGCCGTGGCAGTAACTCCGCAAATGGTGTTGCCACATTTAAGTATAACGGTAAGACTACAAGCGACCTCCGCATTGTATTCGCAGGCTGGAGCTTAGTTTACGGCGGCGCGCAGAAATACGTATGGTCGGTTGACGGCAAGACCTGGTACGACGTCGAGCTTTACAACAAGAGTTCTATCGAAACCGCAGGCTCGGGTATGATCAAATATGCCAACGAAGGCTGCGGAAAGACCGATTTCGAGCTTTATGCCGCAAATTCTAATTATCAAGGCAATACAAGCGGTCCCGACACCGCCTCGGGCCTTGCGGCTGACCTTTCGGACTACGTAGGTCAGACCGTCAACGTGACCTTTGCGGTCGTTCCCGTGACCGAGCCTAATGCTCTCTGTATTCTCGCTCACATTACGGGCATTGAGGTCTCCGCTGAGCCCGTGGAAGAAGAGACGGGCGGTGCTACCGACGAGGTCGAGAACCCCTATAACGATCCCATCAATTACTATCTCGACGCTACCGAAATGAACGCGCTTATCAAGGATACTATTCCTGCGGGCATCGGCAAGCTTGAGCTTGCTGAGAATGGCGAATTTCTTAGATTCTTCGGTAACGGAAGCGGCACGGCAGAGTCAACCTTCCATGCATACATAGCCTCAGCCAAGGTCAACACCGGCAAGTATATCGTGGTCAAATTCCGTATGCCTGCCACTAACACCGAGCAGAACCATCTTCAGATATTTACAAGCACCGTAAATTCCGGCGCTACGGCAGCTGATTCGATCTCCTTAGGCACGACGACGGTCAAGGACGACGCATGGCACGTGATCGTCGTTGACGCAGCATCCTTCCTGCCCTCCTCCTACGCATCCGAGGGCGGCAGATACTACTGCAAATATATGCGATTCGACGTGTTCAACGTGCCTATGTCCGCTGACTCTTATATCGATATTGCTTATATAGGCTTCAGCGATAATCTCGATAATATCCGTCAGCTCGATGCCAATGCCGATATGGAAACTCTGTCACTGGTCACGGCAGGCGGGTCAAAATTCATCAGTGTTAAAACCGGTGAGATCACCGACAATGCCGATGGCACTAATAAGCCTCAGATTTCCTACGTTACTGACGCGTCGCAGTTTATCGCAGCGAATAACGCTCAGGGCTACTCCGCAAGTAACGTCCACTACTTCTCAAGAGTTGACGCGATCAACGGCTTCGGTCCTTCGGGCTCCTCTTCCGCCGCGTATGATATGGGAAGCAACGATAAGACCGGAATCGCCCGCATCGTCTACAACGGCGCGTCCACCGAAGACAAAAAGCTGGTGATGGCAGGCTGGTCGCTTGTTGAGGGCGGCATAGAAAAGTACGTTTGGTCTGCCGACGGAGGCAAGACCTGGAACGATGTAGTTTTTGTCGGCATCAGCTCTGCATCAGACGCAAGTAGCGGAATGTTGACCTATTGCGCAAATAAATATGGCTCTGAGGTCGATTTCTCCCCAAATACCGCTAATTCCTGCTATCAGACAAGTCTCGGTACAGTTGGCGGACTCGGAGCTGATCTCTCCGCTTTTGCCGGACAGACAGTTGACGTAACCTTTGCGGTAGTCCCCGCTACAGACACCGATTCCCTCTGCATCCTGCTTCACATCGAAGGCGTGACCGTCGCACAGTGACAGGTACAGTAATCTTATAACAAAATTATCCCCCCGTGTATGCACGATTCCGAAATAAGGATCGTGTATAACGGGGGGATCTCGTTTTATGAGACTTATTAAAACTATTTCAACACATTATATATTGATACTAAATGCGACAAAAATTATTCAAAAAAATCAAAATCAATCTCTCCATCGGTGCAATAAACTATACATTCACCTGTCGCTCCACCATGTTTGCTTATGGCATTCCATTGAGCCATAGTTCCACTGTAATTAACGCATTCAACACCACAGAACGCACCATAACCAATAACCATAACACTTTCTGGGATAGTAACACTTGCTACGGACCCAAAGAACGCATAATTACCAATAACCGTCACATTTTCAGGGATAGTCACATTCGCAAGATGGTAGCAATTTTCAAACGCATCACGATATATAACTTTTGTTTTTTCGTGAATCTCGCAAGATATGATTGATTTACTTTTTTCCTTTACAAGAATAAGATATGGATTGGTATCATTTCCAAGATAATATGCATTGTCATATTCATTATATACAAGGCTTGAGCAACCTTCGAACGCACAATAACCAATGCTTGTGACACTGTCAGGAATCGTTATACTCATAAGGCTTGTGCAACAATAGAACGCCCTATCACCAATGCTCGTAAGCTGACTATTTTCACTGAAAACAACGCTCGTAAGGCTATCACAATAAGAGAACGCACCATTACCAATACTTGTGCCGCTTGTTATAACAACTGTTTTTAAATTAGTTTTTGGTATATAAGATATCGCTATCGTCGGAATAGTTGCGATCTCAAGGCTTGAGCAACCTTCGAACGCAGAAGGACCAATGCTTGTGACACTATCGGGAATTGTTACGCTCGTAAGGCTTGAGCAATTGTAGAACGCATAAGAACCAATGCTTGTGACACTATCGGGAATCGTTACACTTACAAGTTTTGGGCAATTTGCAAACGCATATCTTCCAATACTTATTACTCCTTCGGGAATCACTATGCTTTCCAGTCTTCTTGAATCATAGAGTGCATATGAATAGATAACCTTGGCGTTCTCCGAAATGGTAATGCTTCTCACGTTATTGTCTATCACGTCAACAAGAACAACGCACCTGTTATTTTCATTACCTAAATATTTGCAATTATTCTCTTCATAATATTCGAGACATTCACAACCATCAAACGCATAATCTCCAACGGTTATTATACTGTCAGGAATCGAAACGCTTGTGAGACCATCGCAATCATAGAACGCATATTCACCAATATCTGTTACGTCGTTTGATATGGAAACGCTTGTGAGACTATCGCAGTTATAGAACGCATATGCTTCTATGCTTGTAACACCCTCGGGAATAATCAATTCTGTAACAAGCTCTCCATCAAGATAGAGATATCCACTATTCAACGGATTTGCATAACTGCCACTGAAATCAATATTACACCATGCCTCAATATCATTGATGAATACTTTTCTGTAGTAACCATAACCGAACGCATCTGACCCAATACTCTTAACTCCATTACCTATAGTCACGTTTTGAAGTCTACAATCATAGAAAGCGTAGGAGCCGATGCTCTCAACTCCGTTACCTATAGTCACATTTTGAAGGTCCTCGCAGCTATAGAACGCATGATAACCGATGCTCTTAACACCGTCACCAATAATTACGGTTTCAATTCTCTCACAATAAGCGAATGCATAATCTGCAATTATAGTATCACCTGTAACGTTAACGTATTCCAAGGAGGCGGGAACGTATTCATAATTTTCACCGTAATCCAGTGCTCCGAAAATATATCCAAAATGAGTGTTTTCGTATTCGTATGCCGTCTCTTCTTCGGTCTCATATCCGGTCTCGTATTCTGTGCCCTCTTCGTATTCCTCTGTGTATCTTTGATAACCGACAAAAGGCAACGTTATTCTCTTCAACGACGTACATCCATAGAAAGCATATTCGCCTATAGTCAGTACGCTGTCAGGAACAACCACGCGCAGAATGTCACTTTCACCGTAAAACGCATCGGCAGCAATCGCCGTTACGGGCGCATCGTTGTAAACCTCGGGAATAACTATATTTTTCGACGTGCATTCTCCTCTACCTACAACGGTATAAGTTCCATCCGCATTCCTCTCATATTCAAGACCTATGCTGGGGTCGTTACTCATAGGGATCATCTCATATCTAATGAATGCGAATTCTTCATCATAATAATAAGATCCGTAAGAATCCTTTGTATAAACAAAGGTTATCACGTCACCCTTATTTATACTTCCGGAATAGCTTCTTGAGCTACTTCCATAACTGGGCGAAACATTGAACAAAACTTCTCCGTTCAAACGCACGCACAAGTTATCATTATAACTGTTTGAATAAACAAGGCAACTGATCGAAACGTCGCAATCGTCTTCTGCCACAATCTCCATTTTCGCTACAGAATTATCGTTTTCGTTGGTAGACTTCCAACCAATTTGAGGCTCTACACCTTCCTCGTACGTTTCCCACTCATGCCCATAGCAGCTTTCAAACTCGTATGTTTCGGTATCTTCTTCGTATCCTGTTGTTTCCTCTTCTGTTGTTTCCTCTTCCGATGTTTCGAAATAACTCTCGGTTGTTTCTTCATAGTCAGCCGGACAGCCATAGAACGCATTATAACCAATATACGTTACACTATCGGGAATCTCTATATCCGTAAGATTATAGCAATATGCAAATGCACCTCTACCGATGCTATCAAGTTGGCTGTTTTCATCAAAAATTACACTCTCAAGACTTGAACATTCATAGAACGCATATTCACCAATGCTTGTGACACTGTCGGGGATAGTCACGCTCGTAAGGCTTGAGCAATAGGAGAACGCCTCATAACCAATGCTTGTGACTCCGTCGCCGATAGTTACGCTCGTAAGGCTTGAGCAACCGGAGAACGCAGAATTACCAATGCTCGTCACACTGTCGGGAATTGTTACGCTTGTAAGGCTTGAGCAACCGTAGAACGCAGAAGAACCAATGCTTGTGCCGCTTGTTATAACAACTGTTTTTAAATTGCTCTTTGGTATATAAGATATCGCTATCGTCGGAATAGTTGCGCTCGTAAGGCTTGAACAACCGTAGAACACATCATAACCAATATACGTTACACTATCGGGAATCTCTATATCCGTAAGATTATAGCAATATGCAAATGCAAATCTACCGATGCTATCAAGTCGGCTGTTTTCACCAAAAACAACACTTTCAAGGCTTGAGCAATTATAGAACGCAGAAGAACCAATGCTTGTGACACTATCGGGAATTGTTACGCTCGTAAGGCTTGAGCAACCGTAGAACGCATATTCACCAATGCTTGTGACACCGTCGGGGATAGTCACGCTCGTAAGGCTTGTGCAACCGTCGAACGCATAAGAACCAATGCTCGTCACACTGTCGGGAATCGTTATGCTCGTAAGGCTTGAGCAACCCGAGAACGCACCATTACCAATACTTGTGACACCGACGGGGATAGTCACGCTCGTGAGTATTGAGCAACCCGAGAACGCACCATTACCAATACTTGTGACACCGTCGGGGATAGTCACGCTCGTAAGGCTTTCGCAACCGTAGAACGCACGATCACCAATGCTTGTAACACTGTCGGGGATAACTACGCTCGTAAGGCTTGAGCAACCGTTGAACGCAGAAGAACCAATGCTTGTGACACTGTCGGGGATAGTAACGCTCGTAAGGCTTGAGCAACCCGAGAACGCCAAATCACCAATGCTTGTGACACTATCGGGAATCGTTATAGATTTCAAATTTTTTGCATATTGAAATGATTGATCAAGTATCTGCGTAACAGCTTTTCCGCAATATTCGGAAGGAATAACTATTTCTTCAAGATATTTGGTAGTTCCCATCATTACGCCCAAGGTTCCGTCGGGCAGAGGGTAATACTCCAATCCGTCTGTGCCCTCGGTCTTTGTAATCACACCGATATTTGCTGTTGATCCATCTGTATAAGTAACTACTAACTCACCGTTAATGATCTCGATCTTTGAAATTCCAAGTCCGTCCTTGCCGTCTTCGCCTTTTTCACCTTGGATTCCCTGATCTCCCTTGTCACCCTTTTCACCTTGGATGCCTTGTTCGCCCTGGTCTCCCTTGTCACCCTTTTCGCCTTGGATGCCTTGCTCACCTTGGTCTCCCTTGTCACCCTTTTCGCCTTGGATGCCTTGCTCACCTTGGTCTCCCTTGTCACCCTTTTCGCCTTGGATGCCTTGTTCGCCCTGGTCTCCCTTGTCACCCTTTTCGCCTTGGATGCCTTGTTCGCCCTGGTCTCCCTTGTCACCCTTTTCGCCTTGGATACCTTGCTCGCCTTGGTCTCCCTTGTCACCCTTTTCGCCCTGGATGCCTTGCTCACCTTGGTCGCCCTTGTCACCCTTTTCACCTTGGATACCCTGCTCACCTTGGTCGCCCTTGTCACCCTTTTCGCCCTGGATGCCCTGCTCACCCTGGTCGCCCTTGTCACCCTTTTCGCCTTGGATGCCCTGTTCGCCCTGGTCTCCCTTGTCACCCTTTTCACCTTGGATGCCCTGAACACCTTGAATTCCCTGCTCACCGTCCTTGACAGTGAAAACAACGTCTTCAAGTGTGGGATCGGTAAATTTTATTGTAATTGTAGTCACACCGTTTGTCTTGGTCGCGATAATACTTGCGATTCCGTTGCCATCTTCACCGTCAATACCGTCGGAGCCATCTTCTCCATCTTTACCATCAGCTCCGTCTTTACCCGGTGCGCCAATAAGAGATATCAACCACTCCTCTATAGTGCCTTCAAAACCGTTTTCAACCGCAAGCTCATAAGCGGATTTTCCGTCGACACCGTCGGAACCGTCCTCTCCGTCCGAGCCATCCACGCCGTTGGAACCATCTACACCGTCTTTGCCGTCAACTCCGTCTTTGCCTGGCGCGCCGACTAGAGATTCCAGCCACTCTTCAACTGTGCCAAGATATCCATTCTCAACAGCAAGCTCATAAGCTGATTTTCCGTCCTTACCCTTCAAAGAAGCCACCCATTCCTCAAAGGAACCGGTGTAGCCGCGGCTTGTCAGCTCTTCAAATATGTCATAGGGGCTGTTATATAACTCACTGTAATTAACACTTGTGCTCTCTTCTGTGACCTGCTCAAGCATACTTTCCTGAGTTTCCGATTTTTCCGAGTTCGGTTCGCTTCCACTTGCACTGTCACATGAGGCAAGTAAAGGCAAACACAAACAAATAACCAAAATAATCGCTAAAAGTGATGTTTTCTTCATTTTTCTTCCGTCCTTTCAAACAAGAAAACTATATGATGTGCAAATTGAGTCACGTTATTATATCACATTCGCCATATTTTGTCAATACATTGTAAAAACAATCCGTCATCAATCCGTCATATTACTTGAAAACCAATTGCGATCTTTTTGTCTCTGCTATCTGATTATTAGCTATGTAAAAATTACACAAAATCCGAGTCCGAAAAACGAATTTTTTTCACAAAATTATTTTCAATTTTTTTCAAAATAAGTATTGACAAACCGATTTTTATGTGATATAATATTCAAGTCGTCAAGAGACGACAAGGTTTCTGGGTGTGGCGCAGCTGGTAGCGCGCTACCTTGGGGTGGTAGAGGCCGCAAGTTCAAGTCTTGTCACTCAGACCAAATAAAGCCTTGAAAACATTGAGTTTTCAAGGCTTTATTTTTTGCTTGTTACGCAGTTTTTATGAGGGGTGTTACGCAATTTGCTACGCAGATTTGTGTAATGCCCTGCTTTTTTTGTTACGTTTCAAGATATGTTTTTTCTCATCTTATTTCTCTTTGCTTAATTGTTCGCTGTTAAAAGGATTTCTATTCGGAACTAATCGCCCATCACTATAATTCCATATGGGACAAGAATCATTCGGTCCGTATTGGTTTTGCACTTGTAAATGTTCGCAGAGCATCAAATAAGCAACTGCTTTTTTTGCATCTTTTTTCGATGACGCAAAAACACCTCTGATTATGCCCGTAATATCATTTACAATCGAACTTGAACAATGCCATATTGGATTCCCGTTTTTATCGTAGCCTAAATGTTCCGGTCCAGAAAAATCGTACTTTGGCATGCTGCATTGTTCTTTTTCAGCTAATTCTTTCAATACGGTAACCGCGTTATCAATATTGATAGTTAAAGAGTTGTAATCGCTCTGAATGATAGTTTGAAGTCTATAATCAAGGTTTAAAGATTTTCTCACCGCAGTTTCAAGCACCACGGAATCCCACTTCGAATCTATAGCAATGGCTCCTATAATTGATTCGAATAAGTCTGCCTTAACTTTCGTTTGTTGATCTACTTGATTCTTCTCATCGCTCCTGCCAACAATTAAGTATTCTGAAACACCCCATTCATCGATTATTGATGCAAGCACTTCATTACTTACTATATCTTGTTTTAAAGAGGTAAAGTAATTCTCTCTGATTCGAAAAGAATAGTCCCCCTCTATATTCAAGGCACAGCAGCGATCAGAAATGATTTTTACAACGTAGTAGCTTAATACTTGATCCCCAATGAATTCAAACATTTCATTGCTTTTTCCTTCTTCTTCCGCACAGAAAGAACGCCTCCGGAATGCTTGGCTCAAGGCGCAACTGCTTCGAATACAATACCCTGTTTTTTCTTGAATAAGCAACTTTAATTTGTGCTTATCTTGTCCGTTAAAATACTTTTGTCTTCTCATATCTTCCTCCAAAATTGTTTTAATTGAAGAAAGAAAATAAGACCCTTGCACGCAGAAAAAACTACCCCATCAGGATAGACCTTCTCTGTGCGAAAGGTCTCAATCAATACAAAATAATACTTGTAAGACTTTCAGATTTTCAGGTCTACTTGCATAGACAAGAAAAACAAATTGCATTACTCAACTACTGTGTATCAATTGGTCCTTCCTTCAACATATAAATTATATCATGATTTTTATGAGTTGTCAATCGTTTTTGTAGCACAAAAAGATTATAAATACAATGCCCTCTTGTTCTAGTGTTGACATATTTGCTATTTTGTAGTATAATAATTATAGAATTTTAAATTAAGGGATAATTAATAAAATGGCTTATGTAAATATTGCTCAAATATCTGATATCAGTAGACTAACATTCAGGAATCAAATTAGAGAACGAAGAGAAAAATGTGTATTTATCTCTCACAAAAAAGAAGATGAGCAGGCAGCTATAGACATAGGCAAGTTTCTTATGGAAATAGTAGGGGTAAACATATATTTGGATATTTTGGACGAACCTCTCCAAACAGCAACCCAAATAGAAAACGACAGGTTAATTGTTGATTCCATCAAAAAAGGGCTAGAATGCAGCACGCATTTACTTTGTCTTATATCAGATAAAACACATCTATCTTGGTGGGTACCATATGAAATAGGCATAGCAGACAACAACAATCTTAGCATTGCCTCTTTGAAATTAAAAACAGTCACTGATATTCCATCTTTTTTGAAAATACATCCTGCATTTTACAACATTGATGAATTCGTTCGAAATGCAATTAGCTATAAGCAATTTGGAACAATATTTTTTAATGAAGATTATAACAGAATCTCTAACAAAACAGAGATATTAAAAAAATATATAGATTCTTAAGGAGAACAATATGATCAAACACAAAGTATTTATAAGTTATTATCATCAAGATGATCAATATTATAAAAATTATATTGACACTTTTTTAAGCGGAAACATAATCAACAAATCAGTAATGCCAGGAGAATACAATTCCGATAATAGCGACGAGTATATTAAAAGACTTATTCGAGAAGATAAAGTGAGCGACTCTTCAGTTGTTGTCGTATTGATTGGCCCTAATACTCGGAAAAGAAAACACGTAGACTGGGAAATCTCTGCCGGATTAAACCCTAGTGTTAATGGAAATTCAGGATTGGTCGGGATATTGTTGCCTACTTATCCGATGATTGGCTTAAAGGTAAATGATGAATATTTGCCTGGTCGCATACGTGATAATTGGGATTCTGGATATGTGAATTTATACACTTGGAATTATGCTATCAATCACTTTGATGCAATTATACAGCAAGCATACGATGACAGAATATACAAAAAAGGAAAAATTAATAATTCTCGTCCACAAATGAAATGCAATTATTGATGAGGATAGAAATGAATATATTTGAATTTGAATTTGAAAATTGGTATACCTTTTGTCTTCGCTTTAACTGGTTAGCATTAATTATTGCAACTATAGTTATAGTGGTAGTAGGCATTGTTGTAAAAAAGCTAGCTACTAGACTTGCATATCACTCCATTGTTGTTGATGAAGTCTCCCTGGGAATTGGGAATAGCAACATAAAATTAAAATACAACAAAAAAGACCAAGAAATCGCCTACAAATTATGGGTAGAACTTAACACGAGAAAAATAGGTCTTCCATATGATGAGAATTATGATGTTATAGTTGAAGTCTATAACTCTTGGTATGATTTCTTTAAAATAGCTAGAGAACTCTTAAAAGATATACCTCCAAACCGTCTTCCATACTCCACAAAACTAATCACTGTAACAACTGATGTTTTAAATGTGGGATTAAGACCACACTTAACAAAGTGGCAAGCAAAATATCGCAAGTGGTACAACGAAAATCGTAAAGATTTGAGATCTCCGCAAGAAATACAACGAGCTTTCCCTGAATACGATGAGCTATTATCAGATCTTTTGATTACAAACAAACATATGATTGAATACAAAAATTTAATGTTTCAAATTGCATTTAATGAAAAGTAATTTTTTGCGGAGGCGAATGCCTCCGCTTTTTTACTGGTTCGTCAGTAATGCATTGTAAATTTGCTGCCTTATTGAATTTGATGGATTGATACGATTCTATCTTGACTTAGCTTGTGGAACTTAACAAATTGTAGCAATTCCGCAAACAATTCCCTACCCCTATTCGCGAACGCGAGATTTCACGATATAATTATCATATCTTAAGCAAACAGGAGTGATAATTATGAGATCAATTTTAGAAGAACTATTCTACGGAAACATATGCGCGAGTGAAGACAGTTGGAGCTGCACCAAGGAGGTCAAAGAGCTTTCGGGCTATATTGCAGATCATCACGACGGTCTGAGAAGCACACTCACGGATGAGCAAAAAGAGATTCTTGACAAGCTTAACGACTGTCAGACGGAGCTTGAAGATATCGCTGAACGCGCGCTTTTTTCCTATGCCTTTAAGCTTGGAATGAGAATTGCTATCGAAGTTCTCTACCCTTGCTCTGATCAACGAGGTGAGCTATGACAGGTTGTGTAGCAAAAAGAAAAGACGTTTACTACGTCCGTCTCACATACTATGACAAGAATCATAAAAGAAAAGACAAGTGGGTTACTACAGGGTTGTCCGGCCGAGGGGCTAAACAAAAAGCCGCTACTATGATACCTGCAATGATTGAAAAGTACAGCTATCTTGAAATCAGCGAGCATCCTGCTAAGATGGCTGAATACTTAAAGATGTGGAAGAATCAACAGATAGAAGAAGTAGCTGAAACTACCTATGATGGGTATCATACCTATATTGATAGACATCTTATTCCCTACTTTGAAGAGCTCAATTTGGATATTCAAGACATCAAAGCCGGGCATATTATGGATTATGTCAACTACCTATCTAGTGATAGAGGCAGGAAAGACAACAAGATTGGCGGTCAGTCTATTACGTCTATCAGAAAGATCATCAGCATTCTTCGTAAAGTATTCGACTATGCTGTTCTTTATGGAGATATAAAAATCAACCCCGCGCTGCAAGTACCAATGCCTAAACGTGAAAAGCACAGTGGAACAATAAGCAAAAGCAAGAGACAAGTGTTTATGACGGCTGAGGAGGCTCAAAAAATGTTGGATGCTTTTCAGAATGAAGAAATTGGCCCCATCATTTTCGTTACTTTATATTATGGACTTAGAAAGTCCGAGGCTCTAGGTCTGAGGTGGCAAGCAGTTGATTTTGAAAAGGATACTATAAGCATCAACCACACTGTTGTAGGTGGTAATCATATAGTAGCCAAAGACTCTACCAAAACCTATTGCAGTGAACGTACTTATCAGCTACTGCCTGATGTGAAAGCATTGCTTTTAAAATTGAAAGATCAACAAAAAGACTACAAGCGTAGGCTTGGTTCTAGCTACCATAACAACGATTATATATTTAAGAACCCAAACGGTGTGCCCTACCGTCCCGACAGCCTTACGCGGAGTTTTAAGCGCGCTCTGGCTCGTCATGGGTTGCCTCAGATGCGTTACCATGACCTGCGTCATTCGACTGCTAGTATCCTTGTTGATAAAGGTTGGGATATCAATGATATTAAGGAATGGCTCGGGCATGCGGACATTTCTACGACCGCTAATATCTATGCGCATATAAGTCATAGAAAGAAGGTCTCGCTTGCTCAAGATTTGCATAAGACGTTGACGTTTGAACAAAAGTCTGATACATCAGCTTAATTGCTTCTATTATCTGCTAAATTATATAGAACGACAATATTTTGTCCTCTGTAGTCGTTCTAATAAAACACAGATAATAAGGATGAATTAATGATGGAAATTAAAGAAAAGACTAATGAAAAGGCTCCCGAAAAGATTGTCAACAAGACAACTGAAACACTAATTAAAGAACTCGAGACCTTGAGTGATAAATCACTATATGATTTGTTTTGTTTCTTTTACAAGCTGAATCACACTTATGGTCAAATGATTGATAATGAAACTTTCCAAGAGTTTTTAAAAGCATTTACAAGTAATCCATTTAGACCACCCGAGAATGCAAAACTTAGAAAAGAACTCATAGATAATATGGTTAATTACTCCAGAGACCATATGAGTCTACTGACAGCAGCATTGTTGTTAAAAAGAAAGTTCACTATAGATGAACTTGTCCAAAACTATTACTCAAACGTTGATGCTTTTGGATATGATATGTTTTAAATAAGGACGTTTTGATAGGACAAAATATCAAAGTGTTTACTTATAAATAAAGGTCGGTGGTCTGAAAATGGTCATCGACTTTTTGCATGTTCAACGCATAAATATGCGCTAAATTAAATGAAGAATGTAAAAAGCTCAAGATGTAGTTGGGTTTAGAAATGAGAGGAATTAAGAAATGGATAACAAAACAAAGATTCAAAAAAGACAATTAAGAAACACATTAGAGAAACTTGACAAATATCAGTTCAAGCTATTCTTAAACATTATAGTTCACTATTGGGCGAATTATAAGTTTTTCCTGAGTAAAATGAATTTCTTCAATTTATGGTGTGAGTTGAATGAGTTTTGTCATGAAACAGATGAAAGCTTTCCTGATCAACATACCGATCATAAATTAATGAAGGATTTCTGTATTAAGCACCCCTATTATTTTGTAGATATACTCGACCTCGGGCTAGTCAAAAAGCTCTTCTGGGAGTATATGGACCAGGACCTAGATACAATTATAGATGCCACAATCAAGCTCCACAGAGAGGGTTTAAGGACTGCCTATGAGTACATAAATGAGGCTATGGGCTTGTCTGAAGACGTTGATAAATTGGTGTCTAATACTGAAAAACATATGAAAGAGTTTTCTTAATTTCTAAATTTCATATATAACTCAAAACAAAGCAACATTGAAAGCTCTATGGCTTTCAATGTTGCTTTGTTTTTACCATAAACAGTGTCTATTGTTTTTACGTTTTACACCTATTGTATAGCTACTTTACATTCTCTTTATTCATTACTCAACATAATGCTCACTATCAATGCTTTTTAATATTTCAGCATTTACGTTTTACACCTATTGTATAGCTCACTCTCCACTACTCATTACTCACTACAATACTCACACACTCTTTTTTCCAATACTTTCTCACAAACTCATCAAAGTTAAACTTTACACCATTTGAAATCATCTCTTCAAACAGCTCCTTGTCTTCTCTGCCTGTCGAATAGAAACAATCATACACCTGCCACACCATATGCCCAGAAGAAACCAAATCGTACAGCGTCATAAGATATACACAAGATTCAACATAAAATATATCGCTTCCATACAGTTCTCCGCCCTCAGCTTCAATAATAGCTTCGCGGAAAGCTTCTACTGTGTCATTGACTTCCTGCTTAAGTATGCCGCTCTTGTCCATAAGTCTCCAAATATGATGTGTTGCAGCTGCACCGCTCGCGTCAAAATAGACTCGCATATGAAGCTTCTTGATTGCTTCACGCATCTCATATGTAAACTTTGCCGAGGGCTCCATAACACGATAGATAAGTTCATACAAGTCAACCGATTCATCTATCCAACGCCCAGAGTTCAAAGACAGTGTCATACGAGGTACTGAAGCATTGATATCCTTCTCAAGTATAAGCCCATAGTTATTAAGAATGTTTACTCGGTCCGCCTTTTTCGTGTTTGTTATAGAATTGGTTGCTCGAATGCCAATACGTTTCACATAGCTTCCATCAACTGACCATTCAAATTTAGGTTGAAATCTAACTCTAAACTCTGGGTAATCCTTATAGTAAAGACTGTTGATTTCATTGGCCTTCATAATATGAAATCTCAGTCCAGGATAATTCTCATAAAGGCACAGTGTAAGCTGCTTTTCAAACTCAACGTTACTCATATAGCTAGGCTTGACAAGCTTCAACTTTGATTTGAAATGCACCTTGGATCCATCAATACTACGGTCTCTGTTTCGAACCTCTTCCATGGAATAAACTATATTTTCGGTCCAATAAGGTTCGATATTATTTCGCTCACAATATGCTCTAAGCTTGTCCTCATTCTCCTTATAGTAACGATAGAGTTTGCACGTATTCTCGCAATCGATATAAGCATTATACCGATAGAAATCATTCTCGGTACTAATCAAGCCAATTTCTTTCATATAAGATATTGCATTACTAACTCCCTTCTTGCTAGTCCAAATCATCTGATTTGCCCTCGATGTAACGCTGATCGGCATGATGGTACAGCCTTCCTCAGCTCGCATACTTCTTACACTGTTGACAAACGCAAGAACCTTGCTGAGTTTCTTCTTCAGCAACGTCTTTGCTCCTTTGGCTGTGCTTTCATAAATGTTGAACTCGGGCAGCGTGTAGTCGTCCACTGTTTCGGGATTCCATGCTGTCTTTCTGTTATCTTCCGGCTTGCTCTCCAATCTGCCGGCAATCTCCTGCAAAGTAATCATAAATTATCCTTTCTGTATTAAAATAAATCATTCAGTAATCTTTCTAAATCTACACTAGGCATCCATCAATTCTTTATATAGTTCCTCCATTTCCTTAGGGTATTCTTCCTCATACCATTTTTCAAGTTCGATATACTCTTCTATGGACAAATTTTCTCCCATAATGACTTCACCATTAAAATAGTTACCAACAAAAGAGAGTGCATAATAATATCCAAATTTTGCAAAATCATCAGCAATACGTCTAGCAGCTTCAAGATTGCGATCAATGTGCTCAAGTAGAATGGTAATAAATGTTTCTTTGTCTGATATCTGCTGCTTAAACAAAGGCAACATATAATCCAAATTCTCGTCCTTAATAAAACAGTGTCCTTCACTAGCCATATCTCGGTATTGGAGGTTAGTAATTATGTTGAAATAACGTTTGAAAGTGGCGTCATTAAAACTATTGAGGTGCTTTCTCAAAATGGCATAGTGCTACTGATCGCTGATAGGCTTGGTGATATCTTGGAAAGTTACCAAGTCATAACTTCTATTACACGGAACACAATAATAAACAAATGATCTCAAGAGCTTTGTTTCTGGATCTTCGACGAATTTAACCTCTACTACTCCAAGGTGTCCTATCCAGCTTTTGTAGTGGGACAAGTCAGTGTCTGTAATGTTGAAGGACTCAAAAAAAGAGCCGAGCCTTCTATTGCTTTTGGGACGATCTTTGGGATCAAGTGTAAGATTATACCACAGCAATCCGTGACAATTAGACACCTTAAATGTAATTTCATAAGCAATCACACCACTACTGCCATATGATTTTTTGATCACATTTGTGATTTTTACTCTATGCCAACCTCCTGGGACTGCAAGCAATCCCAACCCTGTGTACTCATTAGGATTATGATACTTATATTTTTCCTTCATATAACCATTCCTCTCCGTTTAAATTTTGTTTTTCATTCTTTCAAGCAGTTCCAATGCAAAGCTCTTGTCCTCACGCACTCTTACTATTTCTTCACAAACATCCTTTATTATGGGCGTTGGCAATTTCTCTCTCACATCAAGATGCAAGAAATAATTTATATACTCTATTGCTGGTGGATAGTTTTGCTTACATGCTTTAAGAATCCACTTGGCTTTTTCGGCATACAAATGTTTTTCAATAGCACAGGCCTCTGAATAATAGAAATAATATCCTATATCAAATTGTGCAGCAGGCAATCCAGCCTCCGCCATTGGCTGCAACAAATACATTGCAGCCTCTTTATCAGAATTATAGGAGTCGCTTTCGTGTGTCCAATATCCTTTTAGAAGAATGTGAGCGTACATGTAACGTATCAAAGGATATCTAAAAAGAATTTCATTATCAACGAGTTCCAGAAAATTCTTTTCCAATTCATATGGGAGAACAACACCGGCATGTCCCTTAATCAGATCATTGATACATTCATTAAGAGTTCTGGGATAGCGAGTCTCATATGTGTAGTTGCTCAAATCAAGTTCCATAAAATCTCCTTCCTTATGTTTAATATAATAATGGGGCTATGGACTTATATCATAGCCCCACCAACATGTAACTGGTACTTAGAAAGGTACAAAGATCGCCTCATTCAATCCGAAGCGGTAAAGCTCAAGCATTCATCTGAATCATCTGAATCGTCTGAATATTCCCATGTTCGTATCTCAGGTTTATAGAGGTCCTTTCGGAAAACTCTCTCATAAGTACTAATCAAAGTGATATAGAGATACAGAGAATCGAAGTCATTCGTGTAATAGAATTGGCGTGCCACATGACCGGCAAGAGTCTTGTTATTGACAATCACGCGCTTAATTGCATCAGCAATCTCATCATGACTCAAATAATCAGCCATATAGTAAGGATGCTCTTTTCGATACGACACATCTCGCTTAGAATCATAACGCTCCTTGGGAAGCGCAGGATCCATCTCTCGACAACACTTATGAAGTTCGTCCTCGATTTCAAACGCAATGTCTCCACCTGAGAACACCGAGTAGCACACGCTATAGCGACATACATTATAGAAAAAATCGCAAAGCTGTTCTTTATTCATAAGATTCAAGTATTTGCCTAGGAGGTTACCATCGCACTCCTCATCGGGGTCCAGATGTTTTATCTGGTGTTCAAAGTATTCGTTATTGAAGGACTCTTGCGCAACCCAAAGCAACCGTTCTGCCATACAAATACGAATACACTCATCAAGAGGACAGCAGCCAACGATCTCTGCCTCGAACATACTAATCCCTTCCATGGTCCCATCTACGAGTGCACTGTAGACATCCCTGAGGAAATATTCCGTATCAATTCCGGGTTTAACATAGAGATACTCATGAGCGAGAATGGTATAGGCAAGATCTGCATCAAATATACAGTTCAACTCCTCGTCATGTGCACAATAGCGGTCAATGTACTCAATAATTTCTCTGTTCTTCATTTTTTTAATCTCCTTTATATAATTAATTTATTTAATTTTTTTGAGGGGCTATGGGCTTATAACATAGCCCCATTATTATGTAATCAGCGCTTAGAATGGACAAAAGTCGCCAAACTTTCTAGGCACAAAGGTTTCCTTGGGGGGCATTTCCATATCATTTACATCCACTCTCGTAGGTTGCGTCTCTGTCCAAGCAGGAAGTGATATCTGCTGATCACGATTCAAACAGAAGGCAACTTTAGCAATCTGACGACCCTTGTATACGTCATGCATCACATAAACAGCGCCAGTCTTACCCAGCCAATTCTCGCAGCTGGATCGCTCTCCTGCAGAGATATCAAACGAATTGAAGAATTCTCCCAGAAGCTGATTTGTTCTAGCCGCATTCTCGCGATTGTACCAGATATAATATCTGAGCTTGTTGCTGTGCCCGTTGACTTCAAGAGAAATTTCAAGTCCTTCCGTGCCATTCTTCGCCACAGTTTCAATGGCATTAATGATTCTTACTCGGTACTTGCCCTCATCAAGAAGGTTTGCCTTGTTTGCACTGTAGTCGTTAGCGTCGTAATTCCAATTAATCATAGTAGAATTCCTTTCAGTTATATAAATTTTTTTATTATTTTCGTTTATTTTATTTAGACTTAACTGCCATAAACTTGCCTGCCTTGTTTCGGTGGATAAACTGGGAATTTCCTTCAATACCATTTTCGAGACAAATCTTATCCAGATCAGTAATGGTAGGACTGAAAATCTCCAGTTCAAACATATCTGTAAACCACAGGGCCAAAGCAGTGTAGTCAGCCGCAGTTGACGTGTCGGTATGCTTGAACACCTTAATCATATGCGCAAGCATTACCGGATCGTCAATGTACTTGCAAACAACAGCAATGATAGTTTCTCTGGTTATGTACTCAAATGGGAATTCCCAATTGTTATCAATATAAGAAACGTGCTTGTCATAATCCTTCATATACCAAGGATCGTTCTGAATCACCACCATAGAACACTCCTGAAGTTCTTCCATCATTTTGTCAAAGTTTTCGTCACTAATAAAGGCATCATAATTTCCCTTAAAAGTGAGAATACCCTCAAACACAGAACGGAGTTCTTTTTCGTCCAGCCAATACATATTGCGTTCAAGAAGGGATTCGTCGTACTTTTCGTGCATAACCATATGCGCACACTGGGATTCATAGTATGCCTGATCAAACAGCGAACGCGCAACACTGATAGCCTCAGCCGACATTTTACCATAGAGCCATACATAATACGGAACCCCATGCTTTGTTTCTGAGTGCTTTTTGTTCAGGTCTCTCCAAGCATTCTCAAGAATCTTATTAATCTTCGTCAGAAACCTAGCTGTGTCATTGCCAGGTCTAATGTAATAGTATCCATGCACGATTGCTGTGAATGCTTCGTCCGTGCTATAGGCTACCTTCTGCTCACTTGAGCACACAAGTCTGTTGATAATGTTAATTACGTCTTTGTTAGTCATTTTAATTTACCTCTTTCATAATTTATTGTAATTTTAGATTCTTTAATTAAAGCTCTATCGGTGGAAGTTTCTTCAGCTCTTTCCACTCTTCAAGATCAATGGTTGTATAAATGTAATCGCTAGAAGGTTGGTTATATTTAGACCAACAGTCCAACATTGATTTCAAGCAATCAGGATCGTTCTCAATCTCCAGATAAGTTTCAATCTTATTCATGTCCTTTGCAAATACTCGAATTTCAATACCCGGAGCTACGTGCATTGTGACATCATGGTTAAGATAAATGTTTTTGGCAATATCTTTGTGAAGATCTTTGAGTTTAATATTCTCAAACTCCTTCTCACAATAATTGCCGTTCTCATTGTAGTGTCCCACCACCGCACAGACGGTGGTGTATTTGTTATAAGTGGTCTTATTGATATTTGCTTTCATCTTGTTATTTCTCCTTATGTTTTATTGTTTTTTATTTCAAGCAACAGTAAGATTAATTTCTGCTACTGGAATTACGTGTTTCTTTGCTTTTGGAAAAACACCTGGTGCTCGTACAGGGTACTTGTTGAGAATATATTCTCCAGCGCTAGTCTTGAACATCACGGTAATCTGATCGGCACACCCCGAGAAGTACGACTTGTTGCAGTCTACTACCACACCAATAACCTGAATAAGGTTTGAAGGACCTGCATTGACACAAACACAAGTATCATTTGTTTCAATCGCACAGTTCAAAGTTTCAATATGCTTTGCGAAAGCACTGTTAGTTCCTACACGAAGATGTCCAAGTTTTGTGACATCAACAAAGAAAGAATGAACGGAACCGAGCGCATAGCTCGAGAGAGGGAGACTGGAATCATAGATAGAAATAGACATAATGTACCTCCGAGTTTTATATTAGTTTATTTTCTGTACAAGGTTTAGATTAGTTCGAGGTTTTTTACTCAACTAGCCATACACGAATCGATTGTAATTTCAAGATTATTAGGATTAAAAACATTCGTGCTGAGGGCGTTGTCAAGGTCAAGCAGCATGTTGGCGTAAGTGTATGCGGTGTTGGTATCTGCGTAACAGATGATCTTGGCCATCAGTCTAGCAAAACACTCATTATATGCTACACCATTGAACGCGCTGTCAATAGACTTAAAGGTATTGAGAAGTTCGGAAAGTTCCTGATTCTGCTTAAATCCAAGTCTATCGCGGAATTTCTTGGTAGTTGTGCTAGTTACAAAGTTGATGTCGATCTCATCGAGCATCGAGTCGAAGTATTCTTCATCGAAGTTTTCCTTAATACAATTCATGAGCGCAAGCGATGTCGTGGTTCTTACACACTTGTTAAAGGGAATATGCTTGCCTCTGCGGACGTACATGATCTCCCCTGCTGCACGACTGTTTTCGAGACATTCGTGGACTTCTCTGTAGAACTTAGTTGTGTTTTCGCCAGGCTTAACGTACAGGAACCCATTAGTAAGGGTGAGAAGCACTTCTCTGGAGTTGATGTGGTCGGGAATGGAGTTGATGTCTCCGATGTTCTGGATCATGGTAACAAATTCGTAGTTCTTCATAGTTGAATTCCTTTCATAAGTGAAATGTTGTTTTAGATTTCTTAAAAATTAGCACGTGGTTGTCATTGATTACAGATATAGGGGGGACTACAGATAACTGAGAATGTGGGAATAGGAACAGCGCACGAAGATATAGAAATTAAATATGAAACATACACAGTTTTAAAAAACAGGGAGTAAAAAGTAACTTAGGGTATAACTCAAAAAATTGAGGGGTGGTGGACTTACTAGTTCACTTTACTTTTTTAAAACTAGATATATTTATTTGTCAAGGTTCAGAGGGTACAGAAAGAACTGTACATTAGGTAACGAAAAATTTAAATGAAGGGACATCCACCGGGGTAAATAATTATAGAAAATGAAGATAATACAAATTTATCAAAAATTAATAAATATCTCTCTTTCCTTCTTCATTATACAAAATGAAAATTCTATTATCTGGGCTTACTGAGACCAAAATGAAAATTATTTGAATTTTTTTAAAACAACCAATATCTCTCTTTCCTTCTTCATTATACAAAATGAAAGTTCTATTATCTGGGCTTGACAAGACCAAATAAAAAGAGTGACTTGTTTTCACAAATCACTCTAAATTTACTTATTATTTAACGAAACAATCTTACATCAGCATATTTTTTTAGGGTCTCATTAATCTCATAAGGAATAAATCGTCTATGACTATTACTTTTTAGAATGGCTTCTATAACCACCTCAGCTTTTACATTTCGTCTAAATTCATATCCAACGCTATTTAGTAATCTTTTGGCCTCATCATATTCTAGTTCTAATGCAAAACACAACCTAAATAGATGTTCTCTTGAAACCGTGTTGTTTTTTTCCCTTCTTATGGCATCGAATGTATTACCTGGAACACCATAATTTATAACCAATTTATCGCGAAACTCTTTTTTTACAGCTCCAAGCGTTTTTTTACCGATTTTATGATTATCATAATATTTATCAAGGAGCTCGTTAAACACTTTGCAAAACGATTGCTCCTCTCGGGGAACTTCAACTATAAGAAGTCGGTTAAGCACAGTATTCTGATTATTCAACCAACTTTCATTTTCATCAACATCAGCATCTGGAGAATATACCTCTTCAACATATCGTCTAATCCATTGCTGATACTCGTCTTCATAAAAGTTATTAGCCGCATATTGAAAAACCATTTTAACTTGATCAGTAGCATAAGGTGGACCCCAACCTCGGCCTAGGCAGGTGAATTCGTGAGCTCGTTTCTCTACCGCTACTTTACTTCTTGTGTTGAAACCTTTATCCGCTAGCCTATCCATCAATTCATCTAGATAGCGTCCTGAAACAGTATTGTAATCTTTTTCTTCACAAAACTTGCAAACAATATAATCCTCTTCAAACGTCCATCTCTGTGCCATAATACACCTCCATAGAATTTGGTACAAGCATAGTATAGCATACTTTTGCTACTGTTTCAAGCACCAAAACAAAGTTTGCGAAAGTTATACCAAAAGTTAGTGCCATATTAGCAATTACACGGCATAATTAAAGCATCAAAAGAAACTTTAGTTACTTTTAATACTAATAAGGAAGGTTTTATTATGATTTATGCCTATTGCCGTGTATCCACGCCACACCAGCGACTCGAACGCCAGATTACCAACATCACCGAGCTTTATCCCAAAGCAACTATCTTTAGAGAGTTCTACACTGGAACCACTCAGAACCGACCTAACTGGGAACGACTCATGGCACAAATAAAAAAGGAAGACACTATAGTTTTTGATAGTGTCTCCCGTATGAGCCGTAATGCAGCCGAAGGATTTAAAGATTATAAAATGCTTTATGAGTCCGGCGTCAATCTCAT
>JAZKYL010000154.1:0-15236 GCA_045612105.1 Eubacteriales bacterium
CAAACTCTTTTGTTTAAAAGGTTTCAAATAAACTTGCAACACGATAGAAGATAAACTTCGGTTAAAATCAATACGGTTTCCAAATACTATATTGGTGAAATTTTCATCCTTTTTAGGGAAGTTTTTTGGCTCCACCTCGACGTTTTCGAAGAAAACTCGCAACAGCAGATTGTTTACAATCTGCGTAGGTTTTTCTCAAAAAAGGTGGAAAACCGCGTCCCCCGCGTCCCACCGCTAAATTGCAATTTATTATTTAGGAGAAATAATGAAAAAAAGAGTATTTTTGATCATTCTCGACAGCTTTGGTATAGGCGAGATGCCCGATGCGGCGGATTTTGGAGACGAGGGAAGCAATACTTTGCGAAGTGTTGCGTCTGAGGCTGAATTTGACTGCCCAAATCTTACGAAAATGGGCTTGTTTAATATTGTGGGGTGTCAAGTCGCGGGACGAACGGCGGTTGAAGAACCTATGGCGGCATTCGGGCGCATGGCGGAGAAGTCGTGTGGAAAGGATACCACCACGGGTCACTGGGAGATAGCCGGACTTATTTCTAATCGTGCTATGCCTACTTATCCCGAGGGCTTTCCCGAGGAGGTCATTGCTGAATTTGAGCGCAGGACCGGCAAAAAAGTCTTATGCAACAAGCCTTATTCGGGTACGCAGGTCATTGCCGATTATGGACGTGAGCATCTTGAAACAGACTCGCTTATAGTTTACACTTCGGCGGATTCGGTCTTTCAGATCGCCGCTCACGAGAGCAGAGTGTCGCTTGACGAGCTTTACAGATATTGTGAGATCGCGCGTGATATGCTTCGTGGCGAGCACGGTGTTGGAAGGGTGATCGCCCGTCCTTTCGGCGGTGAGCATCCCTTTGTTCGTCTTGCGGGCAGGCACGACTATTCCCTTGAGCCTCACGGGGAGACTATGCTTGACAGATTGAAAAAACGTGGTCTTGACGTGATCTCCGTGGGAAAGATCAGCGATATTTTTGCGGGGCGCGGAATTACCGAGAGCTATCCTACGAAAAGCAACAAAGAGGGAATGGAGAGGACGATCTCTTTGGCTGACAGAGATTTTCACGGTCTTTGCTTTGTTAATCTTGTGGATTTTGATTCAAGCTTCGGGCACAGAAACGATTCCTTGGGTTACGCGAAGGCATTGACCGAGTTTGACGGTCAGCTTGGTTCTTTTTTGTCCAAAATTGGCGAAGATGATCTTCTAATAATTACCGCGGACCACGGTTGCGATCCTAAAACCCCATCTACAGATCATTCCAGAGAGTACGTTCCGTTATTGGTTATGGGGGCGGGAATTGAGACTTGTGATCTTGGCACAAAGTTTGGATTTGATTACGTTTCGGAGCTCGTGGAGAGTGCATTGAATTGATTTTTTTGAGAGATATCGCAGGGTATCTCTCTTTTTTTGTTTGTCTTGTACAAATAATCGAGCGGTGTTTTGTGCAAAAGGTAGAAAGTGGCATTTGGGGGCTCTTTTGTTTGATTATTTTGATGTATAATGGCGTAAAGTTAAGTAAAATTAACTTTTGCTGCTTTTTTATCTGCCAAAGGTAGCTTGGGGACGATTATTCGGGTCGGAATTATCAGAAAAACGAATTCGTTTTTTGTTAATATGGGGACAACTGACCCGAGGGGCAGAAATAAAATAACGAGGAGAAAAAATGACAGAGGTTTACAGAAAAATAACCGTGGATTTGTCCAGACGAAGCGGAACGCGTATCGTTTTTGCCAGACAGAACGATATTGGATGCCGTAATCTGCTGATCAAAGTCACTGATGACGGCGCACCTTACAAGATCGAATCAAACAACTCGGTTTCGCTTATTTATAAGCGTCCTGATGAGGTGGCGGGCGCCATTGATGCTACGGTTCTTGAAGACGGTACGGTTCTCGTAGAGATAGCACAGGTCATACTGAGGTGCATAGGTGAGGTGGCTTGCTCGGTCTCTATATTTGACGGCAGTGGAAATAAGATCACTAGCTCGGATTTTTACATTGACGTTACGGAGTCTTATTATTCCGGTGAGAGTCTTGCGGATGATCCCGAGTACGAGCTTTTACATTCGCTTTTTGCTAAAGTCTCGGCTTATAAAACTGCGGAGGCTATCAGAATTGACGCGGAAGAAAAACGTGTTGCGGCAGAGCGAGCTCGTGCTGAAGCCGAGGTTATCCGTAATGAAAGGATAAACGATATGCTGGGTGTGTCGGGCGAGGTCATACTTACAAGTAAGGAGTGGGATAGTGATCTTACCCAGACTCTGACTATCCCTACGCTAAAAGAGAATGATCTTGTGGTATTCTATCCATCAACTGTCGGAGACAGAAATATTCTTGCAAATTACGGCGTTTTTGTCTCTCCCGACGTTTTGGATGGATGTATATCGGTGAGCGCGGTGGCAATTCCGATCGCGGATATTTCGCTCAGATATTTTATTACACGCGGTAGGGTTGACGATAGCGGGGAGGTGTAAGTGATGGCACAGGCTTTTTTAAACTGTTGGGAATATAATCAAAATGTTTCCGAGGTTGCTTTGATCATTGACAGAAGTATTTCTGAATTAGTTGTTCCCGATGGAGTTACGGCTGTTGGAAACTATTCGTTCAGCTACTGTACAAAGCTGAAAAAAATATCTATTCCCGAGGGAGTTAAATCTATTGGAGCTAATGCTTTAAACGCAACGAGCTTGACGGAGGTCGTTTTACCCTTGAGCTGTGAGGCGGTGAATTCATACTCTTTCTATAACATTGCCACTTTAAAAAGCATAACTTTTGGCGATATAAAAACGATAGGCTCTCACGCATTAGGAGCTAATTATGGATGTAAAACATACGATTTTACGAGATGCACCACCGTTCCTAAATTGACAAACGTTGAAGCATTTGCGAACATTAATCCCGCTGCGAAGATATACGTACCCGTGGCTCTTTATGACGAGTGGGTGTCTTCAACCAACTGGACGAATTTAGCTGAATATATCATACCTATATATGACGCGCCGGAGATAGTTACTCCCAATTACGTCAGCGAAGGTCTTCTCGTTGAAAACAAAGCACTCACGGGCAGGGGTACTTGCACCGATAGCGTGATAGTTGTGCCGGAGGAAGTGACTCGGATCGATACGGGCGCATTCGAAAATGACAGTATTATTGATACACTCATTCTTCCCGAAAGCGGATGTTATTTTGAACCTAAGTGCTTTGATCATTCATCGTTGCGAGTGATCAAAAATTTTGATTATATCGGAATTTCATTTGCGCTTTGCAATGCTACCAATCTCAAAATAGTAACGTTTATTGATGGCGCGTCTTTGGAGAATTTTGGATTCGGTTACAGTAACGCTACAATAGAAATCTACGATTTTTCAAAATGCAAGTCGATTGTTGTGCTTCCGCAAATTGATTATATTACGGTAAGTGAGGGTACAAAAATATTAGTCCCTGTGGAGCTGTACAGCGAGTGGAAAGTGGATACGAATTGGAGTGTATATGCGGACTGCATTTTCTGCGCTAAATAAAAAATTTAAGAAAGGATTTTTAGTTATGGCAATCAAATCAGAAAATATTATTGTTAACGGAAGAACGCTGATCAAGCACGAAAGTGACTCGGGCAAGATGATCCGTCAGGTTGAGACGGGCAGGGAATATTCGTCGGCTGTTGACGTTATTCCTTGCAGGTATACTTATGAGGAGACAGAGAAGGATATTATAACGGAAGGGGTGATAGACGGTGAGTAATGACGAGATGATACGTGAGATCGCCGAAAATACCCAGCGATCGAAGTCTAACTGTCACAGGATCGACGAGCTTTCCGAGAGCGTTGTTGCTCTTAATAAGATGGCTACTGCCCTCGAGGTGCTTGCCACCAAGCAGAATGCTATGTCGGAAACGGTTCACGACATCAATCAAAAGGTTTCGGCAATAGAGTCGAGACCTATGAAGCGAATTTCTTCGATTTTCGGATATCTTATAGCCGCTGCCGCTTCAGCAATTGCCGGAGCTTGGTTTGGCTGGATGGTATAAATTTTTAATAAAAATGCACCGCTCTTTATGACCGAAGTCATTGAGAGCGGTGCACTTATATAATAAGTTTTGATTTCGGTAACTCTTTCGGGATCAGTATAAGCGTGACAAAAACCGAGAGATATGCGATATTTGTTTTTTTCATATTTTAATCTCCATGCCGCCGCACAGCGGCGGCACAAATAATAATCGATGAGTTTTGGCGAGGCAAGATTTACCCGTGAAAGAGTTTATTATATTACCAAACGGGAGAAGCTTTCACACTATTTCTCCTACGTATTGTTAAATTGTTCATAAATGATAAAAATGCAATTGTACATTTTAATTATAATGATTTTTTTAGTGCTTTTCAAGTAATATATGGATATCAATTTTAACAAAATTGACCCCACTGCCCAAAGTGGCAGTGGGGTCGGTTTATTGATGGATATTATTCTGCTTCCGCTACCTGCACGTTTTTGACGTGAACTATGATACAGAGTGTATCGGGAGCGGTTTTAGGAACTACCGCGAAGGTTATTTCAACCGTTTCGCCCGCGTAATCCGAAAGATCTGCGTACAGACCGTTAACGCTCGCGCCGCCGCCGACCGTTCCCTGGAAGCTACAGTTTGCTCCGGAGGCTGTCGGGTCGGGGAACTCATATCCGCCAAGCTTATTCTTTGCGGAAAGCATATGGTCTGCGGTTGCGGCTGTCAGAGGCTTGACTGCGATAGCTTCTATCCAGGTCTTGCCTCCGTCTGCTGACCAGACGTATTTTTCAGCACCTCCGTCAACTACTGCCCAGCCTGTGAAGATAAGCTGATGACCGTTGACCGTGGTAACGCCGTAATCAAGAACGTCGGGATGCTTGATAGAGGTTGCGCCGATGTTGGTGAGTCTCTTATTCTCGCCCTCTCCCCAGCCGTTGATCATATCAATGCAGGATGCGAACTTGACTGTGGATTCGGTATAGTCGGATTCGGGGTGAACGTATTCAACCTTGGGAAGCTTGCCGTCTCCGCTTTCCTCAACCTGCTCACCCGTCTTGACGTCGTAGTAGGTCTCAAGTGAGCCGCCCGTGATCAGCGTGACTGTATTCATATCGCTGTTAAGCTCAAATATGCTGTCAAGATCCGCGCTCATTCCAACGTATGCAAGATCCATATAGGAGCTTGTGCTCATTTTTAGGCTGAAGAAGTCGATTCTCAGGTAATTTGCATAATAGAGTCCGTCGGCTCCGTCTGCCTTGAAGGTGGGATGCTTTTCGTTTGCAAGGTCTACGACGATAACGTGCCAGAATCCGTCCTTTTTCAAATTGTAGCAATAGATCTGGTCACCGTCCGTAGCACCCGAGTTGACTGTACTTGTGAAGATCTCGAAGCAGCCTGCCGCCTCTGCGTTGGTGGTGGGGAGTCGGTATTTAAGAACTACGTAGCGACCGCTCTCGTGCTTGGTATCGGCGGCATAGAAGGTGGAATGACCCTCGGAATCGGTGCCGTTTCCGTAGATACGCACAAAGCTCTTTTCGTTTTCCTCAAGGATCTCGGATGCGCTGACACCCTTGGCACCCTCAAGCTTTACGTTCATTTTTGCGGGACCTACATAGACGTTGATGGGAGTCTCCTCTTCGGGAATTATCGCCTCGGGCCAGCCATCAAAGCTCGAACGGGCGGAGAAGTTGAAGGTTCTTTCTTCGTCGCCTGAAAGAGATACTACGAAGGAGTAGGAGAAGGTTCCGTCACCGTCGTAATGTATAGCGTAGCCGTCGTAATGATGGGCATTGCCAAGAGCGTCGGGGGAATTTGCGCTGTTTACCTCATAATCTACCCACTTGCCGTCGACAAGCTCCTGGATAACGGGAGCGGTAAGTCTCTTGAAGCCGTAAACTCTTACAACCACGTTGTTCTCACCGCCCGAAAGGGTGAAGGTGGCTTCTCTCATATTGGTGGTGCGGATCTTGGGCATATAGTTGCTTTCGATGATCTCGCAATTCTCGACTGCGGTTGCCTTGACGGGGTCGATTATTGAATTTTCGCGAACGGATCTTACGTTTTCATCGGGAGCCTTGCCGTTGGAACCGTCGTAGATCGATTCCTGGGAGCCCCAGGGCATAAGAATTGCGTGGATGGTAAAGCTGTCGCCCTTCTTAAGAGTTACCTCCTCAAGATCGAGGGAGAGATAGAGCTTTTCGTTCTTGTTTGTTACGATAAAGCGAGCGTCGCTCTCCTTGCCGCCGATCTTCAGTGAATAATCCTTGAACATAAAGGAAAGGTTGACGTAGCCGTTTTCGTTGGTATAATCGGGGACGTAGAAGAAGTCGAAATAGGGGTAATAGTCGCCGAGGACGTAGGATGCGGAGTCGTTGGCAGCTGTAGCGTCAACTATCTGAGGCTGGTTGTTCTCGTCCAGATATCCTACCTTCTTATAAGTAGAGCCTGTGTTCGTCTGACCTACCGAGTAGAAGGTGAAATCGTTTTTGAAGTCCTTGAAGGTGATATCCTCAAGAACCTTGTATTCCATAACGTAATAGGTTCTGTTTTCATCGGTCTGGGGCATCTCCATGTGGGTGTAGGTCACCTTGATTTTGCCGTCGTCGGAGATATAGTCCATCTCGATCTCGGCATAGGTGGGACCATAGGAGAGTATTCTGTCGCCTACGTGCTGAGAAGCCGAGAAATTGCCGTCAGCATCAGTGTAGCTGAGGAAACGGTGGCGGCCACCCAAGGTATGCTGAGGCTGATCGGGCCACAGGGGAGCAGACATTGCTCTGTGGTCGGGAAGATGGGGAGCCTCAAAGCCGTAGGGAACGATACAGTTACTTTCGGTAACACCGGTTGAAAGGTGATAGTAGGGATAGAAATACTGAATGGATGAGAGCTGCTTGAGGGGGAATTTACCCCAATTCTGATAGAGGTTAACTATAGAATAGCCCTTTACTTCGTTTGCCTTTACGATGATCGGAACGTAAGCCTCGCCGTAGGAGGGCTCGTCAAGATTATAGAGGTTCCATTCGCCGTCGCCGTAGAAGTTCTTGCAGACCTCGACGGGTACAGGGAGGAGAAGAGAGCTGTCGTCAAGAAGCACGGCGCACTCAAGTCCGCCCGAGGTAGTGTAGGTGGCGAAGTACATCTTTCTGTCGTGTTCGTCGCCTGTTACGGTAAAGTTTACGGTGTAGTGCTTGTTGGGGGTCTGATAATATGCAGAACCGAATCCCGTGCCGTTTACTTTAAGCTTATAGCAGCCTCTCAGCGCGTCGTAGCCCATAAAGGACGCGCCGGTGGATTTGCCGGGGTTGACGCGGATGTTATCTACGGTAAGAGGATTTCTTTCGATCTCAGCCTCGCTTATGAACTTAGTGAAATCGTGAGATGCGTCGGTATAAATACGCTGACCCATATAGAAATCGTTTGCGTTATTAGTGCCGCTCACAGAGGGATTTATTGTGTTTTCGGGGGGAGTTAGGGTTTGGATTATTGAGTATTTGCCATCCTTTTCGACGACCTCAAGCTTTCCGCCGTACTGACCTGTGGGGATGATATATCCGAAGATTCCCGTGTCGATTATATCAAATCCGACGTACTCTGCGCTGTCGAAGTCAACAGTGTCAAGAGAATAGTGAAGACCGTTTTTATCCTTGATGACAAGAGCGGCTACGGTGTCTGCATCGATCTCGGTAAGCATACCTACCTCTGCGATATCCGACTCAACGTCGGTTGCGCAGAACTGTGCGTAGTGGTGAAGCTTATCGGAATAGACCTGGAAGAATCTGCCCAGCTTAAGGTCGGGGATATCGTTTGCGCCCTCAGCCTCGATAAGCTTTAAGGAGTTGAAGTAGTAGGTCGTACCCTCGGAGCCCGAAAAGTCAAGTCTCAGGGTCTTTACCGTTCCTTTGTACTCGGTGAGTGCTCCAAGGTAGACGGTATAGGTGTGATATTCTCCGTCTGCGATCAGCTTGAAGCTTGCCTTGCTTAGGTCGTTGTAATTGTACGTTTCTGTGTTAAAGTAGACGTCTACGGTTTCGGTGTCGTTTGATTCAACCTTTATGGAAACCTCAAGATAAGCGTAGGTTTCGGCGGAATAGGGATTGTTGTCCATCACTATGTATGGGTCGGTGCCGCCGCTGACCATAACCCTCATCTCGCCGTTCTTTAATTTGGGCTTTTCGGTATGCTTGTAGCTCTTTACCTTAAGCGGGACCTCAAGCTCGCTGACCTTCTTGGGCATTGCGGCGAAATCCTGATTTTCAAGACGGACGTCGTAGTAATAGTAGCCCAGCCTGTAAATGTTGGTTGCGGTGTCGGACACTGTCTCGGAGGAATAATAGACTCTGCCGCTTGTGGTCTTGACGAAAACGTCCATTGTATTTTGGATATAAGTACCGCCTTTTTTGTTCTTCAGGGAGGATACGAGCTGGTTTTCGCTTCCGCGAAGCTCATAGGAAAGTATGGAGTTGTGGTTCTCCATAATATAAGCGTCCTTGAGAGGACCTTCGTTTTTGACCGAAATATCATTGGCAATACGGTCGGCATACTCAATAAGCTCGCCGTTGTCGATGGAGAGCTTGGGGGTGGTGTTCTCCTCGGTCTCTATCATAGTTTCGAATTTGGTTTCGGTCTCGGATTCTGTTTCGGTCTCGGTCTCGGTTTCAGTCTCGGTCTCCGAATAAGAGGGAGCCCGGGTTTCAGTTTCCGCATTTTGCGTTTCTGTTATAGTATCGGTATCGGTCACTGATTCTGTTTCGGTATCGGTTTCCGATTCGGTGCATATCGAAGTATTGCTCTCCGCAGTCTCGGATTGCTGTTCGGTAGCTGTTTCGGTATTTGTTTCAGCTTCTGTATCCGATATTTCCTCGGTGAAGATATCGGAGGTGTCGGTTTCTTCCTCTGTTTTTTCAGTTTGTTTAGAGGTTGAGGGTTCTTCCTTTGTCTCGGTCTTTACGTCGGACTCGGTTTCGGTCTTTTTCTCGGATTCTGTCTCGGTCTTCGTTGCTGATCCTGTGGTTTCCTCAGGGTTATTGCATGCGGCAAAGGAGCCGAGAAGCATAATGCCTATGAGAAGGAGAGAAAGCAGTGTTAGGTATCTGTTTTTCATTAATTGATCCTCCGTTTAGTTTTATTTGGCAAATTCAAAGGAGTATATCATAGCGTGTCCTGTGGATTTGAATTCAATAGCCGCGCCGACAAATGCGGAATCAATGGGAGTGAGATCGATCTCATAAAGCTTACGTTCTCCGTCGCCGATCATAGTGAATTCGATCGTTTTTGGGAATCTGCCGCGGGTGTCAACTCCGTCGCGAATTGTATTCACTGTGAGAGTACACTTGATCTCGCCGCCGGTGATGGAAGCATCCATAAGTATTTTGGTCTGATCCTTACCCACGAAAACTGCGGGGGAGCAGAGCTGACTTTCATCCTTGAAGTCGAAATCAAGGCAATCCTGATTTCCAAGACCCTTATCGTTTGTATTCTTGTAGTAGAAATGGCATCTGTCATTGTCGAAGGTGAACTTTTGACGTCTTTTTGCGTCGTCAAGCTCATATACCTTGGCTCTTATCTCGTCGACCGTGCCGACGATAAGCGCGTAATCGTAGGTATAGACGATGTCGTGGTCGAGGATCTCGGTGGCGGAGGGAGTGATATAGCCCGTGTGCTGGTCGATCTCGTCGCGGATTCCCATTTTGCCGTAAAATCCGCCTCCGAAGCGGCTGGTCTGACCGTTGTAAACACCGAGACCGTATCCGTCATCGTCAACAAGCGCCGCCCAGCTTTCGGTGGGGAAGAAGGTCTCCCAGGGCCAGCCTCTGCCGTTTTCCTTGTTGCATATCTCGCGTATCGCGCCGCCCGTGAAGGGGTGAGTGTCTACATAGGAGACCAGCTTATACCAAGTAGCGTTGGTGTAGACCGCGGGCAGCTCCTGTCCTCGCGCGCCGTAAAGGGTCTTGTCGCTTCTTGCGTTGTTGAGTCTTGAGGTAACTTGCACGGTCTTGCCGTCGAGACGGTACCAAACCTCAAAGGTACATTCGCCCTTGCAGTTATTGAGGGGCCAATGGCGGGGAACGCTCTTGATGTAAATTTCATTATCTTTTTTATAGTAATCAAGAATATCCGAGCGGTTTCTGAAGCAGTCGCCCGACTGAATGGGGTTCCAGCCGATATAGTCCCAACCCGGGTGGTTCTCGATCCCCTCGGGAAGGTGGGGGACGGGATAGCTGTAGAAGGACATCTGCACCTGTCTGCCCCAGTCGTAGTTATTGATCAGGTTTTCCTCACCGATCTCGGAAAGGTGGGTCAGCGCGCCGCCCAAAGATAGGTTTGCGCCAAGACGGATATAGTCGTTTTCGATAAATAAAAGGTTATCGTCGGTGAGATACTTGATAAATTCTCTTTTGGTTGCCATAATTACCTCCGTTTTTGTGGGGGATACTTTTGTTTAATAATTAATTATACCATTGTAATTTGACGTTGTAAATGGAAATTTTACCGATTTATTAGCAAAAAACCCCAAAGGAAGCGGATCTTTGCCGCTTTTTTGATAAGATTCAGGGAATAATTGCATATTTTAAGGCTTTACAAGGAAGATGATTCTGTCCTTTGCAACGGTGAATTCCCGGCTGATCTCGCCACTTTCTCTGTCTTGCCATGGCTCGGATAAAACGAGCTTGTATTCGCTCTCGGTCAGGTTGGAAACGGTCAGATACTTCTTTTCGTTTACGAACATTGAAATATACACCTTGTCGGGTATAGGAGAAATTACGTCGGCGCAATCGCGTATCTCGATATAGACGAGGCTGTTTTCCTCGACCATAGGCTTGTAAAGTGCCAGATATCTGCACCAACGCGGGTATTCCTCAACGTCGTCGGGAACTGCCGACCAATGGCTGTAGGAATAGGGACCGTCGGGGTGGGTCTTATAATGCTCTGCGATCCTCGACCAATATGCATACTCGCTCCAGATGCCCTCCTGTATTCCGTATCGCGGAACGGGTGCGCTGTTGCGCTCGCCCGTCATGGGTCTGCCTCTTGCGGTGAGCAAGGGAAATTGGAGAAATGGAATGACCGAGGCGAAATGCTTGTCGGGGTCGGTCACGTCTATCCTCAGCTTGTCTGGGCAGGGGACGACGAAATGGGGATAATTCTTTCCAATCCCTATATCCTCGCTTTGCATTCCCTCGCCTATCCAGATGTAGTCGTAGACCTTGTCGAGGCAGGGGGCGGGGTTGTTTCCGTCACAATGTATCTTGTAGATACCGCCGCGCTTTTTGACCTCGTGATAGATGAGTCCGAGAAGGTCCTCGATCTCGGGATCATATTTGATGCCGCCTTCCTTTTCTATAAGCTTGCCCGGGGTATATCTGCTGTCGGTACCGCAATCGTTGTAGATGCCGTCGAAATCGTATCTGTCAAGGACGGCAACGGTTCGGGGAAGAACGAAATTTCGCCACTCGGCACTACCCGCGCTGTTTCGCATATAGCTGAAGTGGGTGCCGCACTCGACTATTCTGCCGCCGTGGTGGAATTCTTCTCTGAATTCGGGGTCGAAGCGGTGGAAATAGCCCGATGAGATATATGGGATGATCTTGATGCCTTCGCTGTGGCAGAGCTCAATGAATTTTTCGAGCCCATCGGGGTCGTAGCAGGTGTATTTGTCTGCACCGTTAAGCCTTATGGAGTCGTTCCAATCCTCGTGTATTTGGATAAGCTCGACGCCGTTTTTCGCCATATCGGCTATCATTTCGCGGTCGTAGTCGGTGGGAGTGAAGGATATTTTGCCGGGGTATTCGCCCAGATTATACACCGCTTGTCCGGGCAGGTAATCGCGTATTCTAGTGCGGCGGAAGTATTTGCGAACGTCTCGCTCGGCGCTGTTGAGGTTTTCTATTCTCGCGCGTTGTTCTTTAATTGATATAAATTTCATTTTCAGTTTTGGTTAGTTGGATTGTTTGTTTGGTTGGTCATTCTTTGTTATCAGAAATAGGATCTCAAGAAATCCTCGAGAGAGCCGTCGTATTCCGCGAGAGCAAGAAATTCGTTTCCAAGCTGATTTCCCCAGCTGTAGGTGATATAGGTCTTGCCGTGATATTCACAAAAGTCGACGTCACTGTTATTACCGTTGGGGCTGATCTTGATGCTGTCAAGCTCCTCGGCAGAGAATCGCTCGGGGTGGATCACCTGCCTGTCCTCGTTTCCAAAGAGCATAAACGGATTGAGGAGAGCTACCTCAAATTCAATGAGATCGCGGGAGCGGACTATATAAGGTGTCCAGCGGTAGAAGGGAAGTCCCTCGAGATATACGATATAATACATCCCGTCAAAATAGCGGATCGACGGGCAAGCCGAATATCTTTCCTTATAGAAGATATATTTGTCGATGGGCATAAGAGTCCAATCTAACAGATCCTTTGAGCGGGCAAAGAGAACGGTAAAGCGTTCTCCGATGATTTCGGGAGGACCGTCCACCTCGATCGCCATAATATAGCCGTCAGCGTCCTTGCAGACCGACGTGTTGAAAATATGCAGGTGTTCGGGGAGAGTAATGGCTCTTTGGGTTTTCCACTCACAGAGGTCGGTGGAGTAGTAAACGTCGATATAATTACATCCCTCGGGAGCACCGTTGCCGCCGACTCCGTGGGCGTACATCACACCGTTTTCCTCGTAGGCGCAACCGAAGGCGTTGCCAAAGGCAAAGGGCTTGCCAACCTCTTCCTCGGTCTCCATATCGACGAAATGATAATACCCCAGCTCTCTTTGAGAATTATGGCGTTTTCCCCAGGAGCTTGAGCGTATCCACTCAAAGCGAAGCAGTCTGTCCTGCCATACAACGGGTGTTGTTTCCACCACGCCAATCGCCAGAGTTCCCAATTTCCGCAGCTTTTTCGTTTGCGAAATATTGTTATATTTCAAGGGCTTTATATAATCGTTGAACATAATATTTCCTTTCCCGCGTTAGTTGATATCAATATTGACTTCTCCGATCTTTGTGGGTATCTTCATCTTAATTCTGCCTGCCTTTGCGGGGATGTGATGCTCTCCGATCTTGCCGTCGTAGGAGACGCCGAGAAGCTCCTCGATAAGCACGGTGATGGGCGCGCTTGCCCAAGGATGACAGAAGCTGGTGTTGTCCTTCTTGTCCTTGCCCCAAGCCTCGATGCAGGCGGTAGCACCGTCGCGCACCATGTTGTACCACGAATTTTCACCCGTGGAGGTGATGAGATCGTAAACGAACTCGTATTTGCCAAGACGGCAGAGTCCGCGCATATAGAAATAGGACATATAAACGCCGCAGACCATACCCTTAGCCATAAGGTGGGCGGCAACGCTCTCCTCGTAGCCCTCGGGGATAAAGCCGTAGAAGGGGGCTAACATATTGGAATGGAGAGAAGCGTGGTCGCTGCCCTCGCGGTCGACGTAAACGCCGAGGTCGGGGCGGAAAAATGCTTTATTGAAAGCATCGGCAAGCATTTTGCCCTTGTTTTGGTGGGGGATTCCGAGGATGTCCTTGATTTCTTCCACGTTCATAACACTTCCAACGTAAAAGGCATTGATCACGTTGTGAGTACCGTCACCAATGGGTTTTGTCAGGGTAAAGTCGTAGTTGTCGCGGAGGTTTCTTGGCCAATCCACAAGGTTCCACTTGTCCTTGACGCCGTCAAGCAGACCGTCCTCGCGGGCATACTGCGAGAAATGCTTAAGCATGTCCTCTGCTACGGGGAGCATTGAAGCCAAAAACTCCTTATTGCCCGTAAAGGCATAGTGACGGAGCAGGAGGAGGGGGAATTGCAATGAATAGTCGGCGATCTCCTGCATAAGCGCGCCCGAAAGCACCGCCATAAGACCCTTGCAGATCTTCGCACTTCGCACGTGATCAAGTATGCCTTTTTCCAGCATATAAGGGTCGCCGGTCAGCCAGAGATGTGCGCCCGAGGTGACGGTCATATCTCCCGCGTACTGTCCCTTTTCTCTGGAGGGGCAGTCCACGAAGACCTCTTGGGAGCCGTATTTTACACCGGTCTTGCAGAGGTTAAATACCGCTTCAAGCACCTTGCTGTCGGCTTCGATTGTGCAGGCATCGTCGTCAAACGCCATATGGCGCACGACAGCCTTGACGCTCTTGATCTTCACGTCCTTTGAGGAGGGAACGAGAGCAAGATAGCGGAAGGCCTTGTAATCAAACTGATCTAAAGTGTTTTCACCGTCCGCGAGAGTCCAGGTCTCGTCATAACGGCAGTTGCAGCGCATCATATAGCGCACCTTGTAGGGCGAATCGTCGCTTTCCTCACCGCAGAGGATGCGAATCTCGTCGCCGCTCTTGCCCTCGGCAACGATACGGACGGTTGCGGTCTTTTCGGTGCCGAAATCGCAGAAGATCGCTCCGTCGGACAGGCTTTCGGTTGCCACGGGATCGATCTCGTAAACACTGACGGGGCGGGTGGGCGCGTCGGCGAAGATTATGTCGTCATTCGCCTTGAGAGACACGTTTTTGAACTCGCCCATATGGATTCTTGAGTCGTAATTCTCCACGAACTGCACGCGTTCACCGTAAAAGCCCGTGGTGCTGTAGTTTTTGAGCTCGGTATAGAGCCAGGATTCGTCGGTGGAGAGCAAAACGCTTCCGTCGGGGGCGCAGAGGTCGGCGATAAGACCCATACGGAGGTCTGCGCTGATCCAGACGCGGTTTACAAGTCCCTGATAGTAAACGTGGGCGGTGAATTCGTTGTCGCCGTCAATGAGATAGTCGGTGACGTCGAATTCGTTATAGTGATAGGATTCTATATAGCCGGGGGTCGGACCCTGACCGATGAATATGCCGTTGACGTAATATTTGCCGTAGTCGTCGGCGGAAATGCGCAGAATATACCGTCCCTCGCCCTTGTTTAAGGTGAAGCTTTTCTTGAAAAGATAGTGCAGGTTTTGGGGATCGTCTGCGCCCACGTTAAAGAGAGCGGGAGAGTGCTCTTTGTGATACATATTTCTCGGTATGCGGTCGGCAAATTCGCTCGCGCAGATCCATTTTCCTTTAAATGGGGTCATAATGTTGGTCCTTTCTTGGGGAGCTAAATTGCAATTTATCGGGGGACGCGGGGGGATGCGTTTGCAACCTTTTTCGAGAAAAAGGTTGCGCCAAAAAGCTTCCCCCAAAAAAGGTTAATATTGCACCAATGCCGTCCTTTAAAACCATATTGATTTGAATCAAAGTATATCTTCTATCGTGTTGCAAGTT
>JAZKYL010000155.1:0-10805 GCA_045612105.1 Eubacteriales bacterium
GCCGCTCTGAGGACTTTCCTTGGGGTGGCTTTTTTTGTCCTGCTGTTCGGAAAGGAGGCGATGATAAGCATGAAAAATCTGTGTGGAAAGGGGGTGAGAAATAGACAATGGCGAGAAAATTAGATGCTGAACGAATCGAGCGGGCAAGGCATAAGGATGAAAGTACAAACAATCGTCGCGAGGAAGAGAAACAGCGCATCCAAGAAACCATAGCCAAGAACCGACGTGGTGAGCGCAAAGGGCGTGTGATCATGCCAGAACGAAAAATGTATGCCTTTCAGGAAGCACCCAAGGTTCGCGTGGCTGCGTACTGTCGTGTCAGTACGGCGGAGGAAGCACAGGTGGGCAGTTTTGAGATGCAGGTGCAACATTTTCAGTCGGTTATAGATAATAACCCGAATTACGAACTAGTGAAAATCTATACGGATGAGGGGATCAGCGGTACCTCGATGGACAAACGTAAAGGTTTTCAAGAAATGAAAGAAGATGCTGCGGCGGGAAAAATCGACTTAATCCTCACCAAGAGCATTAGCCGATTCGGCAGAAACATCGTGGATATTCTGACCACGCTTCGCATGCTGAGTGATCTGACGCCCCCCGTTGCTGTGAATTTTGAATCTGAGGGCATCAACACCAGCGATGGCAGAAACAAGTTGGTGATATCCATTCTGTCGGCGTTGGCGGAACTAGAAAGCCAACAAAAGAGCATCGCAATCAAAGAGGGCATACGCTATCGTATGCAAGAGGGTCTGTATAAGTTTTCTGTGAAAAACACCATTGGATACTATCGCGATTATAGCGGCAGGGTCAAAATTGAGCCCGCTGAGGCTGAAATCGTCCACTATATATATGATAGTTTTCTGGATGGTGCATCTCCCCAACAAATTGCAGATTCTCTGACAGGGCAGGGAATCCGCTCCCCAAAAGGCATGGAACATTGGCAACAAGGTACCATTCGCAATATACTGCGTAAGGAGAAATATTGTGGCGATGTACTGTACCAAAAGACCTACTCCAAGGATTATTTGTCTCATAAGACGGTCAAAAACCGAGATATGCTCCCACAGTGGTTTTGGGAAAACAACCACCCCGCTATCATCAAGCGGGAGCAGTGGAACAAAGCGCAAGAGATATTGAATGCCGGTCGCTGGCGAAAAGGCGCGAAAATTCGTGAAATGCGTAAAAAATTCACGGTGGCAAAGGTCAAGTCCGGCGTTTTGAGCGGTTATTTCCTATTGGACATGTCATGGTCAAAAGATGACCTTGACCAATTTATCAAAATTATCAACAGTATTAACGAGCTTGACGACGATCAAGAAGAAAGGAACTAATATGGCTATCAATTTTTCTAACATCCGCCTCGAAGTAGTGGATATCAACACCAACGCAACCCCCGACATTTATATCAACCAGAACGGAATCACTTTCAGCAAGCGCGTGCTGGAAGACCTCGCTTACCCCCAGTATGTGCAGTATTGCGTGGATGCCTCCCATAAGATTTTTGCAATCCGCTCTTGCAAGGGCACTGAAACCAAGGCGGCGTCGTTTACTAAGCCCAAGACTGAGCAGAACGGCGCACTGAGCACCAGCAACAAAAATCTGCGCGATGTCATGACTGCTATGATCCCCAATTACGATCGCAAGCAACGTTACAAGGTAACGGGCGAATTTGACTCTGAAAACCGCGTCATGTACTTTGACATGGCGACTGCGGTGGCGGCAAGCTTCTTCCACAAAACCGCTGAATAAGCACTGCGCCCCCGAGTAATCGGGGGCGTTTGTGATTTTCAACAACTTTCTATCATTATATTTGTATAATAGTTTAATTGACAGAATATTCCAAAAGTGATAAAATTAAATTAAGTGTAAACAATTAAGTTTTTTGTAGTACTTACATTGATTGAACATACAACATAAGTTGTTATACACAAAATTCTCTATTGCATTAAAACACGTGTTGAGGTGTGATAGGTAACTAACAAAATTACTCACAATAGAACTCAGGAAAGGTGTACATTGATATGAAGAAATTGACCACTCTCTTAATTATAATACTTGCTTTATGCTCGACCTTTGCGGGCTGCCAAAACGGTATGCAGGACGAGTCCAATTCGTCGGATCAGTCGACAAGCATTGAAACCTCTCAACCTGCAAAAAATGAAGTATTTTTGCAAAGCGAGGTGATCGAAACCACGCCCTACGGAACGACGCGCTATCAAATGGAGTACGATAGCATGGGACGAATGATTACGCAAACAGTCTATGCTGACGGTCAAGATCCGGCAGTTTATACATATACGTATGATGCGTTTGGATATTTGAATAGCGATACGCGGACGGGGATCATTGAATATGCCGAGCAATGGGAAAACGATGAAGATGGAAGAATACTGTCAGGAAGTGTTGTTATCAAATCCTCTTTTGGTACAACAAAAACTTCCTACACATACCAATACGATGAAAACGGTCGCGCTTCCGTTTACACACAGACCGATGAATCCGGGAAGATTACACAAAAGAAAGAGTACGAATATATCGATTCCCATGGCAGTTATTCTGTCACAGAAACCAGTGCAAGCATGCCAACACAAACAACGACATATATGATGGATTCCCAAGGAAACCTCGTGGAGCAAACCACAAAATCAGGGGATCGGGAAATCTCTCAAATCAAATTTGATGCATACGGAAACGTTATCCAATCGGTCGCCAACGGCGTTGTCACCAAATCGGAAAACATCTATGACCGGGAATTGCTGACGCAGGTCAAGGTGCTTGACGGAGAAGGAAACCTTATGCAACAAAAAGTAAATACTTATGACCAAAATAATATGCTTGTATTGACCGTGATTACCGATGCGTCGGGAACGGTTATCAGCCAAACCGAAATAAAATATACCTCATGCGTAATCGAACAAGAATAATTATCCTTGCCGGAACGTGCCTTTGCTTGCTTGCATGCTTCGCATGTCAGACACATCCGGAAAGCAACACGCCCCCGATCACGGAAACTACCGAGTCCGAAAACGAGCAGCCTTTATACGTGCAGTCTTTAGAGGTGAATGAGCTTGGTGTTCCGTATGAAAAGCTCTCTCCAAAGGCAAGAGTTCCTTGGGATTTGTGCTTATATCAAGATTATCTGTATGTTGGGGCAGGAGATTATGATGCCAACCTTTCTCCAAAGGTATTTCAAAGATATCACACAGAGAACGGCGCATGGGAAAGCTGTGGCAAGGCATATGATGAGGAAATTCATCGCTTTATTGAGATTGGCGATCAGTTATTTGTTCCGGGGGCAGATTCTTTGGGAGATTGGTCTAAAGGCAATTACTACATTCTGCAACAAGATGCTTTTTCCCTGCAGAGAGTTATTCCGAATGCGATTCATACTTTTGATATGATTGAATTCGACGGAAAACTGTTTGTGGGAAACGGTGTTTCTGCCGGTAAATATCCGGTTGAAGTATCGGAAGTCGGGAGTGATTCGTTTACACAGGTGATCTTTTATAAGAATGATCACGCTCTTGATACTCGAGCATTTACAGAAATCCGAGTGTACGATTTCTTTGTTTGTAATGATACTCTATATGCCTTCTTGACATTGGATGCGGAGCGTTCTGTTTACCGTTATGAAAACGGTGCATTTGTTTATGATAATCTGTGGACGTATAAGCTTGTTTGGGTTCGGGATGAGGTTCATGTCCCGATTTGGGCAAAAGTCTCTCATAACAATACCGTATATTTGACCACGGGACTATTGTATGCGACGAACGATTTGAATACTTTTACCGCTATAGATGTTGGCAATACACAACGGATCACAGACATTCTTGTATATGATGACGTTGTCTATGCTTTGGGATATTGCAAGCTTGACACGGGAATATATGAAAATCGAATATTCAGATTATCGGAACAGCAGGCTGTCTTGGTTGCATTATTCCAAAATCAAGCTCCGGCCATATCCTTTGCCCGTGATGAATCCACGTGGTATTTCGGATTGTCAGCCCCTGCGGCGGGTTGCATTATATCTGCAAGTATTGAATAAAACAAAAAGGAGTACCAACATGGACTCATACAAATCTGCAAAAAAAACGCGCCCTTGAGGCGTACCCTGCTTTGAAAAAATACCGCAGAGATCGCATACTTCGCATTCTTGGCAAGTGGTTGCTTTGGAGCTTGCCGGTTTTAGCTTTGGCTGTGTACATGTGCATTCGTTATACGCATATTGCAATGACATTGATTCAGATATGCGTTAGGAGATAATAATATGCAAAACTTATTTATGAAAAGAATTGGTACAAGTATTTTTCGAAGTCTTGTATTGTTTATAGTATTTGGTCTGATCGCTCTTGTTGCTCGTTTTATTTTTAATGAAAATTTGTTTGACAAAGAAATGCTATCGGTACAGACCGTCAACATCTTTCATTCGGTGTTTTTGTTCTTGATTTTTGAATCTACCGTTTGGGCTTTTAACAGATACGCTGCATATTCAAAAGGTACATTTCTTGAAAAATACGCTCAAGAGAGATACGGGAAAATCAAAAGTGTTTTTCTGTCAGCAGAGTTTTACACCGAAATGATCTGTGTATTGATTTTTTCGCTCATCGCACCGTTTTCCTTAACGTACAAATGTGTCGGAATATCTTTTTTCGGGGAAACATTTAGCAAAGCAAAGGCTTTGGCAGTTGTGATTCCTGTACTGATCGCTATGGAAATACTGGCGCATTGGTCAGTCCGCAATGCGTGGATATCGGATACAGTGCAACGAAAATCAGCAAAAGAAAAAAGTGATTCTGCCAAATCAATCAAAAGCATCATAAGAGCCACTTGTGTTTACTGTGGCGCATCATTGGTGATTCCGTGGGTGCTCCCATTCTTTGTAACGATTGCGAATTTCGGATGGGGGGCATTTGTGTACCTTTATATCGCGATCGCTCTTGTAATCGTTGCATCGCTTGTTCTGTTGAGCTTTTACATCAGAGCAATTAAGAAGCGTAAAGAGTTTGTTGATAAATTAGTTAAGTGCTGCAAAGAACACTCCATTTCGCTTACCGATATTCAAAGGCCGTACCTTTCTGTTTTCTTTCAGCAGCCGGGCGTTGATTTTTCTCTAAAACAGGGCGATACCGTCATTGAATGTAAACTTGTAGCCGGTGTTTTTCCCAATTCCCCCATACTCTTTACCGATAGAGGCGAAGGATTATGCCAAAAAACGTTAAGAATATTCAGAGTTGATATCCTGCATCTTAATAGCCTTATTGACTATCGTATGGAGACTGGCTCAGAACGAAGCAAGAAAATCGTCATTGTTCTGCCTGTCCCGCAAACCCTATACGTCTCATTAGACGGATCAGCTCCTCGCGTTGCGGATACGGGTGAGATCATGGGCGATTACACGCTTTATACGGCAACGGGTTTCCTCAATGCGCTGGATAGAGGACTATTGTAATCATAATTGGAGGTTTAACTAATGAAGAGTTTTCCCAAAGTAATGCTTATATCTTGTATTGTTATCTTGTTAATTATTGTAATCATAATTGGAGGTTCATTAATGTATAAATATCACTCCTGTAAAGTTTTGTGTAATGATATTAAGGCTGGAAGTAATATTGATACCAACATTTCAAATGGGATTACCGCGCCTTTATGGACTGATAAAATTGCTACTATTCTACAAATTGAAGGGCCTAAAATACCACTGGTTGAGGCTTGTTACTATCGGAATGTTCAAGCAGTAGAGGTGTTATTATCCAATGGGGCTGACCCGAACAAATTTATCTCTGGTCGTTTCTCGCCATTAGAGGCTGCTATTGTTTATGGACCAATAGATGATAGAAGTTTCGCCATAATCAAACTTTTGCTTGAGCATGGTGCGGATGCCGACAAGTTTGGTTCAGAATCGCCGCTGATTATAAAATTAACTACTTATTTGGCAGCCGGTAACAATAATCCTATTGTAGAAGAAATCATTATGTTGCTTCTGGAACACAATGCTGACTGTTATTGGGATGGATACAATAGGGTTGCATTTGATATTGTTAAAAGCGGTAACATTTCGCTCGCCGCTGCATTTTTTGATTTGAATAGCAGTTACATTAATGAAACTAATACTACCGGGCAAAATTTGCTGATGATAGCAATTGTTAATAATGAAAAAATCGAGGCCGCTGAGATGGTAAATGTATTAATACGATATGGAATCGATGTCAACGCCACTGATGCGAATGGGCTTACCGCCTATGATTATGCTATTCAATATGAATTGTATGATATAGCAGAAATCCTTTCATAATCAGATGCAACTTGCATTTATATCCGTTAGGAATGAAGACAATGTGCTGTCAAGTAGCTTAACCACATTTTACTTCGTAACAGTAGTTCCATTTCTAAACGTTCTGCCACACGATTGAGAAATACGCGCGGATCATCCTGCATTCTCAACGATTTTAAGGCGGAAAGTCCTCGGACTTTCCGCCTTTCACGTTATCGTTCCTCTCTACTATCTTTCTTCTTCCTGCCTCTGTGCCAACTCGGATTAGGAACGGTCTGTTTGTCGGTATTCTTTTCAACATTCGCAGGCTGTTCGCCAAGGGGGGGCAAGTGGCTTTTCCGAGGTCGAAAATACTATGCTGCCCGTGTCTATAAAGATCAGAGATCTGATTTCTTGCTGCTTCCTTTTCTTTAAGGTGTTTACTTCGCTTCGGGTAGAGAATGTGTTGCGCATCGGGGAATAGCAGTTAGGAGAGTACAAAGCCATCTCTGAAATCGTTTGTTCTGATTGTTAAACAGATTCACATTGGCATGTGTGGTATCCGTATACGATGGGGGCAGTAGGTATGTGGGAGTTTCGGTTGTGTGCGTAGAAATCCTACTTTCTTTTTCAAAATATTTGAAAAACGTGAGAAAAATTCGAATTTTTCCTTACATACATTTATGAAGGGCCTTTCAGAGATGAAAGAGAGGAGGCAACATGAATAAACGCACAGAACAACCGATTATTGCTGACGAGCAGATAATCGAATTGTATTGGCAACGAAATGAAAACGCAATACAAGAGACCGACAAAAAATACGGCCAGTTCCTATTCGGAATAGCATACAATATTCTTCATGATCGCTTGGATTGCGAGGAGTGCCAAAACGATACGTATCTTGGCGTGTGGAATGCGATCCCACCGACACGACCTATTACGTTCCCGGCGTTTATCACGCAGATTATGCGAAATATTGCGATAAATCGTTTTAAGGAAAAGACGAGTAAAAAACGCATACCTTCCGAGCTTACCGTTTCTATTGAGGATGTTAATAACATTTTACATAGTGGCGATACAGTCGCGGCCGAGTATGAAGCGGAAAAAGTTGGAAAAATAATCAATGACTATGTCCGTCAACTGTCAGACCGACAGCGTTATATTTTTATTGACCGCTTTTATTTAGCGGAGCCTGTTGAGACCATTGCCAACGATCTATTAATTTCTGTGCCTACCGTTTATCGGGAGATTGAGAAGATCAAACAGGGCTTGAAATTACATCTTGAAAGGAATGATATTTTTATATGAATAATTATCTATTTGTTGATGCAGTCAGCTATCTTGATGCAGATCTGCTGGCTGAGCATTTGAAAAATAAAGAAAGGTACAGAAAGAAACAACAAAAGCGTGCTAATAGTGATGAAACTTCTTATTTAGCCCATCCAGCGGTTACTTCCCAAAACAAGGCGAAAAAGCATCGCCTTTGGCAAAAGCTTAGTATCAGTGCTGCATGCTTTACAATCATTTTGTCTGTGGCTGTATGGCTTTTCGTTCCAATTGAAACTGGTTTACAGATAGAAAAAACTTATATAGTTAATACTGAAAATCTATGTTTGCAATACAGAGAGGTTTCTGCATTGAGTAGGTTTGATATGTTTACACTTGAAGGCAAAATAGGAGATATATATTTTGAAGAAAACGGTATTACCTATTACACGCTAAATAATTATGGAGGGGTAGAGTTTTTGATACTTCTCGATGCAACCGGTGAATACAAGTTGCTCGAATTCCGAGAATGTTATAGTAACGAAGATGATACTGAAATAACACTACAGTATATTTTTGAGTCAATTTATTGTATTAATGATGTTGAGCAAATTGAAAAAATCACTTTTGAAAAAGTGGATCATCGGCAAAATGGGATAATTGATAAAGATGTTTCGATTAAGAAGGTTTCGATTAGCGAAACTGATATTAATCAACGTATATTGAAAATTCTTTCCTCTATGAAACGTACCGATAATATCAGTGTTCCATCTATATTGCCATACGACGAAGAATATCTTAAAGGCGAAATGGCATTGTCATCTCAAACCGAAAGAAAAATTACAATATATTTGAATGACAGCCGCACTTTAGAATTGGACTTCATTCCTTATGGGAATTGCGTGAATTTTAACGGCGTGGTTTATGTTGGCATTTCCGAATCAGATTACCAATGGTTAATTGATGTGGCCAATATTGAAATGGAATATCACAACTGGGGAATCCCTAATGATGTTGAGGAAGGTCAGGTAACGAGCCCTAATGATGTTGAGGAAGATTTGGTAACTCCATAAATGCCAAATACTGATAGGGGGTGATGATTACAACTCATTATCACTTTACTTTTCGCAACAGAAGATTGCAAGATTGTACAAATATACATTCTACAACCATTAAGGAGGCTATTATGAAATTTAAATTCTTGTTTTTTATGTTGATTGCATGTAGTATAGTAATCTGTGCAACGGCGTGTAATCCGTCACCGTCGCTGTCCATCGAGAACCCGTCAGCAAAGGAAACGCAAAACACAGCGAGTGAAGCAATCGGTATGCAGACCACTAATCTTGAATCAGAGACTGAAAATAATCCGACCGCAGATTCTATTCCTTTGATCTTCACCGATTACTCCGATTTCGTATTGTTTGGGACGAAAGGAGTGTTGGATTCGGGCAAATATCCAAACGCAGAAATTTTGATCAATAATTATCAATTGAACCGTGCTGCTTTTGTCGACATCAAAGGGCTGTTTAATTTGCCAAATGAAATAACGCGAGAATGGTCTGAAGAAATTGTCATAGACAGCAAAAATGAGTATACATATTATGTTTATTCGAAAGATGAATCGAATAATCTTAAAACCGAATATCGTATAACAGTTAAATACGACGATGATTCCTCTAATAAAAAAACATATCATGAATCAATAGTCACCATCAATCAAATGGCTGAGATGTCAGGACACAGCGGAACATTTGTTTTCAAAACAAATGGCTTTGATGTATTGTATTATAAAACCGTGTCGGGTTATAAATCAGTTACTTTAATCGATGACAGTTTAAGCATCGGAGTATTTTTTGAAGGTGATGGATTAACCGAAGCACAAATAGCCGCAAAGTGTGGAAGTAGTATATCCGAGTTGTTCGCTGAAGATATCGGCGCTGTAGGTCAAGAAGTGACACAAATGTTTGACTTTGTGCATGAATCACAAAGTGGTGCAAAGAATTAAGTGCATATGTATATGATGCATATAAATATACTCAAAACGACTATGCTCGTTTTATCTATTATTTTGTTTATTGTGTTTATTTTAACTGCTTTTATTTGCTTGATTAAAAATTATTTTCATCCGTGGTTTCCTCTCTTCTTTGCCTATTTAGATTCAATAGGGGCAACCACAAATGTTTTGTTGCTAATTGGGTGCTGCTCATTGATATTGGGTCTATTTGTTTATTATTTGCGTGATAAACTTTGACACAAATAACAAATAGTTTTAAGGCGGAAAGTCTTTGAACTTTCCGCCTCAGTCTGTCGAAAAAATCATTCGAAAGAGTGGCTTTTTTGTTTGAAATATAAGTTTACTCATTCCACCTAGATTTTGTAGCCCTGACGTCGATGTGGGTAAAGGTTTTATAAATCCCGATGCCGCCTGAGCGGGGCATCAGGGTTTCGGCGTATGCGGCAATCTTTTTAGGGGATATGCCTGCGATCTGAATATCCGCGGCTTTGCCGTACTGGTGCTGTGAGAATGTCGCCCCACCGACATATTGGTTATGTGACGGTGTGCGGTAGGCGGATGTGATGGTCACGGCCCGTCCGAAATGCGTACGGATTTTTTGCAATACGCTGACCAGCTCGGAATCTATGAAAATAGGGTCTGAGCCGTCCTGACAGGCAAATTCCTTGACTTTGAAATTGGTAGAAACCTTTTTGTTGCCATCCTTGGATTTTGAATAGACCTTCATGATGATCACTCCTTATAGTATGGGCGTACCGAGCCGAAGCCCGGTACGCCCTTTGTGTTTACTTTTTCTTAGGCTCGGTGTAGGTCATAGCCTGATCACTGTCGGACATGCCCGCCGTGGTCGGGTCGGTGATAATACCGAGCAGAGCCAGCAGAATGAACACGCCATCCACGATAGCGAGCAGGGTATTGCCAACCGCGCCAAGGTCGATGTCAACGCCGAACAGCGCAAGAAGGGGCTGTACCAAGAGCAGTACCGTGGGGATCAAGGTGATCCAGAAATTCTTGTTTTTCAGTCTTACTTTCCAGTTGATTTTCATGATGTTTACCTCCTATTATTTCCCCCACTCGGACAACGAGTGGAAAGTTACAGAAATGTTGGGTTGGAACGTCGCTTGCTTAATCGCATTACAATCCGTGTAAATATCAAAATAGTAAGATATTTCTTCCGACGTGGACGTTCCCGAAATGTTCTGATCGATTTGTACGGCATCGGCAGAGCCGTGCAGAAATACGAAATTCATATTGTTGTTCGGGAAGTACAAC
>JAZKYL010000156.1:0-20453 GCA_045612105.1 Eubacteriales bacterium
TGCGATGTTATCCCATTACTCACCTCAGAAAAACAAAAGAGACACCTTTCCGTGTCTCTTTTGCGTTTCTGGGGTGAGTAATGGCGGAGTTTGCGTAGCAAACTCGGTCAGCAACGCTTGCGTTGCGTAAGATTCTGAACCCTGCCGTGGGCGAGCACCCTTGCTCGCCCACAAAAAAAGAAGAGAAGCTTTTGCTTCTCTTCTTTTTTTCTGGGGTGAGTAATGGGATTCGAACCCACGGCCTTCAGGGCCACAACCTGACGCTCTAACCAACTGAGCCATACCCACCACGTGGCGTGCCTTGAGGGACTCGAACCCCCGACCTACTGCTTAGAAGGCAGTTGCTCTATCCAGCTGAGCTAAAGGCACATATTCAATAAAAAATCGGCAGTGACGAAACCCTTTCGGGACCGGCACTGCCGGTGGAGCGAGTGATGGGAATCGAACCCACGCGACCAGCTTGGAAGGCTGGGATTCTACCATTGAACTACACTCGCATCAGCAGATCAATCGGGTTTTTTTGACCCCTCTCTTGACCGCCTATATATCATACCACAACAAAGAGAGTTTGTCAAGAGTTTTTTTGAAATTTTTTCAAAAAAATTCACGTTTTTTTATAGTATTTTTTCTTTAGGAAAAATTGCACAAAACCTCTTGAAATGAAAGCGAAAATAGTATATAATATAACAAAATCAGCGGCTTCACAGAAAGGACAATTCTATGGAACACTATATAAAGCTTTATTTTTCCGACGAGACGATCACCCTTAACGTTTCCGAAATGAAGATAGTCAAATGCAACGACACGCTCACTTATACCGCCTCGGCTCACGGTGCCGAAATCAACTGCTATGTGGATGATCTTGACAACGGCAAAATGATCTCGGTCAGCGCAAAAAGCGACTCGCCGCTCTATCTTCGCCGCATCGACAGCATTGTATTCACGGCGACACCATCGAAGGCAACCGACAGAATCCTCTTTTTCGGCAACAATATGAACCATTGTACCCACCGCTACCCTTGCGAGATAGGTGACGGTGTTGAATATGCCGCCGATTGCACGGGTCTCTTCCCCTCTCTCGACGAAAAGGGTATGGCACTCGCCGCCGTTGCGCCTTTTACCAACACAATCGGTGCGGGTGTGCGAAAATCAGACGAAACCTTTGAATTTTTCGCAAAAACCGAGTTCACCGAGGGTATGATGAGAGAAAAAGTGCTTTCCTCCGAAAGATTCTTCTTATCCGAACGCATTTCGGTCGAGGAATTGTACGACAGATATCGCGCGCATCTTCCCGAAAGCCATTTCCCCATGCCCCGTCTTACGGGCTGGAACACCTGGGATTACTATCTTAACAGAGTCACCCCCGAGGACATCTTCGAAAACGTTGAAGCTCTCTCCAAAATGCCTTTTGCCGACAAGCTTGACTTTATCGTCATCGACGACGGATGGCAGAAGGAATGGGGCGAGTGGGTTGAAAACGAAAAGTTTGCCTGCGGTCTTGACACCGTGGCAAACCGTATCAGGGAATGCGGATTTCTACCCGGAATCTGGGCTTCTCCCCTGCTTATGAAGGAGTGCTGCGAGGGCTTTGCCGACAGAAACCATTGGTTCTGCCGCGACGAGAAAGGCGAATATATCCGAAGCGAGGGACGAACCTGCCTCATCGATCCCACCGTCCCCGATGCCCACGAATTCATCCTTGATATTTATCGCCGTCTCTATCGCCACGGCTTCAGACTCTTCAAGGTCGATTATCTCTCCCCTCTTCTCAAGGTCAAGAGCTTCTGCGACAAGACCGCCACACCCTATTCGGCTCTCCGCGCTCTTATCAAGGACATTCAAGCAGTAACAGGCGACGACGCAGTCATCCTCGGTTGCTCTCTCCCCGTTCAATGCGGCGCGGATATCGCCCCCTCGATGCGAATTGGCGTTGATATACACAACCATTTCAGCCACGTCAAATGGATAGCCGAGATCCTTTCCTGGACCTGGATGTACAACAATAAGACCACAAGGATCGACCCCGATTTTCTTGTGGTTCGCGGAACCCAGACCGCAGATGAACCCCTTATTTGGGAAGGAAATCCCAACTACACCGCTCCAAAGCGTATGGCGGAAATGACCGATGCCGATCTGTTCAGATCAAGGTGGCGCCAGGGTGACCAATTCAACGCAGTCGAAGCCGAGACCTGGGCTTATCTCGTAGCCATAAGCGGCGGTAACATTTTCCTCTCCGACAAAATGTCAGTGCTGAACGAACGCGGTATTTCCATAATTCAAAAAGCATTCGACGCAATAAGCGAAGAGTGCCGCCCTGTATATCTGCCCGATGATGAAAGACTCCCCTCCCTCTGGAAGGCAGATGACAAGCTGCTGGTCGTCAACTGGCAGGATGTGCCCACAACAAAGAAAATCAGCTTTTTCGGAAACCCACCCTCAAGCGACAAGCCATTCAGCTATTTTGGTGACGAGCTTTCCGTAACTCTGCTTCCCCATGAAAGCATTCTTATAAAACTCTATCAATAAAAATTCAGCGTCCCACCGAAATTCGGCGGGACGCTTGATTATTTATTAAGCATTTTTATACTGTTCGAGGTCGATATCAACGTCCATTATGAGCGCGAGGTCTTTAATCTTCTTTTCAAGCTCCTCGTCTCCCTCTCCGGCGTTATCAGCGTAGTATTTTTCAAGAGAGGCTGCAACGTCCTGTCTTTCCTCCTCGGTATCATAGGTGATACCGTAGGGGTTATTACCATGCTCCATTCCTTCTACGGTCTGAGCGATCGTTTCCATAACGACCTGGGATTCTACCATAGTCTTGATAAACTCCTCAGAGCTGGAGTCGATCGAACCTTCAATACCATCCCTGTCGAACATAGGTCCGTCACCCGCACCGTTAGTCGCAAGAGAAAGAACCTTACTTACCGCAGTAGCCTCGGAAGAAATATTCTCATCGGCATGCTCGCCATCCTTGTAAGAAGCCATATTGTTAATAAGGTTCTTAAAGGACTCGGATACCGTATCGGTATTGTCAACACCTACACCGAAATCATTAACCATATTGCTGGTGACCATAGAGCTTATCATCTCTTTATTCTCATGGGTAATGCTATTGATCATGTTCTCGGATGCCTGTGTTTTCTCTTCACGGGTAGCGGTTTTATCAGATGCTTTATCAATTGCATTCAGCGCACCCGAAACAACTCCGGTCGCGTCTGAATATCCTCCATCCTTCTCATCGGCATAATCGTTAAGCTTATCAGCAAAATTGTTGAGCTCGGTATGGCTGAGTCCGATGGAATTCGAAACAGTGTTTGACTGGAAGATCATTTTCAGGAATGCCTTGGTCGTATCGGAGCCGAACACCTCGGTATTCTTCATAAGGTCAAAAACGTTACCCATCTTGTTCATAATATCGGCGGGCTTAACGTTCTCGAGGTCTATATCGCCAAAAGCTCTTGCTATCTCAGCGAATACCTCTCCAACCTTTTTAGCTTCATTCTCGGCATCAGCGCAATTGCCGTAAAGCTTGATATACGAGTAGATATCCTCGATAGTCAACATAGTGGAGATCATATGCTCTGCGTCTACAAGCGATGCAGCATCACCAATATCTACGCTGTGAGCACCCATAGTATAAGCAACCGAAGAACGGATATTACTTGCATTGTATCTCTTCAGTACAATACCGTTGACGCTTACGGTTCCGTCATCGTTTATCACAAAACCGCTGTTATTCGCTCCCAGCATTACAAGATTTCCACCTACGCTCAGCTGAGCATTTGCTTCATTTGAACCAATATTATATACGATGAAAAATTCCTTAACGTCATCGCCCTTTACGTCCGAGATCGAACCAAGGTCGCTGATTATACCCTCGGTAGCGTGATCGAGAGCCAAGCCCTCAATTTTAACTCCGTAATGATCCAAATCATTGCTAAGCTCATTCTTGACAGCCACAAATCTATCCTCGCCCGTCATTCCGTAGGTTTCGTTAAGATCGCCGGCAATGTCATCCATAAGCATATTATATCTTTCGTTGGCATTCTGAGGAACTCCGAGAGTAGAAGCAAGAGCCTTTACGCTGAGCTTAGTGATCTCATCTGCCACGGGAATCATACGGGGATTGTGATTAGTTGCCACAAGCAGATCCGCAACAACTCCGTCCCCAAGCTTGTTGAGCATAGTCTGATAATCGGTATCGCCTGCCATTCCGCTCGAAACGACAACGTCAAAAATATCAACCATAGTGTTAAGGTCTGAAATTACGCAGTCCTTATCGGTAGTCTTAAATACAAGCAACAGCTGATTTACTACGGGATTAAGAAGCTCACCGGCATCAAAGCTCTCGATACCGAGGAATTTTTCACCCGATGTCCACTTCTCTGCCGCAGTCGAGAAAACTCCCGCAACGGTATTCTTAAGAAGAGCAGACTTATCAAGGGTTGCTACAACGGAACGAAGGGATTGGATCTGTTCAGAATTTATCTCGCTGAAATCTCCGCCCATATCGCCAAAAACGTTGATAAGCTCTATCACCGCGTCCATTTCCGTACGGAGAGACACGCGTTCGCCTTCATAATTGGCACCGGAGAACAAATTGTATACGACCATAAAACCGGTTTTTTCATATATGGAGAGATCCATTTCTCCAAGCTCTTCGTCGTGCATACCGACGTCGTATGAAACGTCATTAACCAAGCTTAGCGTTCCGACTATAGGAGAAAGCACTAAAACGCTGACGAGAAGTCCGCATACAAGTCCTACTCCCAGACCGCCAAATCTGTTTACGATCTCATTAGTGTTGTTAAACAAGGGGATCAGCTTCACAATGATCGCCATTATTATCGAGAACACTATCGACAGAACAATATAGCAAACGAGGAAGAAGAAGGGACCCACGATCATTGAGATATAGTACGCAAGCGTAAGCTCAAGCTCTTCAATAGCTAATATCTCCGCTATACCGTCGGCAGGGATCAGCCCCAATGCGGCTTCCTCTGCCCAAAAGATGAGATCAGAATTGGGATTACACAACGCCAAGGTTACAATCGCGGAAACGATTGCGGCAGCAATGATGGCAATAAGAGAACCAAGACTCTTTTTGAATCCTCTGATAAGTGCCTTTACCATATTGAAGAGTGTGATAACAAGCACTATGCCACCCAGCGCAGGTGCAACATATTGTAACATAATCTTACCAACCTTTCAAAAACTGAATAGTAATATGTAAATAATACATACCTATCATAATTATACACCTTAACCAATATTTTGTCAAGAGGATTAATTACTAATTATTCTTACCGCAGCCTCCCTCTATTTGTGCTATTTATTCCCTATGTCTGATAAAATATCTGGCATACATACAAAAAGCCTTTTCAAATTCAGCGTTTATTCTTGTAAACGCATCGTAATTTCCCTTTGAAAACTCTATCATCGCAGAGATATAAAGCAGATATACTCTGGCATAGGTCTCGGGTAAAACAAGCTCATCGTCGCCGCCCGTGGGCAAAATAAGCGTATCTGCCTGTTTTTTGTGTATTTCGGTCAAAATTCTGCCTTCAACGTCACAGATCCAGCCGATCTTCACTTCCTCGCCAACCTCATTTGGCGTTTGACTGTCAGCGAGAACGAGTATTTTTTCAACTGTCATAATGCTTTTCCTCCTTTCCTCCTATTCAAGACCGACTTTTTCGGTTGGGAGAAGAAAAAACGGCAACGCCTCGCAAAAAACTGCTGAAAGCGTTGCCGTGTCAACCAAAAATCGCCAAAAATGGCTCGCGGTAATTGAATTTTCATTTTTCGGGCAAAAAAGCTACCCGACGTATAAATTATAGCACAATATTATACTTTTTGAGAGTCCCCAACTCCGATTGTTTACAAACAATTCAAATTTCGGCTCAAAACTCAAAAAATACGGGGAGACCGTCGCGATACTCGGGATAACATTCACCCTTTACAAGGGGAAGAATGTACTTGAGGCACTCGTCGGTGACCTGATTTCCTCTTTCATTAATATAATGCTTGGGAACGTACTTGGTCTTGTTTGCGATAAGATCGATATCCATATGACCGAAAACGCTTGAATACTCTTCTTTCTCGTCGCAGTCACGGAGAATGACCATCATCTCACGGCTGACTCCCTGCGCAGCCGCGGAAACCGCCGCATTACCTACACCGAAGGACTCTTCGATATCGCACTCGGAGGCGATATGCGCTGCACATCTCTGAGGAAGATTAAGCTCAACCGAGCGAACCTTGCAGCCGAGTCTGTCCTTGACCGCAAGCTCAAGAGCCTTGCCCGTGCCCGCAAGATACTTATGACCGAAGGCATCGACAGCACCGCCCTGAGTAGACTCGCCCACGTATCTGCCGTCGGCAAATCTGAGGCCTTCCGAAACCGCAACCACGATATTGGGCTTCTTTTCCATAGCCGCTTGAAGATCCTCAAAGAACTCTTCCATATTAAAATCTCTCTCGGGGAGATAGACAAGATCGGGATAAGGAAGCCCCAAAAGTCTGCCGAGAGCCGAGGAAGCCGTCAACCAGCCTGCGTCACGGCCCATGATCTCAACGATAGTCACAGCCTTTACGGTATATACCGCCGTATCGCGGAGCATCTCCTGCATAGTAACCGAAATATACTTTGCCGCAGAACCGAATCCGGGAGTATGGTCGGTACCCAAAAGGTCGTTGTCGATAGTCTTGGGGACACCGATAACTCTTACGTCGTATCCGCACTCGGAGGTGTATTTCGAGAGCTTGGCAACGGTATCCATGGAATCGTTACCGCCTATGTAGAAGAAATATCTGATGTCGTATTTTTTGAAGATCTCGATGATCTTTTCGAAGGTCTCCGAATACTTTTCATCATTTTCACGAGGAAGCTTTCTGCGGCAAGAGCCGAGAGCCGCCGCAGGCGTTCTCTTGAGGCGCTCGAAATCCGCGCTGTCCTTAAAATAGCCGTTAAGCTCGATAACGTTGTCAGAGAGCAGACCGTCGATTCCGTTTTTCATACCGTAGATCTTGCCGATATACTCCGAGCTCATAGCTCCGCTGATAACTCCGGCAAGTGTCGCGTTTATCGCGGTTGTAGGTCCTCCTGACTGACCTACGATAGCGTTACCCTTTAAATGCTCCATAATCTTTATTTCCTTTCAAAATGCTAAACTAATAATTATCTTTTTTAAACGTCACTTGTGCTTTTTGTGGCTCAACTCAATGATTTTAGCGTTTAAAGGCCGCGATATAGCCGTTACCGCTATGATTCCGATGGCGAGCCCCGCCGCTATCTGCAAAGCGGCTGAGCCGTTCTCCGAAAAAAGGCTCATATTCTCATTGACCGCTCCCAGCATAGTGTAGTAAAGTCTGCCTCCCGGAACGAGAGGAACGATACCGGGAATTATCATAACCGTTGCGGGCACCTTGACAAGATGCGCCATAAGGTCGGAATATGCCGCCGCCACTGCAGACGCGATAAACGAGGACAGAAAGAATCCCGCGCCAAGCATAGCCGAGATCTCATATGCCGCGCAACACAAAATGCTCGATATCAAAGCCCACAAAATAACTCTTTTTTCAATGCCGAATTGCAATATGATGCCCATAGTTCCCACGGTGGAGGCGATCAGTATCATAACGATTCCCCAGTTTTCTCCGCCAATGAAGGAAACACCGCCAAAGGTGAGGATCGCCACCGCGTATCCGAAAGCGATCGCTATGGCATCAAGAACCGCTGTGCACATTCTGAAAAATCCCGACATAATATCTCCGCTAAAGAGATCTCTGAAGGAATTGGCAAGCAAAACACCGGGAATAACGTTCATTATGTTTCCTATCATAATTTTGTCAACGTTACACTCAAGCCCGGTCTTGCTTATCAGCATAGTAAAGACGCCGCCCATAAAACAGACCACGAATTTAGCTATGATATTGTTCATTCGGGTATTGAGAAGATAGCCGAGCAGTAAAGTCATCGGTATCGCGATAAGTCCCGAGAAGAGCGCGTCAAGCAGGTCTCCGCCGAAAAACAAAGCAAATCCCGCCGCCGCAAGCACTCCGCCGATGATGCTTACGGGAAGTCCTACGCGCGAGCTTTTGCTTATATCATCAAGTCTTTCAAGAAACTCCGCTTTTGTCGGGCGAGTGCTGCATATTTGTCTTGAAAGATTATTAAGTCTCGATAATCTTCCTAAATTGTGCGAACCGATCTCGGTTATTCGGCGCGAGGTATTGATGCTTATGCCACCGAAATCAACGGTAAGAACGATAACCGACATTATCGCCGTCACGTCAACCGTGACCGCTCCGTAAGCCTTACAAATACGGCTTACCGTGTCCTCGGCTCGGCTTATCTCACCGCCGCTCCGCATAATATGCTCGCCAAGCTCAACGGCAATAAACACCGCGTCCTCGGGCGACACAGTCAAAGAAGCCGCGCCGTCGCAAGCCTCCTGACAGATATTTTGATTTTCCATATTTTTCATTCCGAATCAAGATATTTTAGAATATCAAACGGTAACTCCCTCTACTTCTTCAACCTCGGGCAGAATCTCGGGACGTCTCTCACATTTTACGCAATATTCAGTAACACCCGTAACGACCTCGCCGTCTATCTGGAGATCGCAGGGAGCGTCGAACTCTACCTTTACGTCGTATCCCTCAAATATTTCAACCATTTCCGTATGTTTTACGTGAGTACCCTTTTTGACCTTGGTAAACACGCTGAGAGTCTTGACTCTGGAGCCGCCGTGCATAGCCATTACGCTGACAAGTCCGCTGTCTCTGTCCTGATCGGGAGAGATCATCATTCCGCCGCCGTAATACTTACCCTTCATGGTGGACACCGCCCAAATATCGGTATATTCGTGCACCACTCCGTCAACTGTAACTCTTCCCGTGGGACGCTTATAGTTAAAACCAAGCTCCTTCAAGGCAATAAGAGTGTAATTCGCTTTCTTGTTGGGATGAGACTTTTTATAGTCCTCAACACCGTGGCAGACCGCGCCGTCAACGCCAAGTCCCGCGCCGTTGATAAAGCGGCGGCTATTCCCGTTGACCTCAACTATGGGAAGATCCTTGAGATAGGGTCTTATATCAATAAGATCCTTGCCGTCATACTGACCGATATCATTGAGAAAATCGTTTCCCGTGCCCGAGCGAAGAACGCAGACCGCGCAAGGAAAATCAACTCCGTAGGAGTTGTTTGCGAAATGATGAAGAGTTCCGTCTCCACCGCAGATAAGCACTCTGTCGCTCTCATTAAGTCTCTCGCAAAAAGCGGGAACGTCAAGATCGAGAAGGTTTATCTTCTCAACCGCCATCTTATCGTTTCCGTCATCGGCGGTGATGATATTGAGGTCGTTGTTCTCGTTGTTAGCCTTAGGATTATAAAGTATATAATTCATAGCTTATCTGCCTTTCTTATTCTTGCCGTCAATGGCATTCTTTACTTTTTTAGGTTGAGCGTCTCTCAATTCATCGAGAGAAAGAGTGAGCGCGTTAAGCTTTTCCTCAAGTCTCGCGATCTCCTGTGAAACAGGGTCGGGGATGTGTATCTGGTCAAGGTCGTCAACTTTTCTGCCGCCCTGACGCACCACCTTAGCAGGTATTCCCACGGCGGTACAGTTTTCGGAAATATCCTTAAGTACAACGGCATTCGCCGCCACCTTACTGTTGTCCTCTATTACTATCGGGCCCAATACCTTGGCACCCGCGCCTACAAGAACGTTATTTCCGATGGTCGGGTGACGTTTGCCAACGTCCTTACCCGTACCGCCGAGAGTAACGCCCTGATAAAGAGTGCAATCGTCGCCGATCTCTGTGGTCTCACCGATAACCACGCCCATACCGTGGTCGATCACAAGCCCCTTTCCGATCGTCGCGCCGGGATGTATCTCAATTCCCGTAAAGAACTTCGCCATCTGGCTCACCGCTCTTGCCGAAAATGTATGACCGCCAAGATACAGCTTATGTGAAACTCTGTACGCAAGAATAGCGTGAAGTCCCGAGTAGAGCAAAATTATCTCAAGATCGCTCTTTGCGGCGGGGTCTCTCTGCTTGATCGCGGCAACGTCCTCTTTTATTTCATTCAGCATTTCATCTACCGCGTGAAAAGCGGGGGTATCCTTTAATCTGCTGATTATTTCGTTATAGGTCATTTTGCGCCTCCCAACGAACTGCATATAATTCTTCATTATAATTGTATCACATTTTTTGCGTTTCGTCAACAGCAAAATCATCTTTTATAAACTATATTTTCCGCAAAAAAACGAGCCATTTTGGAAAACAGCTCGTTTTTTCATTAATATCAGTAATTATAATTGATACCCATATCCTTTACAGATCTTGCTTTGGCAAGATTTTCTTCATTGACCGAGATATCGGGCAACACCTTTTTAAGCTCTCCGTCGAACATTTCGGACACAAGAGACGAATTAAAGCTGTTGAACCATTCGGCATACTCACCGTCGGAAAACCTGCCGTCGTCAAGGTCGTATTTCATAATAACGTGGTAGCCGAAGTCGCTTATATGAAGTCTTACCTCACCGACCTCCATGGTTTTGAGCAGAGCCAGGATATCGTTCATATACTCAAATTTCTTGTAGCTTGCGCTTTCAAGATCGCTGACGTAGTAGCCCTCGGGATAGCTGTTTCCAAGATCCTCCGCTTTGATCATCTTCTCAAGCTCGGATTCGAAATAGGAAAAATTCTTCTTTTCTATCGACTCCGCCAGACCATTTGCCTTTTCAAGCCTTGCTGAAAGCTCGGCTTTGGAATAATCGTGAGTTATCGCCTCCCCCTTGTCATCAAGCTTTGCCGATCTCTCACCCTTTTCGGTGTCATATATAGCCTCTTCGTTTTCGTCGAAATAGATCGTCTCGCCGAATTTGTCCTTAATATAATATCCGTCCTCGTCGAAGCGGATCTCACCGTTTTCCTTGTCGTATAAGGGCTTTCCCTTTTCGGGATCGAAATAGATCTCATGTCCCCACTCGTCGGTCTCATACTCATAATAATAGTTTCTGAAGAGTATCTGCTTGAAGCGGAAGTAATTATCCTTGTAATATTCATTTTTCAGGCTGTCCGCCACCAAAGAACCGTCACTTCCGTAGAGAGATGCCAAAACCACGTCCTTTTTAGCAAGTATTACGTAGCACTCGCGCAGCTCGTCCTTATCAACACCGAACTCTGCTATGAGAGAATTGAATTTTTCCACGTCGCCGTCGGCATCGTAATCGAGAAGGAACTCGATAGATTCGTCTATCTCGGCAATAGTAGCCTCGGGGAGCTTGAGTCCTTTTCTGTCGAATATCACCGATGCCGCAAAATACAATTTGCAGTTCTCAAGCACCTCGCGGTTGTAATATTCCTCGTACGTTTCACCCGTTTCGGTCACCGTCGACCAGAACTTTTCACTTTTAACGTCATTTTTCGCGCTTGCCAGCTCGCCCTTCTTCTGCGACAGCATATATTCGTAGAAAAATAGGGGCATCTTGCTCTCGCCACACTCAAATATCGGGTCCTCTACCTTTTTTCTCACGTCGCAGGCTGAAAAAGCCGACAAAAAGCTCGCAAGTGCAAGTATTATTGCCGCTGCGGCGACTAACCTTTTAAATAATCTGTTTTTCATTACAAACAACCTTAAATTTCTTCAAAAATATCAATAAAGTGAGTTGGAAGGAACGTCCTTGATAGAGGGAGCCTCTCCGAGAGCCTCGGTGTCCAGCTTTATCTGTGACTCAAGCTTCTTGCACTCCTCTTCAAAGAGCTGTCCGATAAGATTGTCGTAGAAGTCAAGGAAAGTATCCTTCTGCTCCTCGTCATCGTAAGCTCCGCTCGTCATCTTGTATTTGCAGACCACGTGATAGCCGTAACCCGACTCGATCATGGCGCAATCTCCGACGTCCATACCCACAAGCTCTTCCGCGATAGTGTCAAGATAGCTTGATGCCTCACCGAAGAGACTGTAATACCCCTTCTCGGCAAAAAGATACATCGCCTCGCCGTTATGCTCGCCCTCGCCGCTGTCATATATCTCACAATACTCAAGGAACTTATCCATATCGCCGTCGCAGTCATTGGCATATTTTTCGGCTTTCGCGAAAAGCTCCTTCTTGGTTGCGTCGTCGTAGCCTTCCGCAACCTTGTTGTCATCCTTGTCCTTGACGTAACCGAGAATTCCGTTTACCTTGTCGTAGCAAATGCTGCCGTCCTCTGCGTAATAGATCTCATTACCGAAGCTGTCCTTGTCAACAAGACCGAACTCATTGAGCTTGGTAACTCCGTTCGCCTTGTCGTAAGCTATTGCGGAATACTTCTCGTCAATATAGTAAACGGGATCGCCGTTCTTATCTGTTACTTGAACGTAATAATAAGAAGGAATAAATATCTGCCCGAAGGCAACGTAATTCTCTTCAAGATATTTATCCTTGTCTTCGGCAGAGATCAGCTCTCCCTTGTCACCGAAAAAATGATCCTTCAGCATATCGATCTTGGTTTCAAGGATGTAAAGGGCGCGGAGAGTGTCGTAGTTTGCGCCGTACTGCTTAAGATCGGCATTGAGATTGTTCTTCGAGCCCTTAAGCTCAACCAATTTCGCCATAAGCTCATCTACCTTCCGCACTCTCTCGTCCTCAAGAACAAGGCCGTTGCGGTCGAAAAGATATTCCGCTGTAAGATAAAGGCTTGCCTGCTCAAGTACGCTTGCCTCGAAATAATCTCCGTAGGTCGAGCCGTCAAGAGATATTTTGGTATCCCAGAAGGAATCCTTAGTAGCGTTTTCGTAATATGTCTCCACGTTGCTCTTCATTCTTGACAGCAGAAGCTGATAGGTGTTGACCGAAACGCTTTTGTCAGCCAGAGTCATTATCGGCTTGCCGTAGGACGAGCACGAAACGAAAAAGCAGCAAAGCAGGCTCAAAGCCAATATCACCGCTATTGATTTTGCGATTTTTCTCATTTATAAGTATTCCTTTCCGGATAAAAATCAAAAATCTAAGATTAACTAAGTCAACTAAAATTCACCTCATTTTGTCGGCTCTGCCGACAGGCGAGGGGGATCCTTAAAGGGGAGAGGATGTTGAGAATTTCAAAAATGCGACTTGTTGCGTTTTTGAAATCGAAACCCTCTCCACCTTAAGCGGCGTTCTTTTGGTTCGTTTTCTGTCGCTGTTGACAGAAAGTGAACAAATCACATTTTAATATTATACCACCCAATTATTCCGTATCTTTTTCGCCATTTTGTACAGATTCAAGATATTTTTCAAACATTCTGTGAACTGTAATGATCGAATTCTCATTCGGCTTTAATTTTATGGCGCCGATACTCTCACCCGAGCCGACAATAACACGCAGTCTGCCACCCGTGATAAAGGCAAGCTCTCTGAAAACCTCCATATCGGCAACCGACTGATAAAAACGTATCTCTCCGTTTGCCTCCGTGACCTGCCTGAACCCGATGTCCTCCGCCATAGCGCGGATAAGTGAGATCCTGAGCAGATTATCCACACTCTGTGGCATATCGCCAAAACGGTCAAGCAGCTCGTCGGCTATATCGTCGGCATCATACTGATTGCGAATAAGCGCGATCCTCTTGTAAAGAGTCATTCTCTGACCGGGGTAACGGACGTATTTGTCGGGAATGTGAGCATCGTGAGCAAAGCTTACCACACACTCGACTCTCGGCTTCGGCTTTTCTCCCTTCTCCTCAAGCACCGCATCGTTCAGCAGCTTGATGTAAAGATCATAACCGATAGCCTCAAGATGACCGTGCTGTTCTGCGCCGAGAATATTGCCCGCGCCGCGAATTTCCATATCACGCAAGGCAATTCTGAATCCCGCGCCAAACTCGGCGTACTCTTTTATAGCTTCAAGCCTCTTTTGAGCGATCTCGGATATTCCCCTATCCTTTGGGTAGGTGAAATAAGCGTAGGCGCGGCGAGAGGATCGACCCACGCGTCCCCTCAGCTGATGAAGCTGGGAAAGCCCCAATCGATTGGCGCAGTCTGCTATCAGTGTGTTTGCGTTTGGAACATCGATTCCCGTCTCGATAATAGTGGTGCAAACGAGAATATCAATTTCGCCCGAAAGCATCCTGCTCCATATATCCTCAAGCTCCTCTTTGTCCATCTTACCGTGAGCAACCGTCACTCTTGCCTCGGGTATCTGCTCGGAGATATGCGCCGCCACACGGTCGATGGATTCAACGAAATTGTGGATATAAAAGACCTGTCCGCCACGGCGCAATTCCCTGCGGATAGCTTCAAATATAATAAGATCGTCGTATTCGAGAACGTAGGTCTGCACAGGCAATCGGTCTCCGGGGGCTTCGTCAAGAAGCGATATGTCACGAATACCGCCCATAGCCATATTCAGCGTTCTCGGAATAGGAGTTGCCGAAAGGGTCAGAACGTCGATGTTGCCGCCTATCTGCTTCAGCTTTTCCTTTTGCGCCACGCCAAACCTCTGCTCCTCGTCAACGATAAGGAGACCTAAATCGTGGAATTTGACCTCCTTGCCAAGCAGCTTGTGAGTACCGATTATAATATCGGTGTCTCCCCTCTCAAGTCGGCGAAGAGACTGCTCCACCTGTTTCGGAGTACGAAAACGTGATATCATATCGATGTTGACCGCAAAATTTCTCATTCGGCTCTGCGCCGTCTGGAAATGCTGGAGAGCCAGAATAGTTGTGGGCACAAGTATCGCAACCTGCTTGCCCGAAAGCACCGCCTTGTATGCCGCCCTGAAGGCAACCTCGGTCTTGCCGTAGCCAACGTCTCCGCAAAGAAGACGGTCCATCGGCGTGGGGTTCATCATATCCTGCTTTATATCGGTGATCGCGTCGAGCTGACAGTCGGTCTCGTCGTAGTCGAAGGACTCCTCAAAGCTCCTCTGCATATCGTCGTCGGGGTCAAATGCGTAGCCGGGGCGGCGCACTCTCTCGGCATAAAGCTTAATAAGATCCTTCGCCATCTCGCGCACCGCACCTTTAGCTCTTGCGGTTGATTTTTTCCACTGATCGCCGCCCATTTTCGAGAGCTTGACAAGTCCGTCGTCAGAATGCGCGCCGATATATTTTGACACAAGATCAAGCTTTTCAACCGGCATGCAGAGACGGTCCGAGCCCGCGTACTGAATGTTGATATAATCGCGGCTGACACCGTCTATCTTGATGTTTTCAATGCCGAGATAACGTCCGATACCGTAGGTCTCGTGAACCACGATGTCGCCCACCTCAAGCTCGGCATAGGACAAGATCGCCTTTGCGTCATCACGCTTTTTGCTCCGTCTCTTTGCCTTTCCCGAAGCGTGAAGACCGCCCGACGAGCGTCCGCCCTCGGTTGAGATCACCGCAATTCTCGGAGTGATCAGCTCATAGCCGCCGATCGACTTTTTCCAAGTAATATATACGATCTTCTGCTGAAGCTCACCAATATCCCCGATCTCGCCCGAGCTGACCACAGGTGTAAAATCGGTATCGCGCAAAAGTCCCGCAAGATTGTTTGCGGCGGTCTCATTTTCGGTCATTATGATGACCTTATAGCCGCCGTGCTGATAGCTGACCAGATCCTCGCAAAGCAGATTGAGATTTTCAACGTAGGTGACGGGCTGACGGGTGCGGAATCCGAACATTCCCGAAAGTCTCTTGCCCGAAAGTCCGCCCGACAGTGAATTCAAATGAACTGTGACCTGCTTGTCACAGAAAAATTCAAGATAATCCTCGGGTTTCGAGTATTCCGCGTATTTTCCCGAGATAGTTCCGCCCTCAATGAGCTCCTTGATGTTCTCGTTCTCGTGCCATTTTTCCGCCTTCAAGCGATCCTTTACCGCGGCGGTGGAGCGAATAAGCACCAGCGTTTTTTCGTCGAAATAGTCGAGCAGACAGCATCTTTCGGGATAGACAAGGACCGAATATTTGTCTAAAAATCCCACGTCGGCAAGATCGCCCGACAAAGCCGCGATCTCTCGTGTGAGAGCCTCGCAAACCTTTTCGTCGTTTGACTTTTTGTATCTTTCGCGTATAGTCTTTTCGATCTCACCTCTCGCCTCTTCGCTGACCAGCATTTCCCTTGCGGGGGCAAAGGAGGCACTTTCCACGTTTTGGGAAAGCCTCTGCGTTTCGGAATCAAAAATTCCCATTCTGTCGATCTCGTCGTCGAAAAATTCGATTCGCAGAGGGAAGCTCCCCTCTCTCTTCTCACCGTCGGAGCAGATAAAGCTGCCGTTTGGCGGATAGACGTCAACGATGCCGCCGCGCAGTGCAAACTGTCCCGCGACCTCCACCATATCTACGCGAGAATATCCCGCCAAGACAAGCTTTTTCGCAAGATCGGAGGGTTCGATACGGGTGTCATAATCGATTTGGATTATGTTCTTTTTCAAAACCTCGGGGGGAATGGTGTAGCCCAATGCCACGTCAGGAGTGGTAATGACCGCGTCAAGACCGCCCGAAAGCAGCCCCGACAAGACTTTAAGCCTCTCATGCTCAAACTCATGGGAGGCGGTTATATTATAAAAAGTAAGATCTCGCGCCACAAAGAACGCGGAGCACAGACCGAACTGCTCAAGGTCACGACGTAGCTTCTGACACTCTTTTTCCTCGGAGCAGATTATCAGTGTGGGCTGCTTTCTCTTCCCTTTTGTGTCCTCAAGAAGGCAGACGGTCAGAGCATCTCCCGCGCCGCCCGAAAGACCGCTTGCAAGGATAGGCAAGGACTTGTCGCGAAAGCATTTTTCCACGGTCTCAAGAAGCTGAATATACTCCCTGTCCGCGCGAATTGGGGTAGTTAAAATATTTGGCATTTTGCCTCCGAAATTAAATGATAAATTGCAATTTAGCGGTGTAAGGCGAACTACGTGATAGGCTCCCTCCGGGAGGGAGCTGGCGCCGCAGGCGACTGAGGGAGAACGCGTCGCAATGAAGTAAATATAAGCTTTTTGTCACGTAGGCTCCTTCCACCGCATCGCGCGAACCCCCAAAGCTCGTACACTCGCTTCGGGGAACCCCGCCGCGGTCCCCCTCCCTCGCGGAGGGAGGCTATCGCAAAGTGCAACTCACCGTTAAATCAAAATTTGACTCCCTGATTACTTCTTCGAATTACATATCTGCATCGCGCCGTCGACGTCGCCCAAAAGGAGCTTTTCAAGCCCCTCATAGGACGTAACAAAGCACTCGAAAATAACCTTTTTGTCCTCTTCGGATAGGTTTCCAAGCACCCAATCCGCCATGTCGTAGTCGGGATGAGGCTTTTTGCCCACACCAAATCGAATTCTCGGGAATTTATCGCTTCCCATTCTTGTAATTATCGATCGCAGACCCTTCTGTCCTCCGTCCGAGCCGCTTTTTCTCACTCTCATGCGTCCTACGTCAAGATTTACGTCATCGGACAGCACGATTATATTCTCAACGGGAATTTTATAGAAATTCGCCGCCTCAATGACCGCGTCACCCGAAAGATTCATCAAGGTCTGGGGCTTCATAAGCAAAACTCTTTTGCCCGCAATAGTCGCCTCGCCAACCAACGCCTTGAACTTGGAGCGGTTGACCTGCGCTCCGCATTTCTGCGAAATATAATCCATCGCCAAAAATCCCGCGTTATGACGGGTGTAAAAATACTTGTCGCCGGGGTTTCCGAGCCCCACCACAAGGTGGGTTATGGGAGCTGTCGCCTTATCGTCGCGCTCCTTTTCTATCTTTTTAAAAATATCGAAAATATCAGCCATTGGTTATGTCCCTCTTATTCATTCTCTTCGTAATAATAGGAATAATCTATTCCTTTCATAAATACTTCCCTGTCAAAAATTTTATCCGTTAGCGCATTTTTTATCAGACCGTATATAGGGTTCGCATCTATCGGACTGCGTTCCATTGCGGAAAGATAAGATTTTTTATCTATCGTACTCCAATCAACACAAAGCGACAAATTCTTTTTCAATATAAGATCAAGCCAAATTCGTGTACTTCTGCCGTTACCCTCCATAAAAGGATGCGCAAGATTCATTTCGACATATTTATCTACTATATTTTCAAGCGTGTTTTCGGGCATTTTTTCGATTTTTGAAAGCGTTTCCTCCAAAAACATTGAATTCGCGAACATAAACCCGCTTTTACTTATATTTTTGGTGCGTATCTGACCTGCGAAATCATATATACCGCCGAAAATATATGCGTGTATCTGCTGTAATCCCTTTATTGTGCCAACCTCAATATTATTAATAAATCCGCCCTCAAAAAGCTGATACGCCTTTTCTTTGCTCTTTTCGTCATCGGTAGAACCGATATTATCCATCCATTTTTTGAATATTTCGGTTTTTTTGCTTGGGATTAAGGCAATAAGCATATCGATGCCTTTTTCATCAATAACATCCGTTAAATATTTCCTGCCGTCCTTTGACGTCAATTTCAGTTGTCGACAAATTGTCGACAACTGAGGTCTTCTGTTTTTTATTGCATTCCAATATGATCTCGGATTTTTGCTGTCCGTCAAAGCAAAAGCAACATCAACCGCGGCAAAAAACCATTTCGACTCATTTTCATCCCACACGGCACGTACAGGCACATCGTCAAAAAACCTGATCGACGTCTTAATCATATCTTCTTCCTCCGTTCAGCTCAAAGGTCTTAAACGCAGCCTCGCTCATAACATAAATATCTGTGTCTTTTTTTAAAGCATTCCTGCTTGAAACAAATCCGTTTTCGTCAAGACCGCAAATACACCCGGGTTTTCCCTTGATCAAAACAATAACTATCTCATCCTTTTCACGCACAGGCTTTCCCATAAAGGTGATTTTAGGCGTACACCTGATGTGACCTACGTTATTCGGTTCTTCCCAAAGTATAGATCCTTCCCCGCCGCATCTGACGGTTATACCACTATTAGCGGAATGCTTTGACTCATACACCTTATATTGCTGCCCATTCAAAGAAAACCGAATTATTCGGAAGCTATCGCTATCTCCATCACGCTCACCTAACCGCTTGTAGCACGCATAGATCGACATTCTGCTTTCGCTGACGCATTCCATAATATCACCAACGTCACAATTAAGCGCCGTGCATATTCTGGCTATGGTATCAGTGTTCACGATTTCATTTTTAGATAGCTTCGCCAACACTCGGGAGCTTATCCCTGTCAATTCTATAAGATCCGATTTCGTCATACCTTTGTCGATAAGCAATTTCCAAAGATTACTGTAATCAATATACATATACCCACCGCCTTTCTACTTTAATAATACCATAAAAGCGATCATTTGTCAATAAATAATTTACGATAGTAAATAATTTTTTTAGTTGTCGACGATTTGTCGACAACCGGTTGTAGTAATAACTCGAACGCAAAACCGCCGCTTTTGCAAAACACGGGGTGTCAAACTGACCCTCGGCGCAAAACCGGCTCTTTTATCAACTTTCACTAAATTATACTATAAAAAATTGAATTTGTCAAATCTTTTTGTAACATTGTCTAATTGTTCACAATAAAGTTACATTTTTAAGAGAATCTTTTTTTCTTCAAACTATTCCAAAAACAAGAATTTTATGGTATAATATACGTTGCGAATAAGATATGCGCCGTTTTTGGTGTGGACAAGCTCCATCCAACTAAGGTGTATTGTCTTTGCGGCAAAAAATCGGTAAAAAATTTTTTATATATGGAGGACAAATCCAATGGCAAAGAAGTATTGTTACCTCTTTACAGAAGGTAATGCAAACATGCGTGAGATCCTCGGCGGTAAGGGCGCGAACCTCGCAGAGATGACCAACATCGGTCTCCCCGTTCCCCAGGGCTTCACCATTTCCACAGAGGCTTGTACTCAGTACTATGAGGACGGCAGAAAGATCAACGATGATATCCAGGCTCAGATCATGGAATACATCGTAAAAATGGAAGAGATCACAGGCAAAAAGTTCGGTGACCTCGAAAACCCCCTTCTCGTTTCCGTTCGTTCCGGCGCACGCGCATCCATGCCCGGTATGATGGATACCATTCTTAACCTTGGTCTTAACGAAGACGTTGTTGAAACCATGGCTGCAAAGTCGGGCAACGCTCGTTGGGCTTACGACTGCTACCGTAGATTCATCCAGATGTACTCCGACGTTGTTATGGAAGTCGGTAAGAAGTACTTCGAGGAGCTCATCGATAAGATGAAGGAAGAGAAGGGCGTTAAGCTCGACGTAGAGCTCACCGCTGACGATCTTAAGGAGCTTGCTAACCAGTTCAAGGCTGAGTACAAGGCTAAGATCGGTCAGGACTTCCCCACCGATCCTAAGGAGCAGCTTCTCGGCGCAGTTAAGGCTGTATTCCGTTCTTGGGACAACCCCAGAGCGAACGTTTACAGACGTGACAACGATATTCCCTACTCTTGGGGTACTGCAGTAAACGTACAGGCAATGGCGTTCGGAAACATGGGCGAGAACTGTGGAACCGGCGTTGCGTTCACCCGTGACC
>JAZKYL010000157.1:0-8465 GCA_045612105.1 Eubacteriales bacterium
TCGCTTTTTTGAAATCTTCAACATCCTCTCCCTCTTAAGAATCACCCTCACCTGTCGGCAAAGCCGACTTTTTCTAGACATTTTCTTACTTCAACTTAGTTGAATTTTGCTTTAAAATAAACGCTTTGGTTGGGTTTAACACCCTTTCAATGGGAAAGGATCGTGAGGGATTTTTTTAGCTCCGCAGGAGCGAAAAATCCGTTTTCAGCTTGCTGAAAACAGGTCACATACTAGAGCACCCAAAATGCGGGCAAGTTCTTTGCCAAGCAGAGTTTGCTTGCAAACTCGTGCAAATCTCGCTTGCGAGTTTGCTGTTTTCATTTCAAGAAAGCGACCCGCATCCCCACCGGAGGCACGCATCCCCCGCGTCCCCGTCGGCCGACAAATCAAAATTTGAATCACAGACTGAACAGCTTTGATGATTATATTTTAGCACAATTCACAGCTTTTTGCAAGTCAAAAACTTATAATAATACAAAAGCCCACCGACTCGATTCGGTGGGCAATTTTCAAAAAGAAATTTAATCAGGAAGGAAGGGGCCCCATTTCCCAATCATCGAGTTCTGTCGTCTCTTCAGGCTCGGGCTCGGTCAATGACTCTGTTTCGGACTCAGTCAATGACTCTGTTTCGGGCTCGGTCAACGACTCTGTTTCAGGCTCGGTCAATGACTCTGTTTCGGTAGTATCTTCGGTCTCATCTTCGGGCACTTCGCGGAACCAGTAATATTCACTATAGGTAGATCTGAGGTAGGTTGCGGAGGTTTCACTGTTAGAAAGACCTGCTTCCGAGAAGCCTGTTCCCGTGGTCGCCTCGGGATCGGTGGAGCACCACCAGCCCGTTGGAGCGGCAAAGATCACTGACATCAGAGAAGTACAATTATAAAAGGCTGAGCGTCCAATATACGTAACGCTTTTTGGAATGACCATAGCCGAAAGATCTCTACAGTAATAGAAGGCTCCTTCAGCAATAGCGGTAACGCTGCCGTCATCGGGAATAACACTTGTCTTACAGCCCGATATCAATGTCTTCGTCTCGGTCTCGATGATACAATTATCCGTGGAATGATACCTTTCGTTACCTTCACTTACAACAATACTTTTAAGGGATCGGCAATCAGCAAAGACAAATTCGCCAATTTCACAAACAGTTGTGGGAATAACGATACTCTCAAGAACCTCGCACCCCTTGAAGGCTGACCTTCCTATGGTCTCAATGCCTTCGGACATAATTACCTCACTGAGGCTCACGCAGTTTTCGAACGCGTTTTCACCAAGGGTCTTCAAGGTCGAGGGCAGAGTAACAGAGGTAATATAACTGTACAAGAAAGCACTTGAACCAATAACCTCAACTCCCTCGGGAATGACAATTTCGGTCTTCAACGCATTGCAATAGTAGAACGCAGAAGCTCCTATGGTTTTAAGCGAGCTGTTCTCTTCAAAGGTCAGACTCGAAAGGCTCTTATAATTCTTAAACGCACCCGAGCAAATTATCTTCGTAGAAGCGGAAACCGTACACGACGTTATACCGCTATCGGTTCCCTTCCAGAGAACGAGATAGTTGTTGTTACTGTTACCAAGATATTTCGCGTTTCCGTAAACGTAACCGTTGAGGTTGCCGCAATTATTAAACACGTCGCCGCCGATAGCTACTATGCTATCGGGTATGCTTATATAAGTAAGAGAATAACAATCGCTGAACGCATAGGAACCGATCTCCTCAACACCCTCGGGAATATTGATACCGCTGATGCCGGAATTCGAGAACGCGTATGATTCAATCCGCTTCAACGTATCGGGAAGCGTAACGGTACGAAGTCTGGAGCAGCCATTAAACGCGTTATTGCGAATAGTTTCGCCTCCCGTTATATTGACGGTCGTCAAGGACGTGGGCATATCGCTTGGGCTTCCGCCGTATCTATTAAATAAATGATAGAAATATCCGTAACCGCTTCCGTCCTTGCCTTCGCCGACGAAGGGAACGGTCATCTGTGTGAGTCCCGAACAGTCCTCAAAGGCTCCGCTCTTAATAGTCTCAAGGCTTGTGGGAAGAGTTATCTCGGTCAAAGCCGCGCATGCCTTAAACGCGTATATTTCGATAAGCTTAAGACAGCTTTCGTCTTCGCCGTTGCCGAAGGTAACAAACGTCATAGCCTTGCAATTTTCAAACGCGGACCCGCCTATCGACTCAACGCTTGATGGTATGGTAACTCCTTCAAGCTTTTCGCATCCCTTGAACGCACTGCCTTCAATAGTCACAAGTCCCTCACTGAGAGTCAGGCTCACAAGTCCCGTACAATTCTCAAAAGCATAGTTTTTAATAGTCTTAACGCTTTCCGAGATCGTTACGGCGGTTATATACTTGCAATCCTTGAACGCGCTTGCGCTTACCGTATCGCCCACAACGGTAATACTTGTCAAAGTTTGAGGCACGGAATTATTAAACAAGGTTTTGAGGCTTGAAACCGAGGGAAGCGTCATGCTGACAAGACTGTTACAACCCTCAAAGGCTTTTTCTCCGATGCTTACGACGCTATCGGGAATGGTGACGGTAGTAATAGCACAATCCTTAAAGGCATTGGGGAGGATCATTTTCACACCCGCAGGGATCGTGTATTCACTACGGCTCTTACTTACGGTGCTTACCAATACGAGATAGAGGTCTTCCTCGTTTCCAAGATAGCGAATACCGTCATTTTCGTTGTATGTCAACGCTTCGCAGCCATTAAACGCGTCGTTACCGATAGACTCGATCGACGAGGGGACGTTAATGCTGACAAGAGCCGTGCAACCGTCAAAGGCGTTTTTACCTATAGTAACCAGGCCTTCGGGAAGCTTTACAGACTCAAGAGCCGTACAGCCCGAGAAAACATTATTGCTTATTGAATTAAGATTTACTTTTTTTGACAAATCCAAATTCTTTATACTTGTACAACCCGAAAAAGCACTTATTTCGATGCTTACGAGATCTTCGGGGAACGTAATACTCTCAAGGCTGACGCAATTTGCGAAAGCATTCTCTCCAACGGTCAAAATTCCGCCGGGGATCGAAAAGCTGACAAGCGAATCGCAGCTGTAAAAGGCTTCCTTGGGTATAGTCTGCAGTCCTCCCGGCAGATTTATGCTTTCAAGTCTATCGCAATTATAAAAGGCTGACTCTCCTATCTCTTTCAGCTTACTCTCGGAGCCGAAGATCACGGCCTTAAGACGTCCGCAATCCCTAAAAGCATATTTACCGATAGACGCAACGCTGTCGGGGATCGTCACAGAGGTGATCTTGGATCGGTAATTTTGAGTATTGAAGCAATACTCGCCGATAGCGGTAACCGGCTTGCCGTTATAGGTGGCGGGGATAACTACGTCGCCCATAGCGCCGTTGTTGCTCTCAACAGTATATCCGCCGTCGTCATTCTCAACGAACACCAGCTTATCGGTCTGGTCACCCATAGGCTTTTTGCAGGTGATTTCGGAAGAGCCTCTCAAAGTCGTGTCCGTAAAAGAAATATTCTCCCACTGCTCCCAGCTTCCCTCGAATACGACAGTCTCAACAGGGCAATTATAAAAAGCTTGATATCCAATCTCAGTAACAGTCTCGGGCAGCGTTACCGACGCAAGCTTTGCGCAATTATAAAACATACTGCCGCTGATCGACGAAAGCTTTGCCAATATCTCTACGCTTTCAAGGGAATCACAGTGACTGAATGCACTAAGTCCAAGCTCGGTAACACTTTCGGGAATTGTCAGAGTCTTTATGCCGTCACAGTTATAAAATGCCGAGCGACCGATCAATTCAAGTCCTTCGGGAAGGTTTATCTCGGCAAGAGCGGTGCAACCGTAGAAGGCTTCATCACCAATAGTCTTAATGCCCGAACCCAAAGTAACCTTGGTTATAGCAACACAACCGTCAAAAGCTTCTTTGCCTATGGAGATGACTCCGTCGGACAGAGTTATCTCACTCGAAAGCGAAGAACAGTCCTTAAAAGCATAATCCCCGATGGATGTGACAGTCTCGGGAATATTGATGCTTGCAAGACTTGTACAGCCTTGGAAAGCAGAGCTTTCTATAACCGTTAAATTGTTTCCGAGATACGCGCTTCCAAGAACTTTACACTCTCGGAAAGCACCCTCACCAATGCTCTCAACACCGTCGGGCAGAGTGATACTGACAAGTTGATTACAGCTGTAAAAGGCAAGATTGCCTATGCTTACCACGGTGTCGGGGATAGTAACGCTGATCAAACTTTGGCGATCTCTGAAGGCTTCTTTGGCTATAGCGGTCACGGGGAGACCGCTGCAGGTCTCGGGAATGACCACTTCTGCGACATTGTACGGTCCGCGGTACAAGGTATAGCTCTTCTTATCATCGTTGAGATAGAAGGTCATACCGTCGATCGAAAGCTGCTCGTCGTACTCGGGAACAGCCTGTGTAGTCTCCTCGGGCTCGTCATGTGTTTCTTCGACGGTCGAGCTATACTCGGTCTCGTAGGGATCGTAGTACTCGGTAGTATCGGGGGCTTGAACCGTCCCGGCTTGCGTATGTATTTCAACGGGCACGTCGGGAGTCTTTTCGTTAACGAAGAGACTTGGCGCGGCGATGCCGAATATTATAGCTAAGGCAAGAACGGCGGCAACTATGGCTATCTTTTTCGCCTTGGGGCTCATAAAATGCTCCTCGGGGATAGCGGATTTAGGCGGCTCCTGCCTCTTTACGGGCTCTTTTTGCACCTCGGGGCGAGGCACGTAGGAATTTGCAGGCTTTATCGGCTCCTCCGAAGGCTTGGGAGGTGTTACGCTCGGCTTTACCTGCGATGCCTTAATAACGCTCTTTATATGCGCCTTCAGATCGTCGAAAAAGGTGAATTCGGCGGCATTCATACACTGTCTCGAACGCAGACCCGTGGGCAGATCGGCGGGGTCGATGCCCTTGTAGGCAACGACAAGGCTGTTTTCTGGCTTGTCTCCGCTCTCGATCATATTTCTGAATCGCAACCACTCGTTCTTGACCCATACCGCGCTGAAATAGTCGGTCTTTTCGCCGTAAACTATCATGACCTTGGCGGTCTTGAGCGCGTTATATATGTATGGCTCGTAGTGCTCCGACACCTTATCTCTCAGGCTGACGCGGCTGAAAAAGACCTTATATCCCTCTGATTTCAGAGCAATATAAAGCTCGTGCGCCGAAAAGCTGTCGGAGGTTCTTTCTACTCCCGCCTCGCGGTCGCTGTCCTTGAAGCAGATAAAGACGTCATAAGGCGGCTCTTTTCGGGCTTTTCTCACCCACTCGGCGCGTATTGCCTCGATCTTCTCGGCTTGCGCTCGGTACGAGTCGGCAATATCGGAGGGTGCCAGTTCGATAGCCTTGTTCACGTCGCGGCTCTCCAAAAAGGAGCTTTCGCTGATGTTATTGCAGGTGGGAACGCGCTTATTTTCGTGGAAATCGGTGACGTAGATGATACCCGCGAGAGCGAGAGCTCTGCCCCAGTATGCCTCGTGGTTATTTTTATCCTTGAAAATGATGTTTTCAAAGAGCTCCGCGGCTTTTTCAAAGTCGCAGTCGCGAAGAGCTGCCCATGCGTTGGCTCTGTCCACTACGTGGACGTCCTCGGCGGCATCTATCATCCATTTGTTGCCGCAAAATCGGCAGACGTAATAATTCCCCTGACGGTCGAGCTCGCCGCCGCAGGATCTACAGGTTTCGAGATGCATTCTAATCTCCTTAACATTTATTTAACGTATTAAGTCAAAATAACAATATACACCTATTTTAATTTTACCACAACTGCCCACATTTGTCAAGTAAATTTGCATTTTAAAAGCGAAGAAAAAAAGCCCTACGGAGCAGATAGGACCACCGCAAAAAATCCGTAAAAAATCACAAAAAAACCGCAAAAAATTGCAACTTTTCACTTGACTAAAGCGCCATTATATAGTATAATAATGATGTATTTTTATTTTTCAGCAATACCCGGAGGTCAATATGATCAAATTACATGAAAACGGCGTTTTTTACGAGGATGGCAGAGTTTTTGAGTCTTCCTCGGTCTCGGCGGCAGAGGCGAGACGAAACACTATCGCTTACCGCATACTTAACGCTCACAACACGTCGGGAAATGATAGCGCGTTGAAGATCAAATTCGACGCTATGGTCTCCCACGACATCACCTACGTTGGAATCATTCAGACCGCGCGTATCGGCGGTCTTACCGAATTCCCCTTGCCTTACGCGCTGACCAACTGCCACAACTCGCTCTGCGCGGTGGGCGGAACTATCAACGAGGACGACCACGTTTTCGGTCTCTCGGCGGCAAAGAAATACGGCGGCATCTACGTACCCGCAAATCAGTCTGTCATCCATTCCTACGCTCGCGAGGAACTTGCGGGATGCGGCAAGATGATTCTCGGCTCCGACAGCCACACCCGTTACGGCGCGCTTGGCACTATGGGTGTCGGTGAGGGCGGTCCCGAGCTTGTTAAGCAGCTTCTCAAGGATACTTACGACATAAAGGCACCCGAGGTGGTGCTGGTTCACCTGACGGGCAAGCCCAGAAAAGGTATAGGTCCTCACGACGTGGCTATCGCCCTCGTTGGAGCGACATTTGGAAACGGATTCGTCAAGAACAAGGTGCTTGAATTCGTGGGCGACGGTGTGAAGAATCTTCCTATCGATTTCAGAAACGGCATCGACGTTATGACCACCGAGACCACCTGCCTTTCCTCTATCTGGGAGACAGATGAAATCGTCGCAAAGCACTATGCCGTTCATGGCAGACCCGAGGAATATAAGGAGCTGAAGCCTCAGGGCGTGGCATACTATGACTCGATGATCGAGATCGATCTTTCGGCGATGGAGTCTATGATCGCCCTTCCCTTCCATCCCTCAAATGCATACACCATAAAGGAATTTCTCGCAAATGCCAAGGAAATTCTCGCAAAGGTGGAGGCAGAGGCGAAGGTGAAATTTCCCAAGTGCGATCTTGATCTTGTATCCAAGGTGCAAGCTGACGGAAGCGTCCTCGCCGATCAGGGTATCATCGCAGGCTGCGCGGGCGGTATGTTCGACAGCATCGTAGAGGCAAGTGACATTCTCGCAACCGGCAACGTGGGTAACTCCTACTTCAATCTGTCGGTCTATCCCACCAGCATTCCCGTTTCTCTCGCACTGACGAAAGCAGGTGTTTCGGCAGAGCTTCTCAGCAACGGCGCAGTAATCAAGCCCTCCTTCTGCGGTCCTTGTTTTGGCGCAGGCGACGTTCCCGCAAACAACGGTCTTTCTCTCCGCCACACCACCAGAAACTTCCCCAACCGCGAGGGTAGCAAGCCCGGTGAGGGTCAGGTTTCGGGTGTAGCTCTTATGGATGCTCGTTCTATCGCGGCAACCGCGGCTATGGGCGGTAAGATCACCCCCGCAACCGATATTGAGTACGATTATAATCCCATCGAATACGAATTTGACAAGTCTGTCTACGAAAAGCGAGTTTATTACGGTTACGGCAAAGCCGATCCCGACGTTGATCTGATATTGGGTCCCAACATCACAAGCTGGCCCGATCAGTATGAGCTTTCGGACAATCTCCTTCTTGAATTGACGGCAGTAATTCACGATCCCGTTACCACCACCGACGAGCTTATTCCCTCGGGCGAGACAAGCTCTCTCCGCTCAAATCCCCGCCGTCTTGCGGAATTTACTCTCTCCCGCCGCGTTCCCGAATACGTTGGACTCTCCAAATCCGTTGCCGAGGAAGAGGCAGCCCGCCGCGACGGCAAGGCAAGCGAAAAGCTGATGACGGCTCTCTCCAAGGTTGGAAAGGCTGATGAGCTTGTCAAAAACACCCAGCTCGGCTCTTGCGTTTTCGCCAACAAGCCCGGTGACGGCTCGGCACGTGAGCAGGCGGCATCCTGCCAGAAGGTGCTTGGAGGATTTGGCAACATTTGTTACGAATTTGCCACCAAGCGTTATCGCTCCAACTGCATCAACTGGGGTATTATGCCCTTCACCCTCGCCCCCGACGCCAAGTTTGAATATGAAACAGGCGACTGCGTGTTCGTCAGCGGCATCAGAGAAGCGATAGCCGGAGGTGTTGAGGAGTTCTCCGCGAAAGTCATTCGCAAGTCGGGTGAGGTCGAGGATATAACCCTCTATATCAAGGGACTCACCGAGGAAGAAAAGCAGATCCTTCTTGCGGGATGTCTGATGAATTATTATAAGATAAAGAATAATTAAAATCGCGAAAACTATTCAGACCACACTTCAAATTTTGATTTATCGGGGACGCGGGGGAGGCGCGTTCGAGAAACTTTTTGAAAAAAAGTTTCTCGAGCTCTTCAAAAACCTCCCCGCAAAAAGGATTAAAATGTAGCCATTTCGTTTCATAAAACCGTGAGGATTTTAATCTAAGCCTTACTGCTATCGTGTTGCAAGTTTAGTTGGAAACTCTTTAATCAAAAGAGTTTCCTACACACCCGAAACC